>CAZKQJ010000013.1:0-95431 GCA_964554875.1 uncultured Spirochaetaceae bacterium | reverse complement strand
CCTCGCAAGAGAAGAGAACACCTCAGCCATGGTATTCGGAGGCTTATGGTTACCCCGGGATAATCTCACCCTTCAGTCTCATGGATACAGGAGAGCACCTTTTTCGGGGTACAGCTATGCCGACAATGCAGGGTTCAGCCCGTCTGCAGTTCCAGCTCGCTCTTTTCCTTTGCCTCCGTGGAAAGGGGGAAACGCAGATACGGAACCAGGATTTCGTTGGGGTCTGCTCCGGTTCCGTCGTAGGTAAGACTGACAACCGGAACTCCGGTTACTTCTTCAATTCGTCGGGTCATGGCCTCGGTAACGAGCCCGGCACAGCAGAAACCGGGACTGGTCTGAACGAACAGAGAGACCTCCGGATAATGGCGCTTTATGTACCAGACCTTGAGGATGTTATCCATGGATTCCCCGGAGTGCTCGATTTTCATGCCGAAGCGTTCAAGGATTTTTTCTGCCGGTTCGTCGTAGCGCTCATTGGAAAGGGAGAGCACTCGGTCAAAGAGCTTCTGATAGCTGCGTTCCAGCAGCTCAACTGCGGCCAGCAGGGTCTTGAAAGCCAGGAGCGTCGGAAAGCGGGATTCAGCAAACCAGCGTTTGAAGTATGCGTCGGAAATCATCTTGGCATATTGGCTGTACGGCGTGGTGATTACCTCTCCTCCGTGGTTCTCGATGAAGCGTATGAGGTTATTATTGAATATGTCATTGTCCCTGACGTATATGTCCCCGAAAATCGCCACCTTTGGGCGCTCGGCTGCTATCACAGGGATTGCCTCAATCTCTTCAATAAGTTCCCGGACAGCATCTTCCTTTTTCCTCTTTCCGAGAAAGGCCTCTGTAAGCCTTTCCATTCCCCTGGCGATCGCCCTGTCGGTCTGTCCCGGATTAATCTCGTATGGCCGGAGGCGGCACCCGATCCTTCGCAGGAGTCCCCCGAACAGAAAGGCGAAGTAGGTGTTCACCGCAGCGGTAATGGACACCTCCCCGAAACTTATGTCCCCCGTAAAAACCCCCAGTTTTTCCATACCTCCACCGTAATTCCTGAAAATATGCCGAATGTGGTGAGGATAGAGGGCTATGTTGCAGGCAAGATCGGATTTCATCATCCAGAGGACGGTTTTTTCCGGGTCCAGTCCATTCCTGCGTACATAATCCATGGTCTCTTCCGCGACGGCATTCATGGGAATGCACTGACCGTCGTTGTGACGCAGTCCCCGACGGATTGAATCCGCCGACTCATCCAGGACACGTGCATCAACACCTTCATGCCTGAGGTTTGCTACAATCAGGGGCATCGTAAGGGGGTCCCAGTTGGGAAGCAGCACGGTTTTGTGCCGCAGGTCAGTGGCCATGTCGGGAAGCAGACCTGAATAATCGATCTTCGCAGCGCTGGAATCCTCCATAGTCCGATGATTCCGAAAGGAACGCAGGGCCGCTTCGATTCTGGTTTCGTATCCGACACTGGAGCCATGTTCGTCCAGCTCGAGGATAAGATAGGGCTTGTCCCGGGCGTCCATGATCTGCCGGAAATAGCTCCGCAGGTAGGAGTCGGGGGAACATTTAAAAGAGCTTATTAGAACCGGATAGAGCCCGGGGGTTCCTGCAACTCTCTCCGCAGCCTCGAGGATAGCGGAGGCATAATGCCAGTGAACCTGCTCCAGCAGGGGACGGATAGCCTCAACAGCCTCAGGGTCCCTGGGCAGCATGTCCTGATAATAAGCCCGTACCCCCAGTTTGGCGAAGATCTCCGGAATACCCTTGTTCATGTAGGGAGAGAGAACCGTATAGGGTCGTCCGAGAAGCACAACCTGAACATCAGTATCTGCCGCTTTTCCGCGTTCTTCCTCAAAGCGCGCTGAAAGGGCCTCCCTGCGCCGATTTTTTGCTGCGGCGGCCTTCTCCAGGGCTCGGGTGATGGACAAAAACGAGTATTTTCCCGGAAGTCCCTTAAGAGCATTATACAGCTCCGCCTGGACCTTGAAGGGAAAGGAGTTGGCCTGGACAACGGGACTGATCAGTTTTCCTTCCGGGAACTGGTCTGCCATAAGGGCCGGCGCAAACTGGCTATAATAGCAGAATTTCCGCAGGTCCTTTTTCTCCTTCGTTGTTTCCATGTAAACGGGGAGAAAAACATAATCCGCCGATTCAGCGAGGCGGTGTACCTGGCCGTGAAGCTCCGTCAGGGGAGCACAGAACTCCGCCCCGGTGTGGCGGCGTCCTTCCGCAACCCCGTCTTCAATCTTTTCCCCGGAAACAACGGGAATCCCGAGTTCGGCGAAAAAGGTCTTCCAGTAGAGCAGGTCCTCCCTCAGGTACAGAGCAGAAGGCAGTCCCACGGAGAAGGGGGTTACAGGCTCTGCGGTCACAGGATCGGGCCCTTCCGCCTTTTTTACCGCTTTCAGCAGATTGAAAGCGCTACCGCCCCCCCGCACATAATGAGCAGTATCGTAGTCCCTGCCGCAGAGAAAGCCATAGGCAACGGTCGTTCCCGCCACCTCCGCTACGGTAAGCTTGCAGTGATTGGTACAGATATCGCAGACCTCGCTGCGCACGGGGATCTTCTCTTTCCAGAGGGACAGACCGCGAAAGGATGCGGAAATCACCTGCCGGTCCGCCAGTTCCAGAGCGGCCCCCAGGGCTCCCGTCAGGTGACACCAGGGAGAGACTATAATGGGCTTGTCAAGTTTCTGTTCAAAGGCCGCCACCAGGGTTTTTATTTTGGCGGTGGCGCCCTGGAAAAAGATCCTGCTGCCGATGCGGCTCTCCACAGCCACCTTCTGCAGATAGTTTTCCCGCACCGCGTGAAGAGCCGCCGCAAGGACCTCCTCCCGGCTCCAGCCGTCGCAAAGCAGGTGATTCAGGTCCCGCTGCATGAACACCGTACAGCGGTCGGAAGAAAGGGGAGCGGCTACCCCCTCGGTACAGACCGCGTATTCATCAATCCTCGTCCCCAGCTTCTGCCCCTGTTCCTCGAGAAAACTGCCGGTTCCCGCAGCGCAGACGTTATTCATG
Organism: uncultured Spirochaetaceae bacterium; assembly: GCA_964554875.1. Taxonomy (GTDB): domain Bacteria; phylum Spirochaetota; class Spirochaetia; order JC444; family Marispirochaetaceae; genus Marispirochaeta. The sequence continues at coordinate 92,422 of CAZKQJ010000013.1, read as the reverse complement.
ATCGAACCGGTAACCTGGCCATGCTTCAAGGTAGTGAACTTGGCGTCCTGACCGCCGATTTCGATGATCGTGTCCACCTCCGGATCGATCTCCACAGCGGCCCTGGCGTGGGCGCTTATCTCGTCCAGCACTGTATCCGCCCCCAGGACTGCCCCGGCCAGCTTGCGCCCCGAACCGGTGGTGCCGCAGCCGAGCACCTGAAAGCCGCAGCCCGTTCTCCGGGAGACATCCTCCACCGCGGCAAGAATACCCTGCAGGGCACGTACCGGACGCCCGGAGGTCCGGGTGTAAAAACCCGCCAGGACCCTGCGGGTTGGGTCTATCAGAACGGCTTTGGTACTCGTGGATCCCACATCGATACCCACGTAAATGTCCAGATCCTCCCGCAGCTCCTTGTAGATATCCACCTCCACATCTCCGATGCCGACCTCTGCAGGAGGGGCAAAGCGATAGTATTCCATGCCCCGGAAATCAGGGTAGTCGCTGAGCTTCAGGGTAAGAGGAGGATAGACAGAGACGCTCTCCATCTCGTTCTTTCCGAAACGCTTCCATGGGTCCGCAGGAAGATCAGGAGACAGACCGCACTCTGTAAGAGTATCAAGCAGCTCCAGAGCCGCTCCCCGGGCGGCATAATAACGGGCCTCCTCCGTTTCCGCGGTGAGCGGAACATTGAGAATCTCCTGCAGATGACGGCGCACAGCCCCGTTCAGAGCGACCCCGCCGCACATCAGGATCGGGTAATCCGGGACTTCGGTAAAGAGGGAATCCACTATATTGCGAGCGAGCCCCCTGCAGAGGCCGTCGCAGATAGAAGCAAGGCTCCAACCCTCCTGCTGGGCATGGATAAGGTCGGTCTTGGCGAAGACAGCGCAGCGGGTCGCTATGGGAGGGACCTCCCCTGTGTTGGTGTCGGCAATAGCCGCCAGTTCCGCGCTGTCGGTTAAGCCCAGGCGCTCGGCCTGCTGATCGAGAAAACTGCCGGTACCGGCGGCACAGCCCGAATTTCCCTGGGCCCTGCGATATTCCCCGGAGCCGTCGAAGCTGAGAAGTCCGAACCTTTCTCCCCCCACGTACAGAATACCCTGTACCTCGGGAATGCTTTCCCGGACACCCCGAATCAGAGCAACCTGGGAGTTTATCTTTTTATCCGGGTTAAAGCCGGCGGGGACCGAACCGGTGGCGGCAATATAAAGCCTTTGATTGCCCCGGCGTTTATCCAGCAGTCTGTTTACCGTCTCCTCCACGTGCCCGCCGTGGATAACATTTTCCTGCTCCAGGAGTTCGCCCCGGTCGTTCATTTCCACCAGGGAGACTGTAACCGAACCGATATCCAGGCCGATAAGGTGAGGACTCTTTTTCACAGCTTGTCCTCCACCATGGTCCAGAACTCTCTGACCCCCCTGATCCAGCCTTCAGCAAAGGAGCAGTCAAAGGCCTCCCTGTCGTCGTCGCCGATTTCAGCGGCCTCTTCAGCCAGAGCTTTCTGAAAGGAATCGGGAAAGAGGGCAGAGTCTTCCAGTAGGGAATCCGCTCCGCAGGCAAGCATCTTTTTCAGATCCAGCCAGTGGGCGCCCCGGGCCCACTTAAGTCCCCGGTCGTGTCCACGTTTTTCCCAGCTCCCTTCGGCCTCCCGTTTTTCCTGCCTGAGCCGGGCAATAATCTGGGGCATGTCATCCTGGAGCCGTTCCATCAGGGACTCCTTGCGGCGGATCATCTCCGCCAGGGCGTCCTGAAAAACACGGCTCAGGTTAAAGCTGTCTCGCCACTCTTCGAGCTTGCGGTAAAGGGCATCGGGAATGCTCAGGGTTACACGTTTCGACATGCCAGACCTCCCGGGACGTAAGGATCCCTTGAATACATACTATTTATCTGGATACGTATTCAGTATGGGAGTATGCATACCATATGTCAAGCTTTTTTCAAGCCGCCTGTCAGCCCAGGGCTTTCAGTTTTCCCAGTCCGCCGCCATTAGTTACATCCTTATAACCATAAGCCTTGAGAATGCGCCGGGCCCGGCGGGCCCGGCTGCCGTTCTGACAGTAGACCAGGATAGGGACATCCTTTGGCCCCGCTTTAGTCGGTTCCATGTAGAGCTTCTGGACGGGAATATTTACCGCCCCGGGGTAACGGTCCTGCCGGTACTCCTTGGGACTGCGGACGTCAATTACCTTGGGACCGGCGGCAATTTTTTCGGCAAGGCGCTTTTTGCGCCGGGAAAGATAGACCTGTGAATAAATCGATACAAAGGCGACGGCACAGATGCCGGCCAGGCTGATGATGGTAGAAGAATCCATATACCCGGAGTATAGCGAAAAAACGGCTTTTAATACAGATGCACGGGGCCCGCCCTCTTTTCCTGGAGCCTCGTATTTAGTATAATTACGGCAACTTAAGTATTTATTAAGCCACAGATACGGAAATACAGGAGGTTCCATGAAAACCTATACCATAGCAGTACTTCCCGGAGACGGAATCGGACCGGAGGTAATGGCAGAGGCTGAAAAAGTCCTGGCAAAAATCGCAGAAAAGTACGATCTGTCCTTCAACTTTAGCCCCGCCGACGTGGGGGGAATCGCCATCGACAGGCACGGAAAAGCTTTACCCGAAGAGACAGTAGCAGCTTGCCGGAACGCTGACGCGGTTCTCTTCGGTTCGGTGGGCGGCCCCAAGTGGGAAAGCCTTCCGCCGGAAGAACAGCCCGAACGGGGGGCTCTCCTTCCGCTGCGAAAAATTTTCAAGCTCTTCGCCAATCTGAGGCCCGCCATTGTTTTTCCCCAGCTTAAGGAGGCTTCTCCCCTTAAGCCCGGGATAATCGGCGAAGGCTTCGACGTTATGGTCGTTCGCGAGCTTACCGGGGGCATCTACTTCGGCCAGCCCAAAGGAAACGACGGCGTCAAAGGTTTCGACACAATGGTCTACACCGCCGGGGAGATTGAACGCATCGGCCGCCTGGCCTTCGAGACCGCCCGCAAGCGCAACCGGCGGCTGGTCTCCATCGACAAGGCCAACGTCCTGTCCACCATGGTGCTGTGGCGACAGGTCATCACCAAACTGGGAGCAGAGTACCCCGATGTAACTTTAAGCCACATGTACGTGGACAACGCTGCCATGCAGCTGGTACGGAACCCCCGGCAGTTCGACGTAATGCTCTGCGGCAACATGTTCGGGGACATCCTCTCCGACGAGGCCAGCATGATAACCGGCTCCCTGGGCATGCTGCCGTCGGCCTCCCTGGCGGAAGCCGCCGAGGGCGAGCTTCCCTTCGGACTCTACGAGCCCTCCGGCGGCTCGGCCCCGGACATCGCTGGCCAGGGAATCGCGAACCCCATAGCCCAGATCCTCTCAGCGGGAATGCTGCTGAAGTACAGCCTGGGACTGGACAAAGCCTACGACGACATCTACGCCGCCATCGAGGGCGTTCTGGACGAGGGCTACCGGACTGTGGATATTATGTCAGCGGGAATGAAGCAGATCGGAACCGGGGAGATGGGAGACCGGATAGCGGAGAAGATTTAGCCGGAACCTGCTCCGGCTATTGCCCAGGGTGGGCATAATACGTATCCTCACGAAGAATGACCGAACTTTATATACTGCGCCACGGTGAAACCCAGTGGAACACGGAACAGCGTTTCCAGGGACAGGCGGACAGCCCTCTCACCCCTGAAGGGGAACGCCAGGCCCGTTTACTGGCGGAACGGGTCGCGGCCCTCTCTCCCTCGGCTGTCTACACCAGCGACCTGGGCAGGGCGCATTCAACCGCCCGGATTATTGCCGATGCATGCGGGCTTATGCCGGAATCGGATACCCGCTTGCGGGAACGGAACGTCGGGATTCTGACCGGGCTCACCTTCGACCATATCCGGGACGGTCACGCGGATATCTGGGAACGCTATTTCGAGGTTGATTTTATCATTCCTGAAGGCGAATCCCTGAACCAGCTTCTTGACCGGGGGCAATCCTTTCTAAATTATATCGCGGAAGCCCATAAGCACGAGAAGGTCGTGGCGGTGAGTCACGGTGCCTTTATCAGCACCATGCTGCGATACGTGCTGCACATTCCCCATAACGCTCCCCGCAACTTTGCCCTCTACAACTGCGCCCTGAATATGCTTGAATACGCTCACGGGGCCTGGCGCCTCAGGGTGCTGGGAGACAGAGCTCATCTGGACAGAGAGTCCAGAATGCTGGACGAGGTGCAATAGGCTCTTGTAACCATTGACGACAGTTGTCTTACCTCTTATAGTTAAGCTATATACTATTCCGGGAGACTAAGAGGTATGTACAAAAAGCTTGGGTCCTCGGGGCACCGCCTTTCCGACGAGGTGACCGAACACATAAAAATGCTCATCCGGAGCGAGCACCTGAAGCCCGGAGACAAGATTCCCAACGAAATAGAGCTGGGAAGGCTCTTCGGCGTCAGCCGCCCCACGATCCGGCAGGCGGTCAACTCCCTGGTATCCCAGAACATCGTGGAGATTGTCCGGGGCCGGGGAACCTTCGTCTCCCGTGCGCCGGGGGTCGCCCGGGACCCGCTGGGGCTGGAGTTCATTCTGGCCCCGGATCTGCAGATATCCCTGGCGGAAGCACGCCTGGCCATCGAACCGGGGGTCGCCCGGCTGGCGGCGGAAAACGCTACGAAAAAGGACCTGAAAAAAATCGGAGCATGCATTGAGAAAATGCGGGAGGTCGTCCATGAGCACCGCATCGGTATGGCCATAGAGCTGGATTTTCACCGCAGCATTGCCGAGGCCTCGTGCAACCCGATTATCATGCGGGTGGTGCCGATCATCCTCGATTCAATCCTGAATACCTACGCCGATTCCAACCCGACCATCCGGGACCACGGAGTGGCCATGGAGGAACACGCCGCGGTGTACAGAGCCATTGTCAATCACGAAGCGGAACGGGCCTTTACGCTTATGCAGACCCACCTGAAAAACAGTCACGAACGCCTTGTGCGCCGCAAGGCTGAAAAAGCTGGTTAAAACCCCGGGAAACTACAGGCGCTCCACCGGAACCATTCTGCCGCGCTTTCCGCTTTCGTAGATTGCTTCGATTATTGCCACCGATTTCAGGGACTCGATTCCGTCGACAAAGGGGATCCCGTTTTCCAGAACTGCTCTGGTAAAGTCCTCGAACTGAAGCCGGTGCCCCAGGGTACTGATGGCCCCCGGATCCGAAGCTCCCCCCCCGGAGCCCGATTTTACCCCGCAGCGCCTGCGGATTTCCATGTCCTCCGGAATCTCCGACTCAAAACTCCAGGTCTTGAGCTCCTCCTCTTCCAGGACCGCAGTGCCATGGGTACCGGATATTTCTATCCTCTTTAAAAATCCGGGATACACGGCCGTTGAGCCCTCGATGACCCCCAGGGCGCCGCTGTCGAACTCCAGCACTGCCGCTGCTGTGTCTTCCACCTCAATGCCTGAATGCCCGAGAATGGAGCAGCGCGCCTGAACCGATTGCACCTGCCCCATGAACCACTGCAGAAGGTCCACCGCGTGAATCGCCTGGTTCATCAGGGCACCGCCTCCGTCGTATTCAAAGCTGCCTTTCCAGTCCGTCCGATCGTAATACTCCTGACTGCGGAACCACTTTACATAGGCGTCCCCCATGACCAGGCGGCCGAAGCGCCCGTCTTCCAGGGCTGTTTTTATTACCCGGGAGCTCTCGTAAAAGCGTGACTGAAAAATCCCGCCCAGCTTAAGGCCTTTCTTTTCGGCAGCTTCTACTATCTGCATGCCCCGTTTGAGGTTTATCTCCAGGGGTTTTTCCACCATCAGGTGCTTTCCCGCCTCCAGAACCGGCAGGGCCGAATCCAGGTGCAGTCCCGCGGGGGTGCAGATTGACACTGCGTCTACCTCGCTTAGAAACTCCTTCGTCTCCGTACAGGCCCTGCAGTCAAACTTTTCGGCGAACTCCTGTGCCCTCCGGCTGCTGCGGCTCAGTACCGCCGTAACTTCGGCGTTTTCTACATCCCCCAGGGCCTTTGCCTGGTGTTCCGCTATCATCCCTGTTCCGATTATTCCATAACGCAGTTTCATGAAGTGTTCCTTTTTCCCGGTCGCCATCGGACCTGTGTCCTTCGGCTCCGCTCTGCTTTCAGTTCAGGGCGGCAGAGCCGCCCCTTCTTTTTTCAGTGCTGCTTGTGGGGCCTCTTCATACGCATCAGGGAATAGCTGACAGACGCCAGAGAAATTGCGTAAAAGAAGAGGGCGATGGGGGAGTTAAAGAGGGTTCCCCAGTTTCCATGAGAGATAATCAGAGCCTTCCCCAGGTTCTGCTCCGCCAGGGGTCCCAGAATTATGCCGAGGATGATCGGAGCCATGGCGAAGCCATACTTCCGCAGGAAAAACCCTATTATGCCGAAGATCAGGGCCACGAACATATCATAGATGCTGTTTCCGAGAGAAAACGACCCCAGAAAGCAAAGGGCCAGAATCACGGGAAAGAGTATGGACGAGGGGACCCTGAGTATGGCGGGGAATACCCGCACGCTCAACAGACCCAGGGCAAGAATAAGAAACTGGGCTGTCATAAAGCCGACGAACAGTGCATTTATAATTTCAGGATTCTGTTTGAACATCAGCGGTCCCGGCCTGAGTCCCACCAGCATCAGGGCCCCCAGCATAACGGAGGTTACCACATCCCCGGGGATTCCGAGGGACAACAGGGGGACCATGGCACCCCCGGTGGTTCCGTTGTTGGCCGCTTCAGGAGCCGCGATTCCCAGGATATTTCCTTCACCGAAGCTCTCCTTGTCCTTTGAAAAACGCCGCGCCTCGTTGTAGGCCATGAAGGAAGCGATAGCCCCGCCGGTCCCGGGGATGATTCCGATAAAGGTCCCCAGAAAGGAGGAGGGAATTATTACCTTGAACAGGGCCTTCAGCTCCTTTCTGGTCGGGAGAACCCCCTTGATCTTCTGCTTGTATATTTCCAGGGGATTCCCGATCTTCTGAAGTTCCACCAGGATCTGCGTAATAGCGAACAAACCTATCAGCACCGGCAGCATGGGAAAACCGGTCATAAGGTTCGGAATACCGAAGGAGAAACGGTCGTAACCCGATATGGGGTCGATTCCGATAACCGCAATGGAGAGGCCAAAGAGGCCCGACAGGATTCCCTTGACCAGGGAGGCTCCGGAAACGCTCGCGATTACCGTCAAGCCGAAGACCATCAGGGCAAAGTACTCCTCCGGACCGAATTTGAGGGCGACCCGGGCCAACTGGGGGGCGATAAAGATCAGGCACAGGGTGGAAATAATCCCGCCGAAGGTGGACGCTATGGTGGCAACACCGATGGCCTTTCCCGCCTCACCCTTCTGCGCCAGGGGGTAGCCGTCCAGCACAGTGGCCGCCGCCGAGGGGGTGCCGGGGGTGGAGATCAGGATTGCCGAGATCGATCCGCCGTAGATCGCGCCGCAGAACATACCCGCCAGCATAATCAGGGCCACCGCCGGCTGCAGATAGAACAGAAAGGGGAGAAGCAGGATTATTCCCACGGAGCCTGTAAGCCCCGGGATGGCACCAACAACGATGCCTCCGGCGGTCCCGATAAACAGAAACAGAAAGTTGATCGGAGTAAAAACAAATTGAAGTCCCTGAATCAATGCGGACATACGCCTATCCTTTTAGCTTACCACAGAGGATTTCTGGGCAGGGGTACGCGAAACACCATACGAAACAGAATGTACAGTACCAGGGTCGTAAAAACCGAGACCAGCAGCACCCGATACCATCGTTTTTCGTTAAAAATGATCATGGCACCGGCAATCAGCAGAGGAGTCGCAATTAGGTAGCCGATTTTATCAATCACAAGAACATACAGCAGACCCGCCGCACTGAAGGCGCTGAAGCGCGCGGCAAACGACGTGTCCAGTTTCTTTTTTTCCTGCGCTGATGTATCGTCTGCGCCAAGAAGCCGCACATTTTTGGCTATCAGCATGGCGGAAAAGACCATTGTGCAGACTGCCACAAACTGGGGGAACACCCGCGGAGAAAGTCCCGATACCTGGGGTTTTGGAAAATCAAGGGCGACAGCGAACATCAGCAGTGCCAGCAGAAAAAAGATCGAACCTATAATTACATTGGCCTTGGCCATAGTATCTCCCACCTGGAAAAATTCAGGCAACGCCGGCACAGCTGCCGACGTTCCCTGTCCTGTGTTACCGTACCCGGTACGCTGCGTCAATACTCGTAGCGGTCTCCGAGCTTGTTGGAACGGACAATATCTTCGTAGAGCTTGTCCTGCTCTTCAATATACTTTTTGAAATCGTCAAGCCCGATGTAATCCAGCAGCAACCCCGCATTCTTTGCTAATACAAGGAAATCCGGATCTTCCATGGTCTTTTTAAAGGCATCATGGACGTGTCTGATGTGGGCGGGATCTGTTCCTTTAAGAGCCGCGACGCCGCGCCACTGACCCAGAGTAAAGTCCAGTCCCTGTTCTACGGCGGTAGGATAATCCGGGAAATCCTCCAGCCGCTCTTCAGCAAAAATTGCCAGGCATCGAAGCTGTCCGCTCTCGAGCTGGGCGACGCCCTCCGGGGGGCCTACGCTGATGGCGTCAACATGGCCGCCGACTCCGGCAACAACGGTGGGTCCGCCCCCGGCATGGGGAACATGGTTGAACTTGACGCCAGCAGCCTTTTCGAAGGCCAGGGCAATCATGTGGGTACCGCCGCCGGCTCCCGCATTACCCAGGGTAACCTGACCCGGGCGGCGTTTGGCATCCGCCAGAAGGTCATTGAGATCTTTATAGGGGGAATCCCCGGGGACCAGAATCCAGACCGGTGAGCTGGCCAGATTTATAACCGGCTCAAAGGTATCGGTACTGTAGGGGGTTTTGCTCATATGGGTTTTGGTAATACTGGCCGTTGCCCAGGCAACAAAGTAGTAGCCGTCCGCCTTCTTCTGCATTGCTTCGGCGTAACCCGGTACCGCACCGCCGCCGGGACGGTTGACGATAATCACCGGTGCCCCGAGATATTTAGGCAGAACCGACATGAAGGTCCTGAACATTATATCCGTCGCACCGCCGACACCCCAGGGTACCATCAGTTCGATGTCCCGGGCGGGGTACTCTTTTTCGGCCTGTCCTTCCGCAAAAACCGGTCCGCCGATCAGTGCCAGGATCAGCAGGATCGCAGCAGAACTGATCACCTTCCTTTTCATAAAAAGCCTCCTGAAAAATCTATTCTCGTCTACAGGACGAGTATGTCCGCACGCTCGAACCGAGCGCCGTTAACATCCACATGTAATTTGGGAAACAGAATGGGCCGGGTCAGGGGAATGGGATCAGCATGGGTGGCAAGAATGGTGTCTTCACTCTTTGTCCCCGTAATCGACGGATTCCAGCAGAAGGGCTGGTTTTCCGCTATCATTTCTTCCGTTGTATAGTCGACCCGGTAATCCCGGGGTTCGTAGCCGATCGAACCACCCTGGTGGTGCAGATTGAATTCCCCGAGGTATCCGAAATGTTTATATCCGGCCTCCACGGCTGAAAAGGCCTCCTGAACAGGTTTACCCGCCACGGTATGGCTCCACAAAATATGATCCAGTTCCACATTGTCCCGGTACTGTTTATGCAAAGCCTCCGGCAGAGGGCCGAACTGCACAAAGCGGGTAAGACAGACAATCAGGCCGTTTCGCCGGGCATTGCAGCCCAGCATGGCCCTCTTTTCCACCTGTTTACGGGTTGCTACAGGGTGTCGGTACTGTTCGATACGCTCATCCGCCGCGCAGAAGGTGGTAACTATGTCGATGCGGTCCGCCCACAGACGTTCAGCGAGCCGTCCCAGGATTTCGCACTCACGGTCTCCCGGACGGATCTCCACGGCTGTTGTTTCCAGTGCCAGGTTGGTCAGATAACAGAGATCCCTGTAGCGCTCGAGCTCGGAGTCCGTAAGGGAGTAGCGCAGACGTGCCACCTGTGCCCTTACTTCCCGGGCGCCCGGAAAAGCGAAATCAGCCCCCAGACGCCCGGGGTCAACAAGTTCCTGTACGATCTGCTGTTCCCTGTTCTCGTGCCATATAAAGGATTTAATCTCGAACCCAAGGGTTTCAAGCTGTTCTTCATCCCGCATCCGGGGCTCTTCTATGCTGTTGCATACCGCAAAGTCACCGTTCCGGGTGAAAAGCAGGCCGGCGTTTCCCATTTCACTGGTAATTCCGACGGTATTGATTCCACCCCCGGTGGCCCAGGAAAAATTCGACTGCCGTTTCAGATAGAGACCGTCCAGGTCAAGGTTTTCAAGCAGCTGAGCTATTCTTTTGCGTTTTATCCGGAGTTCTTCTGATAGATCCATGGATGCCTCCCTGATTGACATGCATCCATTATACGACGTCTGACATCAGCCGTCAAATAAAAAATCATCAATCCACCAGTTCATGAATATTGCGCCAGGGCATGGCGATGATATCGCGAGTCAGCGGGATTCGCGTTTCATAGAGGCTGACTAAATATCCCCTGGACTGCTCGAAATTCCTGAGCTGTCTCGACAGAGACTCGATGAAACGATCACGAATGGTTTGGGCCAATTTAATTTCAATAAGTTTTAAACCATTCTGGGAATCGATAATAAGATCGATCTCGGATCCATTGCTGTCCCGGTAAAAGTAGAGATCAGGAGGAACTGAAAGGCTGAGGGAACGACGGAGGACCTCCATGACAAGAAAATTTTCAAAAAGGCTGTCATTCTGAGGTCCCGCTGCCATAACACGATAATCGGTGTATTTCAATAGGTACGCGGCCATCCCGGTGTCGGTAAAATACAGTTTGGGGGACTTTACTACCTGTTTGGTCACGTTCCTGTAATTAAGGTCGAAGCAGGTAAATTATTCGACTGGTTTCCAAAACAGACAGCCATCTGTCTATGGTTCCGCCGGTAATACCCAGCACACGACTCAATTCTGCTTTATTCAATAGCATTCCACAGCGTGCTGCAAGGAGTTCAAGAAAACCTTGAAAAAGACTTAAATCCTTGACCTGCACAAATTACGCAGGTCCCGTTCCAGATAGGTAGCAATATAGGAGCTGTAGAAAATATCTGTATCCACCCCATGCAGCAGAGTATCTGGATACGAACCCTGGCGTATGCGGAAAAATATCTGATCCCGCCCTTTGATTGCATCAACCGGGACCTCCCTGAAATCCATTCCCAGGAGTTCAAAAATTGCTGCCCGACCTGCCAGGGATTCACTGACACCCTGCATCATCTGAAAAGCTTGAGATCCGGTCAGGATTTATCTTCCGGATTGGTGCCGCTCCTGGTCAACTGCCATTTTAATATAAGGAAGCAGCTGAGTGGCGTACTGAATCTCATCTACAATGACATTTGGTCCCAGAGAATCAACAAACAAGCCTGGATCCCGAACAGCCAGGGAACGTTGTATCGGGTCATCCAGCGTCACATAGCTGTATTCAGAAAAGAGATGGCGGCACAAGGTTGATTTTCCGGTTTGACGGGGACCTGTTACAACAATCACAGGAAAGGAGGCGGCTGCCTTCTCCAGCAAAGGTTCAATACTGCGATGAGTATAGTTCATGCAACAATTATAGACCAATTATCTATGCAAATCTATTATTTTATATAAGATTTACATAAAACCATCGAGAACCTACCGCGATCGCTTGTCCAGTTCCGCCAGCACGGCGGTGTAGTCGATTCCCAGGAATTCCAGCAGCACCAGCATGTGATAGATCAGGTCCGCCGCCTCGTAGACGATTTCCCCGGGGTCGCGGGCAAGGATCAGTTCCACCGCCTCCTCGCCGGTTTTTTTGCGGATCTTTTCTTCCCCGGAGGTAAAGAGATGAGTGGTATAGGACCCCTCCGGAAGATTGATGCGCCGCTGCCGGATGACTCTGGCCAGGCGGGAGAGGGTGTCGCCGGCAAGGGCCTCCGGGACTTCCGTCATACCTTCAGATTCCTGTGCAGTCTCTTTCGGGCTGTCCTGATTCGAGAAGAGCAGAGCCTCGTACCACCCGCTTTTTTTCTGGATCTCCTTGAACGGAGTCTGTTCCCTGTAGGGCAGAAGCCTGCCGGTATCCTTGTGGACATGCCAGATTATTCGCTGTTCGATGCTTTTACGGTGTCCTTTTTCCGATTCCAGCAGCACATCCACAATGCTGCCGGTCTCATCCTTCAGGATCAGGGGCAGAATGGCATCACGTTCCATAAACTCAATCTCCTTGCAGTCAGGCGTATTCGGCAGCCAGGGTTAAAAAGGGCAACATACCGCCAAAAATATCCAGGGCGCTGCCCACGGTAAAATCGACCCGGCCCCTTCCCAGGCTCCGGACCAGATTGATATCCTCAAGGTTCCTGATTCCCCCGGCGTAGGTAGCCGGAACAGGAGAGGCCTCCCCCAGCAGGGCTGCAACTGGCTTCTCGATTCCCTGCTGCCTGCCTTCCACATCCGCAGCGTGGACCAGAAACTCTCCACAGGAAGCGCCCAGAAGCTGAAGGGTTTCGGCATTCAGGGGCGTCCGGGTAAAGCGGCTCCAGCGGTCGGTAACAATCCAGTAGCTCCCGTTTTTAAGACGGCAGCTTAAATCAAGAACCAGGCGTTGTTGGCCAACCCTCTTTTTCATGGCCTCGAGACGCTCGAAATCGATCCGCCCTTCCCGAAACACCCAGGAGGTTACAATCACACCCATGGCGCCGGCATCGAGAAAGATGCCCGCGTTCTCGGGGTTTATTCCGCCCCCCACCTGCAGTCCTCCGGGATAGGCCTCAAGCGCCTTCAGGGCCTCGTCGGTATTTCCCGGTCCCAGCATGATCACATGCCCCCCGGAAAGATTGTGCCGTTTGTAAAGATCGGCATACCAGGCGGCATCCCGGTTGGAGACAAAATTCTCCTGGGCCCCTTCGTCGCTGAGGGTCCCTCCGACTATCTGTTTTACCTTTCCCTGATGCAGATCTATGCAGGGGCGGAATTTCATGAACACAGCACTCCTTGCAGTCCGGAAATCAGCTTAGCAGGAAGACCGGGTTAAGAAAAGAGTATTCCCTGGAAGACAGTACCCCTCTTTGCGGTCTTGCAGAAAGCGCAGACTCCACGTACCCTTCTGAGCAGATGAAATACAAACTGGAAACCATCCCCGTCTGGGATGCCTTTGACGCGGACAGCGAGTGCCCCTTCTGTCTTCTGGAACGGAAAGCAGAAGAAGGCTACCTGAAGTATTATCTCGGCAACTCGGTCATGGCCCCGGAGACCCGGATCACCGTTAACGCCCTGGGCTTCTGCCGTAATCATTGGTCGGCCCTGGGCAGAATACAGGGAGAACGCCATGCCTTGAGCCTGCTGGCCCACACACGCTATACAGAAGCCGCATCCCGGACGGAAACGATCCTGAAAAAACTCGGACAATACGATAAAAAGAGGCTTGAATCCGCGCTTGGGGAAATCGAGGCACAGGTTTCCGGCTGTGTCATCTGCGAGCGTCTTGAAGAAACCATGAAGCGCTACTATTTTACCGCGGTCCACCTGTGGAAAAACGACGATCAGGGTTTTCGCAGGCGTTACCTCGAATCCAGGGGGGTCTGCCTGAAGCATCTCGGCAGGCTTGTTGCCATAGCCTCCGAGACTCTCTGTTCCGGCCTGAAAAACCTGGGCGGCAAAACCAGAGAGGACTGGAAAAACTGGATTCAGGCGACCCTGGCCATGGAACGGAACAGCTTTCGCAGAATAGAAGCGGAACTCTTTGATTACACCCGGAGCTTCGACCCCCAGTACGACCGGAAAGACCTGAATTGCAGGGACGAGTCTCTGAACGCGGGAATAGAGAAACTCACGGGGATGGACCTCAGGTCCTGAGGACCCGCCACTCCAGCTCTTCGCCGGCGCAGAGGGGAACGATCTCCTCATATGAAGCGGGGACCCTCCAGGATTCCCGGCGAAGGCTCAGCTTGTCCCTGTTCAGAGGCAGCCGGTAAAACTCCGCGCCGAAGCGGGAGCTAAAGTCCTCAAGCCGGTCGATCCTGCCGGCCCGGCTGAATACATCCGCCAGCAGGGGCAATGCTACGGGGGCGGTAAAGGCTCCGGCGGCCCCCTCGATTTTTGCTTTTCGCGAGTGAGGCGCGCTATCGGACCCGAAAAAGAAACGACTCTCCCCGGATACGGCAGCCTCTATCAGGGCCTTCTGATCGGAACGTCCCTTCACCACGGGCTTGCAGAAAAGGTCCTGGTTCAACCTGCCTCCCAGAAGCTCCTCCACCGAAAAGGCCAGGTGATGAGCGGTTATCGTCGCCGCAACCCGCTCCGGCCAGGACCGTACAGCCTCCAGGGATGCCCTGCAGGAGAGATGCTCCAGCACGATCCTGAGACGGGGAAAGTTATCGATTATTGTCTGCACCTGGGAGAGAAAGGCCTCTTCCCGCTCAAAAACCGGGGCATCCGGATCCTCTCCGTGGATGGAAAGAACCATTTCCTCCGCCTGCAGGGCATGAAACAGCGGAAAAGCGCCCTTAATATCGGAGAAGCCGTCCTCGGCGTTGGTTGTGGCCCCGGCGGGGTAGTACTTTCCCGCCACCGCCCCTGCCCTTTTAAGGAGACCTACCTGTTCCGGATCAAGCCCGGGGACTATCTTGAAAGTCAGAAGGGGACTCAGGCTCGGCGCAACACTCTCTATCCTTTCCCTGTAGCGCCGCAGAGCCTCAGGAGTAGTCAGCGGCGGAAGAGTATTGGGCATAACGAGGGCCCGGGCAAAGCCGGCGGCACTCAAGGGAGCGCACACCTCCAGGACCCGGTCCTGCCGCAGGTGAAGATGGAAATCGTCTGGAATACGTATTGTCAGTTCCATGTCCTTCAAGTCTATTGTAAAATGAAGCGGGGATAAATGCCAGTTATTTCGAATAAAGCTGTTCTGCTGCGCACAAGCAGCGGGGTCAGAACGCAAGGGGAAGGTTCAATGAACATCTGCGTAGTTGAAGACGACAGAGGAATCGCGGAATTCCTGAAAAAAGGCCTCAAGGAAGCGGGGTTCGCGGTTGATCATGTAAGCACCGGAGAGGAAGGCTATGATCTTCTGACAATTCGTCACTACGACGCGGCCATAATCGATATAATGCTCCCCGGAATCGACGGACTCACCCTGATCGAGAAGCTCCGAAACGAGGGCAGGCAGACACCGATTCTGATACTGAGCGCAAAGCGGGATGTGGACGACAGGGTCTCGGGATTTCGTTCCGGGGGAGACGACTACCTGATCAAACCCTTCTCCTTCGCCGAGCTCATGGCCCGTATTCAGGCCCTGATACGCCGCTCCACCCGCAGCAGTTCTCCAACCATCTTTACGGCGGGGGATCTGAGCCTGGACCTGGTCAGTCATCAGGCAAGCCGGGGAGAAACCATGATCGAACTCCAGCCCCGGGAGTTTGCTCTGCTGGAGTACCTCATCCGCAACAAGGGCCAGGTCCTTTCCAAGACCATGATCATGGAACACGTATGGGACTACTCCTTCGATCCCCAGACCAACGTGGTGGATGTACTGGTATCCAGACTGCGCAGCAAGATCGACAAGGGCTTCGAACGCAAGCTTATTCACACCGTGCGGGGAGTCGGGTATGTCCTCAAAGCCGAAGAATAGAAGCCTCCTGCCGGGAAACCTCTATTTCCGCCTGGCTACAATCTTCTTTCTGGTTATGATCTTTTCGTCAGGCATACTCTTTGGTGGAACTTTCATTACCCTCTACCGATCCCTGCGAAGCGAAGACGAAAGCTATATTCAGCAGAGGCTTCTGGCGTACTGGGCCCATTATCAGACCTCCGGACTGGAGGGGCTTGTGGGGAGCCTGGAGGCGGAGAGTCTGATTCTCGATGAACGGCCCTATTTTGTCCGGGTAGCCACAACACAAAACGAAACAATATTCCTGAGCTATCCCGAACACTGGGGATCCTTCAACATCCGGGAGGTACTGGAAAATCAGGAAATATCCGATTTTGACAGCCTCCTTACGATTCACAGCGAGCTCATGGGTTTCACCCTGGAGGTAAATACGATTCTGCTGGACCAGGATTATCTGGTCCAGGTTGGAATGAGTACCGAACGGAGAGAAACCTTTCTCGGTCTGTACCGTGGTAATTTCCTGCTTTTTCTCTCCCTTGTACTTCTTTTCGGCCTCGCTGCGGGACTTTTTCTCGCCTCCAGGGCTATCGCGCCTCTCAAGCGCCTTTCCGCGGCTCTGGGCTCTATTATTCGCACCGGAGATCTAAGCGCCCGGCTTCCTTTGCGGCAGGATATCCGGCGTCCCGACGAGATGGACGAGATGGTGGATCTCTTCAACCGGCTGCTGGATCGTATTCAGGGGCTTATAGGCCGGATGAAGGAAACCCTGGACACGGTTGCCCACGACCTGCGCACGCCCCTGACCCGTCTCCGCAGCGGTGCGGAACTTGCACTGCAGAGCAAGGACCTGGGACAGAAGGACGAAGCCCTGTCGGACGCCCTGGAGGAGTCGGAGCGTATTCTGACCCTTCTGACGGCGGTCATGGACATCTCGGAGGCAGAATCGGGAATCCTGAAACTTAACCTCAGGGAAATCGATCCCCGGGCTACCCTGGAAAAACTCATGGAGATCTATCAGTTCGTTGCTTCCGAGAAGGAGATTTGTCTGGAACTTGAAGGAGAGTTCCCGGATCTTTTATCCGTGGATCCCGCCCGTTTTAACCAGGCTGCAGGAAACCTGCTTGATAATGCGGTAAAATACTCCCCTCCCGGGGGAGAGATTACTCTCCGGGGCAGTCTTGACCGGAAGGAGGAACGTCACATATTCCGTATTACCGTGACGAACCAGGGCCCCCCGATACCGGAGGACGAGCTCGGCCGCATATGGGAGCGCCTCTACCGCGCCCCGGGGAATACAGTTCCTGGAATGGGTCTGGGCTTGAGTCTAGTAAAGGCTGTCGTTGAGGCCCACGGCGGAGGGGTCAGCGCAGAAAATATCCCCGAGGGCGGAGTCCGCTTTACCATGGAGTTTCAGCTATAGAAAAAGCCCCTCCCCTGCCTGCTCAGGCAGGGGAGGGGCCATATAATCATTTCCGACTTTATTCTTTTTCCAGCCTGAACTCGACCCGGCGGTTCTTCCACCAGATTGTCTTGTCCCGGACGGACACGATGGGGAGCTGACCACCGAAGGCTTCGGTGCTGATGCGCCCGGCGGGTATTCCACGCTCAATGAGCGCATCCCGCACCGTGGCGGCCCGCCGCTCTGTCAGAGGCCCGAGGATATCTTCCTCCTCATCCTCCCGGGGCCCGTCAAGATAGATGTTCAGGGCATGTCCTTCGAGAATCAGACCGTAGGCGGGGTAGCGTTTCAGAATCGCCGCGGCCCGGTCGAGGGACTCCTGGTTGCGTTTGTACATCGCTTCCCCTGCGGAATCCAGGGCGTGCTTATAGGCGCCGAAGATTATGTTCGGGGTCAGGATATAGTACTTTCCGTCCTTGACCATGATGGCTATGTCAAAGGGAAGTCCTTCACTGTAGACCGTCCGGTTGCCGCCGATATCGACCATGCTGACCTGCACCTGATAGCTGTCGTCGGGATTGGCCACAGCACCTTCTCCGGTGGTCCCGTTCCAGGTAATCTGCTCGGCGGGGTTGCCGACCCCGGCATAACTGCGAATAACTTCACCCCTGCTGTTGAGAATGTCGATGCTCCACTCGGCAATCTCCGATTTGTCTTCCACGTTGATACCGACCCGTACTTCACCTTCAATGTCTCCGTTGGTGCGTGCAAAGGGTTCGGAAGCTACAGAAAGTCTTATCCGCGGAGGCGTAACATCCAGAATGAAGTTTCCGGATCGTTTCTCCACGATGTCGCCCTTCTCGTACTCTACCCGCAGGAATGCCCTGTAGTTTCCTTCCGCAGCCCGGCGTCCGGAGTCCTGGCTTCCGTCCCAGAAAAGGGTGTCGGGAAGTTCCGTGCTGCCGGTATAGCTCTTAACCGCGTCTCCTGCTTCCGTTTCAAAGGAGAGCCTCCAGCTGGCGATTTCAGCATCTATCGTCGGCTCCAGCACAACCGGCAGTACATCCTCAAACCCGTCGCCGTTGGGGGAGAGGACCTTTCCTGTTGTCATGGCGATATCCACATCCCGGTTGTCAATGCGGATCTCCAGAGGCTCCTGTATGTACTGGTTGCCTGCCCGATCAGTAAAAATTCCCTTTATAAAGTAGCTGCCATCCGGCAGAACTTCGCCGTCCTGTCCGCGACCGTCCCATCGAAACTGCTCGATAATACGGGGACCCGATCCTTCAAAGATTGCATTACCCCGGGAATCGAGCAGCTGCCCTTCCCAGGAAACCGGCTCCGAAGCCCGTATGGCCACATCGTTGTAATCGTTCAGACCATCGCCGTTGGGAGAAAAGATTTCATCATAGCGGATATCCACCTTCGGAGGAGTCACATCGAGCCGGATGCGCCGTTCAGCTGAGGTCACAAAACCATTTTTGTAGGTTACCGTATAGGCAATCGTGTAGAAACCTTCCGGGGCCCTGCGGCCCTGATCGTCATAGCCGGTTACGACATAGGTTTCAGGCACACTGCCCTCGCCCCCTACGCTGACAAGGGCTTCCCTGCTGTCGCTCAGGATCCGTCCTGTCCAGCGGGCAACCTCGTCGGGGTTCTCGACCCTTGTTGTTACAGTAACGGTATCCTGAATACCGTTTCCGTTTGGAGAAAAGAAGGTGTGGTCAAGACTCATGTCGATGGCCGGAGTCGCCGCGTTAAGAACAATGTCATCAACAACGTAATCCTCAGACCTGTTTCCCGCCCGATCGGTGGAATTGAGAGTGTAGGTATACACTCCATCGTCTGCTTTAGTGCCTGCATCGTCGGTCCCGTCCCAGAGCACATCCCCGGGAGCGGATTCGGTCCAGATGAAGGTGCGAACCTCTTCGCCGGCCGCGTTGGTGAATACGCCTTTCCATTCGACCTCCACGGTTCCCGTCTGCTGAATTATATAGACATCCCGAATACCGTCGTCATTGGGACTGAAAATGTTGAATTCCGGAGGAATGATCCGCGCTTCGGGGGGGGTAACGTCCACAATAAAGGTATCCACTTCCGTTTCCGTCCGGTTACCCGAAGAATCCAGAACATAGAGCCGCACATCGTATGCTCCCTCGGGAACTATGTTCCCCTGCCGGTCGCGTCCGTTCCAGGTAATCTCCTTTTCCAGCTCGAACAGGTCGTAGCCCCGGAACAGGGCGAAGAACCAGTTGACGTCGGACGGCTCCTTTTCGACCACCTCATGTACCAGCTTGTTGGCTTCATTGAAAATTTGAATGCCGTATTCCGGAATATAGCCCTGCTTGCTTTTTACATAGACCTTCGCGGTAAAGCGCAGGGTCGCGGAATCCTGGACCCCGTCTCCGTTGGGAGAGATGTACTGGGTTCCTGATGTGACTGTCGGAACTTCCGGAACCTCCTTGTTTCCACCGGCAAAGAGACCGGTGAGAAGAATCGTTAAAATGGTAATAGAGATTAATAATTTGCGTTTCATTTTGTCCCTCACTTTCTTCGAGACTGTTACATTGCCTCTATTGTAGCACACAAAAGTATATGCTACGAGGGCAATTTAAAACCCGACCTGACTCAGGTTCTGCTCAACAGGGAACTTCCCCGCCGGTAAGGCTCCATACTAAAATAATCCGACAAAGTCCGGGCGCAGTCAAACAATCCCTTCCGGATTCCCAGAGACCTTCCGGATTTTCCCTTCTGATAGAGTAACACCGGTACATACTCCCTGGTATGGTCGGTCCCGTCAAAGGTGGGATCGCATCCATGATCGGCGGTAATAATGAGCAGATCCCCCTGCCCCAGCCCCTCCATGATCTCCGAAAGGGCGGAATCGATCTCCGCCACAGCGTCATGGTAGCCCCGGGGATCACGCCGATGACCGAAGATCATGTCCGTATCCACCAGGTTCACAAAGATAAAAGTCTTGTCATCTCCGTCCCGGCGTTCCTTGACCAGGCTCAGGGTCCGTTCCAGGCAGGCCTCGTTGCCCTTGTCGTGGTAGCTCTCGCTTATTCCTGATTCGTTGAAGATGTCTCCAATCTTGCCCACCCCCACCGTCCGGACTCCCCGCTGCTGCAGGTGATCGAGAATCGTAGATTCCGGCAGGGGAAGGGAAAAATCCCGTCGGTTCTTCGTGCGGGTAAAATCCCCGGGGCCGCCCACAAAGGGCCTGGCTATGACCCGGGCTACCGAGTACTCGTCGCAGAGTTCCCGGGCTGCCTCGCAGATCGTATAGAGTTCCTCCAGGGGCACCATCTCCTCATGGGCGGCGATCTGGAAGACCGAATCCGCGGAGGTATAGCAGATCAGGGCTCCGCTTTTCAGGTGCTCCTCCCCGAGTTCCTGAATAATCGCCGTACCCGAGGCGGCCCGGTTGCCGATAATGGAGCGGCCGCTCCTCTTTTCCAGGGCTTCCGTGAGCTCCGTCGGGAAGGAGGGGTACTCCGGGGGAAAGGTCCTGAAAGCCTCCGTGAGGTGTATCCCCGCAAGCTCCCAGTGACCCGTGGTGGTATCTTTTCCGGGGCTGAGCTCCCGCATCACCCCGAAGGAGGCGGCGGGATCGGCGACCGACGGACAGCCGGGCAGGGGATTCCCCAGAAGTTCGGAGGCATTCCCAAGGCCCAGGCGTTTAAGATTGTCCCAGCGGACAGGGGAGACCTGTTCACATATGTGGAGGGCCGTATTTGCCCCGGTATCGCCGAAATCAGCGGCATCCGGAGCAGCTCCGATACCGAAACTGTCAATAACCAGAACCAGGGCCCGCATTGCTTCCCCCTTGGACGATGGAGATACCCCCGGATGTTCCGATTCGGCTTGCCCCGGCCTCGATCATGGCCAGGGCGTCTTCATAGTTCCGGACTCCCCCGGCAGCCTTTACCCGGACCAGGTTCCCGGCGGTCTTTTTCATGAGCCGAACGTCTTCCACGGTGGCCCCGCCGCCGGCGAAACCGGTGGAGGTCTTAACAAAGGCGGCGCCTGACCTGGCGACTATCTCCGTAGCCTTGATCTTTTCCTCCTCCGTCAGGTAGAAGGTCTCAATAATCACCTTTACCAGCGCTCGTCCGGCGGAACGTACCACCGAGCGAATGTCCGACTCCACCAGGGCGTAATCCCCGGCCTTCAGGGCACCGATATTCATGACCATATCCACTTCAGCAGCCCCCTGCTCCACGGCGAGCATGGCCTCCTCGGCCTTGATCTGGCTTGTATTGGCCCCCAGGGGAAAACCGATAACGGTACAGACCTTTACATCCGACCCGGCGAGCTCCTTCGCCGCAAGAGGCACATAGCAGGGGTTTATACAGACCGAGGCGAAACTGTAGTCCCTGGCCTCGGCGCAAAGCCTGCTGATCTGCTCAGGTACCGCATCAGCCTTGAGCAGGGTGTGGTCGATCATTGAAGCAATCTCTTTGGGTGTCATTGTTTATATCTCCTCAATTATAGTCCGCACCAGTTCGGGCGGCTCGGGTTTCTGTTCTTCGATTGTAATGGCTCTCTGAAACTCGGACACCGCCTCTTCCAGATTTGTCTCGTCGTTGACATAGAAATCCGCCAGAGGCTCTCCCTCTTCAACCGGATCTCCCAGACGTTTCTTCATCCAGATACCCACGGCAGGATCTATTCTGTCCTCCTTGGTCCTTCTGCCCGCCCCCAGAAGAAGAGCGGCAATGCCGATCCGGTCGGTCTCCATGGCGGAGACAAACCCTGAGGCCGTCGCCTCGATGGAGTAGCACCGGGCGGCAGCGGGCAGGCGGCCCGTATCGTCGCAGACGGCCGGGTCTCCGCCCTGGGCGGATATCATCCTTTTGAGGGACTCAAGCCCCGCCCCGCTAAAGAGAGCGTCCCAAAGCTTCCTTTCCGCTTCGTCGACCGAGCCGAGCCCCGAGGCTGTAAGCATCCTGGCAGCCAGGGTCAGGGAAACCCGGGCCAGGTCTCCCTCCCCGTGGTGCCCCTGCAGGATCTCCACCGCCTCCCGGACCTCCAGGGCATTACCGATGGCCTCTCCCAGGGGCTGGCTCATATCACTCACCACGGCAGAGACGCCCTTTCCCGCCCGTTTTCCGATGCCCACCATGGCCCGGGCAAGGGCGACGGCATCCCCTTCGTTCTTCATGAAGGCGCCGCTCCCGGTCTTAACATCCAGTACAATGGCATCACTGCCGGCGGCGAGTTTCTTGCTCATGATGCTGGAAGCAATCAGGCTTATATTATCGATGGTGGCGGTAACGTCCCGCAGCGCGTAGAGCAACTTGTCCGCCGGGACCAGATCGCCGGTCTGGCCGATGACCGATAGCCCGTGCTCCCGGACAATTTCCACGAAGCGTTCCATCGGCTGGCTGACCGAGAAGCCGGGGATCGACTCAAGTTTGTCCAGGGTTCCGCCGGTATGCCCCAGCCCCCGACCAGACATCTTGGCGACCTTTCCCCCGCAGGCGGCAACCAGGGGCAGCGCCACCAGGGTCGTTGTGTCGGCCACCCCGCCGGTGGAGTGTTTGTCAACCTTTACCCCGGGTATGGACGAGAGGTCGATCAGGTCCCCGGAATGCATCATGGCCATGGTCAGGTCGTAGGTCTCCTCGACGTTCATACCGTTAAACCAGACCGCCATCAGCAGGGCTGCCATCTGATAGTCAGGGACATCTCCGGAAACATAACCGTCAATAAAAAAACGGATCTCCTCGGCGCTCAGGACGGACTTGTCACGCTTTTTTTTGATTAGTTCCGCTGTAAGCATGGATTTAAGGTACTACAGGATCACCGGATTGACCAGTAATTAGCGTTATTGGCTCCGGTGGATCTTCAGGTTCCGGATCTTCCGGAAGAGAGACTCGAGATACTCGCTTTCACGGGCATTCAGGCCGGCTCGTTCAATAAGGTCGCGGAAAAAGTTCCGCAGCCATGTACTGTCACCCAGTGTAAAGAAACCGATGGCCCGTAACTCTTCGGTAATATTTCCTGCCGCGGCATCTGCCTCCCGGCGGGGGATACCGGGACCACCGGAGGCTGCAGGGGCCGCGCCCATAAGAGCCCTGCGCAGGGAGTAGCAGACGATCTGTACAGCGTGGGAAAGGTTCAGGGAGGGAAAGGCAAAGTGGCTCTCGATGGACGCGGCGGCGCTGCACAGGGCGAGTTCATCGCTGTCAAGGCCGCTCTGCTCGTTACCGAATACCAGAGATTGCTTTTCCCCTGCCTCAAGAACTCTACGGATAATGCGCGGGGCAATCTCCTCCAGGTCAAAAAACCGGGACCTTCTCCGGGAGCCGGTACGCCGGGTAAATCCAACGGAGAAGGAGGAGTCCTCCAGGGCATCCGCGAGGGAGGCATACACCCGGGACCCTTCAAAGATATCATAGGCGTTGAGGGCCCAGGTGCGAACGATCTTATTATCCGGCTCTCGTCCGTCAGGAAGAATCAGGGCCAGGGAGGTAAAACCCATATTTTTCATGGCCCTGCAGACCGCTCCGATATTGGCATCCCCCTCGGGGCGTACCAAGACGATCTGCATCTGTCGTTCAGGATGTTCCAGGAGTTTCATAGTGTCTTCATCTGGTTTTTTCCAGCCCTCTTTGCCTTGTACATCTCTTCATCGGCAATGCGGAGAATATCATCCACGCTTTCTGCTTCATCCGGGGCCATGGCGGCCCCGATGCTGACGCTTACGCTCACCTTTCGACCCTTTATTTCACAGGGCTCCCGGACCGCAGAAAGTATCTTCTGTGCAACCAGGCGCAGATCTTCCCTGGTATCCACATTCTCCAGGAGAACGACGAACTCGTCCCCTCCCAGACGACCAACGGTATCGCTCTCCCGCAGGCAATCCCGGATTCGCCCTGCGATTTCTACCAGCAGAATATCCCCCGCCTCATGTCCCGCGCTGTCGTTGAGTTCCTTGAAATTATCAAGATCGAGAAACAGCAGCCCCAGGTGCTGCCGGTTACGGCGAACCAGCTTCAGGGCCGTTTCCAGCCGGTCATAGAACAGCCGCCTGGTGGGGAGCCCGGTAAGGGAATCGTGCAGGGCAAGGTGTTCTATCATTCTGCGGTTTTCCATCTGAACAACCTGAAAGCGGGCTATGATAATGGAAAATATGGAGGCCACCAGGAGAGAGACAAAATATCCATGCAGCAGGCCCTCGGCGCGTTCCCACAGCAGTTCACGGTATTCAGCGGCAGGGTAAAAGGAGATCAGCTTCAGAGGATAGCTTCCATCGGGTTTATGAATTTTAAGCTGAGGAATCAACGTCCGGTCCCAGAAGGATATAAAGGAAATTTGCAGATCAACGTTGGTAAAGGTAAAAAGCCCTCCGTCCAGAAAAAACTGGTCCCGGTAGCCAGGAACAATCCGCTGCCAGGCCTCGGGAAAACTCCAGGCAAAGCCTGTCGGCTCCTTGTCGGGGAACATGAAGCCCCATTCCATATCGGGATCAGGAGCATCCAGAAAGTATCCATGCCCGTCCACAAGCATTACCCGCCTGGAAGAAACACCGGAAAGGGCATCAAGATAGTCAAGGATCTGCCGTCCCGGCAGGTTGAGAATAAGGATTCCCCGCTTATTCCCTGCTTCGTCGAAAACCGGAGTCCCGATCCGTATCATCGGCCGATAGGGTACCTCGATCTCGCCGTTTTCCACGTTCAGATCAAGCCGGGAAAGGTATATCTCTCCGCGCTCGAGCTTCACACTCTCCTGAAAGTAATAACGCTTGGCCTTGTTCTGAAGAGCCTCATGCGGCTCCTGGGTAAAAAAGCCCTTAACCTGGGATATCCGGATCACCTCATTTCCCTGCAAATCCAGGAAACGGATCTGGTCATAGATACGTCGGCTTCGGGCGAAGGTCAGGAAATCGTCGGCTGCGGATTCAAAATCGACGGAACCCTCGAGGCTGGCCGAAAGTGTACCGCTGGAAGAGAGATACAGTACATCGGCCCAGAAACTCTGGAAGGAGGAGACAATCTGCTCCGCGGTATAGGAGATTTCGAGCATCTCCTCCTCGCGAATGGAGCGGCTTACCGTTTCCCTGGTCATCCGGTGAAAAACGTAAAAAACCGGTGTTGAAATAGCACTGATAATGAGAAAAACCAGTAGTGTCCTTATCATCGTCTCTTTAAGGCATGCTCGACGGATAACCCCCTGCTGGTTTTGCCTCTTCATACTGATTCTCCCGTGCTAAAGAGGATACTCCTTCCGCAGACGCTCCACAATCTCGAAGACCGCGGGGCATACCGACAGATTCTTCCGGGCGATAACCAGATGCCCACGCATGTTCTTGACGTTGGTATGGGGATACTCGGCGCAGGCTTTCGGCCGGACCTCGTAGATCGAGCAGTAGTTGTCTTCTCCCAGAAAAGGACAGGGCAGCTTTTTCACTACCCAGTCTTCGTCCTCATCGAGCTCCAGATAGGTCAGACGAAAGGTTTTGGGGTGCATGTTCAGGTGTTTGGCTATGCGTTCAATGTCCCGCTTTTTAAAGCGTGGGCTGATCGTTTTGCAGCAGTTGGCGCAGTCCAGGCAGTCGATATCGGCGAAAACCTCGCTGTGCAGGCGGCGGAACATTTCGTCCAGCTTTTTCGGGTTTTTCTCCCTCAGGCGCCGAAGATACTTGGTCTGATCCTTTTCGGCCTTTCGGGCCTTTTCAGGCAGGGTCCGCAGTAATTGCTCTGTCATATGCCTGATTGTACCCGTTCTAGGGCATAAGAACCAGATTCGATCGATATTTTTTGCATATTCCTTGCTAATTCAGTAAAATTTATAAAAGGAGGATAGTACCATGTTAGGATCCATGAAGATAGGGACAAAGCTTGTCCTTATCGGTTCTCTGATACTGGTGATCCCCCTGTTAGTTGTGAGCATTACTTCGATCTATCTGGCTACCAGCGGGATCAGTACAGTTCAGCACGAACTTTTGTCAGACAGGACCTTTGATGTTTCTACCGGCATCAACAACACCCTCAGAACAGAGATAAAACTTGCCGCCGAGCTTTCTGCGGGAACCACCACTCTGACAGCCTTACAGGCTCTTCAGGATTCCGGGCCTGAAGCCGCCGCTGAAGCAATAGAAGCATTGAATGAAAAACTCGTGCGCTTTATGAGAATTGAAGGTTTTTCCGAGGATTACCAGACCGTCCTCGTTATAGATCCCCGGGGGAAGGTTATCGCCGCATCATCGAATGATTATCTGGGAGTCGATGTGTCCGACAGGGACTATTTTCAGGGCAGCATGCAGGGGAACACCTCAATAAGTCAGCCCGCCGTCAACAGGGTTACGGGAGTTCCCTTTATATCCATAGCTTCTCCCGTGTACGACGGCAGGGATATCATCGGTGTAACGGCTACGGTGGTCAATTTCAGCTTCCTTTCCGAACTGATCCTGGGAACACGAATCGGAGAAAGCGGCTACGCTTACATGACCGACAGGGAAGGACTGGTGATCGCCCATCCCGACGACTCCCTGATATTCGACCTGCGACTTGAAGAACTCGCGGGGATGGAGGAGATTACCCGGCGAATTCTCGATGGAGAAAGCGGAGGCGTAGAAAAGTACGTATACACCGGCATACCCAAAACCGCTGGGTTCAGCAGGGTACCCCTGACCGGCTGGTATGTGGTGCTTACCATGGATGATGCAGAGTTTCTCTCCGCCGTAACAAGAATCCGCCAGGCGGTACTCATTATCAGCGCAGTCGCCCTGTTGGCGGCAGTAATCATCTTTATTCTGTTTTCAAGGACGATTTCACTCCCCTTGCGGCATGCGGGAGATCTTGCCCGCAAAATTGCCGGTGGCGATCTGACGGTCTCCCTGGATATAAACCGGGGGGACGAAATCGGTATCCTCGCCTCGGCCCTGGCAGAGATGGTGAAACATCTGAACAAGATTGTCAGCGATGTAAAAACCGCCGCCCAGTACGTCTCTTCCGGCAGCCGGGAACTCTCCAATTCCGCCCAGCAGCTCTCCCAGGGGGCGACGGAGCAGGCATCCTCCGCCGAGGAGGTCTCTGCTTCCATGGAGGAGATGGATTCCAGCATCAAGCAGAACAGCGATAACGCCGTCAGCACCGACGCCATTGCACAGCAGGCAGCCCGGGAAGCGACTGAAAGCGGAGAGTCTGTTCATCAGACGGTGGAAGCCATGCGGGAGATATCGGAAAAGATCACCATAATCGAGGATATCGCCCGGCAGACCAACATGCTGGCCCTGAACGCAGCCATCGAGGCGGCCCGGGCAGGAGAAGCGGGTAAAGGCTTTGCCGTTGTCGCCTCGGAGGTGCGGAAACTCGCCGAACGCAGCCAGACCGCCGCGGGGAGCATTACAAACCTGGCAGCCGCAAGCGTGGATACGGCGGAAACAACCGGGACCAAAATCGCCGGACTGGTTAAAAGCATCCAGAAAACCGCCGATCTTATCCAGGAAATCAATGCTGCCAGCCGGGAGCAATCCATGGGGGCAGACCAGATAAACTCGGCAATCATGCAGCTCGATCAGGTAATTCAGCAGAACGCGTCATCATCGGAAGAACTGGCGTCGACAGCGGAGGAACTGTCGAGCCAGTCGGACCATTTAATGGAAACCATGGGTTTTTTCAAAACCAGTCAGAAGGTCCCGCTTTTATCGGAACGGGGAGAATTTCAGGAGGACGACGATTAATCCTGTGGGGTTTCTACGCTGTATTTCTCTTTAAGCGTCTGAACATAGGCGGCCACCGCCTCCTGCTCCTTTTCCTGACGCAAATAGGTTTCAATGGCGTCCCGGGCATCCTCGAACGTGAGGGTGCCCCCCTCGCTGCGATCGCGTACCTTGATAATGTGAAATCCGAACTCCGTACGGACTATATCGCTGACTCCGCCGGGTTCCAGCGCGAAGGCAGTATCCTCGAAGATCTGTACCATGCTGCCCCGCTGAAAACTGCCCAGGTCCCCTCCCCGGGGGGCACTGGGTCCTTCCGAGTACTCCCTGGCGAGTTCGGCAAAGTCTTCCCCCGCGGCCACCCGGGCGGCGATATCTTCCATTCTGCCGTAGGCTTCCGCCTCCTCGGCTTCATCGGCGTCTTCGTCGACCTCGATCAGGATATGGGAGGCGCTGACTGAGGCTTCCGTTGCGAAGTATTCCGGATTCTCGTTATAAAACCTCTGCATTTCTTCTTCGCCAAGCTCAATCTTGGCAGAGATCTCCTCTTCCAGAAAAGCCTGCAGCGTCATGATCTCAGCCATTTCCGCCCTGAACATCTCTTCCGTATAACCCCGCTGGGAAAGGGCCTGGGTAAAGGCCTCGTCAGTGGGAAAGTTGGTCTTGATGGAGGCAAACTCGGTTTCAAACTCCTCCTGGTCAAGTTCGATACCAGACTGCGCTGCTTCGTGAAGAAGAAGCTTTCGCTCCACCATCTGGTTCAGTACCGCCTCACGCAGCTGGGCCTTCTGTTCCTCGGAAACCTGCATTCCCTGGGCTTCGTACTGACGAATCGTCTTCTGGACCTCCGTGTCCAGCTCCGCGGCGCTGATCCTGAGACTCGAAGAGCCGCTCTCACCGGAACAGGCGGTCAGAAAAAGAACCGCCATGAACACCGTAAATATGATCATTGCATATCGTTTCATAATTAATCCTTTGTAAGGGGAAGGGTATCGTTAAAACATCCCCAGGATCTTTAATGTAACAGTTTCTCCAGCCTTCGGCTACGCCGTACGCATTGAATAAGGGACTGCATTAAGCTACAACTACAAATTCATGAATATCCTCTCAATAGACAACATCGGCATGAACATGGGGGGCAAGCCCCTTTTCTCCGGACTCTCCTTCGGAGTGGATTCGGGCGAAAAGACCGCCTTCGTCGGCATAAACGGCAGCGGTAAATCCACCCTGCTCAGAATACTCGCGGGGGAACTGAAACCCGCCTCGGGAGAGGTGATCGTAAACAGTGCAGCCGGGATCTCATACCAGCCCCAGATTCCTTTTTTCAGTCCCGAAGAGACCGTGGCGGACCATATCTTCCGGCAGGAGAACCCCCTGCTTAATATCGTGCGGCAATACGAACAGGCCGCCGAGGCTATCAGCAAAGCCCACGGCCGGGAGGAAGAGGCTGCTTTGAGCGCCGCCACAGAATTAATGGATGCCAACAATGCCTGGGAAACCGAAGCCCGGATTCGGTCAGTTCTACAGGAGCTGGGAATCACGGACCTCTCCCTTCCCATGGGGAGTCTCTCCGGGGGAATGATCAAGAAAATCTCCCTGGCCCAGGCCCTGGCGGGAGAAAAAGACCTGCTTATTCTCGACGAGCCGACCAACCATCTGGATATCGATACCATCCTCTGGCTTCAGGACTACCTGGAAAAAACCGAGACAGCCCTGCTTCTGGTGACCCACGACCGCTACTTTCTCGACTCCGTGGCAGGCAGAATCTATGAACTGGATGATCAGACCCTCTACCGCTACGACGGGAATTACAGCTATTACATGGAAAAACGACAGGAACGCCTGGCCGCCCAGGCACGGCAGAAGGAACGTACAGCTTCAATTCTGCGCCGGGAGCTTGAATGGTTAAAACGGGGTCCCAAGGCCCGGACCGGAAAAGACAAGAAGCGGACCGAACGAATCATCAACCTCATGGACCGGGACGAAGCGGAAGCCCAGTCTCTTCGGGAGTTCAGCGTGAACCACCGCAGGCTGGGGAAAAAGGTGCTGGAGTTGAAAAACTTGAGCAAGTCCTTTGACGGTCGGGAGGTTTTAAAACCTTTTACCTACTCCTTCAAACGGGGAGAGCGGATCGGCCTGGTGGGCCCCAACGGCAGCGGTAAAACCACTCTTCTGAGGCTGATTATCGGTGAACTTGAACCCGACGGGGGCTGGACCGATCAGGGCATCAACACCCGCTTCGGCTATTTCGATCAGATGTCCGAGGAGCTGGATGATAAACAGACGGTGGTGGGATTCCTGAAGGAATATGCCGAGGTAATCCGGAAGCAGAACGGCCGGCCGAAGGAGATAAGCCGGCTTCTGGAGGAGTTCAATTTTCCCCGTGATAAATGGTACACCACGATCAAACGGCTCTCCGGGGGCGAGAGGAGACGGTTGCAGCTGTTGAAGGTACTGCTGCCGGACCCGAACTTCCTTATCCTCGATGAACCCACCAACGACCTGGACATTCAGACCCTCTCCCTGCTGGAGGACTTTCTGGACGCTTTTGAAGGCTGCCTGCTGATAGTCTCCCACGACCGCTACTTCCTGGACCGGAGCGTTGATTTTCTTCTGATTCTCGATGCGGAGGGAAGGATTCAGGGTTTCCCCGGCAGCTACTCGGAGTACCTGCAGTTCAGGAAGGAGCAGGAAAAAAAGGGAGAGCCGCAGAAACCCTTACGCGGAAGGGAACGGCCGGTGCAGCGGGAACAGAAGCGCTCCTTGAGTTTCCGGGAACAGAAAGAGTTCGCTGAACTCATGCCTGCCATCGAGGAGCTGGAAAAGGAAAAGTCGGCGATAGAAAAGGCCTTCGTGGATCCTGCAACGCCCCCGGAACGGCATGGGGAACTCGCGCTGCGTTACGACGAGCTCAAAGCTCTGATTGAAAAGAAGACCCTGCGATGGGAGGAGCTTGCCGATCTGGCTTAGCCTCCACGGAGGCAGGCAGATACAGATGAAAGCTGCCCCCGGGACCGGCTTCGGCATATATGGCTCCCTGATTGTTCAGCACAATTGCCTGGGCCATGGCCAGGCCCAGGCCTGACCCGTCTTTTTTTGTAGTGTAGTAGGGATCAAATATGTGGGGAAGCTTTTCCGCCGGAATGCCAGGACCTGTATCCGTAAAATGGGCATGAACATAGGCGCCAGGATTAAGGCCGATTTTGTTTCCCGCCGTTAAACGAACATTCTTCGCTTCCACGCTGAGAGTACCCCCCGCGGGCATTGCCTGAAGGGAGTTTACCAGCAGATTATTGACAACCTGGATAATCTGTCCCGGATCAACAAAAATCTTCCACAGGTCCCCGCTCATTTCCATGCGCACATTTATCTTCGAATCCTTCAGGAATATTCCCGCAGATTCTTCCACCATGCTTTTCAGGGAGACAACTTCCGCTTCGGGGCAGCTTTTTCGGGAGAAGCTGTTCAGCTGCCTGGTCAGGTCCCGTGCCTGGTCCAGGGCCGACTCGATCTGCTTGAGATACTCCGCAATCAGGGGATCCCTGTTCTCGAGTACCGCCAGGGAAACATTCCCCACAATAGCGCTCAGGAGGTTGTTGAAATCATGGGAGACCCCTCCGGCCAGAAGTTCCAGTGATTCCATGCGTTCGCTCCGGGTAGAGCGCAGCTCGGCGATCTTTCGCTCCGTTATGTCCCGTAAAACCACCACCCGCCCCAGGGATGGCAGACGCCGGTCCTGTACCGGGACAATGGACAGCTCGAAACTGCGCTGTTCTCCCCGAATATACAGCTCCGTCTCGCACTCGATATCGTAGATGTCCTTAAACCCGCTGATGATTTCCCGATTCGTCAGGCTCAGCTCCAGTATGGGATGACCGAGAATATCCTCGGACCGTTGCCGGAACAACTGAGATGCCGCCGTGTTCATCTCGATAATCCGGTTCTCGTGGTCCAGGACCAGGATAACCTCCCGCAGATTGTCAAGAATGAGCTGGTGGGTTATGGGTACAAAATCGCTAACCCGATATCGGAGGATTACATACAGGAACAGGGCTCCTGAAAATGAGAAACTCACCGGTGTAAGGTCAATAAACTGCATCGGTCCGGTCAGGCGGAAAAGGTGCAGAACATTACCCAACAGAGGCACACAAAGGGCAAAAATCAGCAGCACCGCGCTGCCGGTCATCTTCTCTTCTCCGGAAACAATCATGCGGATCAGGACAAATGCCCCGGCAAGCAGGAGTCCGTAGGAGTAGAGGGTATGGAGCCAGAAAACCGGCCCGTACACATGCTGAATAAAAACCGAGTCCTCAACGTGCATGAGAAGTACTTCAGAAAAAAAGAAGCGATGCAGCGGATCTGTCCAGATCACAATCTGGTTCAGGAAGGGAACAATCAAGAGCAGCGGAAGCATACGCATAAGACGCTGCTGCGGTACAATCCTGCTGAGAGACAGGGTAAAGAGCAGAAAAAAGACCGGAACAAAGACAATTCCCAGGTACTTGAGTTTTGAAAAGAAGACAATCAGGGGAAAGGCCTCTGCCGAGATTTCCAGAAGATAGGCTCCGGACCATTCAAGTACGGCCAGCATAAGGAGCAGCAGAAAAACCGCGTAATCACGATCCGATTTAATCAGGGACACAATAAAAACAATGAAGGAAACAAAAAAAGACAGGAGAATCGGTAGTTGTGGCAGGCTCAGGTGAAATATCATTCAGTCCTTTGTGGAAACAATACTGCGTATCAGTGCAAATTGTTGCCGTTCTCAGAAAGTCTGACTATCTTTTCAAGAAGCATACAGTGCAGTACACGAAAACACAAGAGGAATCAGCATGGCGGACAAGAAAGGCTGTTGGGACAACGAAGACTGCGACCACGGGCCCCAGAAGGATAAACCCTTTTTCGAGAAACATCGCTTTACCTTCGGCTATTTTGTCGCCGTTCTTCTTGGCTTGATGATTTTCAACGCCCTGATCGGGCAGAAGATGCAGGACCAGCGTACAATACCTTACAGCGAGTTCAAGGAACGGATCCGAAACGGTGAAATCAGCCGGGTCGAGATAGGCGGAAACTACTATATAGGCATGACTGGGATGCAGGAGGGACTGCAGGACCGGGCGTCCTTTGTTTACCGTACAGTTCCGGTGGAGGATCCCGGATTTGTGCCCCTGCTGGAAGAAAAGGGGGTGGATTACTACGCGATAATTCAGCAGGAACCGGCCCTGCTCAACCTTATACTGGGATGGCTGCTTCCCCTGCTCGTCCTGGTTGTCCTGTGGCGCTTCATGTTCAAACGTATGGGAGACATGGGCAGCAACGTCATGTCCTTCGGAAAGAACAAATCCATCATTGTAGCGGAGGGGTCCACAGGCGTCACCTTTGACGACGTTGCCGGGGCGGACGAGGCCAAGGAAGAGCTCGTCGAGGTGGTGGACTTTCTGAAAAGTCCGGAAAAATACCTGGAAATCGGCGGAAAAATCCCCAAGGGAATCCTCCTTGTAGGCCCTCCAGGTACAGGCAAGACCCTGCTTGCCCGGGCGGTGGCCGGAAACGCGGGGGTGCCATTTTTCCGCATGAGCGGCGCCGACTTTGTCGAGATGTTTGTTGGTGTCGGTGCAGCACGGGTTCGGGACTTATTCAAACAGGCCAGGGGCAAGGCCCCCTGCATTATCTTCATCGATGAGCTGGATGCCATCGGCAAGTCCCGGGTCAACGCCATGGGAGGCAACGACGAGCGGGAGACAACCCTGAACCAGCTCCTGGTGGAGATGGACGGCTTTGACGCATCCTCTGGAGTAATAATTCTCGCCGCCACCAACCGGCCGGAAATCCTGGACCCCGCCCTGCTCAGACCCGGACGTTTTGACCGGCAGGTGCTGGTCGACCGTCCGGATGTCCACGGTCGTGAACAGATTCTGAAGATCCACAGCAAAAACGTCAAACTCGGGGAAAACGTGGACCTTCAAGAGATTGCCCGGCTGACCCCCGGTTTTGTGGGAGCGGACCTTGCGAATATCGTAAACGAGGCCGCCCTGCTGGCGGTGCGCCGTGGACGCAAGACAATTACCACCGGCGATTTCAAAGAGGCCATCGAAAAGGTTGTGGCGGGACTTGAGAAAAAGAGCAAGCTCATCAATCCCCAGGAACGCCGTACTGTGGCATACCACGAAACAGGGCATGCCCTGGTGGCCGCCTTTACTCCCGGATCGGATCCGGTTTCCAAGATATCCATAGTGCCCCGGGGCTTCGGAGCCCTGGGATACACCCTCCAGACTCCCACGGAAGACCGCTATTTGCTGACACAGGAGGAGCTCCTGGGAAAAATCGATGTGCTCCTGGGAGGCAGGGCCGCCGAAGAGCTGAGCTTCGGGATGGTCTCCACCGGCGCGGCCAACGACCTGAGCCGGGCCACCGACATCAGCCGCAGCATGATTACCGAATACGGCATGAGCGAGCGCTTCAAGAACGTCGCCCTCTCAAAACGCTCCGCCCCGATGCTGGGGACCCAGGACCCCTACCTGCAGAGGGAGTACGCCGAGTCGACCCAGACCTACATCGACGAGGAGATCTCCCGCATGATAAACGAGCGCTACCGACGGGTAAAGAACTTCCTCGACGAAAAGCGGGATCTCCTGGAGAAGGTCAGCGCCCAGCTGCTGGAAAAAGAGGTGCTGGAACGGGAGGAGTTCTTCCGCCTCATCGGGCGGGAAAAAGAGGTACCCTCAGAGCAGGGAAAGCCCGCTGAGGTTTAAGGCCGATTCGGTGTTCACGCCTCCGTCAGAGTTCTCGATCGCGTAGTACTCTCCGCTTGTACAGTCAAAACGGTATCCCGCCCCCCACTCTTCGTAGTTGACCCGGAGCTCCTTCAAGGCGCCAAGCAGATAGTCGAGTTCGGCGTCAGTCATGGTCGGATGCAGGGATATACGTACCCAGCCCGGTTTGTGACTGAGGTTCCCCGAGTCGATCTCCAGGGTTATTGTCCGGGAGAGCTCTCTGCTCACATGGAGCAGAAAATGGCCGTAGGTACCGGCGCAGGAGCAGCCTCCCCGGGTCTGTATACCGTAATAATCGTTTAAAAGCCGTACCACAAGATTGTGATGCAGCCCCTCCATGTAGAACGAGAGAACCCCGATCCTCGGCATGTCGCTGTCCGCCAGGATGTGAAGACCGGGAATTTTACGCATTTCCCCTATGGCCCTGCCCACAAGCTGCCCTTCCCGGGCTTTGATCTTTTCCGGATCCATCTCCTCCTTCAGGCGTACAGCCAGGGCCGCCCGGATGGCCTGCAGAAAGCCGGGGGTTCCCCCGTCTTCCCGGGCTTCGATATCCGTAACGTAGCTGCGCTCCCCCCAGCGGTTGGTCCAGGTTACCGTCCCGCCGCCGGGGTTGTCGGGAACCAGGTTATGGTAGATCCCGGAGTTGAAAACCATGACCCCCGAGCTTCCGGGGCCTCCCAGAAACTTGTGGGGAGAAAAGAAGACCCCGTCCAGGTATCCCAGGGGGTCGTTTTCCGGGTGCATATCGATGGGTACATAGGGGGCGGAGGCCGCGAAGTCGACAAAGGCCAGCCCTCCATGGCGGTGCATTACCCTTGCCAGCTCCCGGTAGGGGGGAAAGAGACCGGTAACATTCGAGCAGGCGGAAAAGGCGCCGATCTTCAGAGGACGGCGGGCATAGGTTTCCAGTTCCCTTTCAAGGGCCGCCGGATCGACCTCCAGCTTATCATTCGGAGGCAGCACTACCACTTCCGCCTCTGTTTCCAGCCAGGAGATGTGGTTTGAGTGGTGCTCCATGTGGGTCACGAATACCACGGGACACTCCTCGTCGCAGGCGCCCCCGGCGTGCCGTTCGGGAAGCCCCCGGCTCAGGTCCCTGAAGCGCTCGGGGTAGCGGATACCGAGGATCCGCTGCAGCTTGTTTACCACCGCGGTCATGCCGGCGCCGGCGGTAATAATCACATCCTCAGACCCGGCGTTAACATGACGTTTCAGGATACTGTGGGCCTCCCGGTAGGCGGCGGTCATAGCCCGGCCGGTGGTGGAGGACTCGGAATGGGTATTTCCCACCAGGGGGCCGATTTCCTTCCGTATAAGGTCCTCTATGGGGCCGTAGAGCCGTCCCGAGGCTATCCAGTCGGCATAGACCAGGGGGCGGCTCCCCCGGGGGGTGTCTATCCGGGCGTCTATGCCGATGATGCCCTTCCGGTACGGGCTGAACCACTCTTCAAGTTTACCTGCTTCCGTCATTGCCGCTCTCCGCGAAGGACCTGAGGGTCCGTATCTCTTCAGCCCAGCGTTCGGGCTCGATGGTTTCCAGAATCAGAGGAATACCGTCGGTACGGGAATCCCGCATGATATTGCGAAAACCTTCCCAGCCGATATTTCCCTGGCCCAGGCTGGCGTGACGATCGACCCTGCTGCCGAAGGCCGACTTGGCATCGTTCAGGTGCATCCCCATGAGACGGGAGAACCCGACTATATCCTCAAAATCGGCCATGGTCTTTCTGTAGGCCTCCGGACTGCGAAGATCGTAACCCGCGGCGAAGGCGTGGCAGGTGTCGATACAGACCCCGACCCGCTCTTTTGCATCCGTCAGTTCAATCAGCTGCGCCAGGTGTTCAAAGCGGTAGCCTACGGCGCTTCCCTGGCCGGAGGTATTCTCTATTACCAGAACGGCGCTGCTTGTCCGTTCCATGGCCCGGTTCATGGAATCGGCTATCAGCTTCAGGCACTCGTCCTCATCCACCTCGTTGAGCCCGCTGCCGGGATGAAAATTCAGAAGGGAAAGTCCGAGCTGCTCCACCCGCTCGAGTTCATCCACAAAGGCATCGAGGCTTTTCTGACGCTTCTGGGGATCAGGGTTTCCCAGATTGATCAGGTACGAGTCGTGGGGCAGGACCTTCTCGGGACTGATTCCCGAATCCTTTAGTGCCGCCTTAAAAGCGATAATCTCCTTCTCCGTCAGGGGTTGAGACTTCCACTGACGCTGGTTTTTAGTAAACAGGGCAAAGGCATTGGCGCCTATCTCCAGGGCGTTTGCAGGAGCATTGGAAACACCCCCAGCGGCACTGACATGGGCTCCTATAAATTTCACCTAGTTCCCTCTCCTCTCCTCATAAATATAGCGTACCGTTGTCCACATGCTCTCCTGCTCCAACCGTATCTTTCGCCATCCGTAGCCACGGTGGTCCACAGCAAAGTGCCGGGCCTCCTGATCGATCTGAACAAAAATCGAGGGGGTAATAAAGACTGTCAGGTTCCCCATGATAAGGGTTTTTTCCACGTGATAGTGACCGCAGAATACTGTCACCCGGGCCTCTGATTCAGCCAGCAGCGGCCCGACCCTGCTGCTGTTCAGCAGGGGATATTTGAGGTCCATATAATAGACCCCGGAGGTAACCGGAGGATGGTGCACGAAAATTACAAGCTCCCCGGTACCGGCGGCGGCAAGTTCTGTTTCCAGAAACTCGATCTGGTCTTCCGAAAGACTGTCATCCGCGGTATCGAGAAAGAGGATCCGTCTTCCTTCAAGATTGCGGCTGAAATAGTACCTGCCTCCGATGAGACGGTCCTCCAGACCGAAAACCTGTGCCATCAGGGCGGTGTCGTCATGGTTTCCGGGGAGGAGCAGATAGGGAGAGCCCTGCATTTCAAGTTGTTCACGAATCCAGAGATAGACGGAACTGCTTCCTTCACGGTAACAGAGATCGCCGCCGAGAACCAGGAGTTCAGGCTCATGGGGAGTCAGGTCCTCAAGGACACGGAGGAAACGGGACCTTACATCAACCTCGTAGGGGTATTCCCCCTCTTCGGCGATATGCAGGTCCGTAATATGGGCAATGACCATTAAAACTCCGGGATCATCACGGGAAGGGTTCACGCCGCAGGGCCTTCGGCGGATCAAGGAGTTCCTTCCAGATTACCGCCTTCTGCAGGGGACTGCGTCGATTCTTTGAAGAAACACGCTGTGAAAGCCCTCTGTTCTGCTCGTCGAAAGGTCTTTCCTGGCGGTCCCGCTGATATTCCTGCTCCAAAGGCGGCGATCCTTTTAACTCCCCTGCTTCTGTTTCCGTTTTTTCTTCATGAAAAACAGAGACAGGCACTGCCGGTTCTTCCGGAGTATTTGTATCCGCCTGGACCGGCGGTTTCTTTTTTTCCGTATCAAGAAAGGTGTCGTCAATCAGTTTGGAAAAAATCTCCTTCGACCAGCTCTGCTTTGGCTCAGGGACGGCTTTGGGGGCCTTCCTTTCCTTTCGTTTTTTATCCGCGGCTCTGGCGGCTATGAGTCTCGGCAGGATCCAGATAACCAGAAAGAGTAACAGAGTAATAATGAGCTCCAGAAAACTGCTGATTCGCATAGCCGGCTCCTCCTTGACTGACGCTTATTCGGAATTGGATTCCTCACCGCCGATGGATTCCCGCATCTGGGTATCCGCCTGGATGTTCTTGATCCGGTAGTAATCCATTACGCCGAGATTTCCGCTCTTGAAGGCCTCTGCAATGGCTTTGGGGATCTCCGCTTCCGCCAGCACGACCTTGGCGCGGTTCTCCTGGACAAGGGCAACCATCTCCTGCTCCCGGGCCTGGGCGGCCGCCCTCCGCTGTTCCGCCACAGCCTGGAAGCGCCGCTTGTCCGCCTCCGCCTGGTCCGCCTGCAGCTTGGCCCCGAGGTTGGAACCGACATCCACATCGGCGATATCGATGGAAAGAATCTCGAAGGCGGTTCCAGCATCCAGCCCCTTTTCCAGAACGGTTTTGGATATCTGGTCGGGGTTCTCCAGCACATGGGCGTAGGTCTCGGATGAACCGATGGTTGTAACGATGCCCTCCCCGACCCTGGCCACAATGGTTTCCTCCTTGGCGCCTCCGATCAACCGCTCCAGGTTAGCGCGAACGGTTACCCGGGCCTTCGCCCTGAGCTGTATGCCGTCCTTGGCCACCGCATCAATGGTGGTCTTGCCTGTTTCGGGGTTCGGACAGTCGATGACCTTCGGGTTGACGCTGGTCTTCACCGCTTCAAGGACGTCCCGTCCCGCCAGATCGATGGCCGCGGCCCGGTCAAAGCTTAAGGGAATGTCCGCCTTCAGGGCCGCGATCAGCGCCTTGCTTACCCGGATAACATCCCCGCCGGCCAGAAAGTGGGTCTCCAGCAGATCGGAGTGGACGTCAATGCCTCCCTTGGCGAGCATGATGCGGGAATCCACTATGGTGGCAATCTTTACCC
This sequence comes from uncultured Spirochaetaceae bacterium, assembly GCA_964554875.1. Lineage (GTDB taxonomy): Bacteria > Spirochaetota > Spirochaetia > JC444 > Marispirochaetaceae > Marispirochaeta. The sequence continues at coordinate 53,564 of CAZKQJ010000013.1, read as the reverse complement.
GCCTGATCCACATGCCGATGAGCCTCCCCATGCCGACATAGGCGCCGGAAAGCAGGGCCCGAAACCACAATCCGAAGAATTTGAGAAAAACAGCCAGCAGGGCGAGGATTACCAGACCCAGCACCACGTAAATTACCAGTATCATGTTTGTTGCTCCTTTTGCATATTGGTATTTTCCGCAGGGCCCGCCGCTTCGACGAAGACCCTGTTACCTTCTATTCTGATTATACGAATCGGCGAGTCCTTATCCAGGTACTCCCCGTCGGTTTGTATCGAGATCCGCCGTTCGCCGAACATCCCCGTTCCGGCCGGGCGCAGGAAGGTCAGCGCGACGCCTTCGGTTCCGACTTCGAGGGACGGCTGTTCCTCGGCGGAATCTTTTTCTTCCGTCGGGGCTCCCGGAGAGAGGATCAGCCGGCGTCCCATGAAACTCCGGGGAAAATGCTTCCAGTAGGCGATGATTATAGCCGGGACTATTATAAGGTTGGCAAAAAGAAAGATGAAACCGTAGAGGGATCCGGAATCCCTGAACACCATTACGATTGAGACGATAATCGCTCCCAGCCCCCCCAAACCGATCAGACCGGCGGAGGGTATAAAAAACTCGGCCAGTATGGCTAGTATCCCGACCAGGGACAAAACCATGGGAATAATCATGCCTTTTGCTCCCTGACCACTATGCGGCTGCCCCGGACTTCGACGACCTCGACCGGGACGCCGGCCTCAAGAAACTCCCCCTGGGTCTGGACGCTGACGCGCCGGCCGGCAATCCGGGCTGTTCCGGAGGGCCGGAGCTCGGAGATCGCTTCTCCCGTATTCCCTCTGCGGATTACCCCTTTCGTATGTTCCTCCTCCGAAGCTGATTCAGCGCCTGTCGCAGTGATGGAAGGGGAGGGGCCGGCAGGCCCCAGCACCAGGCGGCGAAAAATTCCGGTCCTGGGAACAACAAAAAGGGTAAGTCCGAAGATGGTGAAGGAACCGAGGAAAATCAGCCCGATCCGGGCGGCGTTTCTCAGAAGTATGTCCGTCTGCCAGGAGAATTCGGGGACTATGAAATCCTGCTGGGAAAAGATCAGCGCCGCTGCAATACAGACAATTCCACCGATCCCCGCAGCTCCGAATCCGGGAATAATGAAAATCTCCACCGCCAGCAGGGCAATTCCCACCAGAAGCAGAATCAGCTCGAAAGAATCAAAGTAGCCGATAAGGGCGCTTCCCAGGAACACCACCGAATAGGCCAGAATCGCCACAGTCCCGGGAATACCGAAGCCCGGGGAGGTTATCTCCAGGTAGGTTGCCACCAGCCCGACGAGCATCAGGAGGCTGACAACCCCCGCGGAGGTTATGAAAATTACAAAACGGTCAAAGGGATCGTAGGTCTGGTATTCAAGGCTTTCCCCGTCATGGCCCAGAAGTCCTGCCAGTTCTTCCACCCCGGCAACAGTACCGGAGGAGATTCCGTACTTCTCCATCTGCCCGGCAGTCAGGGTCAGGAGCTTCTCCTTTTCCACCAGGACCAGACCCTCTTCGAAGGAACGGCCCTCCTTTTCCGCCTGACGTTTTACCTGGGGAAGCTCGTCGCCCGTTACAAGCCGGAGTTCCCCGTCGACAAAGACCTCCTGAAGCATAATGTCCTCATCCACCATGGCCAGAGCCACCCCCACGGGGTAACCGTTCTTTTCAGCCAGGGCGGCGAGCTGGGTACGGACCGCGCTGACGCTCTTTTCCGGGGCCATCTCCATCCCCTCGGCAGTCTGGTACACAGGCGCAGCAGCTCCGATGGAGGTTCCGGGAGCCATATAGATCTCGGAACAGGCAAAGGAGATCAGGGCCCCGGCGGACCAGCTTACCCCCAATCCCTCCGCGGCGGCGGGAACAAAGGCTACGGTCCGGGCGTGGTCGACCGCGCCGATCAGGGTAGCGATCTGCAGGGCCGAATCAACCCTGCCGCCGAAGGTATTTATGCGGAAGATAATCGTTTCAGCCCCGGCGCTTTTTGCCTGCTGGATGCCCCGCCGTATGAAGACCACCGTGGAGGCCTCGATGTCCCCCTCGATGGGAACAACCCAGGCCTCTTCAGAAAACAATGAGAAACTCAGCAAAACAAGCAGCAATCCCGTAAACAGGAGCGTTTTTTTCATTAAGCACAGTACCGCCTTACTAAAAAGGTACCAAGGAGGGGGGGTTTGTCAAGAAAAATTCCTTTTCCCGATGTAAACATTTCATAGTGTTCCGAACCGTGGGGATGGAACCGTTCTCCTCATCGGGGACTGCCGGTATTTTGGAAAACCCCATCGTAAGGACATAGAGAAGCAGATAATTCTCTACCAGAAAATACTTTGACCGATGTTCATCCCCACGGTTCGGAACAGTACTTGAACATTTCTCTTAAAAGAACCTTAAAAAGCTGATATACTCCCTCCATGCTTCGAGACAGACGGGATTCCGTGGATTTCAAATATACAGACCACGAATCTGGGGTAGCCGTGATGAGCGTGCTGTCCAGTTCCCATGTTTTCCCCAAGCACTCCCACGAAACCTACTACATTCTAGGACTGATCGAAAACGGAGCGACCTACTGTTACGGACCGGAGCGGGAGGACAGTCTGGCTTCGCCGGGCAGTTTCTTTGTTATCAATCCGGGGCAGGTCCATTCCGGTGTCCCCGTATCCGGCTCCCGGGTGAGCTACCGGATGCTCTCCATCAACGCAGAGCGGTTCTGCTCTTTGGCGGAGGAGATTGAGGAGGGAACCCCGAGTCCTCCGGAGTTTCCACTTACCTTTGCGGCCTCCCCTCTGGAGCAATCCCGTCTTATCCGGGCCTACTGCGGTATTACCGACAGGATCAGTCCTCTTGGTAAAGAGGAACTCCTCTATGAGCTGACCGCTCTTCTCCTGCCGAGAGCCGAACGCAGAAAAGCGCTGCGCCTGCCTCCCTTTGTGGAACATCCCGGCCTGAAGCGTGGTGCGGAACTCCTGCGGGGGGACCTTGAAGAGAAACTCAGCCTTGCCGGAATTGCTTCGGAAGCGGGCATGAGTCCCTATCATTTTATCCGTTCCTTCAAAAAGGCCTACGGCCTATCCCCCCATGTCTACCGTACCCAGCAGAGAATCGGCATGGCAAAGAGGCTGCTCAGATCGGGCAGTTCCCTGACAGATACCGCCCTTTCCCTGGGGTTCTACGACCAGAGCCATTTTTCAAATACCTTCCGTGCCTACACGGGAATCTCTCCCTCGGCCTACCGGAAGGGAACCCGGGATTAAAGCGCAAGAGCACAGCAATATTTTCCAAGCCCAAAAGAATCTTTTTTGCTATAGTAGGCTCATGAACACAAAGGTATCCACATCCCTGCCCTACCTTGCCCTTACCGGGGCGGTTTTACTGTGGGCAGGCTCATTTATCGCCATGCGTATTGCCGTTGCGGTAATTCCTCCGGGGCTGGTTGTCTGGCTCAGGATGGCCATAACCCTGCTCATCCTGCTGCCCTTTTACCGTATCTTCATCAGTCCGGGTTTCCAGACCCGGGACCTCTACTATCTGCTTCCCATGGTGCTGCTGCAGCCCTGCCTCTATTTTCTTTGCGAGTCCACCGCCCTTACCCTGACCACCGCCAGCCAGGCGGGAATAATCTCCTCCATTGTTCCGATTCTGGTTGCCCTGGGGGCCATGTTCTTCTTAAAGGAACCCATGAGTTCACGGCAATGGTTAGCCCTGGCCCTGAGTGTCGCCGGGGTTGTGGGGCTTACTCTGGGGGGAAATGAGGACTCCGCCGGTTCCGCGGTGAATCCCCTGCTGGGAAACACCCTGGAGTTTCTGGCCATGGTAATGGCGGCAGGGAATTTCATCCTCGTAAAGCATCTGTCAGGACGCTACAGCACCTGGTCCCTGACGGGCTACCAGATTCTGGCGGGATTCTTCTTTTTTCTTCCCGCCGCCGCAGGGCTGCCGGTTCTTCCCCGGGAGGTCTGGACAGGCCCGGTAATTGTATCGGTCCTCTTTCTGGGGGTTTTTGTCACCTTCGGGGGTTTCGGCCTCTACAACTACGGCCAGAGGAACGTACCCGCCGCCAGGGCCTCCCTGTTTATCAACCTGATACCCGTGGTTACCGCGTTTCTCGGCTGGATGATCCTCGCCGAGTCCCTCTCCCCGGTCCAGATCATAAGCGGCGTGGTGGTAATCAGCGCGGTCAGAATAGGATCAAACCCGCGGCTCAAGCCCAAACCGGCTGCCGCTTGACCATTACATCGGGCATTCGTACTGTTTAACAGTCAGAAATAACGACAAGGACGGATTTTCATGAGTAATCAGAGTGTACCTTTTACGAAAGAACAGATTGACAAAATTATCGATAGCTACCCCACCCCTTTTCACATCTACGACGAAAAGGCCATCCGGGAGAACGCCCGCAGGTTCTACAGAGCCTTCGACTGGGTCCCCGGGGGCTTCAAGAACTACTTCGCCGTCAAGGCGCTGCCGAATCCCCGGATCATAGAGATCCTCAAGGAAGAAGGCATGGGAACGGACTGCTCATCTCTGCCTGAGCTGGTTCTCTCCCAGATGGCGGGAATAAGCGGGGAGGAGGTCATGTTTACCTCCAACGATACCCCGGCGACGGAGTACGTCAAGGCGAAGGAACTGGGCGCGGTTATCAACCTGGACGACATCTCCCACATCGACTATCTGCAGGAAAACGCCGGAATCCCGGAGCTGATCTGCTTCCGCTACAATCCCGGGGAGCTAAAGAGCGGTAACGACATAATCGGAAAACCCACGGAGGCCAAATACGGCTTTACCCGTGACCAGCTCTTCGATGGCTATAAAAAGATCCGGGACCTGGGAGCAAAGCGCTTTGCCCTGCACACCATGGTGGCATCCAACGAGCTGAACCCCGATTATTTTATCGAAACCGCTGGGCTCCTCTTCGACACCGCGGTGGAACTGAAAAAAGAGCTGGGAATCGAGCTGGAGTTCGTCAATCTCGGCGGCGGCATCGGGATTCCCTATCGACCGGAAGAAAAACCGGTGGACCTGGAATACGTATCAGCGGGAATACGCAAGCGCTACGAAAGGACCATCGAAGCCGCAGGTCTTGACGGTATGCGCATCGTCATGGAGTGCGGCCGCATGGTAACCGGGCCCTACGGCTGGCTCGTTACGAAGGTGCTCCACCGCAAGGAGACCTACAAGACCTTCATCGGCCTCGACTCCTCCATGGCCAACCTGATGCGACCGGCCCTTTACGGTGCCTATCATCATGTTACCGTGTTCGGAAAAGAGGATGCTCCCGCGACCCTTACCGCGGACATTACCGGCAGTCTCTGCGAAAACAACGACAAGTTCGCCATTGACAGGAAAATCCCGGAGGTGGAGATCGGAGACGTTCTGGCCATCCACAACACCGGGGCCCACGGCCATGCCATGGGTTTCAACTACAACGCCAAGCTTCGTTCCGCGGAACTGCTCCTTAAAGAAAACGGATCGGTGGAGCTGATCCGCAGGGCTGAAACGGTGGAGGATTACCTGGCGACCCTCAAATTGTAAACACTGCCCCCCATTAACGACGGCGGGACTTAACCCTCCGTCATGGGCATCAGCGCATTGGGAACAAGCATGACCAGGTCCGGCAGAAAGGTGACCATCAGCAGGACGATAATCATCATAATATAAAAAGGCAGCATCGCTTTGGTAGCTTCTTCCATGGAGACCCGGCCCACGGCACAGCCTACGAAGAGGGCGGAACCAACCGGGGGTGTGCAGAGACCGATTCCAAGGTTCAGCATGAGCATGATTCCGAAGTGGACCGGATTCATCCCCAGGGCACCCACTACAACGGGATACAGAATCGGGGTTGTAATCAGGATCAGCGGGGCCATATCCATGATCATCCCCAGGAGCAGCAAGAGCAGGTTGATCAGCAGGAGCAGGGCTATTTTGTTGTGAGTAATCCCCAGCAGGGCCTCCGTCGCCTTGGCGGGTATCCTCAGGTATGCCATCAGGTAACCGAAGGCGCTGGCAGCGGCAATAAGACTCATAACCATCGCCAGCGTCTTCAAGGAGGAATAGAGGATCCGCCCAAACTCCGAGAGCTTGATCTCCTTGTAAACAAAAAAGGTAATGATAAAGGCGTATACAACCGCTATGGCCGCTGATTCGGTGGCGGTAAATACCCCGCTGATTACCCCCCCTATAATGATTACCGCCGTCAGGAGTCCGAGAAGGGCGTCCTTTGTAATTATCAGGGCCTCTTTCAGGGAGTATCTCTCCTCCTTGGGATAATTCCGTTTGACTGCGATAATCCAGCTGATAATCATCAGGGCAATCCCCAGGAGTACCCCGGGTATGAAGCCCCCCAGAAAGAGCCGTCCAATGGAGACTCCCCCTGCGGCAAGACTGTAGATAATCATGTTATGGCTGGGGGGAATGATAATCCCCTGGCAGGCGCTGGTAACGGTAACCGCCGTGGAGTAGTCGGCATCGTAGCCCTTCTGCTTCATCATTGGAATCATGATTGTTCCAATGGACGAGACATCCGCCACGGCGGAACCGGAAATCCCCCCGAAGAACATGCTCGCCAGCACGTTGACCTGGGCCAGTCCGCCCCGGAGACGGCCGATCAGCAGGTTTGAAAACTGGATCAGCCTGCGGGAGATTCCCCCCTGGCCCATGATCTCTCCTGCCAGTATAAAAAAGGGAATTGCCAGCAGGGAAAAGGAGTTTACCCCCTGAACCATGCGCTGGATAATCGCCATTAAAGGAATATTCAGATAAAGGGCGGTTATTATGGATGCGCAGGCCAGGGTAAAGGTAATCGAGACCCGAAGAACCAGGAGAACGCCGAAAATCCCCAGCAAAAGGCCGATGGCGACACTGGTATCACCCATTTTTACCCCCCTTCAGGATCCTTCCCAGGGAGACGGTCCCGAGCAGATAACCATCCACCGCTTTGTCGTCGGTATCGATACCCAGAAGATCCGTCAGACCTTCATACATAAGAAATACCGCGCATACCGGCATGATCATGTAAAGCCAGCCTGCGGGCACGTGGGAGGCCGGCAGAATGGAGCGCATGGTAAAGGCAACCAGGGGAATACCCCAGCGCAAAAAAATGAAACCTACAAAGATGATCACACAATCGTTGATTTTTCTCAGAATCTTGTCCACAAGAGGTGGAAGCTTGTTTTCCGGGAGCAGGGTTATATGAATATGGAGATTCTGTTTGACCCCCAGTACCATGGCGATAAAACTGAACCAGACCGCCATCAACAGACCGAGTTCTTCCGACCACTGCAGTCCGGAACTGAATCCGTAACGGAGTACAACATTGGCAAATATGGACAGGACCATTACTACCAGCAGAATCTTGGCGAAAACCACCAGAAGTACGTGAAGAAGGTTAAAAAACCTTACAATACCTTGCAGCATTTTCCCTCCTGAAAAACCTGTAACTCTGCTCCCGGAAGACGGAACGGAAAACCGGAAAAATCTTCGCCCCGCCCCCCATAAGAGAGGCAGGACGAAGCTGTTCCGTTCACTGTTCCTGGGAGCCTTATTTGACCGCCCGGATCTTCCTGACCACTTCCTGCAGCTCGGGGCTCAGGGCATTATACATGGGTTGCATGGCAGCCTGCCAGGCAGAGTTGTCCTTGATCTCGGTAATAACATTACCGGCTGCCCGGATTTTCTCTTCCGCGACCTTTACATAGTCCGCCCACTGCTGGCGCTGGTAATCCATGGAATCCCAGGCTGCCTTCCGGATGATCTCCTGGTCCTCCGCGGAGAGCTTATCCATGCTGATTTTACTGGCGATGATAATCTCCGGAACACGGGTATGTGCATCCAGGGTAAAGTACTTGGCCACCTCGTAATGGCTGGTGGAATAGTAGCTGGGCCAGTTGTTTTCTGCACCGTCTATAACACCGGTCTGAAGGCCGGAATAGACCTCGCCGAAGGGCATGGGAGTGGCAACGGCGCCCAGGGCGTTAACCATGTTCACCATGATGTCGGCCTGCTGGACCCGGATCTTCATTCCTTTCAGGTCTGCAGGAGTCTTTACTTCCCGTTTGGAATTGTAGAAACTGCGGGCTCCGGATTCAAACCAGCCCAGGCCGACAAAGTTGGCGGGTTCAAGGCTCTCCAGAAACTCCCTGCCGATATCGCTCTTCAGTACCTTCCACATGTGCTCTTCGTTCCGGTACAGGTAGGGCATCTGAAGGGCGTCGAAGTTAGGCGAGAACGCCGACAGGGGAGAAATGCTGACCCGTGTAAAATCGATGGCCCCGAACTGGACCTGTTCGATAACCGGTTTTTCCTCTCCCAGCTGGGATGACGGATAGACCTCGATGGTAATACGTCCATTGGTGCGTTCTTTTACCAGGTCCGCGAAGTAGAAATCCCCTTTGGTTGTGGGATAATCCGCTGCGTGGGTTTCGGCCAGACGCAGTACGATCGGTTTCTGGGCTGACGCAGCCCCTTCAGAACCATCCTGCCCTCCGCGGGCAAACAGGGCCCCCGCCGCGGCAACGAGTACGATCAGAACTAAAACCAGGTTCTTTTTCATGTTAACCTCCTGAAAAAAATGGGTTTCTCCATTCATTATAGGAGGGCCGTGAGAATCCGGGGTAAAGACAATCATCTTATTCAAGGACATTTCGATTCTGAAAATACCTCTCTGTGTACTCTTTATAATCCGGTATCCGGATTATACGATCATTTATGGACAATCAGATTATTTCTATCCGATCTTCCCTGACAGACGGTACTCCCTGGGGCTCAAACCCGTTTCACGTCGGAAGACCCGGGAAAAATAGTTGGGATCCCGGTATCCCGCAGCTTCGGCAATCTGGCCGATGTTTCTGTCGGGGTCGCCGAGGAGCAGCCTCTTTGCCTCGTCCATTCTACGGCGGGTCAGAAAATCCAGGATGCTCATACCTAATTCCTGCCGAAAAAGCCGGGAAAGATGAGACGGAGACTGTCCCGCCTCCTCGGCGATGGCTTCCACCGAAAGATCCTCCCGGAACCTGCGTCTCATTACATCCGCGGCAAGACGCACAGCCGGGTGTTCGCTTCCGGTTTGCTGTCTCACCACCTCAAGCAGGCATCGGAGCATCTCCCGCAGGGCGTTCTCCCGCTCCCCTTCCGGAATCTCCCGCATTACGCGTCTGGCACAGGGAGGCAGCTTAAGGCCGGGAAAGCGCCGGGCGAGTTCATGCCGCAGGACCGCCAGGACCTCATCCAGCCTCTCCAGGGCAGCGTCGGAAGCAGACCATGAATAGAACCAGCGGAAAACCATGCCCACGTCATGGTTCAGCTCGGCCTCATCCCCTGTTTCGATGTGCTGCAGAAGGGTCTCCTGAATGCTGAGGACGGAGTGCTCTGTTATGCCGTCATCTCCGGCTATTCTGCGGATAAGCTTTCTTTCCAGATCACAGAAATCCCTGATTCCTCCTTCGATGCTCAGGCTTCCCCGCAGAGAAGCATGCTCAAGAACAGCCCGTTCCAGTCGTTCACCAGTCTCCGGAGAAAGAAGGCTCTGCGACTCTGCAGCACCAATCAGCAGCATCAGGATCTCGCTGTCCAGCCTGCCGGGAATACAATGGAACCCCGCCTTTTCCGCCTCCCTGCGAAGAAGCTGCTCACAGCGGGTAAGAAGCACATTCGAGTGCTTCTCACGGTCCACCCGCATGGGGTAAGTCCCCAGGTCCAGCTTGAGAACTGCGAGTTCCATCCTTGGAGAATCGATTCCCAGCAGGGTGATAAAATCGGCAAGCCTGCGGGTATCGAGAAATCCCGTCGCCAGCTGCTCGGACAGTTCTGTTTCCCGGGACGCAATCATTCCGCTCAGGGTTTCCCGGGTCCGGTCCAGCATTCTTTTTTCCTGTGACTCCTCCTGGAGGCGGCAGCTCAGAATGTCCAGGAGTTCCAGAACCCGCTCGTCCTCCACAGGTTTGACCAGGAAATCCTCCGCCCCCAGGCGCAGGGCCTCCCGGGCATAATCAAAGGTATCGAAGGCGGTTAAGAAGACGATTTTGCATGCAGGCAGCAGCTCCTTCAACCTTCGAGCCGCCTCAACTCCGTTGATCCCGGGCATTTTTATATCCAGAAAGGCAATATCCGGCTTTTCCCTTTCTGCGATTTCTATGGCTTCCCTGCCGTTTGCCGCTTCGATGATGTTTCCGACCACCTCGGTACCCCGGCGGATAATGTATTTCAGGGCTTCCCGCTCCAGTTTTTCGTCGTCCGCTATCAGAAGGGTGAACATCCCTCGCCTCCCCTGTTTGCAACCGGTATGCTTATTCTCACGGTGGTGCCCACCCCTTTCTCGCTGCTGACCTGAACGTCCTCCCGCCCCCCGTAAAACAGTGCAAGCCGTTCCCGTACATTGGAAACACCGATTCCTGCGCCGTCGGCTTTTCCGGAAGGATTGAAGATTCCTTCTGCCTGGGCCGCGTCCATACCGCAGCCAGTATCCCGGACCATAACCACAATCTGCTGCCTGGAACGATTCACCTCAATGACAATTTCACCCCCGTCCTCCCGGGGCTCGATTCCGTGTTTTACCGCGTTCTCAACCAGGGGTTGCAGGGTAAAAGCGGGAATATAGATGTTCTCCGTTGGAACAGTGGATTCAATCCGGTAACGCAGCCGTTCGCCGTATCGGTACTGCTGAATCGAAAGGTATTCCTGTACTATGGTGAGCTCTTCCGCCAGACTGATCTTTTTACGGGGGTCTCTCAGATGATAGCGAAACAGGGTCGCCAGAGACTTAATCAGTCCACCGGTTCCCTCCGCCCCCTCAAACATGGCGGTCCTGGAAATGGTATTCAGGGCGTTGAACAGAAAATGGGGATTTATCTGGGACTGAAGCCCCATAAAGCGGGCCTCCTGCAGGGAGCGCTGCATCCTTTCCATAGAGATCTCCTCTTCGTGGAGCCGCCGTTCGAGGTCTGCCTTCTCCTGCAGGCCCTCCACCATCTCCCGTATGCTTCTGCTCATGGCGTTAAAGGATGAGAAGAGAGTGCCCACCTCGTCAGAACGCTCCACCGGAAGGATTTCAACCTCCAGGTCCCCGCCGGCAATCCGGGAGGACAGGTCCGCGAGATGGTGGATTGGACGAGAGATGGAATTGGAAAAGAGCACCGCGAAAAGAAAGAATGCCCCGCCCACCACAGCAGTGGAAAGAAAGGCCAGAATCCGCACCTGACTGGCCCGGGCGGCAAGAACGGCATAGGTTTCGCTTCCGGCATTCAGGTTGATATTGAGCAGGAGTTCCGTATAACCGGAAACATAATCATAAACCCGTCGGGCATCAACGTAGGCCCGGTAGTAATCACTGTCACCGCTGTCCAGCATGCGGATCGCGTGCCCGGCCCGGCGGAAAAACTCCGTCATACCCCGTTCAATCGCCGTCAGCTGGAACTCAGCTTCTATTCCCGTATTGGCCTTCATTTTCATCTGGTGGTAGAACTGCCAAAGCGTGGGGATGGATGAAAAATACCGTTCCTGCTGCCCCTGGACCCTGTCCCGCAGATAGCGAAAAAAGGACTCATGGCTGTTTACCCAGGCCAGGCGATACTCCTGGATATCGTAATAGACCGAGAGCTTTTCATCAAAGACCTTGATATACCGGAAGGCGCTCAGGCTTACAGTCAGATTAATAACGAGGATCATCAGGATCATTGCCCCGTAAAACGAGAGGAGCTTGTTCCGGATATTCAGGGCCCGCCAGGGCGGCCGGAAATTAAGGGGAATCCTCATGGCGGCCTCACAGGGGGCAGTTCATCCGGACAGGTTCATCCTCGCCGGGACCTTCATGTACAAGAATCGAGCAGCTCTTCTCTTCCCGGACCGTCACAATCCGAATCCAGAAGTCCTCTTCTCTGCCGATACGCCGGGAAATCCGGTCTTCCACACCACGCAGAAGCTCTCCCCGGGGCACCAGAATGGCTTCGACCCCTGAGCTGAGGAAGTCCCAGGAACAGTCGATGCCGTATCGGGGTTTAACCAGGCGCAGACACAGCTCTACCGCCCGTAACTCTGCGGACAGTTCCACCAGCTCGCCCTCCTTCCGTCTACGGTAACGGTACAGCTCCGCCATCATGGCTGCACTGCTGCGGGTTTCCCGGGCATTCTCCATGGCAGCCAGGCGGGCCAGGCAGTTCAGGTCCGAGACAATCCGGGTCTGGTACTCCTCATCAAGGGGTGTCATAGGCATTTCCTTTCAATCCAGTATACATAGATTTTGGGAACGGCACAAAAAAAATTCCCGGGCAATGAAGGCTTCAGACCCGGCTGCTCGACAAAAACCGGAATAATTACTATCATCTGCGGATAAAATGTGTCTTTTGGAATATTCTATACAATTGGGCTCCTCGAATCTGACGGAGCATAGCACGCAATTTATTCATACATGAGGAACGCCATGTCCCGTTCTCACATCTGGGCCGGAATTGATGTCGGATCCACTACCCTTAAAATCGCCCTTGTCGATCCGGAAACCAGAGAGCTTCTCCATGCCGTATACCGTCGTCACGGAGCCAAGCAGGCCGCCTGCGCCAGAGAGCTTCTGGCAGAGGCCCACGCCCTTTTTCCCGGCGCCGATTTCAACGTAGCCGTCTGCGGGTCCGGCGGCCGGATCATCGCCAAGGCCGTACACGGGCACTACATCCAGGAAGTAGTGGCCAATTCCCTGGCCATACGGGAGTTCTTTCCCCGGACCAGGGTTGCCATTGAGCTGGGTGGACAGGATGCGAAGGTAGTATTTTTCCATCACGACGAGAACACCGGCAAACTGATGGCCTCGGACATGCGCATGAACGGTTCCTGCGCAGGCGGTACAGGGGCCTTTATCGACGAGGTGGCCTCGCTTTTAAAGATTACCTCCACTGAGTTCAACAGCTATGCCGAACGGGGAAAGACAGTTTATCCCATTTCAGGACGCTGCGGGGTATTCGCCAAGACCGATATTCAGCCTCTTCTGAACCAGGGGGTATCCAGGGAGGACATAGCCCTCTCCACCTTTCATGCCATCGCCAAACAGACCATCGGCGGGCTTGCCCAGGGAATGGAGATTGTCCCGCCGGTCATCTTCGAGGGCGGACCCCTGACCTTCAACCCGGTCCTGATCCGGGTATTCGCCGAACGCCTCGGCCTCAAGGAGCATGAAATCATCCTGCCGGAGCGGCCGGAGGTAATTGTCGCCTACGGTACCGCCCTTTCGGTGGACATCATGTTCTGTAACGAGGAAAACCGCTACCGGGAGATGGAGGCCATGAAGGCCCTGGCCCGTCCCCAGGGAGAATACGCAGACAAGCGTGATTTCGAAGCGCTGCCCTTCTTTTCTTCTCCTGGGGAGAAAGACCAGTTCCACCAGAGATATCCCCTCAAAGCCTTCAAGACCCCGACATATCCCGCGGGAACCGAGCTTTCCGTGTACCTGGGAATCGACGCGGGTTCAACGACCTCAAAGTTCGTGCTCATGAACGAGGACGAAGAGGTCGTCTACCGCTTCTATTCCGGCAACAACGGAGACCCCCTGACGGTAGTACAGCAAGGGCTCCTTGACTGCTACCGACACTTTGAGACCCAGGGCGTAAAACTCAGGATTCTCGGCGCCGGTACCACCGGCTACGGGGAAGGCCTCTTCGCCGCTGCCTTCAAGGCGGACTACCATACCGTGGAAACCGTTGCGCACGCCGAGGCCGCCCTCCATTACCAGCCGGAGGCGACTTTCATCCTCGACATCGGCGGCCAGGACATGAAAGCCATAAACCTTACCGGCGGTATCGTCACCGGCATCGTCCTCAACGAGGCCTGTTCCGCAGGCTGCGGTTCCTTCGTTGAGACCTACGCCAACTCCCTGGAAATTCCGGTGGAAGAGATCGCGGACAAGGCCTTCTCCTCCTCCGCCCCTGCCAAGCTCGGTTCCCGCTGTACCATCTTTATGAACTCCTCGATAATAACGGAGCAGAAAAACGGCAAGACCCCGGAGGACATCATGGCCGGGCTCTGTAAATCTATCATCGAGAACGTCTTTACCAAGGTAATCCGGGTATCCAACCTGGACGCCCTGGGAGACTCGGTGGTGGTACAGGGAGGGACCTTCAAGAACGACGCGGTGCTGCGGGCCTTTGAGCAGTATTCGGGCAAGCGAATAACCCGGGCACCTTTTCCCGGAGAGATGGGGGCTATAGGTATCGCCCTGCTGACAAAGAAGCAGGCCCTCTCCGGAAAAAGCAGCTTTATCGGAAAAGAGGGGCTTTCAGGTTTCTCCTTTACCAAGGAACCGGGACACATCTGCCCCTTCTGTTCCAACAGCTGCAGCCGGACCCTGGTCAGTTTTGCCGACGGATCGAGCTTTATTACCGGAAACCGCTGCGAACGGGGGCAGATAATCGGGGACCTGCAGGATCCCGGGATCAGAGAAAAGCTCAAGGCCGCCAGCCGGAAACTGGACATCGTTCCCGACATGATGCGCCGGAGGCGGGAACTCCTCTTCGCTGACTACAGCCCCCGGGAGCTCAGTCCTCCCAAGAATTATACCATCGGTCTGCCCCGGGTCCTGGAGTTCTGGCACAGCATGCCCTTCTGGCGGAGCCTTTTCAGTTCCCTGGGCTTCAAGGTGCAGCTGTCACGGGAGAGCAACCGGAAGCTCTACGAGGCGGGACTGCGCTACGTTCCCTCGGATACCGCCTGTTTCCCCGGCAAGGTAGCTCACGGCCACCTGATGGACCTGATCGAAAAAGGGGTGGACCGCATTTTCATGCCCATGATGCTCCGGATGGAGTCGGAAAACACTCGTGCCGTCTCCAACTATCTCTGTTCCGTGGTCCAGGGCTATCCCCTGATCCTCAAGGAGAGCCACGAACCGGCCATCCTCCACGGAATCCCCATGGATACACCGGCTTTTCACTGGTACGACGTCAACTCCCGGGACAGACAGCTGGCGGACTACTTTGCCGCCACCTTCAATATTCCTCGGCAGGTGCTCAAGCAGGCCATCGCCGAGGCGGACCGTGCCCAGGCCGAGTTCCGGGAGACCCTGCAAAATGAAGGCAGGGCGATCCTCCTCCGCTGTGAAGAGAGGGGGGATTTCGCTGTGGTTCTGGCTGGAAGACCCTACCATAACGATTTTCTGGTCAATCATGACCTCTCCCGTTTCTTTACCCGCCATGGAATCCCCGTACTCACCGTGGACAGTCTGCCCGGCTTTAATCAGGTGGATCTGTCGGGGGTGCGGGGCGAGACGGTAATCAATTTCCATGTACGCATGTTCGAGGCCGCCCTTATAGCTGCGGAGCATCCCGCCCTGGAGCTGGTGCAGATCGTCAGTTTCGGCTGCGGTCATGACGCGGTTATCTCCGACGAGATCATCCGTATCATGAAGGCCGGGGGAAACAAGGACCCCCTGGTACTGAAACTCGACGAAAGCGATGTCCCCGGCCCCCTGAACATCCGCATAAAATCCTTTGTCGAAACGGTCCGGGCAAAACGGGAGCGTCTGGGGAAACGGGAGAGCGTACACATGCTCCCGGACCCCTTTCCCGCCAAGTACAGCAGAGGCAACCGGAACGATAAGACGATCCTTGTTCCCAACCTCTCCCCCACCTTTACCCGACTCACCGCTGCGGTACTGCGCCGGGAGGGGTATAAAGCCATTCCCATGGAGCTGGCAAGCGAACGGGCGGTGGAACTGGGGAAAAAGTATGTTCACAACGATATGTGCTTTCCAGCGCAGCTGAACATCGGGGAAGCCCTGGCCCATATCGAGGCATCCGGGCGTCCCGACGATTTTGCCCTGGGTCTGGCACACTTCGAATGCGACTGCCGCCTGGCTCAGTACGCCACGGTAGCCCGGAAGGCTCTGGACGATGCCGGCTATCCCCAGGTACCCATCATTACCACCGGAAAGGATAAAAAGGGGATGCATCCCGGTCTCAAACTGGGCATACGTTTCCAGTACCGCATGCTCTGGGCCATTCTGATCGGCGACGGCATGGACGCCATGGCCCGGCGCCTGCGCCCCTACGAACAGAACCCCGGCGAGACCGACAGGGCCCACCGATACTGGCTGGAACGGATTCAGCAGGGGTTTGGACAGGGGACAAAGCGGGCCCTGAAGGAGTACCGTCGGGCGGTGGAGGCTTTTAACCGCATTCCCCTGGTCCAAGGGGAGCGGAAGCCCAGGGTCTTTGTCATCGGAGAAATCCTTATCAACTACCATCCCGTTTCCAATGCCCACATCGAGGAGTACCTGGAAAAGAACGACATGGAGGTGGTCATGCCTCCCATGATCGACGTATTCAAGAAGGACGCTTCCACGGTCAGACAGTCAATGCGCCGCTTCCATGTGCGTTTTCCCTTTCTCGAAGCCCTGGAGTCAATCGCCACGGATACAATGATCGACTGGGGCATCAGCCTGATGGAAGGCATCAACAGGAGCTTCCGCCTCTTTGAGACCAAAGAACGTTACGAGGACCTGGCCGTCCATATCGACGGGCTGGTAGACCCTGTTTTTAACTCGGGGAAGGGCTGGCTGATTCCCGCGGACATAATCGAGCAGAGCAGGAAGGGGGTCAACTCCTTCGTAATAATCCAGCCCTTCGGCTGTCTGCCGAACCACATTACCGGCCGGGGAATAATCAAATCGGTAAAAAAGAAGCTGCCCCACATTCAGGTTCTCTCCCTCGACTTCGATCCGGATACCAGTCTTGCCAACGTGGAAAACCGCCTGCAGATGCTTATAATAAATGCACGGGAGCTGGAAAAACGGGGCACAGGAGTACCAAGTTATCATGATAATCAACAAGCAATCCCGCACGACCTATAAACTGGGAAAGCCCCTTCTCGACTCCGCAGGACGACCGGACCTCTCGAGCTTTCATGCCGTCCGCTCGATTTGCCACCTGGTAAACTCCTCCCGGGGAGACGAGATCGATCCGGAAAAAATACTCAGGGCCGGGGAACTCTACGGTTTGGGAATGCTGGAGAGAATCTACCGGCTTATCCTCACAAAACAGGCCAGGGAGGGAGAGACCCTTTCAGAAAACGGGATCCGGAAGATCCTCCAGGATTCTGGAGAAATACAGCAGCTCCAGGACCTGAAAGAGCTAGTGAACCGGGATTTTCCTGCCGAACCTGACGGTCCCCGGGAGACGACCGAACTGCTGGCGGACCTGGTCCTTCTCCGATTGAGCAATGAAAATCCCGCGGCGGAAAGAGTGCGGGAGCTTATAGACGACACAAAACTCGCACAGAACAGTGCCTACTCCAGGCTGTTGGACGCGGCGGATACCCTGTTTATCCCGGCGCCTCAGGCCGAGCCGGGAGAAAGCCTCCTCACGACGCTGCGCCGGCCGCTCAGCCTGTATCCCCGCTCGGTACGGGAACAGCTCAGCTATATCCGGGAAAACTGGTCCGACCTTGTCAGCGAACTGACCATCCCCCTTCTGAGCAGCCTGGACTTCCTGGCGGAGGAGGAGCGGCCCTGGTTCGGCGGCGGACCGGGGGAACAGCATCCCTACTCCTATTCGGAGGGTGACTTCGAGGGCTTCAGCCCCGACCAGGCCTGGATGCCCATGGTGGTAATGATAGCCAAGAACACCCTGGTCTGGCTGCATCAGCTCTCCGTCAAATACGGCAGGAACTATACACGCCTTGACGATATTCCCGACCAGGAGCTCTCCCTGCTTGCGGGGCGGGGTTTTACAGCCCTCTGGCTTATCGGAATCTGGGAACGGAGCAGTGCCTCCAGACGAATAAAACACCTCTTCGGCAATGCAGAAGCCGAGGCCTCCGCCTATTCCCTGAAGAGCTACCGCATAAGTCCCGAACTGGGAGGAGAGGAGGCCCTGGAGGCGCTGCGCATAAAGGCGGCCAAATTCGGCCTGCGCCTTGCCAGCGACATGGTTCCCAACCACACCGGAATCGACGCCGACTGGATCTACGAGCACCCGGAATACTACCTGCAGGTGCCGGTCTCGCCCTATCCCTCCTACAGCTTCTCCGGGGAGAACCTCGCAGCCCGTGAAGGCTATTCCACCCGCCTGGAGGACCACTACTTCGATCACAGCGACGCCGCGGTGGTCTTCAAACACGTGGAGGAGTCCACCGGCCGGGTCCGTTACATCTACCATGGAAACGACGGTACCCACATGCCCTGGAACGACACGGCCCAGCTCAACTATCTGGATTCCCGAGTCCGGGAGGCGGTACTGCAGACGATCCTGCAGGTGGCCAGGAATTTCCCGATAATCCGCTTCGACGCCGCCATGACACTGGCCAAGCAGCATATCCGCCGGCTCTGGTTCCCGGAACCCGGCGAAGGAGGATCAATTCCTTCCCGGGCGGAGCATGCCCTCTCCCGGGCCGATTTTGAGAGGGCCATCCCGGAAGAGTTCTGGCGCGAGGTAGTCGACCGGGTTGCCCGGGAGGTGCCGGGTACCCTGCTTCTGGCGGAGGCCTTCTGGATGATGGAGGGCTACTTTGTCCGCAGTCTGGGCATGCATCGGGTGTACAACTCCGCCTTTATGAATATGCTCAAGAACGAGGAGAACGATAAATACCGCGCTACCCTGAAGAATACCCTGGAATTCGACCGGGAAATCCTCAAACGCTTTGTCAACTTCATGAACAACCCCGACGAGGAGACCGCCCTTGCCCAGTACGGCAGCGGTGACAAGTACTTCGGCATCTGCACCCTGCTGGTAACCATGCCGGGACTCCCCATGTTCGGACACGGTCAAATCGAAGGTTTCAGCGAGAAGTACGGCATGGAGTACAGCCGGGCCTATAAAGATGAAAGCCCGAATCAGGAGCTGATCAAACGCCACGAAAGAGAAATCTTCCCCCTCCTGAAGCGCCGGGCCCTTTTCGCGGAATCCGAGGAGTTCACCCTTTTCGACTTTATCGGGCCCAGCGGAGTAAACCATAACGTCTTTGCCTATACCAACCGTTCCGGCGACGAAGTCGCCCTGGTGCTCTACAACAACAGCCTGGAGAGCGCCACCGGAAGCATCCGCTCTTCCGTCCCCTACAGAGACAAGGAACGTGACGGGGAACTGCACAGGCGAAGCCTCGGGGAAGCCCTGGGAGTACCGGACAACCCCCGTCGCTGGCTCATAATGCGCAGGCACGCTACGGATATGGAGTTTATCCGAAACTGCCGGGATTTGGCCCGCAGGGGACTGGAGGCCGTTCTTCCGGGTTACGGCTGCCAGGTCTATCTTGATATGCGCATCGTTACCGATGATCCCGACGGAAGCTATCGCAGTATAGCCGAGAAGCTGAACGGTTCCGGCTGTTCAGGCATCGACCGGGAAATCCGGCTCATGCATATGAAGCCTCTTCATCAGGAGCTGGCCAATGCCCTGCGCCCGGGGATTATCGCCGTCTTTCAGGAGACCATGTTTCATCAAAAGAAACCGGAAGCCGGCTTTCTCGCCTCCTGGGCGGAGGATTATCGCAGATTTCTCGGTACAGCCTCCGAAAAGGGCCGTCCGTCCCGGGCTGTAATACCTTCCGCAGCCAGGGCGGTACTGCAGATCGCCACCTTCGACCTTTCGTCCCGCGGTGACATCGAGGAAGAGCTGGCGGGATTCCGGGGCTACCTGCAACGAGGCCTCGAGATGCGGCCCGAAGCACCCTCGGTATTCGCCGCCTGGTGCCTTACCCACGGATTGAGCGGAGCCTTCGGGGATACCTCGAACCCTGGAGTTTCCCGATCCCTTATCGACGACTGGCATCTGGGGAGCCCTTTGCGGGATATCTTCAGCCATGCGGGCCTGAGCTGGCCCAAAGCGGATTATGCCGTGAGCCTTGTCAAGCTGCTTACCTCTTACCAGAACTGGCACCTCAGGGTCCAGGACCGGGATGGCAACCGCTACCTGGCGGAACTTCTTCATGAACAGGAGATCCAGGATTTTCTTCTGGTGAACCGTTACAACAACATTCTCTGGTTCAACAAGGATCGTTTTGAAGACATGCTCTGGTGGTTCTTCTGCATTGCCGTTGTCCAGCTAGCTGAAAAACCGGGGTCAGGACCCCACCCCCGGATCGATACGCTCTTCAATACCCTGCATACCTGGCTCGAGTGTGAAGAACGTTCATCTTTCCGGCTCACACGGCTGATCGATCTCCTGAATGAGTCGGAGCACGGAGAAGGAAAAAATGATTAATTCCGCCTTGAAAGACCACCGCTGAGGGGATAGTATCCAAAGCTATGGGAAAGACGACGCTTTTGATCTCACGACGTAATCCGTTCCCCTCCGTGCTGCTGGATTTTTTTCTGGACCGGGGCGACCATCTCTTTCTGGCCTCTCCGACACTGGAAGAAAACGCCGATGAGATCGAAGGCTACCGGCACCTTGCCTGGAACCCCCGGTCTCCCATCTCTGCCAGAAACACAGTGCTGACCATTGAGAATGAGCCAGCAGTAATCGACGAAGCCTATCTTCTCTACGAGCACGGCGAAGAATCCCGGCCTCTGCACCAGGTTCCCGGCACGATTATCGACATTTCCATCGACACCGCCCTGCGGGGGGGGCTTTTTATCTGCAAGGAGATCCTGAACCATTTCGACACCCACTCCCGGGGGGACTTGACCCTGCTCCTTGCAGGCTATCCCTCTTCGGTGCGCCCATCCCTTGAATCAGCCATGGAAGGGGCTTTCAGGCAGATGGGCAGCGCCCTCTTCCAGGTCTACGGGGAAAGCCGGATACGGATCCGCGGCTTCGAAGACCACCGGGAGAACGCTGAAGAATTTTACCGGGAGGTAACGCAAATTCTTGGAAACAACGACGATAAACGCTGGGGAAAATGGAACCGTCCCGGAGAACGGGCAGGGATATTCTCCTACTTTTCCCGCTGATACAACCGCATTGACGCTTATACAAACAATGAGCTAAGGTCGAGGCATATGAAAATATGGATTAAGGTTCTCCTGGGGGTCATCATCGGAGCTTCCCTCGGAGGATATCTGCCGGAAGCCGGGGCCGCTGATTTCTTTCGGGCTGCAGCGGAACTGGTTATTAATATTGGCTATTACGTATTGTTTCCCCTGGTATTCTTCTCATTTACCGTGGGAATTTTTGAACTGCGTAAGGAAAACCTGACCTTGCGTGTTCTTGGCCGGGGCGTTCTGTATGTTCTGGCCGCGGCCTTTCTGCTGGTAATAATCGGCATAGCCTCTGTGGTACTTCTGGCCCCGGACCGCATTCCCATTATCATCGAAAAGGAATCACATTTCTCCGTCCCGGGAGTCGGGGAAATTCTAAAGTCCGTCTTTCCCCGGAATATTTTCACCGTCTTCACCGGTTCCGGAAGCTTCCTGCTCCCCATCTACGTCTTTGCCCTCTTTCTGGGAATGAATTTTACCTTCGACCGCTCCATAAGCCGCCCGGTGGTACAGCTTTTTGATGCCTTTTCGCGGATTCTCTACCACGGAAATAAATTCCTCGTAGAAATCCTTGGACTGGGAATGATCGCCCTGACGGCAAACATGGTTTTTACAGTAAACCGGATTCCCCAATTCGAACTCTTTGGTCAGCTGCTGCTGCTGCTCTCGATCAACGCGGTATTCATTCTTTTCGGGGTCTTTCCTCTGCTCCTCTACTTCCTGGGCGGCAAGGAAAACCCCTACAAGTGGCTCTACGGAATCATTACCCCCCTTGCCGCGGCAGCGGTTTCCGGCGACGCCTACTTTACCCTGATGAGTCTTATACATCACGGCCGGGAAAATCTGGGAGTATCCAGACGGGTGGGATCCGCGCTCTTCCCCCTTTATGCCATGTTCGGCAAGGCAGGGAGCGCCATGGTTACCGGCATCGCCTTTGTGGTGATTCTGAAGTCCTACTCATCCCTGGGACTTACGGTCTCCGCGGTCCTCTGGGTAATGGTCTTCTCCTTTCTGGTTTCCTTCCTGACCGGGCCCTTCCCGGGAAGCGCCGTCTTTATCGGGCTTGCCCTTCTCTGCTCATGGTACGGCAGGGGCATCGAAGAGGGCTACCTGATCCTGCGGCCGGTTCTACCCCTTCTGATCAGTTACGGTGTTGTTTTGGATACAGCAACAGCAGCCTTTGCCGGCCTTCTGGCAGCCAGACACGAGGATCAACACCATGAGATTTTTATGAAGGATTACGTCTAGGCGTCTGAGGGGTTCAGGAGCCGGATTCGCCGTCGGAAGAAAGACGAAAGCGCAAGGCTGCGTCAAAATAGATCAGACTCTGATCAACCAGGGGATCCCCGTCCCACAGGTGAAAAACCGGCAGGAAGAAGCGCAGCCCGGGCCTGAAGGAGATCTTCTCGTTTACCGCAATATCGAGGAACAGTCCCGCCTCGGGAAAAAGAAACCTTCCGGCACCCATAAAATAGCTCAACATATCGCTGTGAGCAGCCTCTTCTCCCTCGGCTGCCAGCGTGGGAATACGCAGAAGCAGGCTTGGGGAGAGCATTGTGCCCCAGCTTATACGTTCAGTCCAGGGAAAGGTGAACACAAAGGCAGGATTAAGCAGCAGGGAGACTACGTACATCTCTCTGTGTTCGATCTGGGCGGGCCGCGGACGGTCCCATTCCTGGAACCCGTAGTTCAATCCGAAAACATAGATTCCCGGATCAAAGCTTGCCCGTGAATTCAGGGGATAACTCAAGGCGACTCCCACGGGGGTCAGCAGCGGATCGGGAGCCCCGGTAGTTTCATTATCAGCGGGTTCGTCTATCATCCAGAGAAGCCCGGAATGGATATCGAAAGCCGTCAGCTCCAGCGCCTCAAGGGGAGCGGTAAAAATCAGGAAAACGAGAAATACCTGCAGTATAAGCAGAAGCCTGTTGTTCATAGATGGAGACCCCGGAAACAATATACCACCGATAAGCCGGCTTTTCATCAGGCAAAGGGAGCTTGTCAGCGGATCCTGACGGTTTCCACCATATAGCGAATATCGGAGCCCTCACCGTCACGCTCCTCTTTTTCCATGATGAAAACCAGGGAACTTTCGTCGGGAGAATAGCAGACCTGCTTTATTCTGTAGCGCTTTACCCCGTCCCGGTAATAATCGGGAAGGCCCACCACATAATCACGGGCTTTTCCTTCCGCGTCTTTCAACTTCAGGTTCAAATGAAACGCAGAGCGTATCGTTTCGCCTGATCCTTTGCTCTTCTGCACCAGGTCAACACTGACTCTGCTGTTCCGTTCAAAGTCCCGAAACTCAATATGGGATTTCGGCTCTGCTCCGTTAAGCAACAGATAGACAATCCTGCCGGAACGGAGATGATCAATGCCATACTTCTTGATGGTCTCCACGTTATCCGCGAAAAGGGTATACAGTGCACCGGAACCGTCCTGTCCCGCAGAAACCTCCAGCGGATATATACCCTTCATCCGGCCTTCCGGAACGAAGTCGTTGGCATGCGCATCTACCAGATACATATTGGCATAGGGGTTTGAGGTTTTATCGTCAATACCATAGTAGCCAAAAAGAAAATAGCGTGAATTTACAGAAAACCCAAGATTGACATAGGTCGCTACGTCACCTGCCATGATCGGGATCATCAGCCCGACAAGCAGCAGTAACAGAATACAACCCCGTTTAAACATACCTGGTGCCTCCATACTACAAATATCGAACAAAATCAGAAAAAGTTGAGCAATAAGCATAAGAGGGGTTCGATTGATCAGCTGCTGTTTTTTCGGCACAATAGGGATATGACCTTAAGTCTGCGAAACGCAATTCTTCTTCTCGGTGCGGGATTTAACCTCGTTCTCTTTTCCGCTTTCTGCCTGAGCCTCTCCCTGCTGGTTCCCCTTCCCGCCCGGTTCCCGGAGATTCGGGAGTTTTTCGGTGCACTGGTGTCAGTCTACAGCGCCGATCTGATTTTTCTTTTTTTTCTGCAGCTGGTTTCTCTTATCGCCAGCCTTTTCCTGTATAAACGTTTTCGCAAGACAGCATCGCCGGAAATTTTCTTCTTTATTCTGTTTCTGCTGTCCATGGGAATCGAAGGGGGGAAGATTTTTCCCCCCGTGTTGCGGGAACTGCAGGTACCCGTTTATCTGTATCATCTTGTAATCCGGCTGTTATATATGGCTCGTTTCTTCGGGATTTTCAGTCTCTTTACCGCCGGGCTCTTCGCCAACGGGATGCAGTACCAGAAGGTTTCCATCGCCTATGGGATTTCCCTGTTGACAGCCTTTACCCTCTCGTCTCTGCTGCCGGTTGCGGAAGCCTCCCTGAAGACGGATACCGGCCTGGATCTCGTCACCATCGGAGATGTAAGGATTGTCATGATTACCCTGCGGATTCTTTCGGTAATCAACTTTATCGTCGCCTGGATCCGCAATAACAGCCGTGAGTTCCTGTGGCTCGGCCTGGGGGGAAGCATTGTATTGTTCGGTTATGAACTCGCCCTCGGGAGCGATATCCTGTGGCTGCGCATTGTCGCGACGGCTGCAATAATCATCGGCATACAGCTGTTTTCCCGCAGGACCCATGAGATATATCTGTGGATTTAAACAGGGATCAGGCCATCAGATAGCTGAACACCGCGGCGGTCGTTCCTGCACTCAGGGGAAGAAGAATATTGTCCAGATCCTTCAGAGGCAGCATCTCCACCAGAGTGGAGACGAAAGCCACCGCCAGTGCGCTTGAAACACTCGCGCCGACCCCGCGGGCGGAGAGGTATATTGCGGCAAAACAGGCGGTACTTCCTATAATGGTTTTTCCGCCTGTATAGGGGATCCGGACCCTTCCGAAAAGCTTTCCCACAAGACTGGCCAGGCCGTCGCCGAAGGCAAGGGCAAATATTGCAATGCTTGCGGCGGGAGCGGGGTAAAGAAGCAGGGCCAGCATGGTGCCGATTCCCAGGGTCACGGGCCCCAGAACAAACTTTCCCAGATCACGCTCCCGGGAAGCCATGGCGGTCAAACGGGAAATTAATACTACCCTCACACCCATACAGCGCAGCAGCTCCGCATAGGTATATACAATCGTGCCTGCGGCAAGCAGGGCCAGGGTAATCCCCTGGTTAACAGAAGCGGCAAAAGGGACGAGTGCCACAAGCATGTGTATGCTCTTCCGCAGAACTTCCGTACGGACAGGAAGGGGTATGGATGGAAAATAGTTTAAAGGCAACGACAGAATGCCATTCTGCTGGAAATAATTCATATACTATAACTCAATGACAAACATGCAATAAGCATGCCAAACACAGACATCGTAGGTACGTTAATAATTCGTTCCGTGACAATAAATTAATACAGGAGATCATCCTGTTTTTAATCCAAATTGCAAAAAGGTATAATTTTGTAGAACCTTGAATTCACAATTAACTACAGCCCCCGCGAACGGGGGCTGCCTGTCTCATTTTTAAAAGCGATCGAAATCGTCGTCGTCGAGCTTGATTACCTCCGAGGGATCTACCGGTTTGATCCCCGTCTCCTCAATCTCGTAGCTGTCGTTATAGCTGCGCATGGGCGCACTCTTCTGGGAAACCGGCTTGTGGGGAGCTCTCCCGCCGGAACCGCCGGCGGCGTGATAGTTTTGTGCCTTGGGGGCCTCCAGCTGTCGCAGGGTACGAGCCTCCAGGGTAAACTGGGAGATCATCTGCTGCAGATGCTGAGCCTGGGAAGCCAGCTCTTCCGCGGCGGAAGCGCTCTCCTCGGCGGAGGCGGTATTTGCCTGGGTGACCTGGTCGATCTGGTCCAGCCCCTCGGTTACCTGGCTGACGGCCTGGGCCTGTTCGCGGCTTGCCTGGGCAATCTCTTCGAGAAAGGTCGCCACCTTGCCGACACCGCCGACAATCTCTTCAAGCTGAGAGGCAGTTGCCTCTGCCGCGTGGTTGCCGCTCTCGATGCTCTCCACGGTCTTGTCTACGGAGACGGTGGTCTCCTTTACAGCCTCGGCAGCCCTGGCGGCGAGGTTACGGACCTCTTCGGCAACAACAGCGAATCCCCGCCCGTATTTTCCCGCCCGGGCGGCCTCTACATTGGCATTCAGGGCGAGCAGATTTATCTGGAAGGCGATATCGTCGATGATCTTGACGATCTTCTTTATCTCATCCGATGAGGCGTTGATCTCGTCCATGGCGGTTATCAGGCCCTTCATCTGGCTGTTACCGTTCTCGGCGTTCCCGGTAGCCTGCTTTGCCAGAGCGTTTGCCTCAAGAGCGTTCTTTGCGTTCTGCTGGGACTGTCCGTTCACCTCGTTCACCGACGAGGAGATCTCCTCCAGTGAGCTGGCCTGTTCGGTCGCTCCCTGGGAGAGGGACTGACTGGCCTGGGAAACCTGCTCGCTTCCGGAGGTTACCTGGTCAATGGCCACATTGACCTGCCCCAGAAGATCGTTCAGGGAGTTCCGCATTGTTTCGAGAGACCTGCCCAGACCGTCCTTTTGGCTGGCGAGCTCCACCTTTCGGCTGAAATCTCCGGCAGCAAAGTACTCTATCATCTCCGCCTTGTACTGCAGGGACTTGAGCATATTCCGCAGGGCATCCGCCAGCTGTCCAATTTCGTCCCGCTGGTAGACATCGAGCTGGGCATTCAGGTCTCCCTGGGCAATCTGACCGGCAAAGGCGACCCCCTGATTCAGGGCCCGGGTAATCATACGGGTCAGGGCAAGAGCGATAATGACGGCAATCAGGATTACAAGAATAATACCTGCAACTACCGTGGTAAAAGTAGCGTTAACCAGGGACAGGGCCCTCTCAGTACGTTCCGCCGTTCCCGCGAGCCCCGCCTGGGCTGTATCCCGGGCTGCAGCGAGTGCGTCGTTTCCGGCGCGTATCCGGCCTTCGTTCAACTCCGCCAGCCGGATGTAGCTGTCGAGGATATTCCGCATTCCCGCCATGTAGGTATCCGCGGAAGTCTTGATGTCATCAAGCTCCTGCAGGTCCCGGGGCTCCGCGGTTATTTCACGGATCTCTTCCAGCAGGGAATCCATGGCGCGAAAATTGGCCATCCCTCCAGAAATAATCGCGGGATCGATATACAACTGCCCGCGGAAGTTGGAGATTCTGATGGTGTTGCCCAAGTCGATTATATCGTTAATCAGGGATATCTTCCGGTGACGTTCGTTCAGGGCCCCGGCAGCTGCTCCGGCGGCTATTTCCCGACTGAGCCTGGTATTCTGCCCCGCGAGGAAGTCCTCGCAGTGCCCGATAAATT
The DNA here is from genome assembly GCA_964554875.1 of uncultured Spirochaetaceae bacterium. GTDB lineage: Bacteria > Spirochaetota > Spirochaetia > JC444 > Marispirochaetaceae > Marispirochaeta. Next base: position 26,419 of record CAZKQJ010000013.1, on the reverse strand, counting down.
CGACGGCGGCTTCATCGAGTACGCTGCGCTCCCTGACAATACCGGAAACGGCCATATTCGTCTCTTTTGCCAGATTCCGGTACTCCTCCAGCCGATTTCTGGCTGTTGTTACCCCCCTCGACAGCTGCATCAAATGAACAGATTCGTCCGCCAGGACTGCCGCATCGTCCAGGGCGGTAAAAACACGACCCTCAAGCTCTCGGGCATCTTCCCAGTAGCTCTCCTGAAAGGTAAAACCGTAACCCCGCAGGGCATACATGTAGAGAAGGGTGTTACGTTCCACCTCGTTCGCGATTCTGACTTCCGGTACATACTCCCGGCTAAGGGCCTGCGAATCGGTCTGGATAGAATTGACATTGATGAGAATAATGCTTAGGGCCACGGCAATAAGCAGAATGATGCTGCCGAATCCCATTGTCATCTTCATGGCCATTTTCATGTTCTTAAACATTTTCCGGAGTTCTCCCTTCTCTTTATTTTCGTTATTTGTCGCCGGCAATGGACTCGAGCTTAAGTTCCTCATCCTGCTCAAGGATCTTCTTTACATCCAGCAGAATCCGAACCTCATCGTCGACCTTTCCGAGCCCCGATATGTAGCGGTCCCGGGTAGAATACTTTTTGAAACTCGGCGGCGGATCTATATCGCTCTCGCGGATATCCTTCACCTCCGAAACGGTATCTACGATAAAACCTATGGAGGTAGTATCCACATTTACTATTATAATGCAGGTCCTGTCGTCATACTCACGGGGGTCCATCCCGAAACGCAGACGCAGGTCCATGACCGGAATCACCTTGCCCCGAAGGTTGATCACACCTTTTATATAGTCCGGCATGTCAGGAACCTCGGTAATCTTCTGAAGCTCGATGATGTCGGTAACAATCATAATGTTGATGCCGTAAATCTCTTTTCCGATATTGAACAGAAGGTACTTGTTTTCCTGATATTGCTCGTCCTCGTCATCCACAAGGAACATGTCGTCATCGTCGTTTTGCCTGTACTTGTCTTCAGCCACTATATCCTCTCCGCTCTATTCATTTATTCTATTATGTCCACATCGCTTCCGGCGCGTCCCCGTTCACGTTCCCGACAGCCGGGACAGATTCCGTAGTAATGCACGGAATGACGCTGGATCGTAAAATCGTGAGCCTTCTCGAGGCGGGCCTCTATTGAATGGAGGGTGTCCCGCTCTTCATCGGAAAAGTCTGAATACCGGATGACCCGGTAACAGCGTGAACATATCAAGAGGTGCTGATGCTTGGTCTCCTTCTTCTGTTCCCTGAGCTCGTAGCGGAATTTACCATCCCCGGGATCGATCTTGCTTACAAGTCCCATCTCGGTTAAAAGAATCAATGTTCGGTAGATTGTGGCAAGACCCACCCCCGGATGATCCCGGTGGACCCGCATAAAGATGTCTTCCGCACTGGCAAAGCCGTCAAAATCATCCAGGGCTTCAAGAATAACCTGACGGGGAATGGTCATTCTCAAGCCCCGCTGACGAAAGCGGGGACCAAATTCTTCAAAACCGTGTCGACGGTATCTCGGCATATCTCCAACCTCTATTCATTGTGTTAAAAAAAATATAACCGAAATCGTGGTATATGAATACTCTTGATTTTACCCCACCACCTTTCGAACCGCGGCAAGCAGTTTATCCGTACTGAAAGGCTTTACAATCCAGCCGGTGGCCCCGGCGGCCTTTCCCTTTTCCATAACCGAATTCTGGGATTCGGTGGTTAAAACAAGAATCGGAACAAATTTGAAGGCTTCCTTTCCCCGAACCTCCTGAATTAATTCAATTCCGTTCATGTTGGGCATGTTTACGTCGGTAATAATCAGATCCACTGTTGCATTTTCCAGTTTTTCCAGGGCGTCAAGTCCATCCTCTGCATCCAGGACCTGGTACTCATTCTGTTCAAGAACAAAACGAATGCTCTGACGAATCGCTTTTGAATCGTCCACGATCAATATCTTCTTTGCCATAAGCAGGACATACTCCGTATTGAGCCCCCGGAGGAGCTCCAGGATTTACCGGGCCGCAACCGGTCCGTTCCCGGGAAAGTTCCGGAAACAACGCTCCATGCCGATATGCTGCGTTTCCGGCTTTTCCCTCTACTAAGTGTTGTCTATTTACCAGAAAAATTCAAAGGGATTTGACAAAAAAACCAGGACTTGTCGAATTTCTCCACTCTTTTACAGAACCTCCCGCAGCTCCTGAATGGCGGAAAATGTCCCGAGGGTCTCGATTGCCTTGTTCTGAATCTGCCGAACCCTCTCTCGGGTAATTCCCATACGGCTGCCGATCTCCTCCAGGGTTAAAGGCGCTTCTTTTCCAAGGCCGAAACGCAGCTCAAGGATCCGGCGTTCCCGACAACTCAGCTGGTCCAGCACCCGGTCGAGAATATCCCGCAGGGAATTGGCGAATACCGATTCGAAGGGCTCGGTATACTCGTCTCCACGAACCAGATCGGAAAGGCTGGTGGCATTGTCGCCATCCACAGTGGTATCCAGGGATGCAGTATCCACGGTGTACTCCATAAACTGCTTGACCTTGTCTTCGGAAACATCCATATAATTGGCAAGTTCCTGAAGTTGCGGGTCCCGGCCCAGCTCCTGGGTAAGATATTTAGAAACGGAAAAGCACTTTCGGATGGAATTCAGGACATGGACCGGAATCCTGATAGTCCGGCCTTTATCGGCTACCGCCTTGATGATTGCCTGCTGGATCCACCAGGTACCGTAGGTGGAAAATTTGCAGCCCCTGGTGTAATCAAAACGTTCAACAGCCTCAATCAGACCGATGTTTCCCTCGTCTATCAGATCCAGCAGGCTCAAACCCCGGTGCTGATACCGCTTTGCGATGGAGACCACAAGCCGCAGGTTCGCGGTAATCATACGGTTTTTCAGGAGACCGAGCTCCGTTTCCAGGGAGTTCCTGACGGCACGATAATCTGCAGGGTCAATCATCTCCCGGTTCAGATCATCATCCAGTTTTATTATCTGCTTGCGGAGCTCCGCTATCTCCTTCCCGAGCTTGAGTTCCTCATCCTTGCACAGCAGGCTGTACTCGGCAATCTGCCGCAAATAGAGTGCCAGGGGATCGCTGTCGATGCCATAATAATCATCATTCTCAACCTGGAAACCTTGTGCCGTACTTGTCATGATCACGCTCCTGTGCCGCCAAATTGGTCTGATCTCAGATCAATATTCAGGCAGAAACCATGAACCCGCAATCAGGGAAACTTGAGAGTGTTTTTAAGGGAATCCCCTATCGTTCCATAGGGGATTCCCCGATAGTGATTACTGTTTCCAGGAACGTCGTCCGGCAAAAATCAGGACCCCTGTCCCAGCGAGGATCATCAGGATACACAGAAGCTGTCCCATGGTGATATTCAGAAAACTTCCGGTCTGATATATGGAATGGGAATAGCCGAATTCCAGAATAAAACCCAGGTTGCTGTCGGGCTGCCTGAAATATTCAATTACAAAACGGACGACACCGTACCCAATCAGGTACCATCCCATAATGAATCCGTCAAAACTCTTTCGTTTACGGATGAAAAACCAGAGAAAAAGCCAGAGCAGGACCCCCTCTCCGAGGGCCTCATACAGCTGGCTCGGGTGCCGGGGCAGGTTTACCCCTCCCTCCGCAGCCATACCAAGTTTCCGGCTCATGTCAGCTACCCAGTCCACAGAGAGGGGAAATTCCGGAGCCCCGGGAAAAATCATCCCCCAGGGAGCGCTGGTAACCCGACCGTAAAGTTCAGCATTAATAAAGTTTCCCAGGCGTCCGAAGGTGTAGCCCAGGGGAACTGCCAGGGCAATACGGTCCGCCCAGAGCCAGGAAGAAAAACCCCGGCGGCGGCAAAAGAGGACTCCCCCGAGGGTGCCTCCCAGCAGTCCGCCATGATACGACATACCCTGCAGCCCCACAAAGCGCATGGACTCATCGAAGGGCCAGAAAATCAGCCATGGTCTGGTCCAGTAGATACCGGAAGTATCATAAATCAGGGCAGAAACCAGTCGCCCGCCCAGAAGCAGACCGAGGATTATCCAGAAAAAGAGGTCCGCCACAATATCAACGGAGAGTTTCGGTTCTTCCTGCCGAACCTGATACCTTACCAGAAGGTATGCTGTTCCGAAGGCAAGAAGATACATAAGGCCGTACCAGCGAAAGGGCAGCCCGGGGAGTATGACCGGAGATATCCATTCGGGAAACGGCAGATAGGCTAACGATAGAGTCATGAAGCTAGTCCTCCTTACTGATCGGTTTTTTCTGGATCTTTCCCACCCTGGAATCAAAGAAGACCACGACCCCGGATTCCGCTTTGTCAACCTCATAATATCGGCCATGGCTCTCGAAAACCACCCCCGGATACAGGCTGCCCCTCACAAGCACCTCGGAGGGATAGTGTTCTTCGAACTTTTCCCGCAGGGTAAAAAGACGCAGACTGCGTTTTTCAATCAGCTTGATAAACTTCAGCTTCTCCTGCCGGGCTTTCTGGAGTTTTTCCGTCTCCCCCGCCTTTTCCAGCCTGTTCAATATCGAATCCAGCTTGATGACCTTGTCCCGGGTCTGGTTAATCTCTTTTTCCTCAACCTGAATGCGGTCGGCAACCAGATAATCCTGGCCGAAAGAGACCTGGGTCTTTACCCCGTTCGGGTTACCCAGGTTCTGGACCTCCGCTCCCTGCCGTGCTTTGACGATTCCCCCGTTCAGGTTTCCCTTTTCGGTTTTCAGCAGCAGACGTCCATTGCAGCGGAGGGAGGAACGCAGGCAGGAGTTCTTGACGACTATATCCCCCACGGCCATTACATGCCCCTGCTCGATAAAACCGGCGTAGACACTCTTTTTTGAACGAAGAACAGCTTTGCCCCCTCCCTTGACACCGTGACCGACGTATATTGTCCCCTCTGAAGAAACCAGCGAAGCATCCACCAGGCCCCCAATCTGTACGTCTCCGGCGGAAAAAACGACAAAGCCCGGCATGACCGAGCCCTTGATCTGCACCGGCCCGGAAAACTTGATGTTTCCCGTCTTCATATCCACATCACCGGCGACGGTATAGACATTGCGCACGCAGATGAGGTTTTTATCCCGGATCAGCTCACCGGAAGCGGCGGCGTAAAAGCGGGTAATACCGACCCCTTCCTCCCGTATTTCCACATGCTCTCCCGCTTCCAGGGGAATCTGCTTCAGCTCTCGGGAGTTCAGGGTTTTTCCGGTAACGTCCCAACCGGGTTCTGACTCTCCCTGGGGAATCCGTACTTCGGCTATCAGATCCCCCTTTTCGACGGTGGTCATCCGGTCCTGACTGCGATAATTGGCCTGGCCCTTCCTGTTTATTGTCACCCCTTTTCCGCTGGCAAAGTCGATCTTGAAGTCCACTTCTACCCTGCCGACGTCCCGGGGTGGCTTTCCCCTGGCTACAACCATATCCGAAACAGCCTCTCCCCGGGCGGTCCGGGCGCAGACCTGGGCACAGAGTTCCTCATTAATCCCCTGGCTTACACCGGCCTTCTTCAGGGCTTCCCGTATGTCCTCTTCCGAGGCGGGAAACCCCGTCCCTTCCACCGGGCTGACCGTCAGCACCGCCTTCATCCGGTCTTCCGAGAGACGCACCGATACCAACGCGCTTTTGTGGGGGTGATGACGCAGATAGGTGGTACCATCCAGTTCACCGATTTCCAGAACTCCGTCGGACTCGGCCACAATCAGGTTCTTCTCTATTCGCAGCCCCTCACAGATGTAAAGGGGCGCTTTCTTCCCTGCAGGCGGATCCAGTCTGACGCCGTAAACATCGTATCCTGCTTCGCCGTTCTTGCCTTTTACGATCTCTCCCACAAGCTGTTCAGCCCGTACAAGGGACATCTTCTCGACCTTATCCGGCGGAAAGAGGCTCCATGATTCCAGGTTGATCAGCCCTTCCCTGCGCAGCAGCCCGGCACGTTCGGCAATGGCGGACATATCCGCCTGGGCCAGGGGAGTAACTTTTAAAGAAAAACTCTCGTCTTCGCCGGCTACCGGGGCTTTTCCCTCCGCCAGAACGTAGTCCCGCAGCTCAGCCTCCGGACCGCGGTAAAACTCCATGATGGCGGACTGAACAGCCGCCTTATCCAGTCCTTTAAACCCCGCCTGGAGGATGGCCGCTCCAATCTCCTTCAGAACAAGGGCTTTTCCGCCTCCCCGGCGTTTGCGGATGGAAAGGTAGGCCTTCAACTTGTCATCGGAGACCCTGACAGCGAACCAGCCGTCCTCATCAATGGAAATCCCCTGTTTCTTCAGGGCCTTTCCGCTTTTTACGGCCTCGGCAATCATGTTCTGGATATCCTGACTCGCCAGAAGCTTTTCCCGGGGATATCCCAGTTCCCCGGCAGCTGTTACAATATCCTCCGCAGCGGGAGGCGCCGCATCCTTGAATCCGGGATTGAAGTCCAGGTAACAGGTATTGTGATCCTCCGAAAGGCTTACGTCCCACTGATGCAGGGTATAGGGAACAAGATCAATCCAGTTCTCCCCCCGACGAAAAAAACCGGACTCCCCGGCAACAAAGACCCCTTTCTCGAGAACAATCCCTTCTCCACAATAGAAGGACTGGTTGTCGACTCTAGGGGGAATTACCTGACCAAAGACATTGACTCCCGGGGTTCCGGGTTTTCCGGGTTGAACAGCTCCTATCCGGGTACCCTTTTCACACCAGCCGGAGGCAAGGACACGGGGATCGACATAGACCTTTTCCTGTTTTTCAAGCTTTTCTACAACTTCGACGGTCTTCTCTCTGGCAGGCATAAAGGGAAGAAAACCCTTTTTCCTGATCGTCTTGTGACGCTTAACCTTTTCCGTTCTGGTCTGAAAGATTTCGGGGGGAGCGGCTTTATCCAGCACCAGGGAAGCCTCGTACTTCAGATCCTCCGGAACCGGAAGATCCTCCCAGTCGTATCGGGCCGGTTCCGGGTCCCGGGGAGCCTCTCCCAGGGCAAGCATTCCGGCCTCCGTCTCCTCCCCGTCGGAAAAAAGGGCAGCGGCTTCGGACAGGGCCTTCTGGTCAATCCCCTGACGTATTCCCTGGGCAGTCAGAAAGTTCCGGAGATCTTCGGCGGAAAATTCAGCCCCCTCAGCCTGGCCTGTGAATCGTATACCGGCGGATAGTTTTGTTTCATCAACAATTAATTGAAAAGCTCCAGAATCTGCCTTCGCCGCCATTCTTCTCTCTTACTCGTCCCTGCCGCAGGACTAAAACTCCTGCCTGTCCTGCATCAGGGTGACTATCTTCTTTTTTAAAAGAGCACTCTCTTTGCGCAGCTGGGAAATCTCATACTGCTGCGATTTGATCGTCTCCACCAGATCTCCGTAGGAGAGGGCCCCGGAATTCAGCATGCCCTCCATCTCGAAAACCCTGGCGTCAAAATCGATCTCCGCCTCGAGCTCTGCGGTTAAATAGGAGTCGTCCAGAGACATATAGTCGAGAGGACCGGAGTTCTCCCCCTCCTGCTGCAGAATTTTATCGGCTATACGATAGATGGCCTGGGAAAGAACCGTCTGAGGTTTATAGGCGATGATCGGCAGCCGGGAGTTCAGGGCTACATCCTGCAGGTGATCCCGGTAAATTACCCCCAGGTGCTCCAGATCCAGACCAAGATACTCCTTGCATGAGCGGCGAATTTTCTGCGCCCGGACCCCCTCCTTGGGGTCATCCAGCATATTCATAATGAGCCCGGGATGAAAAAGACTCATCTTGCGCTCGAAAACCTCGAAACCTTCCGGGTCCTCGGCACTCATCCTTTCGAGCAGCTTGGGCACATAGACCTTCTGCAGTGACTGTCCGTCCTGCCGCAGTTTGTCAAGATAAGCCCATGCGGCGGAATTGCGTTTAAACGAGTTGCTCATGATCCGGAAAATCGCGTTCTTCAGAAAAAGGTAGGCATTCAAGGTCGCCGTAAGGGTTGGAGCTGTAACCACAATTCCCTGTCCGGAATAGAAAAAAAAGTCAAGAATATTGTTATTGGTCCCCGCCCCCAGGTCCATGATCAGGTAATCCGTATCCAGGGAGCCGAGGTCCTTCAGGAGTTTTCTTTTTTGCGAGGTCTTTATGTTGGCGATTCCGGGAATTTCGGCATCTCCGGGAATAAAGCGCAGGTTCGCATAACCTGAATCAATTATTACGTCGTCTATCTTCTTTTCGGGGTTCTCCAGATAGGTGCCGATACCCTCCCGAACCGAGCCCAGACCGAGAACCAGGTGAATATTGGAGGCCCCAAGGTCCAGGTCAGCCAGAACAACCCGCTTACCCGCCTGGGCCAGGGCGATGGACAGGTTCGTCGCAACCAGAGACTTGCCGACTCCGCCTTTACCGCTTGCTATTGGTAAAACCTGCATCTACTCCTCCTTGATTTCCACGATCGGCGGTTCGGGAATGCCCCTGTCTCCCGATCCGGAGAGGGACGTTTTAAATAATAACAGAAGGAAGAAGAAAAGCAAATCCGCGACAAGCAGGACAAGCATGGCAGGACCAAGGGCAGCCGGCAGACGCAGCGAAAGAAGAACTGGAAATATATGTGCAAGAAAGCTCCCCAGAACCGAAACAAGCCCCAGGAGAAGAACTTCCGTCAGAACCATCAGCCCCTTGCCAAGGACCAGAATCATGCGAAGGCTCGAGTTGTCCGGCTCAAAAAAAAGGGCCAGGATCCCGACGGGGTAGATCATTCCGGGAATACCCAGCAAAAACAGAAGAGCAGCGGTATCAAGAAATCCTTCACGGTTGGCGAGGAAAACCACCAGGTTGAAAACCAGGGCCAGGCGCAGGATTTCCCATACAAATTCTCCGAGAAACAGCCAGGGACGTCGCATCATAGTACCGATTGTACGTACAGCACCTGGGCCAGTCAAGTTGAACCCGCAGGGGAGAGACGGCTTAGAGGCTTTTAGAAGGTGATTTTCTTTGAGATAATGGCTACACTATTCTATAGACGAGCTATAGAGGAGGCACCATGAAACTCAAACCTGTACTGCTGATCATGGCCACCGTCCTGGCGGTTTTTATATCATTTTCTGCCCTGTCCAATCCTGTTTTGACAGCGGAATCTCAAAGCGGGAATACCCAGGAATATCTGAACATGTTCAACTTTCTCTTCAGATACGTACAGGACAACTACGTTGAAGAGATAGACCCGGAAACCCTTTACATGGGAGCTATAAAGGGACTTTTTGAAAGCCTTGATGATCCTTATTCAGTCTACCTGACCAAAAACGATATGCGGCTGCTTCGCAACACCACCACCGGCCGCTTTGGCGGTGTGGGACTCATTATATCCAAGCCGGACCCCTCCCTGGAGCTGGCGCCTACCCCCCGGCGCCCTTATCCCCAGTACGTCGAGGTTGTCTCTCCCATTGAAGGGGCTCCGGCCTACAGGGCGGGGATCCATGCCGGCGACTACATAACCGCCGTGGAGGGAGAATCCACCGAAAAGCTGAGCCTGGATGAGGTAGTGGACAAGCTTAAAGGTCCCCCGGGAACTGAAGTAAAGGTAAAAATCCTCCGCCGGGATTCGATCAGTTTTGATGTTTCCATAACAAGGGCAATCATCGAGGTCCCCACCATAAAGCAGGACATGATCGGAGATATCGCCTACCTGCGTATTGTCGACTGGACCCCCTATACAGACGACAGAATCCGGGAGGCTTTTGACTTTTTCGAGGAGCAGGGGTACCGGTCAATTATAATCGATGTCAGGGGAAACCCCGGGGGACTGCTTGATTCAGTTGTCGATGTGGCCGACCTTTTTCTCGATTCCGGAACCATCGTAAGCACCCGCTCCCGGATTCCCAGTGAAAACAAGCGTTTTACCGCGGATTCCGCTACGGAAATCCCGGAAACGGTGCCGGTGATTGTTCTGGTGGACAAGGGGTCTGCCTCCGCCTCGGAGATCTTCGCCGGTGCGATGAAGGATTCCGGCCGGGGATACCTGATCGGTGAAACCACCTATGGCAAGGGATCTGTTCAGTGGGTCCGGGAGTTCGGCGAAACAGGATTCAAGCTGACCATCGCCCGCTATTACACCCCTGCGGGAATCAGTGTTGATGAGGTAGGGGTCAAGCCGGACCTTGAGATCCTTCCGGAGGAGTTGAGCAAAGAGGAGCAGGAGTCCCTGCAGCAGATTTATGAGAACAATACAATCATCTCCTTTGTTGAGCAGAATCCCCGGGAAGATCCGGAGAAGGTGGAAGCCTTTATCGACGAACTCCGGGAACAGGGGATCCGCCTCGAAGAACGGGATATCCGTTTTCTCATACGCAGCGAATACAACCGCCGCATGGACTTTCCGCCTGTCTACGATCTGGAATTCGACAAGGTCCTGAAACAGGCCATGGATATGCTTGAATCCGGGGAGGTACGCTAATTATGCCCTTTCTCAACTTCAAGATTAAAACTAGCGATCAGACGGTTTTTATGGATATTACAAGCCAGGTAAAACGCCTTGTCGCGGATGCAGGGGTAAAGGACGGAATATGTCTTGTCTACATTCCCCACACAACCTGCGCTGTCACGATAAATGAGGCTGCCGACCCCGATGTGCAGCGGGACATGCTGATGGAGCTGAACAGGATTGTCCCTTTTCAGGACGGCTACGCTCATACCGAAGGCAATTCGGCGGCCCACATCAAGACCAGCATGATGGGTCCCAGTGTTTCAATCCCGGTTCACGAGGGCAGGCTTACCCTCGGTACCTGGCAGGGAATCTATCTGACCGAGTTTGACGGACCTCGAAACCGCTCGGTATTTGTGCAGCTTGTTACGTCTGCCTGATGCGTCAGTTTGTACTGCCCCCCTCCTGGTCCGGCGAGGAGGACCTCGTTCTGACCGGCGGGGAACACCATTATCTGAGCAGGGTGCTGCGCCTGAGTCCCGGGATCGAATTCCCGGCCCTCGACAACGCCGGCAGACGCTTTGACTGCTGCATACTGTCCATGGACAGCGAAAGCACCTCTGTGAAGATACGTCCGCAGAACAAAAAAGTACCGGAGGCGGACTTCCAGCTGAGTCTTATCCTTGGTATCCCCAGGGGAAAAAGAATGGACCAGGTTGTGCGGCAGGCAACGGAATGCGGAGTGCGCAGGATCATCCCCTTACTTAGCGACCATTCCACTGTAAGACTCGAGCCTGAGGACTTCCGACGCAAGCAGGAACGCTGGAAAAAAGTCGCCAGGGAAGCCCTGCAGCAGAGCGGGACAAGGATGCCCCCGGATATTATGCTGCCGATCAGCCATGGGAGCCTGCAGGAAGCCGTCGGAGACCTGGACAGGGTACTCTACTTTCACGAGAAAGTCCTGGGCGATTCGTGTTTACACGAACGGCTTGCCCCTGCACCCCGGAAGGTCGGCCTTTTGATAGGTCCTGAGGGCGGTTTTTCCACCAGGGAACTGGAACTTTTCTCATCCTTGCATTATGATTCGGTCTACCTGGGAGACAGCGTACTCCGTGCCGAGACTGCGGCCATTTACGCTGTCGCAGTGGTACAGACTATTCTGCGGGAGTCATGGAGATGGCAGTTAAAGTCGCCGGGACACGGCGCATAGATTTTCTTTCCGTACCGGTGCATGACCTGCCGGAGGAGAACCTCGACGCTGCAGTCAGGGAGCTGCTGGAGCGGGGAGGAAAACACCAGATTGTTCTGGCGGAGACCTGGGACCTTATCCGGGCCCGGCACAGTCATGAGCATGCCCGCATTCTCCAGGAAGCAAGCCTGGTGATACCCGTTACCCGCGGAACAGGAAGGGTATGCCGCTTTCTCAAGCGGCCGGTACCGGCCACCTACATGCCCTTTGATTTTATCATCAAACTCCTGGGATGCCTGGAACGTTACGGTAAATCCGTCTATCTGCTGGGCTCAACCCACAGTAATATCCAGATCTCCGCGTCAAACCTGCGTACATCTTTTCCTGGCCTCAATATAGTAGGCCGCTGCGCAGCCTACTACAAGCGACCGGCGGAGGAGAATATCCTTCTGGCCATTCGCAAGGCTTCACCTTCGCTGCTTCTTGCCGGGCGGGGTATCAAAGGCCGTGAAAAATGGCTCCTGGATAAGCGGGACAGGCTCTCGGAGGGAATATGTATCTACTGCGGCGACTGCTTTGAGGTTTTTGCCGGAAAGAAAAAAAGGATTTCCAGAGAATCCTGGGAGAAGGGTCGTTACCTGCTGCCCCTGCTTCTGAAGCGCCCCTGGCGTATACTGAGAGGATTCGGATACCTGTTTTTCAGCCTTGCAATGCTCACGGCCCGCATCAGGAAAGCTTGAGGTACTCGTAGGCCCCTTTGATCCGCTCTCCATAAACCGCCAGAAGTATTCTTCCGGCAAGCCTTTTAAGAAAACTCAAGAGAATCACAAGACCCAGCACATCTGTTATAAAGCCCGGGAGCAATAATAAAATGCCCCCGGCAATTATTCCCAGAAGCCGGACTATAAGCTGTTCCGGGTAAACCCCAGTCTGGATTTCCCTGAGAATACGATTCAGAAGCCGCCGAACCATCAGCACGAGCCAGAAGAAGGCCAGAAAACCGGTTCCCGCAGTTACAGCCAGAACCAGGTCCAGGGAAAAGAGGGAAAAAGCCCGGGCATAAAGGCCTATCTCGGCAATAAAAAGCAGGGAAACTGCGAGAACAATCAAAAAAAGGCGCTGTATGGCGGCGCGGTCAAAGAGTCCGAGAAGAGGGCGTTCAGTGATCATTGCCTCTATTCTTGCGTGCAGCCGCCCCCCCTGTCAATCATATAACTGTCGCGGCCTGACCAAAAACTTGCAAAATCCAGATTCCTGGTGTAGTATTGAGCCAGTTAAAAATGTTGAAGCTGATGATTATTACAGATAATACGCTTACATCCTCACTCATCGAGGCCATGGTGCCGTCCACATCCTGTATAGAGCTATGCCGGTCCATCGAGAATTGCAGGGATCATGAATCGTTCAACGCTATTGTCCTTGATCTCGGTATACAGGATTGGCAGAACTTCCTCAAGAAACTTCACGAGAGGCACTCTTCTTCGGCAATAATAGCCTTGGCACCCCGTTCAGAGGTAAACTCCATTGTGCAAGCCCTGAAACTTGGCGCCTATGACTGGCTCCCTGATCCTCCCCAGCCAGGTACAGTCTCGAGGCTCTGCACAGAAATCCTGTGCAGAAACACGGAGCCCCTCTGCTGCGATGAGAACTCCGCATTTAGCGGCTTCCTTGGAGAAAGCACCGCAATAAGGCAGGTAAAACAGCTGATGGAAAAGTTTGCCGCCTCCAACCAGCCCATTCTCCTGAGCGGCGAAAGCGGTACGGGAAAAGGGGTTGCAGCGGAGATTATCCATAAACTTTCTCCCCGCCGGCAGGGGCCGTTCTGCTTTCGGAACTGCGGAGCCATTCCTCCTGCCCTGATTGAATCCGAGCTGTTCGGAACTAAAACGGGCTCCTATACGGGGGCCGTGGACCGGGCGGGAGGGCTGATTCTCAGCGAAGGAGGCAGTTTTTTTCTGGACGAAATCGGAGAACTGCCCATGGACCATCAGGCCAAACTGCTGCGGGTCATCGAGGAGGGGATCTTTCATCCCCTGGGTTCGGACAAACCGGTTACCGTGGATACACGCTTTATAGCCGCCACCAACCGGGACCTGAAAGAAATGGTCGCGGAAAAGTGCTTTCGGGAGGACCTTTTCTATCGCCTCAATATCCTGCCCATTCATATTCCTCCCCTGCGTGAACGGAGGGAGGACATTCCCCTGCTGGCTTATCACCTGCTGCGGAAGAAAGGAAAACAGCTGGACCATCGGGCAATGGACCGTTTACTTGATCATGACTGGCCGGGAAACATACGGCAGCTCAGCTCATGTCTTACCAGGGCGGCGCTGATAACGGAATCCGACATTATACGCGGAGAAGACCTGCTGTTAAGCTGAGCACAGAGGAAATACGAATAATCCGCTTATATCCGCCGCAGAAACAGCACTCTGACAACAGGAAAAACGCCTTCATCTTCCCGACGTTGTTCGACAACTTCACCGATAACCAGATAGCGAGTGTTTGTATCGATCTCCCTGGGGTCCGGCAGGCGGCTTCGTCTTTCCGGTATTGTGCCGAAATATCGGGGTCCTTCGAGCCGAAGATAACTTTTATACATGGAGACCGAGCGTGTCCCGTGCCATTCGCCGTCTATCAGCTCCAGCTCACCGATAAAATCGGCTTCGTTGCCGTTTATAACCCGTCTCGAGGCAATGGTCCCGGTAAAGAGTACCAGTCGCTGATTATCCCGCAGCTCGTCGATAAGCGCCGGATCAGTACTCACGGCCTTCAGGGAAGCCTCCAGATCCAGGATCTCCGAGAGCGCCTGGAACGGAGATTCCGCCGAAACAGAGACCCCGGATACAGCAATCAGCAGGACAAGGAGAACAGATCGCAGCATAGCTTACCCCCCTTTGCAATAATCTTACGTCCTTAGCTTATTACCGGTCAAGTAAGCAGTTAAGATGAAACCCACTTTAGCCGATGAAAAGATTATAGGGATTCCCGGATTATCCTGATAAATGTCTTGTAATTTCGGGAATATGTGGTAATAATTTGACAAAGAATGGAGAGCCCTATACTATTAGCATAGTCTGAGGGAATCCATTTCTGATGAAAGAGGTCACATGAGCAATAACGACATTGTAGCTGGTTTTGACGACGAAAAGGACGACAGCCTCAAGATCCGCCTGCAGAAAGTTGACTCCGTCGACGGATGTCTGGTGCTGTATCTTACGGGATATATCGACACCTATAATTCCAACTTCTTTCAAAAGAGAGTTACCCGGGCTGTTGAAAGCGGTTATACCAAGCTTATTTTCAACTGCGGCGGTCTCAACTATGTTTCCAGTACCGGAATCGGCTCGTTTACCGCGTTTCTCAAGGCGGTAAAACCCCGGGGCGGAGATCTGGTTCTCCTGGAAATCCAGCCCAAGGTATACGAAGTTTTTCAGCTCCTTGGTTTTTCCCAGTTCTTCAACATCAAGGACAATCTGAACGAAGCTGTTGATTTCTTCAATTCCGACGGAAAGAGTGGTTCCACCGATGTTTTTCCGAAGATCTTCCAATGCCCGATCTGCGGGAAAAAACTCAAGGCGACAAAGTCGGGACGTTTTCGCTGCTCCGAGTGTAAAACCATTCTGGCCATCGACAACTCAGGGCAGGTATTTCTGGGCTAAAAGGAGATACGCTGTTGTTCCCTGGACGGGATTTATATTAAAATGTCAATAAAAGTATATTTGTAAAAACTGTGCAAGCAGATAAATCCGACCCTCTCCCAGAAAATCTTGTGTGTACCCCGTTTTCTCCAGTAAGCACCCGAGGCCTCCTCGTCAACCTGGCCCCCCGTGAAGAGAAGCTGGAACTCCGGCTCAGCCTTTTTGCCCGCCAAAACAGAGGCATCGCCTTCTGTTTCAGCGATGAACCACTAATTCACACACGAATCGACCTCTACCTTATTCCCCTGAGCTGTCTGTTCTGGCTGCGGTCTGTTACCTCCCTCTCGGGAAAAATCATTTTTATCTACGGACCCGCCTACGGCCTTCCCGGCAGTTTTCTGGCCGGATGCAGCGATTATCTCAGGGAACCCTGGGACGAGCGGGAACTGCTGGCCAGGGCACAGCGGATTCGGAATGCCGTCAACCTTGACTATCCCTGGGGAAGCCTGCGGCTGAGAAACAACGAGTGCATTGGCCCCGGCGGCAGTGCAGTATTGAGTCCTGCGGAGGAGACCATCCTTCGAACCCTGGTGCGAAACCGGCAAAAACGGGTAGAAAAGGAGCTGCTGTCCCATCTTGTGTGGGGAATCCACCGTAAAGAATCCCGGGCAATTGACATGCATATCGCAAAACTACGGAAAAAAATGAAAGCCGCCCTTCCTCCGGATGTCAGAACCGTTATCCTGACGTGCCGTCCCGGGGGCTACATGCTTCGCTGATCTGAATAGATTGTGGATAAGTTCTGAATAAGTTCAGGATAAGAGCTAAATACATACAGGATAAGTACTTTGCCGAATCCGTTTTCGAAGCGGCAGAACATCATTCTGTTGATAAATCATTACACCATCAAGAATTATTGATAAATCTTTAAAAGCTCCATTGCAATTTTGCACGCTATACAAAGAAATAGTAAATTTTTGTTCCCAAACATTACCTTGTATGCCAGAAATCCGATGTGGATAAGTTGTGCGTATTATCTCATGAATGCTTGCCAGGGGACGGTCCTCATGCTACGATTCGTTTCGAAGTGAGCAAAGTGAAAGGGACGTTTCTCATTCCTGTAAAGTATCTTCTCATCTACCTGTTATGCGCTTTCATTCTTACCCTGGGCGTCTATGTTTACAGCTGGTGCGAGAATCCCCTGAAAATTACAGGCATGTACGGACATGCCGATCTCATGTTTCGCAGTCTCTATGCTGCACTGGTTCCGGCTTCCCTTGTGGCGCTGGTCATTCTGATACTGATCCTGCAGGGGAGCAGAGGATTTCCCTGGTTAATGTTCATTGCTCTATGGTTGAGTTTTTCCGGTCTGCTTTTCATACAAATCGCATATCTTCGCCCCTATCAGCCCCTGCCGCCCAGAACATCTCTGCCTGTGGAAATTCCTGGCCGTATCCATTCCTACAGGGATGGTGCTGTCTATATTGAGGAATCCTTTGCTCAAGGCGCTCCCCTGGTAATGATGAACGTTTCCGGGACTATTAACCTGACGGCAGGGCGAATCGAAACGGTTTCCGACCAAATGGTAAGCACAGGAGAAACGTCCCTTGAAAGGGTGCCAAAAAATCCTTTCTTCCATGAGGCCCTGCAGGCTCCACCGATTATCAGACGAATATTCCGGGATTTTGCGGTAATAAGCTCCTTTTTCGCTTATACCTACAGCAAATCGTTTAACCAGGCAGTTCTTGTAATTGCCTCTTTCGGTTTTCTGATCAGTTCATGCTGGATTTTTGGCCGTTTTACCTCCTGGCCACTCTTGAATGCTGTCTATCTTCTCTTTGTCTTAAGACTCGTCGTACTTTTCTCGGCCCTGATGCTGGGTCCGGACGCCCAGGAGCTGTTCAAGGTCTTTGTCCCCAACCGCAGGCTGATCGACTTTATGCATTACATCTTCGCAGGAGCAGGAACAGCACTTGTTCTCTGGGATCTTATTTTCATTCCTTTCCGCCGCTTTCCGGAAAATGGGGCCGGCAGATGATAAACGTCGGTCGCCGTCTTTTTCTTGTCATTCTTCTTTTTAACTTCCTGGCTTATCTCGGTTTTTTTCTCTTCAGTCTTATTCGGTTCCCCGCATCGGAACTTCTTCCCATATACCTGTGGCAATGGGTCTTTACAGAAGCCGGGATAAAAACAATTGAAGCATTCATGCCTGTTACAATCTCCGCGATTCTGCTCAGCTTCAGCTTCTTCTTCAGAGCATCCGGAGCAGCCGGCTCTTCCCTGAATTTTCACCGGATAGCCGGTACGTCGCTCCTTCTCTTTATCTTTCTTGTTAGTGTCTATACCCTGCTTGCCGAAGGCTTTGCTCCCGGTTTCAGAGTGCGGCTCGAAGAGTACAAGGGAAACACCCGCTTTGCCGAAGGCTCCTTAAAAGAGGGTGATCGTCTGTTCCTTCAGAACAGACTCGAGGAGGCCCTGCCTTACTTTGATTATTATCTTTCCATCGATCCCGATAATGAAGAGGTTTCAGGGCGCCGTGAAAAGGCCGCTGCCGATCTGGAGCTCGACAGGGAAGATGAAGCGGCCATCCAGGCGAAGGAAAGAACTGCCAGACGTTCGGAAATGCTGAACCAGGATGCCGCGGAGCTGACTACCGTTGCACAGGAACACCTGGCACGCAGGGATTATTACTCCGCCCACTATTATGCCGACATGGCAATGCAGCTCGATCCCCAGCGTGAGGATGCCCGACGAATTGCCGCCGAAGCCTGGAACAGAATCAAGGAATCAGAGTTCAGCAGGGAAGCACGGGAAACAGGAGATTTGTTCCGTCGGAAACGCGAAGCGTACAGCCAGCTGAACCGCGGAAATACCATCCAAGCCTATTATCTCTTTACGGAATTGCTCAGAGAGTATCCCCTGGACCGGGACATACAGACATTCAGCACAGAAGCTCTGCAGCGGGTTCGGCAGGAAACCTTTTTTATAGATGAAACCGAACACGTACGTCCCGTCCCGGGGCGTCACAGTATCTTCTTTCTGAACAGATCGGAACCCGAGCTGCGGGAGTTTGTATATTTCAACCGCTTTGTGTCTCTCGGAACCCTTGCCTATGCTTTTGATATAGAATTTCTCGGGATTTCACCCAAGGGAGACCTTATCTATCACTTTACGGTTCCCACCGGTAAAATCCTGGAATCCGACGGTACGCTTATCATGCTGAAATCAATCCATCGGAGCATCCCGGATCTAGCGTATGAACCGGTCTACCTGGAAGGGAGCCCCCGGGGAAACCCCTCGAACCTGAAGTCTCTTTCTCCCTCGATTACCGAGATACCCGGCTACAGTATGACCGAATCCTCCCTTAAACTGCAGTACTTCCATGAGCTTCTTGCTCTGCGCACAGGATACGGCGAGCGGGGTTTTCACCCGGCTGCGGTGGAAAGTGAGCTTATAGTGAGGAGTATGCGGCCATTCAGTCTGTTGATCTTCGGGACCCTGAGCATCGCCATCGGCTGGGCCCTGCGTGCCCGTTTCGGCCGCCGCTGGTATCATGTGCCGCTCCTTCCGGTAATTCCCATCGTTGTTTTTATTTTGTCCGACCTGTATCTCTATGCCAGTCGGCTCCTCCAGCTCTACCTGCTGCTTCAAAGCGGTTTTCTGCTGAGCCTTATCGTGATGCTGTTCGTACAGGCACTTCTTTTTACCGGCAGCCTTATTCTGCTTGCCGGACAAAGCACCCATGATGCAGCATAAGCATCTGCTCATAGCACCCATTTTACTGGCTGCTCTTATTTTCCTGATATCCGGATCGCTTCTCTTCGGCCTGATTTTTACCCTGATACTCGGGCTTATGTCCCTTGATTTTCTAGGTCGGGAGCGCAACTCCGCCCCGGGAAAAGAGGAAAAAGCACAGGCACCTTCCCCGGAACAGAATGCTGCGGCCCGGGAAGAAGACTATCGAATACTGGGACTCAAACCAGGGGCAAACCTTGCTGAGGTACGGAGGGTATACAAGAACCTGGCTTCCCAGTTTCATCCGGATACAGGGATTTACTTGAGCGAATCCCAGAGAAAAAGTTCGGGAGAGGCGTTCCTGAAAATCCGGGAAGCTCACGACAGAATTATTAAGTCCCGCGGAAAAGATTAACGATTGGCAATACGTTCTATCCTTGCACCCAGGTTCGACAGGCGATCACAGAGACTTTCGTAGCCCCGCTCGATCTGGTAGACGTTATGTATCATGCTCGTCCCCTCTGCGCACAGGGCCGCAAGGACCATGGCCATTCCGGCTCGTACATCGGGAGAAATCAGGTCGGCCCCCCGCAGACGCGACGGACCGGTAACCACCGCCCTGTGGGGATCGCAGAGCACAATCATCGCCCCCATACCGATAAGCTTGTCGACGAAAAAGAGACGTGATTCGAACATTTTCTCATGAACAAGTACCGTCCCCTCAACCTGGGTGGCAACGACGGTAATAATGCTGGTAAGGTCCGCGGGAAATCCCGGCCAGGGGGCGTCGTCAATATGAGGAATCATGCCCCCAAGATCCGCCATGACCCGCATATTCTGACCCGCAGGAACCCGGATTGTGTTTCCGTCGGTTTCCCAGTGGATACCCAGTTTATTGAAAGCGATTTTCGTCATGCGCAGATGCTCGGGATTGGCATTCTGAATCTCGATTTCCCCGCGAGTGACCGCCGCGAGACCGATGAAACTTCCCACTTCCATAAAATCCGCGCCAATGGAAAAATCGGTGCCTTTGAGTTTCCTGACTCCCTGGATAGTCAGGATATTGGAACCGATCCCGCTGATTCTGGCCCCCATGGAGTTCAGCATATTGCACAAATCCTGTACATGGGGTTCGGAGGCGGCGTTTCGGATGACTGTGGCGCCCTCCGCCGTTACCGACGCCATTAGGGCGTTTTCCGTGGCCGTAACGGAAGCCTCGTCCAGAAAAAGGTCCGCCCCCACCAGTTTGTTGGCACTGAGTTTGAAGATTCCGTCAATCTCTACCCTGGCCCCGAGCTCCGAGAAGGCCATAAAATGGGTATCCAGCCGTCTGCGGCCGATTACATCTCCCCCCGGCGGAGGCAGCAGAACCTTTCCCGTCCGGGCCAGCAGGGAGCCGGCGAAGAGAATCGACGCCCTGATATCCCGGGCCTGATCGGCGGGTACTTCGGATTTCGGAGTGTCGGCACAGCAGACCACCACAGTACCGTTTCCCCGCTGTTCCGTCTTTGCTCCCAGGGTTGTAAGAATCTGCAGCATTACCGCCACGTCTTCAATGTCCGGAATATTCCGCAAAATAACCGGCTGGTCGGTGAGCAGACAAGCGGCCAGGCAGGGTAAGGCGGCATTCTTGTTTCCGCTGGCTTTTATAGAACCCTTTAAGGGGATATTTCCTTCTATTTTATAGCTGTACATATTGAGAAATCTATCCTAGCCTTGGATGCTGATCAAGGCTGTCGGGGAACGAAATGAAAGGGACGCTCCTTGAAGGGATTGGCATCCATTACAAGGCGTATTGTGTAGCGGTAATCCCGATCAGCCAGGAAGTGGACAGGAAGCACAACAGAGTACTCCTTCGAAGCAACACTGAAGGGATTCTCGAGTATATTTGGAAAGGCAACCCGGCGGATCGAAGAAAAAGCGTTCCTGTCGAGGGGAACATGAACAGTCATCTGTCGGTCGGGTGAAAAAATCCTGTGAAAAGCCTCTTCGAAGGGAAGAGACAACAGGATCGAAGGATCCTCCCGGGATACGACAAAGCGGGACACAAAACGGTCGAATCTTTGATCCTCCAGCAGATCGGCGGCTTCCCGAAGATACCCGTTCAATCTTCTTACGATTGTTGTGGTTTCGTAGATAGAAAGACCCGTGCCGTCCCAGCGGTACCAGGAGACAAAAGTCTCTTTACCCGTGCCCTCTTCATAAACCGCCTCGTAGAGAAGCACGTCATTGATACCGTCGCCGTCCAAATCCCGTCGAAGAGCATGGGAGGCCGAGTTTTGCCGCAGCCTGAGGGATTCTATACCTCCTTGATCAAAAAAGAGGATAAATTCCTCTCCCCCCTCTCCGGTCTGGAACCCGACATTGAGGGCCGTGGGAGCCGAAGGACTTCCGAAGGGTGCGGCGGAAAATCTGTCAATAACAGGAAAGTCCCCCAGTTCCAATGTATCGGCCAAAGAAACCTCTCCCCGGTACCCCTGAATGCCTGCGACGTAAAAAAGCTGCCGGGATTCCCAATCGTACATGCGGGAAAGATCGGACAGGACGGGATACCTGAACTCCTCATCACTCCGTACGCAGAGAACGGCTCCAAAAATCCGATCTCCTTCCTGCCAGACCTCGACAAGCGGATGTCCGTTCAGATCAAGAACCGGTCGAATATCGGAATTCAGGCGGGCTGCAAAGTCCCGCACCGCCTTTTCCGAAGGTATCTGCCGATATGGACTGGTTGAAGGATCAGCGTCTATCGAACCGGAAGAAGCATCCCCTTCCTTCTGCACCTGTGCAAGCTCATTTTTATCATCCAGAGGCCCCTTCGTTACCGTATCAGGTGCTGTACTGCACTGGAAGAAGAGAAGTGAGATGATGATTATGCATATACCCGCGAAAAGCCGGTACAAAGGGGTCATACGATGCAAATCATACCAAGGAAGAAGGGTATGTGCCACTCTTTTTTTTTACCCGGTAATTTTGTATAGTCAGATCAAACTACTGATTAACAGGATTGTCCATGAAGGTCATGAAATTCGGCGGAAGTTCCGTCAAAGACGCAGAAAAGATACAACATGTCAGCGATATAGCCCGTAATGCCGCTTCTACGGAGCCGGTCGTCCTGGTTTTCTCCGCCATGAAGGGCATAACAGATATGCTGATCGATGCAGCAAGCTCGGCGGAAACAGGCGATCCCGCCTACCGCCGACTGGTTGAGGAGATCCGGGAGCGCCAGAAAGAGGCCATAGCGGCCCTTTTTGGCGGCATTGGGTCGGAAAACATCGAACAAGAATTAGACACGCTCCTGGATGAGCTTTCCGACATTCTCCACGGCGTAGAGCTGGTTCGGGAATGTTCCTCCCGCACCATGGATATGCTTATGAGCTTCGGTGAACGATTGAACTGCAGACTGATTGCCGCCTATCTCAGTGCCAGCGGCACTCCCGCACAGTATGTGGATGCCCGCAGCATGATCGTTACCGATTCGAGCCACGGCAGCGCAAAGGTTGATTTTGAAGCCAGTTATCCGCTGATCCGCCAGACCCTCGCACAGGTGGAAGGTATTGCCGTTGTTACCGGCTTTATCGCCCGCACCGAAAAGGGAGTCACCACTACCCTGGGACGCAACGGATCAGACTATACCGCATCCCTGATAGGCGCCGCCATGGATGCCGACCGGGTGGAAATCTGGACCGATGTGGACGGTGTTCTTTCCGCGGATCCCCGGCTTGTTCCGTCGGCCTTCGTACTCCCGGAGATATCCCTGGAGGACGCCATGGAACTCTCCTACTTCGGGGCCGAGGTAATTCATCCCTATACCATGATTCCCGCTGTGGACAAGAACATCTCCATTTACATAAAAAACACCCTGAATCCCCAGGCTCCGGGAACCCGGATAGCCGCCGGCGCCAGGGGAGGTTCAGCTCCCATTACCGGCATCGCCTCGATAGAGAATGTTGCCCTGATCAACGTTGAAGGTGGCGGCATGCTTGGGCATCCGGGGGTAGCCTCACGGGTATTCAGCGCCCTTGCAGACGCAAAGGTCAACATAATCATGATCTCCCAGGCGTCCTCGGAGCACAGCATCTGTATGGTCTGCCGCGAAAAAGAGGCTGCCCCTGCAGTGACCGCGCTGAAAGCAGAGCTGGCGGAGGAACTGCGTTACAGAATGATTCAGAGTATCGAGCTTGTCAGGGAACTGGAGATTATCGCCGTAGTGGGAGAAAATATGCGGGGAACCCCCGGAATCTCCGGACGCCTTTTCAGTGCTCTGGGAAACGCCGGAATCAATGTGCTGGCTATAGCCCAGGGATCATCGGAACGTAATATAAGCTTTGTAATTCACCAGAGAGACCGTTCCGCGGCCCTGAACGTGGTACATAAGGCTTTCCTGGAAGAGGCGCTGTAATGGCCCTTGCCTTTGCAAGCACCAGGTCGCCGGAACAGAAGATCAGCTTCAAGGAGGCGGTTTTCCGCGGGCTCGCTCCCGATGGAGGACTGTATCATCCCGATGCGGTACCCGATCTGGGGGAGCTCTTTCGATCCTTTTCTTCTGAGACCCCTTTTACCGAGATTGCTGCACGTACCCTCTACACGCTGCTGCCCCAGGAGTTCAACGCAGAGGAGGCCAGAGCCGTTTGCGAGCGGGCCTTTCCCTTTTCGCCGGTCCTGCGGAAGATGGACGAGAACCTTTCCATTCTGGAGCTGTTTCATGGTCCATCCTGCGCCTTCAAGGATTTCGGAGCGAGTTTTCTTGCCGCGGTAATGGATTCTATCCTCGCAGGCCGGGATGAACGGGCGGTAATACTCACCGCCACCTCCGGGGATACCGGAAGCGCTGTGGCACGGGCCTTTTACGGATCCTCCAACATCGACGTGGTTATTCTCTACCCCTCCGGCCGGGTTAGCCCGCTGCAGGAAAAACAGCTGACCACCCTGGGGGGGAACATAAGCGCCCTGGAAGTAAACGGCTCCTTTGACGACTGCCAGCGCATGGTAAAAGAGGCCTTTGTCGACAGGGAACTGATTGACCGGATTCTCTTGAGTTCCGCCAACTCCATCAACCTTGGACGGCTCCTTCCCCAGTCCTTCTATTATATATGGGCGGCCGCGCAGGTTTCACGGAATGGGCGTCCCCTGCTTTTCTGCGTACCCTCGGGGAATTTCGGGAACCTGACTGCAGGAGTCCTGGCCTGGAGCTGGGGTCTTGAAGTGGAGCGCTTTATCGCTGCCACCAACGCCAACGATGTGGTCCCGGAGTATCTGAAATCCAGTATTTTCACCCCCCGTTCCTCGGTACAGACCTATTCCAACGCCATGGACGTGGGAGATCCCAGCAACTTCGAACGGCTCCTGGCTGTTTTCGGCGGCGACTGGGAAGAGATGAGCGCGGTCATTACCGGAGACACTGTTACTGACGCCGAGACCCTGGAAACCATCGCAAAGGTGGAAAAAGCGAGCGGGGTGTTCCTGTGTCCCCATACCGCGGTGGGATACCTGGCCTCGCGACGCTTTCTTGAAGCCTACCGGGGAAGCGAAATACCGCAGATCATAAGCCTCGGGACAGCCGCTCCGGGTAAGTTTACCGAGATTGTGGAGCAGGCCACCGGGAAAAAGCCTCCCGTGCCGGAACAGCTGGCGGGGGTCATGGAACTCGAAAAGAAGTCGACGGTGGTGGAGAATAGTCTTGAGGCCTTGAAGAAGTATTTGCTGCGGAGCTTTGGGTAAGCTACAAAAAGATACGCCACTGAGACACAGGGCCTACAGAGATTTTTTCCTGAAGAGTTGAGTTCACGCAGAGGAACCAGAGTAACGCAGAGGGAGGACGCGGAGTGGTTGTGATTGGAGATTTACCTAATTGCGTAACTCCCAAGGCTCAGGAACCTCAGTTTCTGCACCCATCCTGCTTATCCTCCCCATCTTTGTTCCATTATTAATAGAGAAATCCGAAAAGATGGAGCGGAATTTCCGATGGGCTTCCATAGAGGATATCATCCTTGACAAGAAAAGCAGGGTCAAGTCTTTCGCGTATCTGCTTCAGCGATTTGTTTCTGCCGCCAATTTCAAAGATTGTATCGGCAACCTGAAAATCTCCAATTGTGCTGTATACTGGTTTAAATCCGGCATTCCTCAGCATTCCCAGGAAGAAGGTTTCCCGGATCGAGCCAGTATCGAGAGAATGACCGATTTCCTCACAAATACTGTTGTAAAGATTTGGATTCTCCAAATATATTTTCTCAATCGCTTTTAACTGGCCCCCTCCACCCTTGGAACCTCCAAGAATTGCAATAAGTCCGGTTTCTTCCAAGATAGTCAGGTAATGCTGTACAGTTTTATTATCGAGACCGATGTTGCGGGCAATGTTATTTCTATTTAATTCTCCCGGAGCTTTCGTTGCAACATAGGCCAGAATCCGTTTGAAGTAGATAAGATTTTCAGTTTTCAGCTTGTAATAGTGAGGAATATCTTCATAAATAGTCTTTTCGATAATTCTGAACAGTTTCTGAAAATAGCTGGATTCATCCTCAAGAAAGAACGGATAATAGCCATGGGACAGGTACCGTTTAAAATGGCCCCGCAGCCCCTCTATTCCTGCAACTTCCGATTCTATCCGATCCCTGTCAGTTAATAAGGAATCCAGGCTTACCGACCCTATCTCCGCTTTCCTGATAAAATCCAGATATTCACGAAACGAGAGACCCCTCAAACGGTACAGGACACTCCGACGGGATAAATCATAACTTCCCTTGATCAAATCGATACTTGAGCTTCCCGAGAAAATAACCTGCATATCCGGATATGAGTCATAGATATTCTTGAGCTCCTGGTTCCAGTTGGGATATTTATGAACTTCATCGAGAATCAGGTAACGAATACCATATAATTCGTACAGATCACCAACCAGCGATACCAGACTTGTTGCAGAAAGATAGATCGAATCCAGAGAGACATAGAGACATTTATCCTTATCCTCTATCCGTTCTTTAATATATTGGAGCAACAATGTTGTTTTCCCCGTTCCCCGAGGACCAATTAATCCGGTAAGTCTGTTTTTAAGCTTGAATTGTTGAAAGAGGTATCGATGTGTATCCAGGGTAACACCATCAAGAAGCCGTCTGTAGGTTCCAAAAACATTTTCAAACATTGGAGTACACTCCTATTTTCTTTGATTATATCAGGAATGTACTCCTGCTTCTACAATTTTTTACAGATAACTGTCTCCTTTTCGTCCCCCTTTTTGTTTCTATATCAGGAACAAAGATACACAGGATACAAAAGATTAGGAGACAGGCGGCAGAAGAGTTGAGGTTTACGCGAAGGAACGCAGAGGGAGGACACGGAGTGGTTGTGACTGGAGATCTGCCTGATTGCGTAACCCCAAGGCCCAGAAACCTCAGGTTCTACACCCATCCTGACCATCCTCCCTATCTTTGTTCCAAATCCCCTACTCAACATAGAGCCGCAGCTGTTTTTTTCCTTCCGCAGTCCTGAAGGGGTTCT
>CAZKQJ010000012.1:0-96074 GCA_964554875.1 uncultured Spirochaetaceae bacterium | reverse complement strand
CTGATTATTACGACAGTTCTAATGTTTATTCTTAGTTTTTCCCTGACGGCACAGACTGATCTTAACCAGTTTATTGCTACCTTCGAGGATTTCGCCGACGATGCGGCCCCCTCGATTCCGATGCTGGCGGATGTGGGGCTGCGCTGGTCCGACAGCTACATCGGCGGCCTCCCCCACTTCGGTGTTGGAACCTCCCTTGGGTTTGTTGCGATTCCCATGGATGATATTGAAGGCTTTTTTGAGAGCCTGGGTATTACCGAGGTACCTAAGGAGCTGAAGGATCTGGGAGGACTTCCTGTCCCTGCCACTGCGGTTGAGGCCAGAATCGGAGGATTTATCCTGCCCTTCGATATCGGTATCAAGGCCGGCTACATTCCGGAGTTTGCCAAAGATTCCTTTAACGATGTTTCCGTGGACTACAAGATGTTCGGGTTCGACATGCGCTACCGGGTAATGAAAGAAGGCCTCCTGAAGCCGGAAATCTCCGTTGGAGCCGGTTATACCTGGCTGGACGGCATGGTTTCCACCAGTGTGGGGGAGACAACGACCATTTCTGATCCTGACACTTCCCCTTCCTCTCTTGGTGACTTGACATTTAATTCCCCAGACGTTGTTTTTGGCTGGCGCAGCAGCGTAATTGACGCAAAAATACAGATCAGTAAACAGTTCCTGTTTATCCTCCGGCCCTACGCTGGTCTGGGAGTCTCCTATGGGGTCTCAGAGGTTGGTGGTGGGTATGATGCTGATGTAACAACAGACGCCGGTGTTACTATACAGGACTGGAAAAACAAGTATGGTAGCGATTTCGACGATATAGACTCCGACGGCGCCACCGTCTACTCCCAGGCCAACGGCGCATCCTTCCGGGCATACCTGGGAACCTCCGTGGAGCTGCTCTTTGCCAAGCTGGACCTTTCCGGAACCTACAACCCCGTCTCCGGGGCCTACGGCGGCCAGCTGAACCTGCGGGCGCAGTTCTAAGTTTGTTGTACTGATTTCTGTTTACGCTGCGGGGTCCATCGGGACCCCGTTTTTATTGGGAAAGGCTATACGGAATAGGCCTGCTTGCTGCGGGCGACCCGTTTGCGGGAGGCACGAATCTCGTCGCCGTAATCCTCCAGAATCGTCCCGATCCTCTCCCGCAGCTTGCCGAAGCCGAACTCCCTGGCGGCTATCTCGAAGTTGTGTTCCACCGCTTCCTGCCGGACCGCGGGATTGGTCAAAAGCTCATAGACCTCTTCCACCGCCTGGTCGGGGATGACCAGGCGTCCGTCGTCGCCGTATACGTCGAGGATCTCCACGTTTTTAAACTTGAGAATGCCGATATCCGTCTTGTAGACCAGATACGTGGTGGTCGCCACCGGGACCTTTGCCGCCATGGCCTCGAGCAGGGCGTTGCCGAAACCTTCCCATATGGGCAGGTAGGTCACCATGTCTGCGTTGGCCAGGACATCCCGGTTGGTATAAAGCTTCCGCCCCGCTTCGTCGCTTCCCCGTTCCGAGGCGACCCGGTCGGAAATCAGATGCACCTGGACTCCCAGACTCACTGCCATCTGCTGAATTTCACCGATATAGTTTTCGTCCGGTTCATCCCCCTGGTAGAGGGAGATAATAAAATGTACGCGCTCGGCGATTTCCGGATGCACGGCGATGAGCCTTCCGATGAGAGCTATGGAGTCTTCTATTCTTTTTCGCCGGACTATTCTCGTGGGCTGAACAATGAGTATATCCGAATCCCTGAATCCCAGTTCCGCGCGAAAATCCGCGTTGTAGTCGTCCTGCACAACTGGATTGTCGAAATCCTCGCAGTTGGGCACCAGCTTGGGCTGAACCCGCTTGATGGACCGCAGGATATGTGCGGCATAGGAAGAGAGGACGATATGCTCCAATCCCGGGTCCGTGGGCGGCATGATCCTGCCAAGAAGTCCTTCGATGTGGCTGTTGGAAAAACGGCTCCGTTCCCACCAGAAGTCGTGGTGGTGAAAAATCGTCGCCACCCGCCGCTGAGTCGCCAGCTCATAGACTCCCATTCCCCCCAGCAGGGTCATGGGCATGGCGTTGGTATTCTGGGCCACGATTACATCCAGGTTGTTGTTCTGAACATACTCGAACAGACGGTTGGCTACCTCCTTGCCGTCAAACTGCAGGCGGTCCAGGATAATCTTTTTTCGCTTCGGGGTTATATGGGGAGGGTGCTTCTGCAGATAGGGGAAAACCTGGCTCTCATACCACTTCTGCTCCCGGCTGTCGAAGCGGATGCTGGGCAGGGTGAACTGCCGCTCCTGGGGAAGACTTACAAGGGGAGTCCCGTATTTTCCGGCTATGGTGTGAACCTCGTGGCCCATTTCGCCCAGAATCCTGATCCACTTGTCGACCTCGAGGGAAACCCCGTCGACATCTCCGAGTTTTCCGGAGATTATTCCAATACGAAAGCCTGCGCTCATTATCTGCCTCCGAATAGAGCGTTATTGTCCGCAGATGGGGCCTGTCCGGCCTTTCCAGCGGGGGTGTTTGGATGAGATATCTTCAGCATACAGAGGGCCGGGCAGAGAGGCCTGGTCGATCCCCCTGAGTCCGGTTACGGCATTGGAAATCCAGCGGCCAAGACGAAGAACCACCATCTTGTGCCGCAGCCGGCCCTGCATGTCCCGGTTCAGAATCTGCGGTATGGTGCTGGTGGTTACTATTTCATCTATAATCGGATCGTTAAGGGTTATGCGGCCTTCTCTGCTTGAGTAGAAGTGGGTCACCATAAAGATTATCCGCCGGGGATTTCCGCTCTTAAGCAGACGGCAGCACTCGATAATGGTCGTCCCCGTACGGACCATGTCGTCAACCACGATAACATCCTTACCGGCGATTTCGCTCAGATCCGCCGGCGAGTCCCCGGCCAGGGAGACATCGACGGTACGCTCGTCGCTGCGGTGCTTGTTCATCTTCAGCATCTTTACCCCGGAGTTATTCAGGGCCTTATGCAGACGCAGACAGAAACCTGAAGCCCCCGAGTCCGGGGAACAGAGCACCATATTGTCCACTTCGGCGATGTCCGAATCCCTCAGGTAATCAGCGTAGACATCGCAGGGAAGAAGATTGGTAAAATAACCGGAGAACCTGTCCATGAAGATGTTCTCCACCGAAGATGAGTGGTTGTGTACGGTTACCACTTCGTCGGTTCCCGCTTCTTTCAGCAGGTCTGCATAGAGGCGGGCCGAAAAGGGCTGTCCGTCGAATTTCTTGTAATCCTGGATGCTCCGTTTTACGGGAGTAACGCCGTGCTCCGGTCGGGGGCCCCGGTCCTGGGCGCTGTAAAAAAGGTCGGGTTCAAGCAGAATTACCCGGTCAGCGCCGTTATCCTTGGCGGCCCTGGAGATAAGGAAGTTCCTCATGGCAAGCTCGTCCCGACTGAATCCGGACATGGCGGTACTGGTAATCATGACGGTGTAGGATTCCAGCTTGCGGCCTATATTTTCCCAGGAGGCCTCATCCACAATAAAGCGCGGACAAAACTCCTCGTTCAGGAAGCTTTTCAGCGAGACAAGGTCGGAATAGTGTTCCTGCTGCCTCAGGTAATAGCCAATATCCGCAGCAAAAGGACTTTCCGCGATATTTCCGATAACAAGAAGCCTGCCCATAAAAAAAGACTATAGGGAAGCTCTTTTTCGGTCAAGCGGATTTTTTCCTAAGCGGTTTTCCTTGAATTGTCTTTTATGGTCTGTTCAGGAGCGGCACAATCAGATATTCTTGACTCCATGTCGTCGATTAACAGTACCCCTCTTATTGTGCAGAGTGACGGCTCCCTGCTGCTGGATGTTCACGATCCGGGCTTTGCCCAGGCCAGGGACGATATTGCACCTTTTGCAGAACTGGAAAAATCTCCGGAACACATGCACACCTACCGGATATCCCCCATCTCTCTCTGGAACGCCGCCTCCGCGGGTTTGCGGGAGCAGGAAATCGAGGACCGTCTGAAAAAGTGGTCCCGCTTTCCCGTGCCTGATAACGTTCTTTTCAATGTCAGGGACCTTCTGGGACGCTACGGCAGTATCGTTCTTGAACCCTCCGATGATCCTGCCTGCCTGGTGCTGAAGATCGCTTCGGAAGCCCTTAGACGGGAACTCAGCGCCCGCAGGGACATAATGAAGCTTCTTGTACCCCAGGGAGATGATTTTTTGGTTTCCCTGGTGAACCGCGGGAGCCTCAAGAGTGCATTGATAAGGATTAACTATCCCGTGGACGACAGGGTCCCCTTACGGGAAGGAGAAAGAACACCCATTACCCTGCGTGCCGGCACATCTGACGGCCGGGACTTTACGGTACGGGATTATCAGGCCGAGGCGGCGGAAAGCTTCCACGGCGGCGGACTTCCGGGCAACGGTTTCGGCGTCATCGTTCTGCCCTGCGGGGCGGGAAAAACCATCGTGGGTCTCAAGGTCATGGAGCTGCTCCAGACCAGCACCCTGATTGTAACCACCAATGTGGCGGCCGTCCATCAGTGGATGGATGAACTAAAGGACAAAACCGAACTTGATCACGACGCAATAGGTGAATACACCTCCGGCAAAAAGGATATCCGCCCTGTAACGGTTACCACCTATCAGATACTCTCCTACGGACAGAAACAGGATCCTCCGTTCCCCCACTTCGCCCTCTTTCGGGCCCGGAACTGGGGATTGATAATCTATGACGAGGTTCACCTTTTGCCTGCACCGGTCTTTCGGGTAACCGCTGAAATCCAGGCTGTACGGCGGCTGGGACTTACTGCTACCCTGGTCAGGGAAGACGGCAAAGAGGGAGAGGTTTTTTCCCTCATTGGCCCCAAGCGTTACGATGTTCCATGGAAGGAACTCGAGCAGAAGGGCTGGATTGCCGAGGCCTACTGTACTGAAATCCGCATAGACCTGCCCGACGAGGACCGTATTCCCTATGCAACGGCGGACAAGAGAAAAAAATACAGGATCGCCGCCGAGAATCCCCGAAAAACTGAGATAGCCCGGGAGCTGGCAGCCAACCACGCCGGAGAGGGCACCCTGGTTATCGGACAGTATATCGACCAGCTTACAAAGATAGCAGCCGCCTTCAACGCTCCTTTGATAACAGGTAAAACTCCCAACGGGGAGCGTGAAGAACTTTACCGACGCTTCCGTGCTGGAGAAATCACGATACTCGTGGTTTCAAAGGTAGCGAACTTTGCAATCGATCTGCCGGATGCTTCGGTGGCCATCCAGGTATCGGGCACCTTCGGTTCCCGTCAGGAAGAGGCGCAGCGTCTGGGCCGAATCCTCAGGCCGAAGGCGCGAAACTCCTATTTTTACTCCCTTGTCTCGCGTTACACTCTGGAAGAGGAGTTTGCCCTGAACCGTCAGAAATTCCTTACCGAACAGGGTTACGGCTATCATATTGAGTTGTGGGACGCGGACATTTAGGGTAGGATATCAGGATGCCCTCGATAGATGACTGGAAACGTTCTCTCCTCACCCTTGAGGATGAGCCTTTTTTTGAACTGATCAAGAACCACCTGGGTAAGGTGCAGACCCCCTATCACAAACCTTCCATAATCCACAGCATCGAGAAGTTCCTCCTTAATCCTGAGACCAGATCGCGGATTCTATCCCTGCTGAATGATGACGAAACTGCTGTAATCAGTTTCATACTTCGCGCCGGCGGATCCGACTTTGACCACCTGTACCGTTATTTTCATGACAGTTACAGCGAGCTGCAATTTCAGAGTCTTGTGGAGAACCTTCAGGAACGGCTTATTATCTACCGGGACGAGTCCGGATTGTACTTTGTAAACCCCATTCTGGAAGAAGATCTGGAACAGAGTACGGAGGAAACCATTACGGTCAAAGCCTTCCCGGAATATCCCGGAGAAGCCTGGTTGAGCGAAGAGCTGATGATAGCCTTTCTGTCTTTTGTACAGGAAAATCCCTCCCCCTGCAAACAGAGCGGCGAGCTCAAGAAGAGCGTGCGCAGCAGTTTCAGCGAACGTTTTCCCGGGAACGACGGCGATGGCAGGTTCATGCTCTGCCTGGAAACTCTCGTGTGTCTGGGAATTCTGCGTGACCGGGGTGACCGGTTTTCCGTGTACCCGGAGCAGCTGCTGGCATTCATTTCGCTGCCGGCGAAAGAAAGGTTGTCGGTACTCACTGCAGGAGTGGCTGCAGGAAGCTGGCAGGAATCTCCCCCCCGCAGAGCCTTCGCAGCAGGACGCACCATTATCAGTGCCCTGAATAAAAACGCCTCCCCTCCTCTGGGTTATGAACGGGAGCCCCTGATTAAGGTTCTAAGCGCCGAGCTTTCCCGGGAAAACCAGCGTTTTACTCCCAGGAGAATTGGCCAGGCCTTCGATCGCCTGATAATGGCGGGATATGTGGACGAGCTTGACGGCTTCGTCAGATTGTCAGGCAGCGCTGCTGCAGAAGGAAAAACAGAACCTGTGCCCATGATTCTTCAGCCCAGCTTCGAAGTACTCCTTCCGCCCGGAGCTTCTACAGCGGCACGCCTTTTTGTCGCCCTATACTGCCGGCTTAAGCGTTTCGACAGGGTTTCGCATTTCGAGATTGAGCAGCAGCATTTTACCGACTCCCTTCGAAACACTGGAGAAGATGCCGACATCCCCCGTCTTCTTGAAGAGGCCTGCGGGGCAGCCCCTCCTCAAAACGTCCTGATAACCCTTCAGGGCTGGATGGAACGGGTTCAGCAGATCGAGATTGCCACCGGAACGCTTATTAAAGTCGTTCCCGAGCTGATTCCGGTAATTCAGAAGGAGTTCAGCCCCATGATCCTGAAGACCCTGGCGCCGGGGATCTACTTTGTCAAACCGGAAAAACTGAGTCCTTTTATCACGAAGTGGCGGGCTCTGGGATATTCGGATCCAGGGGAAGTACGGAACCTTCTCTCTCCGGCGGAGGCGGACGGGCTTTTTGATTACTCCCCGGCAAGCCCTTCGCTGCCCTCCATTTCGATAAGAACGGCGGCGGAACCTGAAACAGCAGAAGAGGTTGTCGTGACTGACGAAAAGGAATCGAGACGTATACAGGAAGAACTCATGGCCCATCTGAACGGACTTCAGCTCACCCCGGAACAGCGACGGGAACTGGAGGCCAAGATTGCCAAAAAGCTGCTGATATTCCCCCACCAGTTGAGTTCGGAGGTCTGCAGGATCGGACGGATTGAGGCGCGGGGTATTGATTTTCATGC
Source organism: uncultured Spirochaetaceae bacterium (assembly GCA_964554875.1). GTDB lineage: Bacteria > Spirochaetota > Spirochaetia > JC444 > Marispirochaetaceae > Marispirochaeta. Next base: position 88,874 of record CAZKQJ010000012.1, on the reverse strand, counting down.
CAAGCTCCGAATCATCGAGGATGTCCTGGATAAGCGTGAAGACCTTCTCGAAATCGAGTCGCCGGAGATTCCCGACGGCAAAGCCCTGGTGTATCCCCTGAGCCTGACAAAGGATCCCGGGGATCCGAGTCTGACGGCCCTGCTCCTGCCGGAGGAGATCGAACAGACCTTCAAAATCCGGCGGGCAAGCAGAATACGCAAACGCAAGCGATCGGTTTTTTATTAAAGATGCTCCAAACTGCGTTTACCGGGGATATTCCATACCGGTGAACAGCTTATACTGCGCTTCTCCCTGAGCCTGGAGCATGGGAGCTCCGTTCAGGGTTCTGCAGCCTGCAGCCTTCGCGGCGACAAGAAAACGGGTTGTTTCGGGAACATAAACAAGATCGTAGGCAATTTCCTCTCCTGTCCAGGGGTATCCTTCTGCAGGATCAACATCCTCAAGGGGATGCATGCCCGCGGCGGAGGTCTGAACAACGAGCTCCGCGTATTCAGCCATTTTTCCATAATTCCCGGAAGACAGAGCAGCCCCCCGACATCCAAACTCCCGTGCAAGGTTCAGGGCTTTTTCCTCCGTTCGATTGACTATCAGAATCTCGGTTCCGGCCTTTTGTAATCCGTAGACGACGGCCCGGGCGGCCCCGCCGGCACCGATAATTACGGCACGTTTCGGGAAACTTTTGCCGCAGAGCTTTTCAAGGGGCAGCAGGAATCCGCGTACATCGGTATTGTAACCAGCGAAACCCTGGGAAGTCCTCACGACGGTATTGCAGGCTCCGATGGCGGCAACGTCATCAGATATCCGTTGCAGGCGGGGAATAATCTCCGATTTGTACGGTATGGTAACCGAGAATCCCTGTATGGACAGCTCGTCTGCAAGAGCAAAGAACTCGTCCACATCATCAACCTGAAAGGGCAGATAGACCGCATTCAGATCCTGCTTTCTATACGCGGTGTTATGGATCAAAGGAGAACGGGAATGGAGCACGGGATTCCCGATAATCCCGTACACAGAGGTGGATAGGGAAAGGGAACGGCAGCGGTAAAGCTCTTCCAGGGTTTCGGGAGAGAGGGGCAGCGGATCGTCCTCTGAAGCTTCCGGTGATACCAGGCTGAACAGGCAGCCGTACATCCCCGCGAGTATCCTGGCGGGAAAAGCCCATTTCCCCATGGCCTGGATAATTCCTGCTCCCGAGGTTTCCCGCAAAGCCCGAAAAACCAGACGCAGGTCGGCGACAGAGCGGGGATGTATTATAGCCCGGGGGATTTCATCATCATTTTCCGGAATATCCCGAATGAGTTGTGTCAGTTTGGCAGGGACACCGTCGGGATCATGCAGGGAGCGAATAATCCTGACGCCTCTTTGCGTTGCAATACCGGCAACTGAATCGGTGGCGGAGTGCTTCTCCAGATCCACCCAGGTGTATCCGGATGAAAGGACCTCGGCGATTCGGGAACAGCGTTCGTTCTCTCCTCCTTTCCAGAAACCGCCGTCTTTGCTGCGTCGGAGACTGAATACTATCGGCAGTCCCGCCCTTCGTGGAAAGCTCTTCAGTGCTTCGGTGTCCCATTTTTCAAGGCAGTCCGCCCGCAGTTCAGCAAGGTCCAGATACTTTTTATACCTTTCAATCTCCCGCAGGTTTTCGTCAAGGCTTTTACGGGTAAGGGAGAGACAGATCATCAGAAATCTCCCCGGTAAAGATAGATATCTTCCACGACCTTAGCGTGACCAAAGACAACCCTCAGCCGCAGAGGGTAGCTTCCGCGGGATAATTCGAAATAGAGACTGCCGTCCGTACCCGTGTAAAGAGCTGGTCCCAGCACACTGATTACGGTATCCATTGTATCATCGATACGGATACCTGCAAGAACAGCATCCGAGGTTCTGTCCGCCCGGACCTGCCATATACGGTTCCGGAACCAGAAGATGTAGATTCCGTCCCGGTAGAATACAACGTTATCCTCCTCCGCTGTATCTCCCTGATGGACGTAAATATGAGTCGGCGGGCCAAATACAGCATGGGCTTCGGCGGGATCCATCCCGATCCAGGATATAAAATCGGGGCTGTCTGAAAACAGGATTGAGGTGCCCAAAAGGAAAAATAGGGCTGTCCGTTGTAGCTTCAATTGAGCTGCTCCTTGAGTATCAGAATCCGGTCCCTGGTTTTTTGATCTATTCCCGGCATGCGTTCAAGCTGACGCAGATACAGGTCCGCCCTGCGTCTGTCTCCCCGGCGAAGATGATAATCCGCAAGCCCCAGTAATGCCTTTTCGTTGCGGACGTGCAGAAAGAGAGCTTCCTCCAGAAGTTTACGTTCCTCCGGGGTGCCGGCGACAAGAAAGGCCTCCCCCACTTTGAGTCTGCTTTTCTGAAGTGAGTCGAGATCCATCTGTCGCAGCCGTTCTATCATTGCAGCTGCGAGCTCCCTGTTGTTTTCTTCCCGGGAGAGCTCCATGGCCCTCAGAGGATACTCCGGATTCTCAGAGTCCCTGTCGTTTAATTCCTGGTAGAGCGCCAGGGCCTCTCCGGTTTCCCCTGTATTCATGTAGATGAGGGCTCCAAGATTCAGGATCTCCTGATCCCTGGACTGCTCACTGGCATGCTGGAAATAGATAAGAGCTTCCCGCCAGAGCGACGCGTTAACGGCGCTCTTCATGAGCATTATATCCCGCTCCAGGGATTCCGCGAAACCCTGGGAACTGATATCTTCCAGAACAAGCCGGCTCTCTTCGCTGCGACCGGTTTCAAGGAGAAGCTGAGCCTTAAGGTCCTTGAGCCGCTGGTTAGCAGGGAATATCTCCTGGGCCTGCTCTACCACCGATAATGCCTTGATTCTCTGCTCCATGGAGCGCAGAATATTCGCTTCAAGCAGAGCGGTTTCAACAGTTCCTGCTCCGCGCCGTCGGGCACGCCGTACTGTTTCCAGGGACATTTCAAGCTCGTTCAGGGAAAAATGGGCCCGGGCAATACCCATAAGATTTTTCGGGTCCTCCCCGAACAGTTTCTGGGCTTCAAGGAAGTTCTCCTTTGCCAGGGAAAAGCGCTGTGTACCAAGATAAATCAGACCGCGTAAATAGAGAAATTCTGCATCCGGCCTGACCAGCTCCGCCGCTTCCGACAATACAAGCTCCGCTTCTTCGTGACGTTTCTCTTCTATGTATATCCGGACCATACCGTAAGCGGCGGGGTAACACTCCCGGGACTGCTGGAGGGCACTGATATACCAGGTAACTGCCTCATTGTAATTACCCCTCCGTTCTTCCACATACCCGAGAAGATAGAGAGGCAGAGTTCCCCCGGGATTCAGTTCATGTCCTACAGTAAGGGATTCAAAGGCAATATCCAGGGTATCGGGAGATTCGGTAAAGAGGACTGACATGGGAGGAAGAATAAAAAAAAGGTAACTGCTGTCCGCTCTCCGGGTAACCGGATATACGCCGTTTTCGATGTCTTCGACAATGGATGAGAAATAACTATTTGGAACAGCTTCAACCTCCGGAAGCGCTTCAGGTAAGGACGAATAGAGACTTGAATAGAGCCAGCTGCTTAAGTATTTCAGGTCCTGAGCATAGTCCGACAGCCCTTCGGCCTCATCAAGGATGGCGTAAGCCTCTCGCAGGGAGCCGGGGGATCCGTTGGCAAGAGCCCGGAAGGCGCCGACGACAAAGCCCTGGTTTCTGTTGATCTGAGGCGGCGCGACCGCGTCATCAGGGACTTCGGGGGTGGAGAAGCACCCCGGGAAGAGTATAAAAACTGCAGGCGAGATAAGAAGAACTGCCAATCGCCGAAGCATGTTCATTTATTCTTCTTGCGCAGGTATTCTCCGAAAAGCCCCAGGCTCAGAAAAATGAAGAGAAGAGGCCACCAGACCGTTACTACGGAAGCAAATCGTTCCCTGATAAGGTCAAAACTGAAGGGCAGGAACAGCAGAGAGAGGACTATCATGACGACAGCGGGAACAAGGATCTTTATCCTGAAGCTTCCTGTATAAGCCCTTCCGTAGACAGCCAGGGAAAATCCGGCGATAGTCATGAAAAGGGGCCATATTCTGTCAAGGGTCAGATAGGGCATAAGAAGGCTCCGCACGGTGAGGAGCAGGCCCCCGAGGGCGAAGAGAATACCCGGAACAATGTATCCGGGCGGAGCACTGTTGACCCGCACCAGATAGATAAAAAGCATACCCAGAAGGGTAAGCGGTATGGGCCAAAGATCTTCGTAGCGTGGAAGCAGCCCCGTGGTCACCAGAAGCAGACCGATGCCCACCAGAAAAAAGAAGACGCCCCCCAGTAAAAGTTTATGCGGAACCCGTACCCGCCCGTTTTTCATACCTGTCTATCCCATGTTATCGATAATTGCGCTGCCGAACTCACTGGTGGAAACCCTGGTTGAGCCCTCCATCAGCCGGGCAAAATCGTAGGTTACCCTTTTCTGTGAAATTGCACCGGTCATACCCTTTTCGATAAGGTCGGCTACCTCCTGCCATCCCATGTATTCGAACATCATGCTTCCGGACAGAATTACAGAGGAAGGGTTCACCATATCTTTACCGGCATACTTCGGAGCGGTTCCATGGGTGGCCTCGAACACGGCGATTCCGTTGTCGTAATTGATATTAGCTCCCGGAGCTATGCCTATCCCGCCTACCTGGGCTGCCAAGGCGTCGGAAACGTAGTCCCCGTTCAGGTTCATGGTTGCAATAACATCGTATTCCGCCGGACGGGTCAGAATCTGCTGGAGAAAAGCGTCGGCTATAACATCCTTAATAAGGATTTTTCCCTCAGGGACCTCTCCTCCGCAATCGTCCCAGGAGACCACGGAATCGCTGAACTCCTCTTTTGCAAGGGCATATCCCCATTCCCGGAAAGCCCCCTCGGTGTACTTCATGATGTTTCCCTTGTGAACCAGGGTCACACTTTTCCGTTTATGATCGATGGCGTACTGAATGGCTGCGCGGACCAGTCGTCGTGTCCCGGTAACGCTTATCGGTTTGATGCCGACGCCAGAGTCTTCCCGCAGGGACCAGCCCATTTCGCGGTTCAGGAATTCTATCAGTCTGGTGGTTTTATCGTCTCCCATGGGAGTTTCGAAACCTGCGTAGACATCTTCGGTGTTCTCACGGAAAACCACCATGTCAATCTGCTCAGGCTTTTTTACAGGCGAGGGTATGCCGGCATAGTATTTGACAGGCCGCTGACATACAAAGAGGTCAAGGTGCTGCCGCAGGGTAACATTCAGGCTTCTGAAGCCTCCCCCGACCGGGGTGGTCAAGGGCCCCTTGATTCCAACAAGGTATTCACGGAAAGCATCTTCGGTCTCTGCCGGGAGCCAGTTCCCCGTTGCATCAAAGGCCTTCTGTCCGGCAAGGACCTCCTTCCAGCTAACCTTTCTGCTTTCGCCGTAGGCTTTTTTTACCGCTGCGTCAAATACGCGGACAGAAGCTGCCCAGATATCAGGGCCTATTCCGTCACCTTCAATATAGGGAATAATCGGCTGGTGGGGAACAATCAGTTTATCTCCGTGCTTGGTGATGCTTTCCGCCATATTCTCTCCTGCTATAAAATAAACGCTTTTCCGTCGATACAAGACTATCAAATATACGTGTGCCGGACAAGTAAGGAGAACAGCTTCGAGCTGGGCAATATTGTCAATCCCATACAGGTCTGGTACTATCTGATTCAGATATGAGAAAGCGCATCGGCGTAAGCGCCTTTTTTGTGGTGATGATTCTCACCCTTGTCCTCTCCGCTACTCAGTGCTCCCTGATCGACTCCCTGAAATATGGAGACCTCTCCTACTTTCTCAAAGGCAGCAGGGAACAGAAGGCGGAGATGGCGGATCTTTTAATACAACTGCGTGATTCGGAGAACCAGCGCAGTGAGTCGCGATTCATCCTGCTGAACGAGATTATCAAACAGCTCTATCAGCGGGAAGCGCTTGAACAGTTGAACCTTCTCCTTTCCACCTACGTTGAGAGGAACCCGCAGGATCCTTTCAATGCATATTACCTTCTCGTTATTGCGGAAAACTACCGGGAAAGAAAGGCCTTTCCCTTTGCCGTACACTATTATGAACGTATTTTGAAAAACTACTCGGACCTGCTGTTCCGTGACAGTTCGGTGCACTATCTCTGTCTGAAAAGTCTTATCAACCTGGTGGAGGATCCTGAGGTACGGATTCAGTATTACAAGGAATTGATCGCACGCTTTTCCGGAGAAATCGACATGGGTGAAGCCTACTACTTCCTTGGGGAGACATATGAGGTTGTGGGCGAATGGGAACTGGCAATACAGGCGTACAAGCAGTTCCTGCTCTATCCCGAAACAAACATTCCCGGTAAACCGGAAGCCCATAAAGAAATTACCTCCATGATTACTTTCTACGAAAGGAGAGACAAGGACTGGACCATGGCCGATCTGGATCGCCTGGTCAACAACATAAAAGCTGCAATCTGGCGGGAAGACCCCCGCAGGCTGCGTCAATATATGGCCAAGGTAAATTTTTTCGCTCTCTCATGGGAAGAAGAAGAAACCGAGGCGAATATCGATTTTCTGGCGGACATCGGTATTTTTCTCAAGGGAAACGTTTACTACTCCAGGGAACTGGACGAGGGGTCCAACAGCAGGGAGGCCTACTTACGGACCTGGGGCTGGTCCTACCGGATTAAAACCTGGTATCTCTATTTCAGGCGGGTAAACTTTCCCGCGGATCCCGAAATACACGGTCAATGGGAATGGGCTGGAATCTACTTCGGCGAGAAACCCTTTGCAGGGAGCAGCAATGGATAGCAGCCGCTGCTGCCTGAGCTTCGTACCTTTGTGCATACTGTGCTGCCTGACATTTCAGCTGTATTCCGCGCCCCTGCCTGTGCTGGATGAACACCGGAACAGCATTCCCTTGAGCAGGCCGGGATTTGACCCCCTTCCCTATCCGGATTTTCCGCTTCCGGCCAGACAGGGTCACAAGGGGCATGCCTTTCAATCCCTTGATGTATCGGATTTCGAAGATATTCCCGAGGTAAAGGCCGAGTACCGCCATTATTCCGGAAAAGCCGGTCAGGAGTATCTTGAAAGGGTCCTGCGAAGGGGTGAACCCTACCTTCCCTTTATCCATTCAGTAATACGCCGGATGGATCTCCCCTGGGAACTGGCCTATCTGCCGATTATAGAATCAGCATTTATCCCGTCGGCGGTTTCCCGTTCCGGAGCCGCCGGACTCTGGCAGTTCATGATGAACAGTATTCATCCCTACGATATACGGGTCAATAAATGGCTGGATGAGCGCCGGGACTTCTGGAAAGCCACCCACGGAGCCCTTGAAAAACTTGAAACGAATTACTCTGTTCTCGGAGACTGGCTTCTTGCAATCGGCGCCTACAACTGCGGTCTCGGCCATATGCAGAGGGCGATTAAAGCCGCAGGCACCCGGGATTTCTGGACCCTTGCCAGGAAGGGGTATCTTCCGGCGGAAACGGCAGCCTATGTTCCTCGTTTTCTAGCCGTCAGCCGTTTTGCGTCCTATCCCGGACGGTTCCGGCTTCCCCTTCAGTGGGACGAGCAGACATGGACCCGGATAGACGTCAGCGGTCCCGTGCATCTGAACCGCCTGGCGGACGCCGCTGATGTTCCGTTGCGGATCCTCGCAGAGGCCAATCAGGAATTGAACCAGCCGGTAACCCCTCCCCAGATACGAGGGTACAGACTGAAAGTTCCGCAGGAATACGCCGATAGTATTACCAGGGCCCTGAATAATGAGGATTTATCGCTAATGGATCTTGATACCTACACCATACAGCAGGGAGACACTCTGTACGCTCTGAGCATGCATTACGGTGTGTCTACGGACCTTCTGCTCGAGTTTAATCCCAGGCTTGATCCCCGGCGCCTGATGATCGGATCGGAGGTACTAATCCCCCTCGCCGCTCCGATGCCCCCCTATGCCGGTCCTGAGGAGAGGTCCCGAATCCTGCAATACGAGGAAGTCGACCAGTATCGCGTGCAGCCCGGAGATACCCTTAGCAGCATCGGTCGTCGCTATAATACAAGCGCCGCGGAACTGGCTTTCAATAACCAGCTCAATATAGACTCCCTGATTCATCCCGGGATGCTCCTCAAGGTTCCAGTACATGGAATTGCACGGGAGGAGAAGCGATGAGAAGATTTCTTTTCGCAGTCGCCGTCTGTAGTGTCTTTACCGTCAGCATCTTTGCGGACCCGGTATCCCGTGTCGACCTTGACTGGCAGAAGGGCAGCCTGAGTCTTTCAGTTGTACATAAAGTTGACGATTTTACCCCGGAAGAAAGGTCCCGTCTGAGACGTGAAACCTTCGATAATCTGGGGGAGCGTTTTATCTCTGCAGCCGGGGACCTGCGTATATCATCTTCCCTCTCCCTTCAGGATTGGATAAACCGGAATCCCCGCAGAATTTCCGATTTACTCGAAGCCCTCAAGGATATAAAACCTGTGTCGAGCAGTTTTTCCCGGGAATTCGGAGAGCTGTCCTTTACCTTTCAGCTTGCCCTGTATCCCGATCTGGCCGCGGTATTTCTCGATCATTCCAGGGGATATACTCCGGCACCAAGCCTATTCCACGCGGCAAGTGCAAATTTCACGGGCCTTCTTATCTACGCCGCAGAAAGCTATCCGGTACATGGAGAAGAGGATGAGGAGTCGCCCCTGGTTCCGGTTCTTTTTCCCCGCATATGGGATGAAGAGATGAATATTGTATTCGAACCCGAGATGATGAACCGGGAGGATATTCTTGACCGCGGACCCGTCGGGTACTTCAGATCTCTATCCTCCGAGGCGCTGGGGGAACGCGTGGGTCCCAATCCTGTTCGAATCGCCGCAAGGGGCCTGTTCGGAATTGCTCCTTCCGATCCGATAATTACCCGCTCAGATGCCCTCTCTCTGCTTAATTCTCCCCGGGGAAGGGAAATCCTTCAGCAGGGAAAAATAGCCTTTGTGATGGGTGAATAAACCATCGGGGACCTCCGGTACATGTGACCCATAGTCGTGTGAGCCCTGTTTACAGGACGATATACCGGCGTTTTGAATCCTGGAGATAATCCGAAGAAAGCCTCATATTTCGCAAATTATTGACTTATCCCGGTATATATGGTCTATTCAAAGCTATGCGAGTCGGTAAAATCTATTCGTTATCAGGTCTTCTGTTAATTTTCATCCTTCTGCTTCTCTCCTGTTCCTCCAGAGGAATCGGCTACGGTATTATTCTCTGGCCACCGGAAGACAGTTCTCTTGAGAGTGCGGATACTGTCAGGATCATCAGCGAATCAAATATCCAAGAGTCCTACATAATTGTCGATCCCAGGACCGAGGAGAACCTCAGCATAAAGCGCTGGAGGGTTGGATTCCATAATAATGACAAGGACGCACGTACGGCAGCCGCAGACTATGCGTCTTTCGCGAATACAATGGCCCTTTCGAACCGGGTTGGCCTTCCGGTCCGTTCACAGCCCGATGCTTCGAGCGACAGGGTCTACCGGCTGCGTAAACACGAAGAGATGAAAGTCCTTTCAAAAGCGACCAGGGAGGTCCAGGTTGGTGAGTATCAGGGCTTCTGGTATGAGGTTTTGACCCAAGACGGCACACGGGGCTACTGCTTCGACAGGGAGCTTACTTTTTACCAGGAGGGTGAACGGGATTCGGTACTGGCTGTTCAGAATACCGATCCCCGGCTGGACGATTTTTTTACCCGATCCTATCACCCTGAACGCTTTGTTCATCTTATACGGCGAAGAACACCGGCCCTGGAGGCATTGAATCCGGAATTCGGACTCTTTCCCGACGATGAGCAGGGCGTCATACGGATAATCTCTTCAAAATACCGGCTCAGCATAGAATACTCCGAGATTAAAGAAGCAGGGAGAAACCGCTTCCATTTTGCAGACAGCGATCTCTATATAACCCTGGAGACACCCGAACCGCCGGTCTCTTCGATACTCGCCCATTTTAAGTTTGAATCAGAAGAGCTTACAGCCCGCTTTATTGCGGTTCCCGATCTTGAAGATGTAATCGAGAAGGAAAAAATCCGCAGGGAAGAAGCCCTGCAGCAAATTGTCGAGATGGGTGAACGCTTCATGAGCAGCGCCTACGGAACCATAGAGATTTTTCCCGACGGGTCCTTCAACTGGACCGGAAAAGAACGTCTCGTACCGGGTACAATCAAGGCAAACTTCGGAGATGCAGGCACTATCCGCTTTGACCGGTATATATCACCACAGCTGAGGAGAGACTACGACGGCGCCGGAACTTTCCGGTTTTACGGAGCAGATCCTCAACAGGGGATAAGCTTTCTCTACAAGCTTGAGCCACAGGGAATTCGTTTTACTATGATCCCCGAGGATAACGTGAATGATTTTATGATAGAGGATACCGGGTACAACTCCCTCGTCCTCTTCATGAATCTGCAAAACTGATATGTCTTTTCTTCAGCTGAGCAGTGTATCCCTGGCCTACGGAGACCGGGATGTTCTCAAGGATGTAAGCCTTCGCATCGATTCAAAGGACCGGATCGCCCTTACCGGGGCCAATGGATCGGGAAAGTCCTCCCTCCTGAAAATCGCCGCCGGCATTATTACAGCTGACAGCGGCCTCTGTTCCTCAAGCCCTGATGCCAGGGTAACCTATCTTCCCCAGACAGGACTTGAACACTCAGGGAAATGCCTCAGGGATGAAGTGGAGAATGCTTTCACCTACGTGCATGCGATGATGGAAGAGAAAGCAGCGATAGAAGCACGTCTGGCGTCCTGTAAAGAGGGAGATCAGGAGATCGATGATCTTCTGCATCGTCAACACCATCTGGAGGAAGCCATTGTTCACAGCGGCTACTACCAGCGGGAGCAGAGAATAAGCGAGGTCCTTTTCGGACTTGGATTTTCACGGGAGGATTTTTCCAGGGACAGTGGAAACTTTTCCGGGGGCTGGCAGATGCGTATTGCCCTGGCCATGGCCCTGCTGACGAGTCCGGATATCCTGCTTCTGGATGAACCAACCAACTATCTGGACCTCGAAGCCAGGGACTGGCTGCAGGCCTTTCTTGCCGGTTTTGACGGGGGGATAGTCCTGGTCTCCCACGACCGCTATTTTCTTGACTCCTGCGTAAACAAAGTGGCGGAACTGTTTCTCGGAAAAATCTCTCTGTATACAGGCAACTATTCGGCTTACCTGGCACAACGCAGTCATGAACTTGAACAGCTCCATAAGGACTACCAGGAACAACAGGAAGAGATTGCCCGGCTGGAAAATTTTATCCAGCGTTTCCGTTACAACTCCTCCAAGGCGGCCCTTGTTCAAAGCCGAATCAAACAGCTTGAAAAGATCGAACCCATCCGGATACCTGAAAACATGAAGCAGGTCCGATTCTCCTTCCCCCGGGCTCCTCACAGCGGCAGGCAGGTTATCCGCTTTTATGAAGGTAAAAAATCCTACGGGGACAATATAGTCTTTTCGGATATTCAGCTGGAAGTCAATCGGGGAGAAAAGCTTGCCCTGGTGGGAAAAAACGGTGCAGGAAAATCGACCCTCATGCGGATTCTTGCGGGGATCGATACAGACTTTAACGGAGATCTCATACTGGGAAGTGGGGTTCAAACCGGGTTTTTCAACCAGGACCTGGAGAGCAGCTTTTCAAGCGACAAATCTATTTATAATGAGATCGAAACGTCCGCACCCACCGCCCTTATTCCTTCCCTTCGCGGTCTCCTGGGGGCCTTTCTTTTCAGAGGAGACGACATATACAAACCTCTCTCAGTTCTCAGCGGAGGAGAAAAAAGCCGTCTTGCCCTTCTCAAACTGCTCTTGAACCCGGTCAATCTGCTGATCCTGGATGAACCTACAAACCATCTTGATCTGCAAACCAAGGACGTTCTACTGAATGTCCTCAAGGATTACGAGGGCACATTGATATTTGTCTCCCATGACCGCTACTTTATAGATCAGCTGGCAACGTCGGTATTCGAGATAGAAAGCGGCAGAGGCAGGTACTTTCCCGGAGATTACGCATACTACCGTTCCCTCAAGGAAAGAGAGCTGCCTTCCGGGCGGGAGCCATCCCCGGAAGAAGAGACACAGCGACTGCCGGAAGTCCAAAAAAGCGATAGCCGCCTTCACAGAGAACAGCTCAAGGAGCTGCAGACGCTTTCCCGACGGCTGGCCAGGGAAGAGGAAGCTCTGCTCGAAAATATTGAAGAGCTTGAACAGCAGTTGTCGGCTAAGGAGGAAGAGCTGGCAAGCCCTCAGGTATACTCTGATCCGGAAGCAGCAGGAAGAGTACAGGCGGAAATAAACAGCCTGACAACCCGAATCGAAAACTCCCAGAAAAAGTGGGAATCCCTTGCTCATGAACTTTCAGAAACCGAAACTGCCATCGAAAATCTCATCAATCCGGTGTATCAATGAAGTGGACCGCGAAAAACAGACCGGTCCTCTACCGGCTTTTTTTACTGGGGGCTCTGACAGGAACCCTTGCCTGGACCCTGCTTGAACTGCTGTTTTCTATTATCGGGTATTCTTTTACCCTGGAAGCGGGCCCTGTCGGTTTTGACATACACGTTGTATCCTTCTGGATTCGCTTTAACCCCGGAACCATCGCAGGTCTGGCCGGCGCGTATCTTTTGTTTAAATCCCTTTGAATTCAGCTGTGGTCATATGAATCATAAAAATCTGCATACGGACATCCGGATTACCCTGGCATCAGCTTCACCACAGCGCATACGTATGCTCTCTGACCTGGGATTTCCCCTTCTGCAGCGCCCGCAGCATATTGATGAGACCCTTCTCTCCGACAGAATCGATGAGGAAGCCCTTCGTCTTGCCCGCTTGAAGGCCGAATCATGTTTTTACGGTAAGGAGCCTGGACGATGGATCCTCGGGGTAGATACACTGGTCGGTATCGGCTCGCGCATACTGGGAAAGCCGGCAAACAGGGATGAGGCACGGGAGACTCTTTATACCCTGCAGGGTACATGCCATGCTGTCTGGTCAGGAATCGCCCTCCTGGATACCCTTGGGCAAAGATCCGTATTGAAAGCTGTCCGTACCGAGGTTTCGTTTGCTGCCATGACCCATGAAGAGATCGACTGGTATCTTGACAGCGGTGAGTGGGACGGGGCTGCCGGAGCCTACCGCATCCAGGGACAGGGTGCGTTGTTTATTCGTGCCCTAAAAGGGAGTTACCACAATGTGGTGGGCTTGCCAATACAGACGTTTTATGGCATGTTAGGATCATTCAATTATCCGTTTCATTTGTTGAAGCGGTAAATCTTCCACACCAGTCAGCCCAAGTCTTTGACCGAAGCCGGGTGTGAGAATTAAAGAGAAGGAAGCGGCACAACGCCGCGCCTAGGAGGGAAACCTTGGCAGTAGTTACCATGAAGAACCTGCTTGAGTCGGGGGTCCATTTCGGCCACCAGACCAAGCGCTGGGACCCCCGCATGAAGAAGTATATCTTCGCCGAGCGGAACGGAATCCACATCATCGACCTGCAGAAAACCATCGCTGCTATACGTGAAGCCTACGAGGTGGTTCGCAAATCGGTTCATGATGGAAAGTCAGTCCTTTTTATCGGGACGAAAAAACAGGCCCAGCAGGCAATCGAGCGTGAAGCGCAGCGCTGCGGAATGTATTATGTAAACAACCGCTGGCTGGGCGGTATGCTTACCAACTTTTCAACTATCAAGAAATCCATACTCCGTCTGAAAAAGATCGAGAAGATGGAAATCGACGGTACCTTTGAAAGCCTGACAAAAAAAGAGGTATCGAAACTCAATAAAGAGCGCGCTCGTCTCGAGAAGAACCTCGGCGGTATCAAGGAGATGAAAGATCTCCCCGGTGTGGTATTCATTATCGACACAAAGAAGGAGTCCATTGCGGTGGCGGAGGCCCAGCGTATGGGTATTCCCATTATCGCTGTCGTAGACACCAACTGTAACCCCGATGGAATCGACTACCCCATTCCCGGTAACGACGACGCGATCCGGGCGATAACCCTGTTTACCCAGATTATTGCCAATGCAGTCGTTGAAGCTGACAACGAGATCGGCCTTGAAGTAATCGAAACCCTCCAGGACGACGATGAGGACCTGAACTCCGAAGAGGCGCCCAACAAGGACGAAATGGAGTACGGAGAAGATGTCGAGACCGTCTCTGTGGCTGCTGCAGTCAATAATGAGGACGACAGCACCGATCAATCCTTTACCGATGCAGACTACTCCGACTACAGTCCGGAGGAAGAAGTGAAGGAAGAGGCAGCCGACGAAGAGGTGACTGAAGAAGAGACCGTCGCCCTGGTTGACGAAGACAAACTTTACGAAGATTAGGAGAATATACGTGGCAATTAGCGCAGCAGATGTAAAAACACTACGTGATAAAACCGGCGCCGGCATGATGGAATGTAAAAAAGCTCTCGTCGAATCCGACGGAGACTTTGCCAGGGCCGAGAAAATTCTGAAAGAACTGGGCCTTGCCGCAGCTGCCAAGCGAAGCGGCCGTGCGACAAACGAAGGCCGGGTTTTCACTCTTGTAACCGACTCCCGTGCAGCAATTCTTGAACTGGGTTGTGAAACAGATTTCGTTGCCCGGAACAAGGAGTTTATAGAAAGCGGTGAAAACATCATCCGAAAGATTACCCAAGACGGAATAACCGAAAAAACCCCCGAACTGGACGCTCTGGTAACAGATGTGGTCAGTAAAATAAAGGAAAACATAACCATAGCACGGTTCAGGACCATGGCTGTGGCCGACAACGAACTTGCCGTCGATTATATTCACGGCGAAGGCAATATCGGAGTACTGGTCAAATTCGCCCTGGAGAAACCCGAACTTGCCGACCTGCCCCGGGTAAAGGAAATCACCTTCGATGTTGCCCTTCATATCGCGGCATATAATCCCCTGTATCTTGATAAGGACGCTGTTGATCCGGCGTACCTGAAGGAACAGGAAGATATTTTTACTGCCCAGGCGAAAAACCTGGATAAACCTGATAATGTTGTTCAGGGAATCGTAAAAGGGAAGCTGAACAAGCACCTCTCGGAGATATGTCTTTTAAACCAGGGTTTCGTAAAGGAAGAGAAAAAGAGCGTATCCCAGGTTATGGATGAAGTATCCAAAGATGTGGGTGGAAAGATCTCGATAAAAGAGTACGTATATTACGCTGTAGGCACGGAATAAAAGATTGCCGGCGCGTTCGAGGCCCCACCTTACGTGGGGCCTTTACGATTTTACGTTGACCCGCAAGGAGGAAAAATGGATTCAATAAAGAAGAGCGCTGAAGATCGCATGAAAAAAAGCCTCGCTGCCATGGAGGACGAGTTCGGTGCCATCAGAACCGGACGGGCTTCTGCCGCCTTGTTCGACAAGGTCAAGGTTGAATATTACGGCAACCCCACACCGCTTTCGCAGGTAGCGACAATCTCTACACCGGAAGCACGACTGGTAGTAATTCAACCATGGGATAAAAATCTGCTCAGTGAAATAGAAAAGGCCCTGCTCAAGTCAGAGCTGTCGGTCAATCCAAACAACGACGGCAAGGTCATTCGTATCAACATTCCTCCTCTTACGGAAGAACGCCGTAAAGAACTGGTCAAGCTTGCAAAGAGCACCGCAGAACAGGGACGTGTCGCTGTCCGCAATATCCGCCGGGACGCCAACGATGAGTTCAAAAAACAGCAGAAAGAGGGAAATCTGACGGAAGACGATGTAAAGCGCGGAACCGATGACATTCAGAAGCTTACGGATCTGTATATTGAACAGATCAACGAAAAGCTCGACAAGAAGGAGAAAGAGATCCTGGAGATCTATACTCGTTCATGGCCATAGTAGACCCGGCTCGGCTGCCGAAACATATTGGCATAATAATGGATGGTAACGGTCGCTGGGCGAAAATGCGTAAGATGCAGCGGACCGCAGGCCATAAAGAGGGACTCAAGAGCGCCAAGGCGGTAATCGGGCGTGCGGCGGAGCTGGGCATAGAATTCGTTACCCTCTATACCTTTTCTACAGAAAACTGGCGGCGCAGTCAGGAAGAAGTACACTTTCTGTTTAATCTTATTAATGTATATCTTCGTAAAGAAATGGATTTTTACCGGGAAAAAGGGATCCGGGTCATCCATACCGGAGATATCGGGAATATTCCCGACCAGGTTCGAAAGGAACTCCTGTCTGTCCGGGATGATACCGCCGGTTTTACCGGACTGACCGTAAACATCGCCATTAACTACGGCGGACGGGACCAGATTCTGCGGGCGATAAAACGGCTTATTGAGAAGGGTGAGAGTAAAGTGAACGAGGATACCCTTCGCAGCTGCTTCGACAATCCCGGGCTTCCCGATGCCGACCTGGTTATACGAACAGCAGGAGAAAAGCGGCTTTCGAATTTTCTTCTTTGGGAATCCGCTTACGCGGAGCTATATTTTTCTGAGAAACTGTGGCCTGACTGGCGTGGTGACGACCTGGACGAGGCCATAGAAGACTATCAAAGCCGGAATCGGCGATACGGCGGAGCTGAATGACAAGCATACAATCAAGAATCCTGACCTTTGCTGTGGGAGTCCCCGGGATCTCCGCTATAATTCTTCTTATGCCCCAGGCAAATCATCTGGTCTTCAATCTTTTGACTGTTATTTTTATCTATCTGGGTTCACTGGAAACGGCGAACCTCTTCAAGCAAAAGGGCTTGTCGGTTCCCTTTTTCGTTCCCTTCTGTGCCGCACTGTTACCCCTTATTGCATGGCTCAGCCTGAATCGCAGTTACTCCTCAATTATCATGGAGTACTATGCAATTCTTTTTATCATGTTCATTCTGATGCTTGAGATCAACAGTACCGAAAGCAGCGATTTCAGTTCTTCCCTCCTCAGAATTGGGGCTTCTTTGACGACATTTTTTTATCCGGCCTTTTTTTCCATCTTCGCCGTGCGCATTACCGGGCTGGATTATCCCGGATTGCGTCTTTTCGCATTTCTTATTCTTGTTTTTTCCAACGATACCGCCGCCTACATTTTCGGTTCCCTTTTCGGCAGAAAATCGCGGCGGCTTTTTAAGGCAAGTCCAAACAAAAGCCTGGTGGGTTTTGGTTCAGGCTTTGTCGTAACAATACTGATAGCTCTGCTTGTCCACTATCTGCTACCAGGGGTTTTCACAAGCTTTCCCGTAGCAGCTGCTGCCGGCTTCTCGGTGGGAATAACCGCTATTATAGGAGATCTTGCTGAATCGGCATTGAAACGTTCTGCTGTAATAAAAGATTCCGGAGATGTCATTCCCGGGCGGGGCGGAATACTGGATTCGATAGATTCTATCATTTTCAGTGCTCCATTATATTTCCTGATCTTACATTATTTTGCCTGATGAATATGAAAACGAAACGAGTCATACTGCTCGGCGCAAGCGGTTCCATAGGAACGAGTACCCTGGATGTAATCTCGTCCTTTCCGGAAAAATTCCGTATTGTCGGACTCAGCGCCCACACCAACAGCGACAAACTGCTTGAGATTGCCAGTAAGCATCCGGGAGCCAAAACAGCCTTAAGCGGAGTTCTGTCAGAACAGAGGGAAGGAATCGATTTTTACGGGAGCAATGCTGCAGTACAGCTGATAGAAGCTCTTGAGGCCGATATTGTCGTAAACGGCATTATGGGCTCAGCAGGACTTGCGCCTTCTGCAGCGGCGATCAAGTCCGGTATGGATCTTGCTCTGGCTAACAAGGAAACAATAGTCATGGCCGGAGATATTCTTCTGCCTGAGGCACACAAAAAAGGTGTCAATGTACTCCCGGTTGATTCGGAACATGCCGCTGTTTTCCAGCTTCTCAAATCGCGCCGTCATTCCGAGATAAGCGGGATTATCCTGACCGCCTCGGGGGGAGCCTTTCGTAATACCCCCCTTGAACAGCTGAGTACGGTCAGCGTTAAGGAAGCCTTGAATCATCCTACCTGGAGCATGGGTGTAAAGATAACAATCGACTCTGCTACCATGGCCAACAAGGGGCTTGAGGTTATCGAAGCGGAACGTTTTTTTAATATGGAGACCGAAAGGGTTTCGGTACTTATCCATCCCCAGAGTTACGTACACTCCCTGGTCCGCACCTGCGACGGCATACTCTATGCCCAGGTCAGTGCCCCGGACATGAAGAACCCGATAATCAACGCCCTCTCGTATCCTGAAACCCTGGTCAGCGATTTTGCCCCCCTTGACCTCAGGGGAAAAAATCTCGAATTTTATGAACCGGACTACCGGCGCTACCCGATGCTGAAACTCGCTTTTGAGGCATCCCGTAAAGCGGCTGCTTATCCTGCAGCCTATAATGCTGCCAATGAAATAGCAGTCGAAGCCTTTGTTCAGCAAAGAATCGGGTATCTGCAGATATCCGAGATCGTTGAAAGGGTACTCCAATACGACTGGGGTGATGCCCCCGGTGATCTGCAGGCGGTGTTTGAGTCTGATTATAAGGTGCGCAGGGTCACCGAAAAATTGCTTGATGCATAAGGAGTTTGAAGCTTAATGCTCTTTACCATAATAAGCGGGCTCATCGGGCTCGGTATTGTTATATTCGTTCACGAAACCGGACATTTTCTTGCAGCCAAGGCTATGGGTATTGAGGTTGAGGCCTTTTCCCTCGGCTGGGGGAACCCTCTTGTTCGCTTTAGCTTCAGGGGTACTGAGTACAGAATTTCATCACTGCCAATAGGCGGATACTGCAAACTAAAGGGAGAACAGAACCTTCAACCCGGAGACGGTCCTGAAAGCGAGCGAAATGTGCCGGAAGAAGGCTCCCTCTTCGCCGTCGCACCATGGAGGCGTGTCATAACCTTTCTGGCAGGACCCTTCAGCAATCTTCTTTTTTCTGTCCTTATACTCTCCCTGATATGGGGAATCGGATACAGCATACAGACCTTCGGGAACCGGATCATCCTTGTTTCCGATTACAGCAGCATCTCTTCTGCTGCTTCCCGGTATCCTGCGGACCAGGCGGGTCTGCAATCCGGAGACCGCATTATCAGTATCGACGGCGAAAAGGTTAATCACTACCGCGATATTCAGGAACTGATCTCTACCCGGGCAGACCGTACGATTCCCATCTCCGTGGAACGGGAGGGGGAAGTTCTTCATTATACCATTACCCCCAGACTTAATCCCCAGACCGGAGGCGGAATAATCGGTGTATCCCCATGGATCGATCCTGTGGTGGGAGAGCTGAGCCCGGGATCTCCAGCTTCTGCCGCAGGGATACTTCCCGGAGATCGCATTGTTGCAGTTCAGGGTGAAACTGTTCATAACCATCTTGATATTCTTCAGGCTCTTGAAGGACACCCATTACGTTTTGGTCTTACCGTGGAACGGAAGGGAGAAAACATTAACCTGAGAATGGTCCCGGACTACGATGAAAACGGAAACCCTCTACTTGGCATCAGTTACGAAAGCATCACATCAAAGCAACGTGCTTCATCCATCTTTCAGGCGTTCTCCAGAGGATTTTCTGAGTCCTTCTCGATCCTTGGATTGAGTATCAAGAGTTTCGCTCTGCTCTTTCAGGGTATTGACCTGCAGCAGGCTGTATCCGGACCTATACGTATTACCTATATGGTGGGACAGGTTGCAAGCACCGGGTTCAGCGATGGTATTATGTCCGGTCTTATCTCCCTGTTCCGGTTCCTGAGCTTCCTGAGCATTGCCCTCTTTGTCATGAATCTTCTTCCCATTCCCGCCCTTGACGGTGGTTTGATTGTCATTACACTTTTTGAAATGATACGTGGAAAAAGAATTTCGCCAAAGGTATTTAACCGCTACCAAGTTTTTGGTTTTATCTTTATAATGACTCTGCTTGTTTTCACTACCTTTAACGATATTTTCTACTTTTTTACAAATCATTGATCCTGGGTGGAGGTTTTTATGGACCGGGACAGGGAATACAGCATAACCTGCTATTGCGAAAAGGAAATCAAGCTTTTGGTTCCCGAAACCGTCGATCTCGAAGAAAACCGGGAAAAAATCGAAGAAATCTTACAGGGCGATTTTTTAAAGACAAAATGTCCTGATTGCGGAAAAGAACTCAAGCCGGAGTTTGAAATACAATTTCAATCAGGAAAGTCCTCGGCACCTCTTTTATTTTTACCGGAAATCGACAGAGAAAGCTTCTACAATGGCAAAAAAGATGTTCCCGTTGACTGGGAACTTGTAATCGGTTACCCGGAACTGCGGGAGCACCTGCTGATGATACAATACAGCTTGAAGCGGTTTCCCCTGGAAGCCATCAAGCTACACCTTCTGCAGAAAGTACCAGCCGATCGCGGCGTGTCAATCTACTTTGAAAAACTGGAAAATGAAAAGCTGTTTTTTGAAGTTATCGGGCTCCGTGAAGACGAAGTCGGTATTGTTCAGGTGCCCCTGAAAACCTATCGTCGTCTGGAGACGGATGCTGAACAACTGATGCAGGAAGAACCGTACACCGCCATGCTGCGTCTGCCCTACATTTCCGTTAAGCTTGTAAGTTTTGAGGAGACATCGGAATGAGACGCTTATTCGCACTTTTTCTTCTGTTAACACCCTTTCTGCTTATGGCAAATACCCCGCAGCCCAGAATCGTGATTCAGACCGGTCACAGCGGCGAGGTGCGGTCTGTGGCCCGGCAGGAACGTTCCGGTTTGACAATCAGCACCGGCAGAGACGGAACCATCAGGGTATGGAGAGACGGGACCTTACTGTATAGTCGTCAGGTATCTCATCTGCCTCTTTCTGACCTGATTGTCCACCCTGACCAGCCAATAAGTGCTTTCATAGCAAGTGACAGTATCAACACGTATCGTCTGGTCGTCTACAACTGGGTTGATGATACGGAATTGTACAGTCTTCGCATAAAGGATGCCCCTCTTTTTCTCGGCTTCTCACCTAAAGGATCATATCTTTATTACAGCAGAGCCGACCTGAACAGTCTGACCCTCCTGGACGCCCTGTCCGGTGCGCCCATAGAAATCGCGACTGAAGGTTTCGGAATAGTATCCGCTGCCTTCATTTCCAACACTGAATCAACAATGGTCTCCTACCTTCCCTCCGGGAATATTATATACTGGGACCTGGATAACGACAGCCGAAAGGCGGCACCCATCAGCACCATGCGCGATATGGAGATGGTACGATTCAACAATACCGGCAGATTCGGCATCGGGTATCGCAATTCCACCCTTCATCTTTTCGATCTTGTAACAGGCCGGACTCTCTCTTCTCTGCCTCTGAGCGGGGTAAGTGATATCTCCATTCATCCCGATACATCACGGGTAGCGCTGATTCGAAACGCCGACAGGTATCAGGAAATCGTTGAGCTTGATTTTTCCAATCGTGTTTTACAGGAGGTTTTCCGTTTTCCCTCAACCGCAGGCCGACCTGTGACCCTCGCTTTACATCCGGGAGGGATAGATGTTGGATTTGAAAATGGTGATCTCGGAAGGTTTTTTCCCCGCCTGGCTAATTTGAGTTTATGGGGAAAGTCAGGCCCTGTTCCCATTTCCGATATTGACGCCTGGAATGGAACTCTCGTTGTCAGCGGACCGGGGTCGATGATACTGATCGACTCGCCGCAATGGAAAAGCCAGTCCCTGGGAATTCCGAAGACACTGGAAAGCACCCGTGTTTCTCTTCCTTTCGATCAATCAGGCGGCTTTCTGCCCCTTGATTTTCGACGCGGTATTGTCTGGAACGCCCAGAACCCTGACCAGGCCTATCTTTTTTCAGTGTCCGATGGTTCCTTCGAAGGACTTTTTTCAATTGCCTCGGCCTGCAAAGAGATTTACACCGACGGAACCCGGCTTCTGAGCCTTGATCAGAATGGAAGTATTCGACTGTATGATATAGAGCGAAGAGACGTTCTTTATCAATACGCCGCTTCGGGTATCCGGGATGTGACTTTTGTCGATGAAGAGTCCATAATTGTCGGACGCAGTCCCTCTCCTCGCTTTCCATCTGCCCTTACACGCATTAACCTCAGAACAGGAGAGACAGTTCCCCTGGAGGCAGATGATCTTCTGATTTACTCCCTGCATTATGACCCTTTAACGAATCATCTCTACACCCTGGGACTCCAGGACAGACGGGGGAACATAATGACGGTGCTTCAGCAGCTCACGGGCGAGAACTTCCAGCATTCCCTTCCCCTTCTCTCATATCCAGGAGAAGACCATAACGCTACCTTTGTACTCGACGGGCTTCGGCTCTATACATCCCTGGGACGATCAGAGATTCAGGTATCCGGATGGGACGGTTTTTCATCCTTTTCTCCGGTGTCTCACATTCCCCATAAAATAAGTGTCGACAAAAGGATCCTTGCGAGTGTAAACAGTGACGACTCGATAAGCATCTGGAATAAGAAAACCGGAAACTGGATTTCGGACATCTATCTTTTTCCGAATAATCAATGGCTTCTGAAGGGAAGCGACGGGTCCGTCAGTACATCCCGGGAAGGATTGGATTATGTCAAGTTTTTTAACGGAGAGAAGGAAATATCCTCCAGATCTATCGGGTTTTAATGATCAGGCTGCGTCTAGAATAATTTTTCGGAATCCAGTAAAATCGTAACGGGTCCGTCATTTTGACTGAACACTTTCATCTTTGCCTGGAAAATACCGGAAGAGACATTAATACTTTTGTCCCTCAAGTATTCTATGAACTGTTCATAGAGACTTTCCGCCTTCACCGGATCGGCCGCCTTATTGTAGGAAGGGCGTCGACCTTTCCTTGCATCGGCGTAGAGGGTAAACTGACTTACAACAAGAATGCCCCCATGCATGTCATGAACTGATTTGTTCATTCTCCCTGCTTCATCAGGAAAAATACGAAGAGCCGCTATCTTGTCTGCCAGGTATCTGATGTCCATATCTGTATCGTGTTCTCCGATACCAAGATACACAAGAAGACCATTTTCCGACTCCCCGACTATCCTGTTTTCAACCTCGACCCTTGCAGAATCAATTCGCTGTACAACTGCTCTCATATTCAGGTCTTACTCCACCAGTTTATGGATTGAAATACCTTCAAGACGAAAAACACGGCTGGCGGAATTATCATTTCCCGAAAGAATGACTTTTCCGAGAACTTCGACCTTTTTGTTCTCCTCGAGAAAAACCGGAAACCCGAGCCGGACCTGTACGACCCCTTCAAGGAGGATCTCATCATGATAGCCGACAAGAAGGTCAAAGCTGATTTCGTCATTTCTCGTGGCTATATTTGCGCTTTTTCCTTTCCAGGCTATATAACAGCCTTCGTACAGGGAAGGTTGAGACGAGACTTCGTTGAAGGTAAAAGTATCCTTCAGGGTCGCGAAGTTCGGTTCCTCCAGATATTGAACAAGATATCTGGCTTTTTCCTTTACATCTTCCGACGCGGTTGAAAGAAGAAGCCTGTTTATCTCTCTCCGGGCCAGGTTGTCACGATAGTCATTCATGAGTTCGAGAATTTCTTTGGCCTTCTTCCGGACCTCATCCTCATTCATCACAAACTCTGCGCCCTGGTTTCCTGTGGAACCGTTGGAGGAAAAGAAGTCCATGTCGGCTATTTCCGGACGCGTTATATCCTTCGATCGAAAACTGTAAGGATCCACGTAAAGAAAGATGGAGGCACCCAGGGCAAGTACGACACAAGCCAGGAGCACCTGTCTCCAGGGCATTTTCCGTTTTCTGGGATACCTCAGGTAACGGTCAAGTTTCTCTTCTTCAAGACGCATTGCAATCTGGCTGAACTCCGTCGATTCCCGTATAAGCCTGAGTCCCCGCTGGGCCTCCTTTACATCTCCCTTGTTTTCTATGATAGATAGCCATATTCGTATTGCTTCCTCTGTTTCCCCTCTTTTGGCAGAGACCAGGGCAATACCCAGGTTTGCTGAAGTATCCCCCGGACTAAGCTGTTCCGCCCGCCTAAGATATGAATGACCTCCACCGAAATCTCCTGTAAAAAGGCAGGAATATCCCAGAAGAAGGTAAAAGCGATAGCTGTCCCGGTACTGGAATACCTGGGGTTCCAGCATTCTCAGCACCTTGCTGTATTTCCCGCGAAAATAGAGTTTCTCGGCAGCTGAAAGAACCTGGTCCATTACCAAAACCTAGTCTTCAAGATCAGCCTTTCGTGCCTTCAGGGTTTCAAGCAGCTGGCGGAGCAGCCGGATTTTTTCCTGCGGGACTTCTTGGCCGGCTTTCATTAGAAGATCAATCTCCGTTATGAGTTCCCGAACCAGGGCAAGCTCTTTTGCGGGATCTCGGGCATCGCTTTCTTCCAGGATAATATCCGCGATTCTGTCATTGATCTCCTGGGAATCAGGGAGATACCCTGCCTGGTCGTAGGAACCAAAAACAAGGTTTATAAGCCTTTCGTCACCAGGCTGAAGAGCTTCCGGGTCGAAGTACAATGCAATGGCTGAATCATTAATCGAGTATGGTGGATTAGAAAAGCTTCTGGATGCGTTTACATCGTAGGACCATGAACTTTCATTAAGACGCTTCCAGTTGGCAAAAACAATGGAATCCGGTTTTTCAATACCCGGAGCATCAAGCATCAGCATCAGTCCCCTGTTTACAGAACGTCCCTGAGGTGAAAGTATGTACCGTGGGTAGGCTGCCTTTAACCCGGTCTCGCCGTTGATCGACCTGTTATCTGAACTCACAAAATGATTTCCGCTGCTTTCGCCAAGGTAGGTATCCAGTAGATACCGCAGCCCGACCGAAAGATTCCTGGAAGAGATATTGCGAAGAGTCAAACTCATGGCTATTCCGTTTTTTACGTCCGAAGAGACTGATCGTATAAGCCTGAATTCCTGCCGGATTTCAAGCTGGCTGGAGGTCCAAATTATGATCAGGCCTCCGCTTTCGTTGACAATCTCCCTGCGGAAATCTGAACTTGACGGTCGTCTGTAAATCCGGTTATTCACCGCGACACTGAAATAGCTGGTTCCAGGGTCATCTGGGTACAGCAATGACAGTGACTGCCCGTTTTCCTGGAGTGAAAAAAGGCTGAAACTTCCGGTTTTCTCATCGATCTCAAGTCGTATCCGGCCTGATTCCACGTTCAGGGAATGGACTATAACCGGCATGAGCATGATGACAAGAAACACAGCCGGACCGGTTTTTCTTATTCCCATTATTGACCACTCCGTTCAATGAGACCGAGATAGTATTCCTTCAACTCCAGGGCTTCCGCCTTCATTTCAAGCAGCTCGCGAACAACATTCGTATCTGTGGGGGATATTCGGGTAGTCTCTGTTTCAAGAACGGGGGCTGCATCTCCCGTCTGGTTTCGTAAGAGCCTGTTCTGCTCATTTAGTTTGCTTATCGTCAACTCCTGTTCTTTTACCCTGGCATTAAGTCGTTCGAGCTCCTCCTGAAGATCATCAGATAAAACAACAGCCAGACGTTTTTTGTATTCGGAGAGTGCCTGCTCGTAGGCTTTTTCCCGTTGAATAAACTCGTCGACCGCCTTGAGATACTCTTCATGACTGATTTTAAGGAGCTTTACCAGCTCGTTCTCCCTGTGTTTAAACTGTATCAGCTGCAAACGAAAGCGGGCTGCTTCTATTTTGTAACTTGATGGATACTTTTCGTCTATGAAACGAAAAACTTTTTCCGCCTCATCAAAATGCCCCAGGCTGTACAGGGATTCGCCTATCCAGAAATATGCATTGGCAACATAAATGTCATCCGGATAGTCCTGAATAAAACTGTACAGTATCTGTATTGCCGATTCAAAGTCGCGCTGGAGATACAGAAGTCTTCCTTTCTGATAGAGCCCCTCGGGTCGCAGAGGGCTGTCCGGAAAGGTGGAGAGAAAATACTCAAGATGCCGGGTTGCTTCCTCGTACTCCCCTCCCGCCAGATACGTCTTCCCTATCCAGAAGTAGGCGTCATCATGAAAGTCTTCGAGTCTGGTATCTGTAAGTGCGCTACGAAACCTGCGTAAGGCCTCTGCATGCAGGCCATCCTGATAGGCCCTTATTCCCTGTTTTATCTCTCCAGGTAAATCCACAGCGGATAAATTCTGAGCAGAAAAAGCCAGCAAAGCCGCAATTATAATAAAAAGAGTATTTCTTCGGGTTCCTGTCACACCTATGTACCCCCGCTATACTTTTCGACAAATTAACAAGCCGGCATTACCGTTAAGAAAGCGTTAGTGCCCCCGCAGGATGGCAACTTCGGCGGCAGAATCTTCCGCGTTGAAAAAGGCGCTTCCGGCAACAATAACATCGACGCCGCTTTTTCGGACATCTTCTATTGTAGTCCGGTTGACTCCTCCGTCAATGGAAATCTTGTATGACAGGGATCTTTCTTCCCGGATTCTGACCAGTCGTTCGACCTTTGCCAGGGTGGAAGGTATGATTTTCTGACCTCCATACCCCGGGTTCACGGACATTACCAGTACAAGATCGACCTCGCTTAGAATTTCAGATATTCCGTCCACCGGCGTGGAGGGAACAATGGAAACTCCGGGTTTAACACCAAGATCCCTGATTGACTGCAGTATGCGATGGAGATGTACACTGGCCTCTGCGTGTACCGTGAGGTAATCGGCCCCGGCTGCGCAAAAACTCTCTACGTGCCGTTCAGGCCTATCGATCATCAAATGAACATCCAGCGGCAGACTGGTTATTGACCGGATATCAGCGAGCATCTGGCTTCCGAAGGTAATAGGCGGGACGAAAGACCCGTCCATAATATCAAGATGTATCCAGTCTGAACCGGTCGATTCTATAAGACGTACAGCACCGGCGATATCGGTGAAATTGGCTGACAGAATTGAAGGTGCAAGCAGCGGTACCATGCCTTAGCGCTCCTTCTTGACCGCAAAGCGTATTCGTTCGGTTCCTTCAATCAATATCAGCAGAACGGTGTTTTCGGGTTCAAGATACGGAACGGAGAGCAGTCCTCCCTTGTGTTTTAATTCCAGCCGTGTCTCACGTATGCCCTCCGGGGAAACCGCATCTATGGTGATGCTTGCGGGTATGGAATAATTTGGAAGACTTTTTTCCAGAATTCCGAAAACATGATCTTCCGGAATATCCTCCGGACGGGTAATGACCAGCTGGTGCAGCGACTCCCTGGGGACATCGCTGTCCGGGGACGGATTCTGGGAAACAACAATACCTGCCTTCTCGTTCCTGTCGGCATTCCGGGCGGAAATGGTAAAATATATGTTCTGCCTGATCAGGGACTCAACTGCTTCCATATACGGCATGTCAGTATAATCCCTGACCACAATGGTACCGGTCTGCGGTCCGCGGCTTACAACAAGCTTCAGGGGAGTCTGGCTCGTAATCTCGGTACCCGGTTCCGGGGTCTGGGAGATGATGGTTCCTTCCGGAAGCTCGTTGAAAATACGCTGTACAGGCTGCTTTATCGAAAGCATGGGCCCGTGAACTGAAACCAGGCTCTTGAGATGAATTTCCAGGTCCTCAATATTCCAGCCCACGTAATTGTCTATTCGCTCAATAATTGAACCTTTGCTTACACGCAATACGATCTTTGATTTTGCCTTTACGATTGCACCGGGATTCGGATCCTGTTCAAGAACAGTACCCTTGTCTGCAGGTGTAGAGGAGTAACGGAGCTGAATGTGGGGATACAGCTCCTTTTCCTGAAGAGACACAAGGGCATTCTCAAGATTATTCCCCACCACGTTGGGGACCATGGTCTGCTCCGGCCCTCGAATCGTTACCATAAAGGTTACGAACCCCGCAAGCAGCATAAGCACTATTGTGCCCAGGGCAAGAAATATTACGGTCTTGAAGTAACGATGCTCGGGAGAATCGCTTTCACTGGGAAGCAGTGATCGTAGTTTAATCATGAAGTTTTTCATTGGTTCCTCCAAGAATCGATCCTTCGATCCCCCGTATGCCATTAACGAAGGATTGCCAGGGAAGGCGCTTTTTCCCTTGCAGCTGCAGAGATTTTACAGCGAGGAGACCTTCTCCAGTTTGTACCAAAATTCCTCGCTTTCTGTCTACTAGCGCCACAGTTCCGGCATGGAGTCGGCTGTTTTCCTCGACAGGAGAAGCTTCCCATATTGTAAGCGTCTGTTTCTGAAAACTCGTATACGCACCTGGCCAGGGATTAAAGGCCCTGATCATACGATCTATCCTGAAAGCCGGTTGACTCCAGTCAATCAGGCCGTCGTCCTTGATGAGGAGACGGGAGTAGGTGGCATCCCGGTGATTCTGGGGAAGAGGATTATCGGTTCCCTCTTCGATTGTCCGGACTGTTTCAAGCATCGCCTTCGCGCCCTCTTCCGCCGCCAGGACAGCAAGTTCTCCCGCGGATTCCGTCCCCCTCAGGGGGAAGCTCTTCTGAAGCAGAATATCTCCGGCATCCATCTCCAGAGCAATCTTCTGTATGCTCAAGCCCCACTGCGAATCACCTTCCAGAATTGTAAAGGGCAAGGGTGCGGGGCCGCGATGCCTGGGCAGAAGGGATGGGTGAAGGTTGATGCCCCCGGCGGGAAAAAGGCCCAGAAAACGGGGTCCGAAAATCTTGCCGTAGGCGACCACGGCCAAAAGATCCGCTCCTGTCTCCGAAATCACCTCCCGGGCTTCCCGCCCCAGGTGCCGGGGAGTAAAAACCGGGAGATTCATATCCAGGGCCAGAGCTTTAACAGGAGAAGGATGCAGGCTTCTGCCCCGGCCCCTGGGGGCATCGGGACTTGTAAGCACCGCAGCTACATACCCTTCTTGGCTCAAGCTTTCCAATGCAGGAAGCGCTATTTCGGGAGTACCGGCGAAGAGAATCCTCATACCGCCTTCTTGGTATTCTTTTTCTCGTATTCCCTGATCGCTTTATCCCGTTTCGCTTCTGACAGGTGATCAATAAACAGAACACCGTTCAGGTGGTCAAGCTCGTGCTGAATAACCCGTGCCAGGATACCCTCCGCGTCGACCCGGAATGGCCGTCCCTTTTCATTGAAAGCCTGCACCTGTACGCGAGAAGGACGTATAACATCGGACCAGATTCCTGGAATGCTCAGACACCCCTCCTCATAATCGCCCTGCTCTTCCGAGGTAAGGGTGATCTCCGGATTGATAAAAACCCACAGTTTGTGTCCTTCCGGCTGGCAGATAAAAAGGCGTTTGGAAACTCCAACCTGGGGCGCCGCAAGACCTATTCCCTGCCCTCGCATGAGCTTCGTCATATCTTCAATCAGGCTGCTGAGTTTATCGTCGAATTCTTCGACCCGTGCGCTCTTCTCGCGCAGAACTTCATCGCCAAGTGTAAGAATATTCATCATAAGGAAATAGTACCGAAAAGGAGGGGACGGGTCAATTCTCCGGTTTAGAGCAGACTGACCGGGTCGACGTCGACTTCCCGGTAAACCCCGTAAGGAGCTTCGATACGTTCAAGAAAGAAACTGCAGAAATCATAAAGAACCGAAAAGTCTTCTCCCCGCAAAATGGCATGTACCCTGAAGTTTCCGGAGATTACGGAAAGTGGAGCTTCGCTGGGACCGAGAAGGTCGATTCCGGCGGGGAGGTCCCTTTCCATACATGCACAGAACTGCTCCGACGCGGCCTGTACCTTTTCCCTGCTCTTGCCCCGAAAGAGAATCCGGATAAGCCTGGCAAAGGGTGGAAACATAAGGCTTTTGCGCATCGAAAGCTCCTGACGATAAAACTCAGCCTGCCGGTCCTCCGCAGCCAGTCTGATTGCCGGTGCCTGTCCGTGAAAAGTCTGGATAAAGACCTCCCCGTCGGGGTGGAAACGCCCTGCCCTTCCCGCCACCTGCGTCAACAGGGCAAAGGTTCTTTCGGCAGCCCGGAAATCAGGCAGCATCAGGGTCGTATCGGCCATGACTATACCCACAAGACGAACACCGGGAAAATTCAATCCCTTGGCCACCATCTGGGTTCCCAGGAGAATATCGAGTCTTCCCTGACGAAAATCACCGAGGATTTTCTTGAGGCTTCCCTTTCTGCTCACCGAATCGGTATCCACACGGGCTATCCGGGCATCGGGGAAAAGGGCCGCGATCTCCTCCTCTATCCCTTCCGTTCCATAACCGGAATAGCCGACATCCAGGGAAGCGCATTCAGGACAGACCTGCACTGGGCGGGTCTGATAACCACAGTAATGACAGAGCATGATTCCCCGGGATTTGTGAAAGGTCAGTGATACCGAGCAGTTCTCACAGCGCATTTCATATCCGCAGCTCCTGCAGTGAAAAAAGTAGGAAAAACCGCGGCGGTTCAAAAAGAGGATGGCCTGACGTTTATCCGCCAGGGTACTCTTGAGAGCGGCGGATAATTCATCGCTGATAATCCCCTTTTCACCCTTCATGTCGATGATTTTCATTTTCGGCGGAGCTCCGCCGGCAAGACGACGGGTCAGATGCAGAGTACGCAAATGTCCCTTCTCCATCAGGTGGGAAGCCTCCACAGACGGGGTAGCGCTTCCCATTACAAGTGCAGCCTTGCCCTTTTTCGTACGGTACATGGCTATCTGTCTGGCATGATAGCGGGGACTGGATCCGGATTTATAGGAACCTTCATGCTCTTCGTCCAGGATAATGAGACCAAGGTCCGGTACCGGGGCGAATACCGCGCTCCTCGCACCAATTACCAATTTTGCCGCACCGCTCCTGATCCGCTTCCACTCCGCGAGACGCTGTGAAGGGGTGATCCTGGAATGCCACACCGATACGATATTACCAAAACGGGAAACCGCCTCCCGTACAATCTGGTGGGTCAGGGATATTTCAGGTACAAGGTAAATGACCCCGCCACCCCGCTTAAGGACCTCGGCGGCGGCGGAGAAAAATACCGCCGTTTTGCCTGAACCCGTTATTCCGTAAAGATAGATCGGTCTGGAATCCGGGTACAGTATTGCCCGGACAGCGTCGCTCTGTTCATCCGAAAGCTCAAGCTCGGTAAGGGGCACGTCATCCTCCGGCAGAATGGAGGGCATGCTGCTCTCTTTTTTCCCACCCGGCAGCATACTGCTCAGGACCTCCCCGGGGGAGGCAAAATAACGACGGGCAGTCCAGCGGGCAAGGTCTACCTCGGGTTCACCGAATATGGGCTCCTCATCGAGCACCCGAAGGATTTCCTTGACGGTAAAATCCCCCGGAGGAGGATCGTTTGAGACGGAGAGAATGAAAGCGACGACCTTGCGCCGGCGAAAGTCAACCTCCACCCGGAATCCGGGTCCGGCACAGGTTCCTTCAGGGAGACTGTAGGTAAAGGTCTTGTTCAAAGGCAGATTAAGGGTAACTTCGGCAAACACGCTGGTATACCTTTCTCGATCAGCTTTTACCGATGATATCTGATAGTCTTCGCAGGTCGTCCCACACGGGCCGGCGAAGCTCGGGATTTCTGAGTACGGCACTGGGATGGTAGGTAACGATTACGGGAATATTCATGAAATAATGAAGCTTTTCCCTCATGTTCCTGAGACTCGTTTCCATACCGGTAATCTTTCTTCCCGCAAAGCGTCCGAGGCAGAGTATGGCCCTGGGTTTTAACAGATCAATCTGGGCCAGGAGATAGGGAAAGCAGCTTTTCATCTCCGACTCCTCCGGGTCCCGGTTATTGGGGGGACGGCATTTTATTACATTGGCAATAAAGACATTCTCCCTCCGAGACAGGTGAACTGCATCGAGCCATTTGTCCAGATATTGACCGGCGGCGCCCACAAAGGGTTTGCCGCTCTCATCCTCCTGTGCTCCCGGAGCCTCTCCTATAAGCATAACTTCCGGATTGCTGCTCCCTTCACCGGGTACGGCGTTTTTGCGCAGGGAGCCCAGGGGACATCTGGAGCAGCTGCGGATAAGCCTGCCCAGTTCATCAAGGCTGCATGCAGAAAGATCCGTCTCCTCGGGTACTTTTCCCTTGTCCTTCTTCAAAGAATGCAGATTTTCCGGTTCAGCACTGCGTTCCCGGCGATAAGCACCGGTCTCGAAGTCTTCAAAATCGTTCAGGATATCCCGATATTTAGCCAGAATGCTCTTCATAATATACCCTGTAGAGATAGAGGCCCTGAGCCGGCGCTGTCGGACCTGCGAGACTCCGGTCTTTGGACAGCAGCAGATTACGCACAGCCTGCGGCTCCTCTCCCCTCTGTTCAAAATCAAGCAAGGTTCCGACAATGGATCGTACCATACGCCATAGAAATGCGTTGCCGCTTATATAAAACTGTAGAAGCCCCCGGCGGGGCAGAAAGCCGGCAGCCTCGATGTTCCGCACCCTGGATTCCGAGGAGTCCCCGGCGGCTGTAAAGGTGGTAAAATCGTGGGTCCCCACGAGAGCTGCTGCCAGCTCATTTAGTCGTGCAATATCCGGACAGCGGCGAATATGGTATACCCGTCCGTCACAGAAAGAACTCCGGTTCTGCCCCGTTTTTATCAGATAACGGTACGTTCTGCGCCTGGCACTGAAGCGGGCATGAAAATCCCCGGCAGCTTCCAAACTCCTGTGAATCCTGACACCCTGCGGTAAAAGACTGTTAAGGGCAGGGGCGTATTTCTCAGGAGGGATCGAGGCGTCGCTGTCAAAATGGGCCGTCTGGTTCAGGGCATGGACCCCCGAATCCGTTCTTCCTGATCCTGTAACCCGTACATCATCTCCGGTAAGCTGCTTTAATGCCGATTCCAGCGCTCCCTGGACAGAGGGATCATTTTTCTGCAGCTGCCAGCCGCAAAAGCTGTTGCCGTTGTAACTCATATCCAGCCGGATTCTAGGCATCACCCCCCCCCAAATCCTTCAGAGACTCATTGATGGAATCAAAAAGATCCCGGGAGCAGTTCAGGATTGCCTCCGGCTTGCTTTTGGAGGCTTTTCCCATGCCGAATATTCTGGCAACAATGCGCTTTGCAAGATGAAGAGACTTTTCCCGTTTTTCCGGGTCATCCTGAGGACCATACATATATTCAAGGTAACTGGCAAGATAGAGTACTCCGTCATAACCGTAGTTCTTATCCAGGTCCGGACCCAGGTTGCCGGCATTGCCCAGGCTTTCAGTTCCGTCGGATTCGTATTCCACTGCAAGGGTGTAGAAAAAACGCGCCTTCCGGTAAAATAGACGGGCCATATAGTCGTAATTTTCGTTGGGAAGGGCGGTATGAAGATCGTTGCACAGCCATGCCGCCCTCAAGGAAGAGAGTCCCTGCTTTATTGTCGGAGCAACGATTTTCGGAAAGTAATCGTAGCACATGATGGCGAAATAGTAGGAAGCCACCCCTTCTTTAAGTCCCCGGGGTTCACGGAATTCCAGTTCCGGAAATATGGGCCGTATTACGGAGACCCGTTTTTCACTGTTCTTTTTCAGTTCCGGAACCGATTCCGCGGGGACTTCGGAAAAATCAGAAGGGTAGGCGGCGAAAAAACAGGATGGACAGACGCTGACAGGATAAACCAGAGGATTCACCTCCCCGTACTTTTTGTTTACCTCGTAAAGCCGCCGAAGTTCCTCCGTAAGGTTCCCGGCAATCAGGCGTCCGCTTCCGGTAAGCATTTCTTCACGGTGAAAGCTGGAACCACAGACGGGACAGGTTATCGGATTTTTAGAAAAGAATGAGATTTTGTTCATTGCTTCTCTCCTTCAAGAACCACCATGGCAACAGCGTTATCCCTCTCATGAGTCATGGTAAGATGAATGGTCCTGCCTCCCATATCTTCCAGGGTTTTTTTTGCCCTGCCGAAAAGTTCGATGTCCGGTTTGCCGTAACGATTATTCTTTACCCGTATCTCTTTTAAAATCAAACCATGAAGCCCCGTTCCCAGGGCCTTGCCAAAAGCCTCCTTGGCGGCGAATCGGGCAGCCAGAGAAAGGGCCGATGATTTTCCCCTTCTCAGGGCGTCTTCGATTTCCGAAGGATGAAAAAACCGGTGCATCAGTTCCGGCCTCTCCAGCCAGTGGGCCATACGGTTGACATGCACAATATCGACTCCGATTCCAAGTATCATAAGCCTTCCGCCTCTTCCGCAGCTTCAACCCTCAGACTTATTTCTTCGGGTTCATAATTTAATATGAGCACGTCAGAAGGGACTTCCGCTTCAACGGCAAGTCGATAAGTTCCGGGAGAAGAGATAAAGCTTCCATCAATAACCAGGGAAAAATCTTCAGGATTAACGGATTCAAGTATCAGTTGGGTTCCCTGAAACTTGATACTTCCCGAAGGGAGTTCAGAGCTTATTCTGAACTCATCGTCCATATCCATTACCAGTATATCGATGTTTTCAAAGGTTCTGATAAGCCGGGTCTCCTGGATAATGCCCCTGAACTCGACCTCTTTATAGTCCGGAAAGCGCAGCATATCCTCGGGGGCTGTTTCGAAACCGACCTTGATACTTATGGAACTGCGAAGATTGGTAAGATCGATGGGATTGGTCATGAGGGATCGAAGATCCTCGACGCTGCTTTTCGGGCCTTCTATCCGGATTTTTTCGGGAGAAACAAAATACTGTCCAAGCTCATAGCCCCGGGCTGGATACCCGACGATGTTGGGAACCACATCCACAAGCTTCTCACGCTTTTCTTCCAGTTCCAGTCTCAACTCAGCCGGTTCAACACTTATTTCGAGGTAATCCACATTGAGAGCGCTCCCCTGCCGATGATACTGCAGGGGAGCCCTGAAAACACCCTCCCGCCGAAAATCGCTAAAGTCGGCGAATACCTGTATATCGTCCTCCATAATATTGAAGACCGCATCCTGATCGCCCCGGATTGTAACCCTGGCGTTTCGTGGATACGGTCCGGCGGGAACAAGGTTCTCGCTGATCCTGAGTTCAAGAGGAACACTGAAAAACCGCTCCTCGAGACTGGAAATCCTGTAGAACAGAAAAAGAAGGACCGCCAGGGCCAGGGACAGAACCTTGACAGGCCAGTTGTGGGCCAGACGTTCAAGCAGCTGCCTAGGATTCAATTGCGGCACCCTCCTCTTCCCGTTCGTCTTCGTGTATGTTCAGGAGACGCCGCAAGGTCAAGCGGACCTCCTGAACGGTCAGATCGTAGTAGAGATTCGCATTGTAGGCCAGGGATATCGCACCGGTCTCTTCGGATACTATAAGGACTACAGCATCGGTCTCTTCAGCCAGTCCCAGGGCGGCCCGGTGTCGGGTTCCGAAACTGCGGCGGATGTCGGACTGCTCCGAAAGAGGAAGAAAACAACCGGCAGAGATGATCTCCCCCCCCTGAAGCACAATCGCCCCGTCGTGCAGGGGGGTGTCATGACCAAAGATGGTCAGAATCAGGGAGGAACTGATATCCGCATTCAGGCGTGTTCCGGTTTCGATTATATTCTTCAAGCCGACCTTGAGACTGAAAACGATAAGCGCTCCCCGCTGACGGCCGGAAAGGACTTCCACCGCATTCAGAACGCTGTCCAGCTGGTAGGAGGTTCCCCTGTTCTGTAACCTGAGCCATTCTCCCCGACCGATGGTGGTAAAAATATTCCGAAGCTCCGGCTGGAATACTATGGCAATAATTATGACCAGAACCGTGGCCAGACCGTTCATGATCCACAGCAGGGTGGAAAGCTCCAGAAAAAAGGCCAGCACATAGATCAGGGTCATTAAAAAGGCCCCTTTCACCAGCTGAATGGCCCTGGTCTGAACGAGGATCTGGTAAATCTGATAGATTATAAAGGATAGTATGAGGATATCCAGAAGAGGACGAATTATATCGCGGAAAATCCAGATCTGGTTCAGCCACTCCACGAGACCCCGTCTCCTTCTATGGCCCGTACAACCGCCACGGCATCCAGGGTCGCTGCCACGTCATGAACCCTCAGTACAGCAGCGCCCTTCAGCTGGGCCAGCACACCGGCGCTTATACTTGCATAAATTCGCTCGTCTACTCCGCGGCCGCTTATCTTTTCCAGAAAGGATTTTCGGGAGTGCCCTATTAAAACGGGATACCCAAGGGCGCTCAGCCGGGGAATATTCCGGAGCAGATCAAGATTGTCCTGATGCCGCTTGCCGAAGCCTATCCCGGGGTCAAGAATTATCTTCTCCTTTTGGACACCCGCCTTCGAAGCTTTTTCCACCGCCTGCTTAAGTCCAGCCAGCACCTCTTCAAGAACATTCTCATAGTGGGGTTGAAGCTGCATATCCCTGGGGCTCCCCTTCTTGTGCATCAGGACAACGTAAGCTCCATAATCAGCTACGATAGCGGCCATGGCTTCGTCATCCTGAAGTGCGGATATATCATTAATTATATCGGCTCCCGCCTTGAAGGCAGCTTCTGCAACAGCAGCTTTGCGGGTATCGATACTCAGGGGGATATGCGAGAATTTCCTGATTTCCTCCACAACAGGTATGACCCGGCGCAGCTCCTCATCCTCATCTACGTAATCGGCCCCGGGACGGGATGATTCTCCACCAAGATCGAGAATATGGGCACCTTCGTCTATCAGCTGCCGCGCTTTTCTGGATGCATCCGCCAGAGCGGCTGCGCGGGAAGAGGGGAAAAAGGAATCAGGGGTACAATTGATAATTCCCATGACAAGGGGCTTCCGGGAGAAATCAATATCTGCGGGATGACCTGGAACACTCATCAGCGTCATTATAAGAAAAAGGTCCTGTATTGACCAGAGGAATTGGCTCGTACTACAGTTAGTGCCGGAGGATGGGATGGAGATACCGGTACGGCGCTGGCGGGACTTGAAGGATGATCAGAAAACAGCCCTTTTAAAACGCTCAGAAATCAACATCAGCGATGTCATGGACTCGGTTAAGGACATTATTCGCCGGATTCAAACGGACGGAGACACTGCGCTCAAAGAGCTGAGTCTCGAACTCGATAAGGTCGACCTGGATATCCACCCCTTCCGCGTAAGCGAACAGGAATTCGACACGGCACGGGAAACGCTGTCCGACGAAGTCAAGGACGCCCTTCTCTTCTGCATCGAGAATGTCCGGGCCTATCATGAAACCCAGCTTTCCAGGGCCATGAAGATGATGGAGATTCGCCCCGGCGTGTTTGCCGGAGAACGGGCAAGCCCCATCGACTCTGCAGCACTCTATGTTCCCAGGGGCCGGGGAAGCTTTCCTTCCATGCTCTACATGCTCGGCGTTCCGGCCACCGTGGCGGGGGTTCCGCGCATCACGGTTCTTACACCGCCCAACGGGGACGGAAGTGTTGATCCCGCCTGTCTTTACACCGCGGAAATGTGCGGTATCGACGAGGTCTACCGCTTCGGCGGTGCCCACGGGGTGTCAGCCATGGCTCTGGGAACCGAGACAGTAAACCCGGTTACCAAGATAATCGGTCCGGGCAGCATGTACGTTACCGCAGCAAAGCGGCTCCTGTCAGATACCGTGGATGTGGGTCTGCCTGCGGGACCTTCGGAATCGGCGGTCCTGGCTGACGGCAAAGCGGATCCATACCTCCTCGCCATCGACCTCTTGACCGAAGCGGAACACGGGGCCGACAGTTCGGCTGTTCTTGTCTGCACGGACGAGAGGGTGGCCCGTAAAGCTGCGGAATATCTTGCCGCTGAAATCGAGAAGCTGCCCCAGCCCAGGAAGGATTTTGTCAGTGCCGTATTCTCCGGTTACGGTGCACTTATTACCACCGATTCAATAGAGGAGGCAGCGGAAATCGTGAATCTCTACGCACCTGAGCACCTGCAGGTACAGTGCCATGAGCCCTTTGACGTGCTTCCGCTTATACGGAATGCCGGAGAGATAATACTGGGAGACACTACCCCATTTTCCGCCGCCAACTATGCCGTGGGGGCCAACGCCGTCCTGCCTACCGGTGGACGGGCCAGGACCTATTCCCCGGTCTCCGTACGGGACTTTATGAAGTACTCTTCGATAATCTACGCCACCAAAGCAGGCAATGCCCTGCTGGCTGAGCATGTGGCCGTTCTGGCCGAATATGAGGGATTTCCGGCCCACAAGAAGGCAGTCCAGACGAGAAGATGAAGGAGCCTCTTCCCGAGTCCCTCGCTGAGGCCTTCGGCTGGATAGAGGGCTTTACCAATTTCGAACGCCGTACTGCCGACAATCTGCGCCCCTTCAGGCTCGACCGTATGAGGTTCCTGGCCGGGGAATTCGGAAATCCACAACAATCCTGTTCCCTTATCCATGTTGCCGGCTCCAAGGGCAAGGGGTCTACCTGCGCCTTCGCCGGATCCATACTCCGGGAGGCCGGCTTCCGCACCGGGGTATACGCCTCTCCCCACGTAATGAGTTACCGGGAACGTTTCATGCTGGACGGTGAGTATATGCCGGCAGATATCCTCCTTGATACGATACAGCGTATACGCGGGGCGTATCGTCCCAACTGGTTCGGCGACGCTTCGGACCCGACGACCTTCGAACTTCTGACCCTGACGGCCCTGCTGGCTTTTCGGGAGGCAGGCTGCCAATGGCTTGTCCTCGAGACCGGACTGGGCGGTCGTCTCGACGCAACCAATATAGTGGTTCCTGAGATTTCGGTAATTACATCCATCGAGCTGGAACATACCAGGCTCCTGGGGAACAGCATTGCCGAAGTCGCCGCGGAGAAGGGAGGAATCATTAAATCCGGGATTCCGGTCCTTCTGGGAGATCTGAACCCGGAGGCCGTCCCGGTACTGACGGAGATTGCAGCACAACGGCAGAGTCCCTTGTTCAGGCTTCGCGAACTTCAGGTTACCCGGTACAAGGATGAAACGGTTGAGATTCAGCTTCCGGACGGTCCCCTTGTACACGCAAAACCGGGAATTCCGGGGATGCACCAGGGATTCAATGCTGCCCTGGCGGCCCGGGCAGTACAGCTCACGGCGGGGAAAAACATTAACATCCCGTCTGAGGTCTATACAAAAGGTATTGAATCCACCCGACTCCCCGGGCGTTTCGAGACGGTTATTTCCGGAGAGAGGATATGGATCTACGACGCTGCCCACACACCGCGTTCTGTGGAGGCAAGTACCGCCGCTTTTCGCTCACGCTATCCTGCGGGGGGGGTCCTGATCTTTGCCATAGCCGAGGACAAGGACGTGGAAGGTGTTGCAGCTTCGCTGCCGGACGGGCTCTCCCATGTTATAGTAAGCAGGCCCGGCAGCTTCCGTGCAAGCAGGCCGGAAAAGACGCATGAGATTATTTGCAGAAGGTACCCGGAAGCTGAACTGCTTCCCGACACTGAACAGGCCCTGCGCCGGGCACAGGAACTGGCAGCCCCGGATGAACCGATCCTTGTACTGGGATCATTCTATTTAATAGGTGCGGTTAAGGAAGTGCAGGATTTTTGAGCGCCCCGGAGGAGTTATCATGTATTCAAGAAAAGTGCGGGCCCTTACTCCCTATGTACCGGGAGAACAGCCCCAGAACAGACAGTACATAAAGCTGAACACCAACGAGAACCCCTTTCCACCGGCCCCCGGAGTAAGGGATCTCCTGCGAAATTTCGATCCATCCCGCCTGAGACTCTATCCGGACCCTGATTCGACACGCCTCAGGGAAGCCTTTGCAGCGCGTTTCGTCCTCGAAAAAGAGAACATCTTCTGCGGTAACGGTTCCGACGAGGTCCTGGCTCATCTCTTTTATGCCTTCTTTGACGAAGAGTTCGGCCCGGTCCTTTTTCCTGACGTAAGCTACAGTTTTTATCCGGTCTTCTGCTCTCTCCACGGACTTTCTTACAGGGAGGTCCCCCTGGGGGAAGATTATTCCGTTAATATCGGGCTCTTCAAGGAAATCGCCGGGGAATCCGATTACAGCGGAATAATCGTGGCAAACCCCAACGCCCCCACAGGGATCTCCCTTTCGAGAAGTGATATTATCGATCTTCTTGAGTCATCACGAAGCGATCGTCTTGTGGCTGTGGACGAGGCCTATGTGGACTTCGGCGGCGAGAGCGTGACAGACCTTGTAAACAGATATCCTAATCTGCTTGTTGTCGGAACCCTGTCAAAAAGTTACTCCCTGGCGGGTCTGCGGCTGGGTTACGCTGCAGGTAATCCGGATCTTATAGAAGCCCTGACCCGTACCAAGGACGCCTTTAATTCCTACCCCGTATCCCGTCTGGCCCAGGAGATTGCCGTCACGGCCCTGGAGGATACCGACTATTTCGAGAAATGCAGGGACGAACTAATCGCCGTCAGGGAGTGGACGGCGAAAAAACTTTCAGATGACGGCTGGCGGGTGCTTCCATCGAAGGCCAATTTTCTCTTTGCCGGTCCAACTTTTACCACTGCGGAAAAACTGTATGCTATATTAAAGGAACGGGGATTCCTGGTACGTTTTTTTCCCAGTCCCCGTACCAGGGAATTCCTGCGTATCAGTATTGGCTCCAGAACCGATATGGAGGGCTTCTTCTCTGAGCTTTCACGTATCAGAAATGAGATATAGATCAGGCAGGAGGATAAGGGATGGATACAATTGATGAGCGGATCGAGATCGTTCAGGGCGACATTACCACGCTCCGGGTGGATGCGATTGTCAACGCCGCCAATTCCAGCCTCATGGGCGGAGGAGGAGTAGACGGCGCCATTCACCGTGCCGGAGGAGCCGCGATTCTGGCGGCCTGCCGGGAAATCCGCCGGAAAGAGTATCCCCATGGCATGCCGGTGGGAAAGGCGGTTATAAGCACTGCCGGGAACCTTCCCGCAAAATACGTTATCCACACCGTTGGTCCCCGTTGGGGCGGCGACGAAGAGACCTCCCGGAAGCAGCTTGCCGAGGCCTACCTGAACTGTCTGACGATAGCCAGGGATAAACGCTGCAAGAGCATCGCCTTCCCTGCGATTTCCACCGGTGTTTACAGCTTTCCGAAAGAGCAGGCTGCTCCAATAGCATATAAAACGGTGATTGATTTCTTGCGGGAGAATGATCTTCCGAGAAAGGTAATTTTCATTTTTTTCTCCTCCGCCGATCTGGAGTTATTCAAATCCTGCATTGCGGACCTTCCCTGATAGATGTCCCTCAACTGGCGCGAAATCGACCAAATTCTCTCTGAACTCGAGCTTCCGGGGGGCTTTATACAGAAAATCATTCAGCCCGACTACTCCTCTCTGGTGCTTGAACTCTTTTTTCCCGGAAAAGGTCCCGAAGGCCGTTTCGGGCTCTATATCTCTCTTAAGCAGGGGAAAACCCGCCTCCACAGAATAAGCGGCAAAGCAAGCCGGCAGATCAAACTGCAGCGCTTTCCCCAGCTGCTGCGCTCCAGAATCAAGGGCTGCAGGATCCTCGATGCCCGTCAGGTCCCCGGTCAGCGACTTGTGGAGCTCAAGATTCTCCAGGCTAACGAAACCCTCAGCCTCTGGATTCGACTCTGGGGAAACGCGGGGAATGTAATCCTCTGCCGGGAGACAGGTGAAATCATCGATGCTTTCTACCGTCGACCAGCCCGTGGAGAGCTGTCCGGCGGAAGCTTTCTTCCCTGGCAGGAAAGCTTCGGAGAACCCGATACAGGTTTCTCTCTTGAAGACTTTTCCGCTTACAGGGATTACAACGCATACATTGAAGCACGCTACACACTGCAGGAAAGAGACGAGGCCTTCAGGCAGAAAAGAAACGAGTTGCTGAACCGTTGGCGACGTTACAGCAACTCCCTGAGGGGACGGCTAAAGGGACTCGAGGCTGCCGCAGACGGGGAGGTGATCCTGTCCGGTGAGGAATCGGCAGGCGATCTCATCCTCGCGAATCTGCATCGGATTAAATCTGGGGACCGCTGGCTTGAAGCGAAGGAGTTCAGCGGGGAAGATACGGTTCATATTCCCCTGGATCCTGCTCTTTCTCCCCAGGAGAACGCCCGGAGGTATTTCACTCTCAGGAAGAAAGAGGAACGCCGACGAAAACGGGCTCTGGAGGAGATCGACGACCTTCGACGGGAAGCCTCCCAGGCGGAACTGTTTGTAAAGAAGTGCGAAGAATCCGATAAACTTGCAGATCTTGAGGGAATACCCGGACCGCCGGAAAAACGAAGCCCCAGGGAAGCAGGAGAAACAAAACATGCCGGGGCATACTTTTTTTCCCGGGGATGGCAGATTGTAGTGGGGCGTAACGCCCGGGAAAGCGACAAGCTCCTCAGGGAATGGGCACGGGGCAATGATTACTGGGTCCATGCCAGGGATTATCCCGGAGGGCATATCTTTCTTCGGGGTCCAAAGGGCAAAAGTCCGCCGCTGGAGGTTCTTCTGGACGCAGGCAACCTGGCGCTCCACTACAGCAAGGCCCGCAGCGGAGGCGGCGGGGATTGTTATTACACGCAGGTAAAATACCTGCGTCGGCCCCGGGAGGGTAAATTAGGCACGGTGCTTCCGACGCAGGAGAAGAATCTCCATATATCCATGGAGGAGGACCGGCTCCGTCGTCTTTTGGAGGGGAATGAATCATGAAGGACTACCCCCTCTCCGCCGCGACGGAGGATATCCGCCCACTTCTCTCAGCTGGACACTTTTTTCCCCGGGAAAAGGAGGAGCTTAGTGCACGCCTCGCCGAAACAGCTGCCGGCGCCCATCCCGGGAAGCCTGTTAAGGGAAGAGCAGCCCTTGTACCCCAGGGAGCACTGAATTATTCAGGTTCCGGCCTTTTATGGGCCCTTCAGCAGCTTCCTCTTTCATCTGCCCGCGCCATTGTCATTATGGCCAAGGTACATCGAGAAAACGAAGAGACCATCTGGTTTCCCGATTATTCGGGGTTTCATACCCCCTTCGGTATTCTTCCTGTTGACCGGGATACGCTTGACAGTATTTCCGAAACTGGAAATATCTTTCGTTTGGGGAGGATTCCCTTTGAGGAGGAGCCCTGCTTTGATCTGATTCTGAGCGCCCTTGCCAGTTTCAACTATACCGCTCCTGTCCTTCCGGTCCTTTTCGGATCTGCGACGGACTCCCTTCTGCAGTCCGGCCTGTACATGCTCGAAGAGCTTCTTCCCGAATATCTTCCCCTGGTAAGCGCGAATTTTGTAAAGAAACCCGAAAGCGGAATGATCCAGGCTCAGGGGGAAGATTTTTTGTTGAAACTCCTGGAAACGCACTTTCATGCTCCCCCGGACAGGTGGTATCATGGAGAGTCACCCCAGTACTGTGCCGCCCTCTGGCAGGCTTCTCAATAGAATTCGCCGGAGAAGGCAGAATAAAAAAGGGGGGAGATTTCATGCAGACCTTTTCCGATCTTTCAGGGGAAGAAAAAAGAGCCCTGCTTTCGCTTGCCCGCTGGACGATAGGCCGGGAACTCGGTGTTACGGTTCCGAAGGATTTTTTCTGTACCTTCGCCTCCTTCGTAAAAGGGCACCCGCTTCTCAGGCAGAAGACGGGAGCCTTTGTGACCCTTCGAAAAGCCGGAGATCTTCGCGGCTGCATAGGCAACATGCTCGGCCATAGCGCCCTGCATGAAACTATTGCTTCCATGGCGGTTTCCAGTGCTTTCCGGGATCCCCGCTTTTCACCCCTTGCAAAAGAAGAATTTCAGGAAATCAGTATCGAGATATCGGTGCTGTCCCCTCTGGCAAGAATCGACTCCCTCCAGGAGCTGGAACCCG
This sequence comes from uncultured Spirochaetaceae bacterium, assembly GCA_964554875.1. Taxonomy (GTDB): domain Bacteria; phylum Spirochaetota; class Spirochaetia; order JC444; family Marispirochaetaceae; genus Marispirochaeta. Next base: position 45,444 of record CAZKQJ010000012.1, on the reverse strand, counting down.
GTATCCACGGCCTTTATATAACGAAGGGATACTGCAGCGGGGTCCTGCTTCCGCAGGTCGCGACGGAACAGGGATGGCAGCGCGAGGAGTTTGCCCTGAACACCTGCCGCAAAGCGGGACTTCCTCCGGACGCTCTGGAGGACCCGGAAACCAGGCTCGAAATATTCAGTGCCCAGATATTCTCTGAAGAGGACTTTAAAACCTGATGAACAGCACAGTAGATCGGATCGACTCAACCCGAATAGAACTTCAACGCAAGGGCAGATTATACACGGGAATAAAGATAAGTCCGGGCAGCCGGCCGGACATCTGGAACCTCCGGACCGGAAACACCCGCGATACAGCCTGGATATACCGGGACGGCAGTATCGAAGAATGGCCGGTGGAGGGGTACATCGAAAACCAGGGACGCTACTGCATCGGCCCCCGCTTTGACGGGGAACGTTTTTCCAGGTACATCACCTCTGCCAGGCTCGATCTGCCATGCCTGAGAAAGGTCCTCTACGCCCTCATGCAGATTTCCACTGTAAAGGAAGAACCAGGGTATTTTGATCCTTCCTCCGTTTTTCTTCTCAGTGACGGGGCTGTACTTGTTCTATCATCCTCCCTGGCCGAGAAACAGCGGCGCTGTTTCAGCGAGGAAGAACTGCTTCAGAATTACGAACTATTCAAACATCCCGACATGAAGGCGGGCGCCGCCGCACTCGTATACTCCTTTGCCCTTCTTGCATATATTGTCGTTACCGGGGAGCACCCCTTTTTGGACAGGCCTTTATCAGCGAAAGATATCGGCGAGGAATTGAGGGAGCGCATGCGCAGGTCAGAGTTTGTACCCCTTTCCCTCATGAGTCCGGAGGCATACGGAGAGGCGACACTGTATATTGATTCGATACTGGAAGGAAGCGAAGACAATCCGGATGTAGCCGGACTGTATGAGTTTTTGTCAGAGATGGAGACGGAACCAGCACCGATCCTGTCCCAGGCGGATATTCTGCGCATGAGCCGTCGTGCGCGAGGCAGGAAAACCCGGATTAACAGAAAGATTTTCTTACGCAGATTTTTTCGCCGTTATAAAATCTCCCTGGCTATAGCCGGTATTCTGCTTGCAGTCGGTACAATCCTGACTGCCAACATTATGCAGAAAGCCTCGCTCCCCCCTCCGACCCGGGGACTGGAAGCTGAACAGGTGGTCCGGCTTTTTTACGAATGCATGAATCGCCTGGATCACGAAACCATGGAGGCCTGTACCTCCAACGGTGCCGGCAGCCGCTATATTGAATCGGTCGTCAGACTCACAGTAATTACCAGGGTAACAAAGGCCTACTCCGTCGGGGGACCGCCTCCCTTTTTATCTGCCCGGGAATGGATCGATTCGGGACTCCCCCCGCTGGAACGGGGACAGTTTGTCTTCGGCACGGCGGATATTTCCCTTCGGGAAACGGCGGATGGAGAGTTCCTTGTCCGGTATATCTTTGCCCAGCCTGCAGCGGCGGATATGGAAGAACAGGAAGAGAGTATCAGAATCGTCTTGAGCGAGCATACCGAGCGGGTCAGGATTCGAGGGGATAAGGAGGATAACCGTATCTATTCAATGGAAACAGAAGAGATTCGGGAGATTGACTCTTTCCGGAAACTCAAAAACGAATAGATTTTCTGCAGGATCTTTTCATGGTCCCCGGGATTCATCCATATCGTACCCGAAAGGGCCCGGAAAAAGGTGAGCTGCCGTTTAGCGTACCTTCGGCTCGCAGTCTGGATCCGGGGAAGAGGTTCCTGTTCTGCTTCAAAGAACTCGCGGTAACCGATCGCCTTCATACCCGGGTCCTCTGAGCTGCAGCCCGCCTGTCTCAGGGATTCCACCTCGCTTCTAAGTCCCGCTTCGAACATCTGTTCCACCCTCCGGTCAATGCGCCGGTACAGTTCTTCTCTGGGCCTGCAAAGACCGATAATCAGGGGATCAAGCCCTTCCCTCATCGTATCCGGTACCCGAAAAGAAGAGAGAGGACGCCCGCTGCTCATATAGACCTCCAGGGCGCGCTGAATACGGTAGGCATCGTTGTCGTCTATCCGCCCGGCCGAGAAGGGATCAACCCGGCGCAGCATTTCCCTCAAAGGTTTGAGTCCTTCTTTTCGGACTATCTCTGCAAGCTCCGCCCTGATTTCAGGATCAGACGAAGGGGCTTCGGGAAGTCCGTAAAGAAAATGCTTGAAATAGTAGGCAGTTCCCCCGGAGATAACCGGCAGTCTGCCCTTCCGCAGAATATCCAGAACAGCTTCGTCGGCGAGGCGTATAAAATCACCCAGGTGAAACTGTTCGTCAGGATTGCGGATATCGATAAGATGGTGGGGGATCTGCTGACGTAAGACCGGGTCCGGTTTCGCCGTGCCGATGTCCATGCCGCGGTAAACCTGCATGGAGTCGGCGCTTATCACCTCGAAATCTCTCCCCGACAGCTTACGAATCAGTTCGGTTTTACCGACCCCGGTGGGGCCAAAAAGAAGAACCACCGGAAGTACCGGTGGTTCCTGATGTGTGGAAGAAATTTTACTCTTCAAGCCTGTATTGCACGGTCTTTGTCAGGACCTGTTTGATCGCTGTGGATACGACCTTTCCGCCGTCCTCTTCGATCTCCTCGTCTCCGGTAATGGTAATCTGTACCGCCCGGCGAATGGCGGCGCAGGTCATCTCGTATACGTTATCCGTGTTGTCCACCAGTAGGTCCAAGGGAATTATCATTTAAACCGCCTCACTCTGTGTATTAACGAAGATTATAGCAGAAAACGGCTCTGCTGCTCAATCCCTGCCGAGATTTCGGTACTGCTCTACTATCTGCCGGGCAACATCGTACTGGTCCGTCACGGTGGTATCGATAATGAGATCGGCAAAGCGGTAATCGTCGTTATTGTAGCCGTAGATTCTTTTGTAGCGTTCATGGTCTCTCTGGTCCCGGGCTACGGTCTTCTCCATAACCTCGATATGTGTTCCTCCCTCACGGGACGCGATCCGTTCGGCCCGCACTTCGAGGGAAGCATCGAGAAAAACCGTCAGATCCGCTTCGTTTTTTAGCAGCCAGATTGCCAGGCGCGATCCCAGAACACAGTTGCCCTCCTTTGCCAGTTCGACCTGTTTACGATCCAGCCTGAGATCGTAGGCATCATCCTTTTCTGCCAGAGCGCAGAGCTCTTCGAAAGAGATTCCCATCTCCCCCGCCATAGTCCTGAAGGTATAGTTGACCACCCGAAATCCCAGCTTTTCCGCCACCAGGTGTGTTACGGTGGTATTGCCGCAGCCGCTTTTTCCGGATATGGCGATTATTCCTCTTCTATTCGACATTTCTCAGTTGCTCCCGTATATTTTCAAGGGCGTCTTTCATGGAAACGACGCTTGAGCTTATATCGTACTGAACGCTTTTTGACCCAATGGTATTTATTTCCCGGTGTATCTCCTGAGCCAGGAAATCGAGTTTCTTCCCTACCCCATCCTCGGCTTCCGTGATGCTGCTGAAACTCTTCAGGTGTCCCTTAAGGCGCACCAGCTCTTCGTTGATCGAGTATTTGACCATCAGGGAGGCGATTTCAGTCAGGACCCTGCTCTCCTCGACCTGGTCTCCAATGACCTCCTGGAATTTTCCCCGTACGGTTTCCGTAAAGTAGCTTTCCAGATCGTCCTTCAGTACCTCCACCCCGGAAAGGGATTCCCTGATACTATCGATATTCTTTAGAATGTCTTTTTTCGTTGCGCTTCCCTCATTCCTGCGGGTCCGGGAAAAATCCTCGAAGGCCCGGTTCAACAGCGGCTGGATTGCTTCCCAGTAGCGCTCGAGGTCGCGGCTTCGGGTACTCTTCAGGATACCCTCCATTCCCAGCAGGTGTTCCAGCCGCAGGGGTTCCGTAATTCCCGTCTGCTCCGCAAGCTGCCGCAGGATTGCCGCGTATTCTGAGGCCACCGACTGGTCCAGATGTACCTTAAGATCCTCCTCCAGCTCCCGCAGACGTATATAGAGTTCCACCCTGCCCCGGCGTACCCGGGAACTGAGGAACTCCCGCAGCCGGGGTTCCAGGGGATTCAGAAAAGGAGGCAGATTTATCTGAATATCCAGGTAACGGTTGTTCACCGACTTGATTTCCACCGAAAGATAGAGCTTTTCGGTCTCCTCCTCACAGTAGCCGTAGCCTGTCATGCTGATCATGCTGACCTTCCTTTTCGTCGTTGGTAGAGTTCATGGCTGAGCTTCCAGTTGTTTCCCGCTCCCATACTGATAAACAGATCCCCCGGAGAAAGCATGGCGTCCAGGTCTTCCAGGGAGGCAACCGGTTCAGGATAGTAGCGTACGGACCGGTGAAGTTCAGAGGTTTTCCGGTAGAGCTGTTCTCCGCTGACTCCTCCTGATTCCTCACGGGCGGAAGCGTAAATATCGTGGAGTATGAGCTCATCAGCATCGCCGAAGGCGGAGACGAAGCCGTCGAAAAGGGCGGCGGTACGGGAATATGTGTGGGACATGAAATCCACCACCAGGCGCCGGTTCGGATAAAATTCCCGAAGACCCCGGAGGGTGCTTCGTATGGCTGTGGGGTGGTGAGCGTAATCGTCCATAAAAAGAACCCCCCCGGCCTCCCCGATTATCTCGCTGCGCCGCTTGCTTCCCCGGAAATCCTCACAGGCGGATAGCATTTTCTCCCTGTCCAGGTCGAGCCCCAGATATTCTCCCATAATGGTAACAAGGGCAGCGGCGGCGGCGGCGTTCAGGGCACTGTGCCGGCCGGGAATTCGGAGCCGAAGAGGACCGGTAAATCCGGCAAGTTCTGCAACAAGCCGCTCACCCTCCACGCGGTAATCCTGAAGGCGATAGTCCCCGCCGGCGGTAAAACCGTAGGGCACCATGGAGAGGTCACTGCGGCGGGACCGCATTCTTTCCGCGAGCTCAGAGGCTCCCGCATCGTCGGCACAGTAGATAAGGGTTCCCTTTTCCGGCAGCTTGAGGGCATACTCGGTAAAGGCGTCCAGGATATCTTCGTAATCCTTGAAATAATCCAGGTGGTCCGGTTCTATGCTGCTTACAATAAGCCAGCGGGGAGAGACATTCAGAAAGTGACGGCGATATTCGCAGGTCTCGGCGATAAGGCCTCTGTCTCCCAGAAAGAGACAGGAACGGCCCTTGAAGTTTGAAACCCCGGACCCGACAATCACCCCCACAGGGAGACCAACAGCCTGGGCCATGGTACCTGCCAGAGCGGTGGTGGTCGTTTTTCCGTGGACTCCCGCCACCGCGCCGGTGGGCTGTCCCCGGGAAATCAGCCCCAGGGCCTGGGGATAACTCATCCCCGGAATGCCCCGTCGGGCCGCCTCCGCCATTTCCGGATTGTTGTCCGCATCGTAGGCGGCGGAGTAGAAAAGATGGTCGATACGGGAAGGAAGATTCGCACTCTTGAAGGGCGTATGCACGGGAATATCCAGGGTCTTCAGAATCTCGTCGGTATAGAAGACCTCCTGTACATCCGAACCTTCCACATGGGCCCCGGCATGGCGGCAGTACTCCGCCAGCGCACACATTCCCGTCCCCTTTATGCCGATACAATAGACCTGTGGTCCGGAACTGAAATCGATCATTGCCGGATATCATAGATGAGGGTGCCATTTTTTACAAGGAGTTTCGGGTTTAGCCGTCTGGTACAGGTCGGAATGGTGGACGATGGAACGTCTCCTTTGTATTATAGGGTAATAAATACGAGAATGGTGTCCGCCGCACCGAGCCTGGAGGGTCAATGAGCAAGGGATTACGTACTGGACTTATAGTCCTGGGTGTTATTTTTGTTATTCTTTTTCTGATTTACAGCAGTTTCCGGACTACCTACAACTCGATGGTAGGTATGGACGAATCCGTCAAGGCCGCCTGGGCACAGGTGGAGAACCAGTACCAGCGTCGGTACGATCTCATCCCCAATCTGGTAGAGACGGTAAAGGGTTTTGCAAATCAGGAGCAGGAGACCCTCACCGCCGTCACCGAGGCAAGGAGCAGAGCCGGCGGCGTTATGCAGATGGATGAGTCCCTGCTCGAGGATCCGGAAGCCTTTGCGCGTTTTCAGGAGGCCCAGGCAGGGCTCGGTTCCGCCCTTCAGCGCCTCTTGATGATTACCGAGAATTATCCTGACCTTAAGTCCAACCAGAACTTTCTGGCTCTGCAGGACCAGCTGGAAGGCACGGAGAACCGCATAGCAGTGGAACGTCAGCGTTTCAACGAGGCGGCACGAAATTACAATACCTACATACGGCAGTTCCCGCGGGTAATTATTGCCAACATGATGGGTTTCCGGGAAAAGGCCTATTTTTCCTCCGCCGAGGGTGCATCCAGCGCGCCGCAGGTATCCTTTTAGGAAGGACAGTATGAAGCCACTATTATCTGAAAGCGACAGTCAACGCATTGCCGCCGTCGTTGCGGAGGCTGAAAAAATGAGCGGTGGAGAAATCGCCACCGCCGTAATCGCCGAGAGTGACGATTACGGTTTTCGTGAGCTTGCATTCGCTCTCGTTGTCGGTTTTATTGTTTTTACCGTCACGGCGCTTTTTGACAGCAGCATGGAGGCTTTTTTCTCTTCCCTGTTCTGGGACTTCAACTCCAGACTGCTTCCATTTATTTACAGCTGGATCGGTCTTTTCTTCGGCGCCCTTGCCTATTTCCTTGCCCAGATACCGGCTGTTGACCGTCTGATCGTTCCGAAGAAGGTAATGGCCGCCGCTGTCCAGTCTCGTGCCCGGCGGCATTTTATGGAAGCCGGCGTATATGACACCCTTGACCATACGGGGATCCTTATTTTTGTCTCCCTGCTGGAACACCGGGTCGAACTGATCGCCGATCGGGGGATCAACGAGAAGGTGGATCCGGAAATCTGGAACAGTATTGTCAAGAAGATGATCGGTAAAATCTCCGCAGGAGAGCTTAGCGATGCCATTATTGACGCGGTCAGGGAGTCCGGAGATATTCTTGCGGAAAAAATCGAAAGGCGGCAGAACGACAGGAATGAGCTCGATAATTCTCCGCAGGAACTGGAGAGTGGATCGTGAAGAGCTTCAAGGATACGAAAACCATTCTTTCTGCTGTTTTTTTCCTTCTTTTAAGTCTGCCACTTCTGTCACTGGAAGTCCCTCCTCTGGAGGGACGGGTAAATGACCGGGCGGGAATACTGTCTGCCAGGAATGAACAGGAGATTTCCGCCTATCTTGAAGCGGTGGAAAAACAGGCGGGACCCCAGATCGCAGTGTTAACGCTCCCCGGCCTTGAGGGGGAGTCCCTGGAGGCTTTTTCCATTCGCGTAACCGACCAGTGGCAGCTTGGTGACGCCGACCGTGACGACGGGGTGCTTCTGCTGGTCGCCCTTGAGGAGAAAAAGATCCGCCTCGAGGTCGGGTACGGCCTCGAAGGAAGGCTTACGGACATCAAGAGCGGCTTTATTATCCGGGAGATAATCCAGCCCCGTTTCCGCGCCGGGGACTTCGACGGCGGAATATTGTCGGCAGTTCAGGCAATCGGCGGCATTGTTACCGGCGAGGCTGATATTTCCCCCCAGACGCTGGCTGCCGCCGAACGCAGGCAGTCGAGAAGCGAAGGGGGCGCGGCTTTTAACTTTTTCGCTTTTGCGGTCATCATTTTTCTCAGCATGATTTTTCGACGCCGCAGGATGGGCGGTTCCTTCGGAAGCGCCCTGCTGTGGGGTGCCCTTCTCGGAAGCACTGCCAGCCGCAGCAGGAGAGGCTACTCCCGGGGCGGTTTTTCCGGCGGCGGTTTTGGTGGAGGCGGGTTCTCCGGCGGCGGGGGCGGTTTTGGAGGGGGAGGCGCATCCGGCGGGTGGTAAAAGGCCGTGCGGTGCCCGATACACGTCAGGGAGTATTTCGGCAACAACGTCTATGCTTTACGCTTTGACCTTAGCGGAATTTCCTTCAGACCCGGCCAGTACATAATGGCCGGCCCCGCGGGAATGGGACACCTGAGAGAATACTCCCTTGCCTCAGTACCCGGTTCAGGAGAAGGTCGCATCCTCTTTCGGCGCATCCCTGAAGGTCTGGTTACCCCGGAACTGGCAGAACTGAAGGCGGGGGATTTTCTTGATATTCGGGGGCCCTTTGGAGAGTTTCTTCTTCCGGAGGACTGCCGGAACAGAAGGATACTCTTCGCAGCCACCGGGACAGGAATCGCGCCTTTTGCCTCCTTTGCAGGGAGCTCTTCAGAATCCGGAACTCATATAAATTACACCCTGCTCCATGGAGTCCGCCATGGGGAAGAAGATTATCTCTATAAAGATTTTAGCCCCGACAGACTGATTTCCTGTGTAAGCAGGAGGAATGCTTCTTCCGGTGCATTTTCCGGCAGAGTCACCGGATTCCTTCGTACAAATCCGGACTTCATTCAAGATTTTGACCTAATCTATGCCTGCGGAAACAGCGACATGATCTACGAGCTCTTCAGTTTTGCCAGAACAAAAGGATTTTCCCGGGAACAGTTGAAGGCGGAAATTTATTTCTAACTCCTGTCCCTCAGTAGCCGCTGCCGTATAAGCTGATACTGCTCGCCGGCGTGGTAACTGGAACGTACCATAGGTCCGGATTCGCAGTGAAGGAAGCCGCGATCCAGGGCGGCGCTTTTCAGTTCGTCGAACTCCTCCGGCTCCCAGTACCGCAGCACAGGCAGATTTGTACGCCCCGGCTGAAGATACTGCCCGAGGTTGATGATCTCCACACCGACCGCCCGAAGGTCGTCCATGGTCTTCAATACCTCCTGCTTTTCCTCCCCCAAGCCCAGCATCAGGCTCGATTTGGTGAGCTTCCGAGGATCAATCTCCTTAACCATTCGCAGGAAACCCAGCGACCGGTCATAGTCAGATCTGGAACGGACCCCGGGGGTAAGACGGCGCACCGTCTCCAGGTTATGGCTCATGATCTCCGGTTGTGAATCCATCATGATTTCGAGGCTCTTTTTGTCCCCCATCAGATCGGACGAAAGTACCTCGACACTGCACTCAGGCACCAGTTCATGAACCTTACGCACCGTAGCAGCCATTACGGCGGCACCTCCGTCATCGAGATCATCCCGGTTTACCATGGTTATAACCGCGTGAGATGCACCCATCTCAGCGATGGTACGGGCAACGCGCCCTGGCTCCGCCAGATCGACATCTCCCGGCATCCCGGTTTTGACCGCACAAAAGCGGCAGCGCCGCGTACAGGTGTCTCCCAGGATCATGAAGGTGGCCGTACGGTGCTCTCCCCAGCACTCGTGAATATTGGGACAGCGGGCCTCTTCGCAGACTGTGGTAAGGCTGCGTTCTCCGACCTTCCTTTTTATCTTGTTGAAGTCCCGGTTGCTCAAAAGACTCATGCGGATCCAGGCAGGTTTGCGGGTGTAATCAAAACTACGCTTCATAGGAACATAAAATACTGCCCGTCATTCAATGCGGCAACTTTATCTTGACGAGACGAGAGACAATTACTACGTTTATATAGTGCGCGTTATATATACGATAAGATTTGTGCAAACATTTGGATCACCGGGGAGGATCTACTGATGACAGCAGCGTATACAAGCATCGAAGGCAGGCCTGAATCTCCGGAACTTACACTGTACGGTCTCTCGTTCTGTGATCACTGCAAAGATGCAGAACAATTACTGAGGAGCATGGGGTTCGCGTTTCGATATCTTCAAGTGGACATACTTCCGAGAAAGGAAATAATCAAAATAAAGCGTAAGATTGAACCCGCCGGCGGAAAATCCATAATCTACCCTGTTCTGCAAATAGATGATGTTTTTCTGTATGGATTCGATCAGAATATCTGGGAGCAGAAACTAAGGCAGGCAGCTGAAGTTCAGTAAGCCTGAAAGGAGAAGCTGTGTATGAGAAAATCTCTGACTGTTCTGATTCTTTTGTTCATCCTGGTATATTTCCCGGCGGCAGAAGAAAAGACTTTTGAGTTCGGTGAGTTCTTTGACGGTCTTCATGTTACGGGAAGACCTTTTGATCTGGATGAAGAGACCTACCGACTTACGGTTACCGGAAAGGTACGACGTCCCCTCTCCCTCTCTTTCACGGAAGTAAAGGCATTGCCCACGGTAAGGAAAAAGCTGGACCTGATCTGTGTCGATACCTTTACCGATTCGGGAATATGGACAGGCGTTACTGTACGGACCCTCCTTGAGCGGGCGGGAATACGCCGGGACGCAAAGATGGTGATATTCTCAGTTCCTGATGACTCCTACCGTACGCGTTTTCCGGTTAACGAAGCCATGAAGGATGACATGCTTATAGCCTGGGAGTTCAACGGCAGGCAGTTTCACCGGGTCCACGGATTTCCCCTTCGGCTTGCCGCAGGCAGCCACGATGGAAGCAACTGGGTCAAATGGGTTTCGAAGATAGTGATTGAATAAGAAAGTCAATATTCCAGACGGCCCCAGGGAATAGTCTCGTCAATGCTGTGAGCAAGATTGTTCATGTCGTCATCATCGTGGTACAAAAGACCGGGGTCTGAAAATTCAAAGCTTCCGTCTCCAGCTTTTTTAATTCGTAATGCCTTGTGATGATACCCGGTGAGTTCCTGTATGTTGCCTCCTGCTGCATCTTCCACATGGAGGCTGCCATTGCAGGCACAGACATAGGACGAAACAGCGGACTCAACGGCGATAAAAAAGGCTGTTCCCCGAACACCGAAGGCTGCTGAGGGAGTATCCACCAGGAATTCAGGTTCCTCTGCATCCAGGGCCGATAGACGCGTGAGCAGAAACGCCATGGTTCCTCTGTCCACCTGTATGGCACCCCTGCCCTTTCCCAGATCGATTACCGCAACGGTGCTTTCAAGAATTCGAAAGACATTCTTTCCGCCGAAAACAATCTCGCAGTAGGAGTCCTCGCCGGTAGTCAGCGTGGCACCAGGATCAACGGTATCGCCGATGGAAAGGGTCTCTCCGTTCATGCTGACGTTTCCTTCAAGGTAATGAACGACCCCTGTATATCCTTGAACCGTCTTTTTTTCCCTTTCTCCTTCTCCACCGGCAAATCCTGGAATTACCCATACCAGCAATCCCAGCAATACTATCGTCTTACTGTTCATAGCTTTATTGTAGGGGAGTCCCGGAAATAGCGCAACTTCTTTCGCAGAAAGGGGAAGAATGAAATACAATGTCAGGAGGCAGTTTTTGAGATACCGCGGAAATGAAGAATCAACAGGACCTTTAGCTGGTTTTTAGAGCTATCCTGTGTCGACGCTTCACTTACAGACATGTACGGTTCAGTCTACAGGATAAAACTGCTAAGATAAAAGGGCGATGATGGGTTCAACAACAGAAGCGAAAGAAATTGCAAAGAAAGTATTTGGTTTTGATACCTTCAGGCCGCTGCAGAAGGATATAATCGGATCAGTTCTCTCTGGCAGGGATACCCTCGTTGTAATGCCAACAGGAGGAGGAAAATCCCTCTGTTACCAGATTCCTGCCCTCGTACTGGATGGGCTCACTCTGGTCGTTTCTCCCCTTATCTCCCTTATGGAAGACCAGGTTTCCCAGCTGAAGGAGCTTGGTGTCCCCGCTGTCTGTCTGAACAGCTCCTTAGCTCCGGAGGAGTACCGTCGAAACATGGATCTGCTGGGCCGTGGAGAAATAAAACTGCTGTATACCGCACCGGAAACCCTGCTGCAGGAACGAACCGCCGGGTTTCTCGAGCATCTGGATATCTCCTGTATAGCCGTAGACGAAGCCCACTGCATTTCCGAGTGGGGTCACGATTTCAGACCCGAATATCGTCAGATAGCCGCCCTGCGTACACGGTTCCCGAAAGGCGTGTGGATAGCCCTGACGGCCACTGCGACCGAGAGAGTGCGCCGGGATATCTGCGACAGCCTCAACCTTATACGGCCGGAAGTCTTTGTTGCCGGATTTGACCGGCCCAATCTTTTCCTGGAGGTCCGGCCGAAATCGAACGCAGATTCTCAAGTGCTGGATTTTATTCGGGGATATCCGGACAAGGCGGGAATTATCTACTGCGCCACCCGCCGCTCAGTCGACGAAGTCTCAAGCATGCTTCGGTCCCGGGGATTCCGGGCACTTCCGTATCATGCAGGCCTGACAGACGAGGAACGCCGAACAAACCAGCGGGCCTTTATTAATGACGACGTTCAGATAATGGTTGCAACCGTCGCCTTCGGCATGGGCATAGACAAACCGGATATCCGATTTATTATTCACCGTGATCTGCCGAAGAACATTGAAAGCTATTACCAGCAGATCGGACGGGCAGGACGCGACGGTCTTGATTCCCATTGTCTTTTGCTGTTCGGCTACGGCGATATACGGACAATTCGCTACTTTATCTCCGGAAAAGATAAAAAAGAACAGAAAGCGGCGGAACTGCACCTGAAGGCAATAATAGATTTTGCCGAATCTGAAATCTGCCGGCGGATACCTCTTCTTTGCTACTTTGGCGAGACATACGAAAAAGAAAACTGCGGACAATGCGATATCTGCAACACAGAAAAAGAACAAGCCGAATCCCCGGAAGACCTCAGCCTGGCGGCGCAGAAGTTTCTCTCCTGTGTTATCCGTACCGGCCGGATATTCGGCGCCGGGCACATTATCGATGTGCTACGGGCGTCAAAGTCTCAAAAAATCCTGGACAGGGGGCATGAAAAACTCTCCACCTACGGGATTGGACGGGAATATTCGAAGCGGCAGTGGTTTCATCTTTCCCGGCAGTTTATTCGGCAGGGACTTCTTACTCAGGACCAGCAGCATGGGAGCCTCGTCCCCACCGAGAAGGCAAGGCAGGTGCTGCGGGGAGATCTCAAGATTTTTGGACAGCTTTACGAGGACGGGATACAGACAGGCCGAGTAAGCACCTTTCAGGGAGAGCATGACAGCCAACTATTTGACGTATTAAGAAGCCTGCGTAAAAAACTCGCGGACAAAGCGGGACTCCCCCCCTACATGATTTTTCCCGATACAAGCCTTCTTGCCATGGCCAGCCGTCTGCCGCGAAACAGTGATCAGATGCTGGATATACCCGGAGTCGGTGAGGTGAAGCTGGCAAAGTACGGAACTCATTTTCTGAGAGCAATCGCGGAACACGCGCAGACATAGTATAATCTAACCTGCACGGGAGGGCGTATGAGGATTACCATCGCATATAATCTCCGAACCGACGATTCCGAAGCCACAGCAGAACTGCTGAGTTCGGAGGACATTGAGCGCATATACCGGGCCATCAGCAGCCTGCAGCATACTGTTACGCTTGTCGAGGTAAGCGGGAATCCTCATCAGGTTATTGAGCGTCTGGTGGAAAGCGAACCCGACCTTATCTTCAACCTTGCAGAGGGTACCATCGGCAGTTCCCGGGAAGCCTTTTACCCCGGACTGTATGAGCAGATGGGTATTCCCTTCACCGGCGGAAACGCCTCGCTTCTCCACCTCAACCTGGATAAGCATCTGGCAAAAACCGTACTCTCATCCCGGGGAATCCGGGTTCCGAAGGGTGTCCTCATAAGCGGAAAAAACCGCCGTATCGATGAAGACCTGTGCTATCCCCTGATAATCAAACCCAATTCCGAAGGCTCAAGCAAGGGCATTACCCAGAAGTCCGTTGTAGAATCAAGAAAAGAGGCGGACCAGCGGATAGCAGAGCTTCTCGGTCAGTATCCTGAGGGGCTGGTTGTGGAGGAGTTCATCACCGGAAGAGAACTGAGCGTACCTTTTATTGAAGGCTACCCGGGGAAAATCCTCGACATTGTGGAACATACCTTCGATCTGGAAATGACCGGCGGTAAATTCAATATCTACGACTATGATATGAAGCAGGGAGGCGAGACAGCCCGGGCGGTTCAGGTGATCTGTCCGGCCCGGATCGACGGCAGCGAAGAGCGCTCGGTCCTGCACATGGCCCGGCAGGTATTCGAGATCATGACCTGTCCCGATCTTGGACGGGTGGATATACGACTGCATAACGATGGTACGCCCTATTTTATTGAACTGAATCCCCTGCCAAGTCTGCATCCCAGCGCATCCCTGATGACCGCCGCACGGGAACGGGGACTCGAGTTCAGGGACGTGATGCGTCTGATAATACGTTCCGCCGCCCGCCGTTACGGTATGGCCATTCGTCCAGCCAGGAAGAATCTTAAAAACCGGCACCCGTCAACCCTTCCCCGCTCAGGCGTGAGAGATCTGGGTATCCAGATAGGCCGCATGAATCCGGGTCTGGTAAATGCAATTACCGATGTCAAAGGGGTCCGGGTCGGACATCTGACCAGGATCGAGGACAATGTACCGATACCCGGACAGACCGAATCAAGCAGCATTCGTACAGGGGTAACCGCTGTTCTGCCCGCCCGGCAAGCCTACGCTAACCGCATCGCCGCAGGGGGCTTTGTACTGAACGGCGTAGGTGAAATGTCCGGGCTGACCCAGGTCTTGGAGACAGGCTGGTTGGAAACACCGATTCTCCTGACCAATTCTCACTCCGTCGGCAGGGTCCACTCCGGGGTAATCCAGCACATGAGCCGTAAATACCCCGCCATGGGGACGGAAACCGACGTTGTGCTTCCGGTTGTAGGCGAAGCGGATGATTCCTTTCTCAATGATGTACGCATCGGGACCTGCAGTGCACAGGATGCCATAAAGGCGATTGAGGCGGCCTCTCCCGGTCCGGTCCCCCAGGGGTCCACAGGTGCCGGGACCGGGATGACCAGCTTCGATTTCGCCGGGGGAATCGGAACATCCTCCCGGATTTTCGATCTGCCGGAAGGAAGCGGCTTCACCATCGGGGTGCTCGTGCTCTCAAATTTCGGCAAGATGCGAAACCTTAGCATCGACGGTGCTGTGGTGGGCCGTCAGCTGGACACCGAGTTTGATTATTCCGGTCGGCGGGAGGCGTCGGAGGGTTCGATTATTGTCGTCGTGGCGACGGACGTCCCCCTTATCAGCAGTCAGCTCAACCGCATCGCCAGGCGGGCCGCCCTGGGTCTGGGACGTACAGGGTCCTATGCCGCATCGACGAGCGGCGAGATAATCATTGCCTTCAGTACGGGCAACCGTAAACCACGTTCGGCCCGTACCCCCGGCAGCTTTATCAACCTGAAATGCATCTCGGACAACCATATAAACATTGTCTACGAAGCAGTAATTGAAGCAACAGAGGAGGCCGTGCTGAATGCAATCTTCTGTTCCGGGGGAATGAACGGCAGGCAGCAGCGCTGGTGTCCATCAATTCCCCATGACAGGGTGATTGAACTTCTGAAAAAAGGGAGAAATATTCATGAAAGTCATTGAGAAATACAACGACAGCCTCCACAATCCCTTCTGGAAATACCAGCTCGGACCTGAAACCTATGAAGTAAAGGACACGCCCCGCCGTGTGGAAAGCATAAAGGAAGCCCTGGGGAAATCCGGCGATTTCGAGTTTGTCACGGCACAGCATTATCCTGAACGCCTGATCTCGCGTCTTCATCCCTATCACGATTACATCCGCAACACATCCGCCTCGCTGTCCACCGACGAGGAGGAGTTTTATCCCGATCTTTTTCCCGGAGAAGGAGCCGGACTCAGAAAAAAAGTAGATGAGCCCCTTTGGGGTGGAATCTGGTGCACCGACGCAGTAACTCCCATCAAAAAACGGACCTACGAAGTAGCCCGGGCATCCGCCGAAAGCGCCCTGACGGGAGCAGAGATGATCCGGGGCGGTGAAAAATCAGTGTACGTCCTGTGCCGCCCCTCGGGACACCACGCAGGCCCCCGGGTATTCGGCGGTTACTGTTATTTTAACAATGCAGCTGTTGCAGCCGAGTTCCTGCTGCCCTCAGGAACCGTCGCCATCGTTGACATAGACTACCACCACGGAAACGGCACCCAGGAGTTTTTCGAAGAGGTAAAGTCGGTTTTTACCTGTTCCATTCACTGCGACCCTTCATCGGAGTATCCCTACTTTTGGGGGTACGCTGAAGAGATCGGAAAAGGTCAGGCTGAGGGCACAAACCATAATGAACCCCTTCCCAAGGGGGCAGGAAAAAGAGAGTACCTGGCGGCACTGGACCGGATACTCGTGAAAGTGCGGAACTTTAACCCGGCCTATCTGATTATCTCCGCGGGCTTCGATACCCACAGGGACGACCCCATCGGCGGTCTCGGACTCGATACGGCAGACTATTCGGAAATCGGGGCGGCCTTTGCCACCATGGACCTTCCAAGCCTGATTCTCCAGGAAGGCGGCTACAATACATCCACCCTGGGGGATTGCGTCAGGAATTTTCTGACGGGCTTTCTCAGCACAGACCGGAGCTCCCGATGATCCCGGCTGTCTTAAGCACCCTCACAGGCAGTCTTCTTATCATAGCAGGGCTCATCGGCTGCATTGCTCCGGTTCTCCCGGGGCCGCCTGTCGCCTTTCTATCACTGATACTGGTATCCCTGGCGGGATCATGGGTTATATACCCTTTGTGGCTGCTTGTTCTTCTGGGACTTGTTTCCCTTGCAGCAGCGCTTTTTGACTCCCTGCTCCCCGTGGCAGCCTCGCGCCTGTCGGGCGCGGGAAAAGCAGGAGTTCGGGGCAGTATTGCAGGCATGATTATCGGAACCATCTTTTTTCCGCCCTTCGGAACAATACTGGGAACCTTTGCGGGAGCCCTGGCAGGAGAACTAATCTGGAGGCGGCCCGAATCCAGACCCTTCAAGGCGGCCTTCGGGGTATTTACCGGGACCATGGCTGCCATCCTGATAAAACTCTCTGTAACCGGAGTGATCGGGTTTTATTTCATCAAGGGTGCGCTTGTACTGTTTTGAAGAGTACTGGCTTTATCTCTCTTCCCATCCAGGTCTGATCCGATTGCGCGCGCCGGTTGTCGTCAGCATTAATCAGACCGGAAAGCAAAGCTGATCTGCTGGGATGTATTACTCCGTGATCCAGCAGCCCGGGCGATTAAAAGTCTTCCCCCACCCCGTAGCGTTCCAGCCAGTTGGTAAGAGTCTGGTAGCTGTTAAGGCCCAGGAGCTTCGCCGCCCGGGTTTTATTTCCTCCGGCCTGCTTCATGGCCCGTTCAAGATAATGCACGGCAGTCTGGGAAAGAATTTCTTCGATGGAAAATTCCTCGCCCAAAGGCCGGTCCAGCAGCCCCTCCGAAGAAGTTTCAAAATCCATGAGTGAATCCTTGATCGCGGTTTCGTCGACCTCGGTTCCGCCGGAGAATACAAAAGCCCGGGTAAGGGTGTTTATAAGCTCCCGGATATTTCCCGGCCAGTAGTGCTGTCCGAGTGCCTTCATAGCGCCTGGATTTAAAGTTTTTTCCCGCCAACCGGGGGTGGAAGAAAACTCTCTGTTAAGCCGGGTACAAATATGTTCAGTGAGCAAGGGCAGGTCCTGTCCGCGCTCCCGCAGGGGTGGAAGTTTAATGACGCCTACACCGATTCGGTGAAAAAGATCCGGACGAAACCGTCCTCCCGCCGCATCGAGAGCAAGGTTGCGGTTAGTTGCGCTGATCAATCGAAAATCCACATCCCGTACCTGGTTTTCTCCCAGGCGGCGCAGCTTTCTGTCGTTCAGTACCCGAAGAAGTTTAACCTGCAGGTCCCTTGAAAGCTCTCCGATCTCATCGAGGAAGAGGGTTCCTCCCTCGGCCATCTCTATGTATCCCGGACGCATCTCAAGGGCTCCGGTAAAGGCACCTTTGGCATGGCCGAAAAAGGCAGATTCCGCCAGAGAATCCGGGACTGCACCGCAATTGACGGCAATGAAAGGCCCGGCGGAACGGGTCGAAGCATGGTGAACAGCCTTGGCGAAGAGCTCCTTACCCGTTCCTGATTCACCTAAAAGAAGCACGGGCACCTCAAAAACCGCGGCCCTCTTGGCCTTTGCCACCGCTCGTCTCATTTCGGCAGAATCATGAATAATCCCGTCAAAGGCGGGGCTTTCGGGAAGCAGGGAATCGTCGATGGCGGAAATATGGCCGGCAATTCCTTTTTCCGGACGGTATCGGGCAAAAATATCAAAGGGAAGTTTTACTTCCCTGAGGCCCTCCCCCAGGTGGGTTTCTATGAGCCGTGCACGAAACCTGCCGCTTGCCAGGAGAATCCATACCGAGGCCATGGCCGGTGTTCCCGGACTCAGGTGAAAGGTCAGTTCCGTATCATCAGACTCTTCCTGCTGCACTACCCATTCGCAGGCAGTATAGATCTCTTCATAGTTGGTGGGACTTGTAAGTACCACGGGATAGAGAATCGTAACGACCTTAGGATACATTACCTCTATCCAGGAACAGTACAGCCGGGACTTTTCTTCATCATAGTTTGACAGAACCACCAGTCTTTTATAAAGACCGGAGTCAAGAGCCGCCGCTATCGGTCCGAGTCCCGTTTTTTCCTTTTCAAAGGCAGCGTCAAGGTCATGCTGTCCCAGCCATGAAAACAGAAGGTGTATCGACATGCATTGAGTATAAAACACCTGCAGAGGGATAGCAATTTTATTTATGTTTTTCACAGAAAACATTATCCCAGGGATAAATGTTTGAGAATAAGAACTCCCTGGAGCCAGGTTTACTCCAAGCTTTGCTGTGTAATGAGGTACATATTAACTAAAGAGACAGTCCCGCCTCCACAGCCCAGCGCACTGTTCCATAGTAATCAAAAACATCATTCTGAAACCCCTCCTGGGTTTCGCTGTGGAAAAGATGGGTCTCAGGAATACAGGCGGCGCCGATACGCAAAAAATCGGTATCAATCAGATTGACCCCTATGCCCACGCCGAGCATCATTCCGCCCACACTGTCCGAGGTGATTGTATCCGCTCCGGCCTGCAGGGGGTTTTTGAAGGACCAGTACATATATATACCGCCGGCCTGCCCCAGCAGATAGGGAGAGAAAAATTCAAGCTCGGGAAAAGGATAGTATCGTCCTTCGATTCCGGCCCGCAGAAAAATCACACCGCCGTCAACGGACTCCTCAATTGAACTGCCTTCTTTGGCCGTTACGGACTTAAAACCGCCAAAAATACCGGCCTCAGCACGGCCATCCCGAAAGCTGAGCAGAAGTTCCGCATCCATGAGGGAATCAAAATAGGGAGAACTTTTCCAGGAGTTACCGCCCCGCCCACCCAGATAGACCCGACCGCTGCTGTTGGAAGCGAGGTGGACTGCTTCGTCCGCAACAGTCTGGTCATCCTCCTCAGCATCCCACCAGGGCCTTCTGTCACGTTCGTTGGGTACTTCCCGTTCCCCGGGATAATCATCCTTCGCCTTCTCCATGGCATCGCTCAGGGACCCGCGATTATAGGGAGATGATGTTGTGCAGGCGGTCAAAAACAGCAGTATTCCAAGAAGGACGGCTATCCGGTTCATACACATAATTCTAATTCACTATGGTGATTTTTCCCAGTCTAAATTTTTAACAATTCTGACACATTTAATCATAATAATTGACAAATTTCAGATTATTGGTATATTAATAGATGTGTTCACACAAAACGAGATACCAAAGATGATTATTTCTCCGACCCATCGCCACTGCAGCCTTGATCTGTCAAGGATTATCAGTGAGCTTGGCAGGGAAGGAAAAACCGCTTTCTGCTGTGCATATCAGAATTACCCGGAAATCATGCAGGAGCTCACCGACTTTTTCGAGGATAATCCCGATTTCAGGCTTCAGTCTATAGCGCTT
Source organism: uncultured Spirochaetaceae bacterium (assembly GCA_964554875.1). Lineage (GTDB taxonomy): Bacteria > Spirochaetota > Spirochaetia > JC444 > Marispirochaetaceae > Marispirochaeta. The sequence goes on along the minus strand of CAZKQJ010000012.1, from coordinate 25,777 downwards.
AAAACAGAAAAAACACCGGTGTATATACTCTATGATGCTGCAAGGCATGACATTCATATTCGGGAAGCCCGGATTATGGCAGAGCCGATCATTGATCGGTGTCAAGGCTGCTGGACCAGGGACCAGGCAAGCCGGAACTAAGCCTATACCAGAACATTCTAAAAAATATGCATATCCTCCAGTTTTCCATGATATAATCATCACAAAATGCTATGTGTAGCGATTGTTCATTCCATAAGTCGGCTTATGATTCTCGAGCCAGGAACACCATACAGTTCTGAAGTAAAAGATCAGGAAGGGGTATGAAAGAACGAATCGGTGAATACTTTGCGGGAATACAGATGCTCTCTCTCGAGCACATTGAAAAGATTATGGAGTACCAGAGGGTGCACCCAGGACTCAAGTTCGGGGAGATAGCGGTTTTACTGGGTTATCTGGAGCAGAGCGATATCGATGAGTATCTGGAGAGGGGAAGTGGATAAGCAATCTTGAATTACGCATTGCGGGTAATAGTAGATAAACAAAACGCCTTCGGCTTTTTGTTTATCGGGCGGCGGTTCCACCGCAGACAAGCGAGTGCCTGCGGCACTTCGCTTATCTGCGGTTAAGCTCAATTACCTACACAGAAGCAAGCTTCTGCTTCGGCAACTGCGCTTAACCGCCGCCCGTTAGATGCAATTTTTTTTGCCTAGCTTTATATAAATTCTCCCGCCATCCATGGCGGGCATTTTGAGGACGAAATGGAATTAAAAGAATTAATTCATGACAGAATAATCGACAAATGTCTTCCTGTTTATGAACAAGGTTTTTATGAAGAGGCAGCAACAACAGCTATGAAGCAAGTAGAGATAGCATTAAAAGAAAGAACTGGTGATAAAAAATTATTTGGAATCAGGCTTATACAAAAATATCTTTCAAATGGTGGACATTTGAGACTTGTGACTAAAATTGATGAAGAAGAACAAAAAATTGCAAAAAAATATTTTGAATCAACATTTTCCTATTATAGAAATTATACAGCCCATGATGGAAGAAATATTGATAGGATTCTATCTACGAGAATTCTTATCATTGCAAGTGAACTTTTGGAATTATTAAATGCTTCTTCTTTAAGTTTAATGAATATTGGTGGACTTGATAAATTAATTGAAAATGGAATATATGATTCCAGAAATCAGTTAAAAAGCATTCTGGATATATTATTAGCTGAAACAATAATTGATGATACTTTTGATGGCTTATGGGAAACTCTCTATTTAAATAATAAATTTAGTGAAAATCATTTCAATAAATTGTTTGAATTAGGTCTTATTCAATACAAAACTGAAGTAGGTGCCATAGATGAACCTGAAACAAATGAATTACTCGACTTCGGGTGTTTTGAACTTACCGATATTGGTAAGAATATAATGAAACAACTTTCAAAGGATACTATTTGAAAATAATTGTATTTTATGGCTATAAAAAATCCACTTCCAGGCATCCATGCCTTACAGTGGAGTACTAGGAGAGACGGCAAAAAAAGCAGCATCTAACAAGAAATATGCGGTTACGGGCTAAAGCCCTTCACCCAAATTGCCTTTGACAAATATCCGTAAAATTGTGTTACAATTTTCCAGATATTTATCAACCCCTTCGGGGTACCAGGCAACTTCGCATATTTCTGAAACGTTAAGCGTAATGCTCAGATAATATTAACCTCGCCATCCATGGCTCGGGAAGAAAGGAGAATTATAATGAGTAAATCAACATTGGATTTGAAAGGGATTGCTGCTGCAGCAAGTAGCAAACAAGCTTTAATAATACTAAAAAATGCAGAATTAAAATCTACAATGGACTTAAAAGGAATTGCAGCGGCAGGTAATGGTTGTGTAGTTTTTGATTTCTCGTAATTATTTATTAAAAGAGGAAAGTCATGAATTTTATCCATACCGATCTTGGTCAAAGGCAAAGAGGTGAAATTGTTGAAGTAACATTAACTAGTGGAGCAAATGTCAGGTTAATGAATAGTTCTAATTTCTCTAATTATAAAAATGGTAGAAGACACCAATATATTGGTGGATTGGCGAAAAAATCCCCTTTAAGATTACAAATCCCCAATTCTGGTCATTGGCATGTGGCTGTTGATATGCAAGGTATTCGCGGAAGCACAAAAGCTTCCGTAAGAGTTATTCCTGGAGCTCTACCTGAAATTAGAGAGGCACCACTTTCAACGGTTCCAAGTTTAATAAATGAGAATTTACCACCAAGTACAGGTGACGATAGAACAAGAATTCATGATGTTTTTATTTCCCATGCTTCTGAAGATAAAGATGATATTGTAAGGTCTCTGGCAAATGCACAAATAAGCAAAAAATTAAATGTTTGGTATGACGAATTTACTTTACGTATTGGGGATAGTTTAAGACAGAAAATTGATCAAGGACTATCTTCTAGTAGAGTAGGGTTAGTTGTTTTGTCTCCGAATTTCATTTCAAAAGGGTGGACTAATTATGAATTGGATGGAATTGTAACTAGGGCTATTTCTGGGGAGCAAGTTCTGTTACCTATCTGGCATAATATTACAAAACAGCAGGTAATAGACTATAGTCCATCGTTAGCGGATAAAGTCGCAAGAAGTACAGCAACTCATACAGTTGATGAAATTGCGAGTGAAATTGCTGAATTACTTCAACAAAAATAGGCATTAAAGTACATCCATGTACTTTAATGAAGTTTATCATAAAGGGAGCACTACGCTTAACACGGCGGTTCCACCGCCCGTTATGTTCAATGCCCGGCTTAAGAGCTTTTTAGTCCTCGGCCATCCGTGGCCTCGGAAATAGGAGGATAAGAATGACAAGAGAAATAGAATCATTTATAACACATTTTGTTACTGAGCTTGAGGAAAACAATGCGGCCATTTTTGCCGGTGCAGGATTATCTACATCTGCTGGTTATGTAAACTGGAAAGAATTACTAAAACCATTTGCAGTAGAATTAAACATAGATATAGAAAAAGAAAATGATTTAATTGGCATAGCACAGTATTTTTTAAATGATAATGGAAGACATCGGATAAGCCAACATTTATTAGACAATATAGCAACTTGTCGTGAACCAACAGAGAATCATAATATTATGGCAAGACTGCCGATTTTAATATATTGGACAACAAATTATGACAAACTGCTTGAGCAAGCATTAGAAAGCGCCCGTAAAACTCCTGATGTAAAATACACAATCAATCATTTATCTCTGACAAAATCAAAACGTGATGCAATAATATATAAAATGCATGGAGACATTGATCATCCAGATTCAACTGTGCTGACAAGAGATGATTATGAAAAATATGCAAATGAAAGAGCTCCCTACATTACCGCCTTATCCGGCGATCTAGTCTCTAAAACCTTTTTATTTCTTGGATTTAGTTTTTCTGATCCCAATTTAGATTATATAATGAGTCGAGTTCGAGGATATTTTAAAGAGCACCAACGTCAACATTATTGTATTTTCCGTAAATGTAATAGATCTGATTACGATACAGAAGACGAATATACTCAAGCCACGGTAAAGCAAGATCTCATGATAAAAGACCTAAAAAGATTTCAAGTAAAAGCTTTGTTAGTTGAGGAATATTCAGATATTACACAGATCTTAAATAAGATTGAAAAGATATATAAAAGCAAATCAATATTTTTATCGGGAAGTGCTAATGAATTTGGAGAATGGGATCAACCAGAAGTAGAAGAATTTTTATATAAACTTGGTGAATTGCTCGTTGAGCGAAATTATAAAATATCTTCGGGCATTGGTTTAGGTATTGGAAATGCTTTCATAACAGGAGCAATAAAAGCTGTATATGATAAGCATAATGGTCGCGTTGTTGATTATTTAAATATGAAGCCTTTTCCACAATTCATTAAAGATGAGGAATTAAGAAAAAGGACTTGGAGAAAATATAGATATGAAATTGTTGGTTCAGCAGGAATTGCAATCTTTTTTATGGGAAATAAAATAATTAATGGAGAAGTTGCTCTTGCAGAGGGAATGAAAGAAGAATTTGATATAGCAATTGAGCTCGGGTTAATACCAATACCCATTGGTTGTAGTGGGTACATGGCAAATGAACTATGGCAATTTGTAGATAGAAATATTCAAGATTATTTTGATTCCACAAATAAAAAACTTATATCTGCTTTCAAAAAATTGAATGATAAAGTTGATAAACCTGAACAAATTATTTCAAACATATTAGATATTTTAGAGTTAGTATAAAAGGAGTAGTCAAATGGCAAGAAAAACATTTTTTAGTTTCCGTTATAGGAATGACAACTGGCGGGCTAGCATTGTAAGGAATAGTTGGGTTACTCAAGACAGAACCGCAGCAGGTTTCTTTGATTCGGCTGAATGGGAAGAGGTCAAGAAAAAAACTGATTCTGCAATTGAGAGATGGATAGATGGGCAATTAAACGGAACATCTGTAACTGTTGTATTAATTGGTACAGATACTGCGGGTAAAAAATGGATTAACTATGAGATTAAATCAAGCCATCAAAAAGGAAATGGTATGCTAGGGATATATATCCATACTATAAAAGATAGAAATGGCAATACTAGTACAAAAGGTAGAAATCCTTTTGATGATTGGTATATTACCCAAAATGGGAAGAAAGTATATTTCTCATCACTATACAAAACATATGATTGGAAAAGTGATAATGGATATAACAATATAGGAGCTTGGATTGAATCTGCTGCTAAAGCAGCAGGTAAATAGAACAATAAGGTATATCAGCAAAGTATATCCTTGTACTTTGCTGAACCTGAAGCTAAAACAGCCGGGCACTAAACATAACAGCGAGTACCCGGCTACGCTTCGCTCCGCCCAAATTGGCTCTGGTCGCAAGCTCCCGGCGCCAACTTCGGGTACTCGCGGGACGTTATAGGCAATACAGCACTAAAGCGTGTAAAAATATGGTATAAATATACTGAAAGCGGTCTTAAAATCCCCGCGCTCCAAGAAGCCAGGCATCTGTGCCGGGCTAAAGAATAGAAAGGAATGAGTATAAAACATGTTTGAACAAACCTTTAAGAACATCGACGACACCCTCTGGAAAGATGCCGGCTGTTCCAGTGAGCTGGATTATGTGGAACAGACATCCTGGGTTCTCTTTCTAAAATACCTTGACGATCTTGAGAAGGATAAAGAGGCTGCTGCCAGGCTTTCATCTAAATCATATTCATCTATCATTTCAGACGAGTACAAATGGAATGTATGGGCGGCTCCCAAAACAAAAGAAGGAAAACTTGACCATCATAAAGCTTTGACCGGTGATGATCTTCGGGATTTTGTTGACCAGAAACTCTTTACCTATTTACGAAGTTTTAAAACCCAGGCAGATAATCCGGACACCATCGAATATAAGATAGGTGAGATCTTCAGTGAGCTGAAGAACAAGATACAGAGCGGCTACAACTTGCGGGAAATTATCAATCTGGTTGACGAACTGCGTTTCAGAAGCCAGAAAGAAAAGCATGAGATGAGCCACCTGTATGAGGGCAAGATTCAGAACATGGGAAACGCGGGGCGCAACGGCGGAGAATACTATACCCCGCGGCCGCTTATCAGAACCATTGTGAAAGTAGTGAAGCCGCAAATAGGAGAAACCATCTATGACGGTGCTGCTGGGTCAGCGGGCTTTCTTTGTGAGGCCTTTGAGTATTTAAGAACTCAAAAGAATCTTTCTACCAGTGACATGAAAACTTTACAGAAAAAGACTTTTTACGGCAAAGAGAAAAAATCACTGGCCTATATCATTGGTACCATGAATATGATCCTCCACGGTATCGAGGCGCCGAATATCATCCACACCAATACCTTATCGGAGAATATCAGCGACATACAGGAAAAAGACCGCTTCAATGTGATTCTTGCAAACCCTCCGTTCGGCGGAAAAGAACGCAAGGAGGTTCAGCAAAATTTCCCCATAAAAACCGGAGAAACTGCCTTTCTTTTTCTTCAGCACTTCATCAAGAGACTCAAAGCCGGCGGTAGGGCCGGTGTGGTTATCAAAAACACATTTCTTTCTAACACTGACAATGCCTCCATATCCCTGCGCAAGACCCTTCTGGAAAGCTGTAATCTGCATACCGTACTTGACCTACCCGGGGGCGTGTTCCAGGGAGCCGGGGTAAAAACCGTTGTACTCTTTTTCGAAAAGGGCGAACCGACCAAAAAGATATGGTATTACCAGCTGAATCCCGGCCGAAACCTGGGAAAAACCAATCCGTTGAACGAGCAGGACCTTGCAGAATTTGTGGAGCTTCAGAAGACGCAGGCGGTTTCTGAAAACTCCTGGAGCATTAACGCAGCAGACATTTCTGAAGAAACCTATGATCTCTCTGTGAAGAATCCCAACAGGAAGGATGAAACGGTACTGCGGGATCCCAAGGAGATTCTGGAAGGGATCGCCGCGCTGGATAAGGAGAGCGCCGAGGTCTTGAAGAGGGTGCGGGAGCTGGTATGAAGATGGTACCTACCACGGATGAACACAGATTAAAGCAGATGGAGACTGATGGGAAGAAATTACCTGAGGGGTGGGAGTGGAAGAAGTTAATAGATTGTTGTGAACATAAAAATTTGATTGTTTCTGGTCCTTTTGGTTCTAATCTCAAAGTTTCTGATTATAAAGAAAAAGGTGTCCCAATAATAAGATTACAAAACATTGGCGACGGTTATTTTATAAATAAAGATATAAAGTATATTAGTAACGAGAAAGCACGAGAACTAAATTATCATTCATATAAACCCGGTGATTTAGTGCTTGCAAAACTAGGGATACCTATTGGTAAAACATGTTTCATACCTAAAGATTTCCCAGCTGGAATTATTGTTGCAGATGTTGTAAGGATACGACCTAATAAAACTGTAGTAGATTATTCTTTTTTAAAATATTACCTAAATTCAGACATATCAGTATCACAATTAGTTGGGAATATTACTGGCGCTACAAGGCCTAGGGTGAATTTAAATCATGTGAGAGAAATTCAGTTACCACTCCCCCCGCTCTCCGAACAAAAACGCATTGTCGCTATTCTCGATGAAGCCTTTGCCGCCATAGACAAGGCCAAAGCCAACGCGGAGAAGAATCTGGCCAATGCAAAGGAACTGTTTGAGAGTTATTTGAACGGGATTTTTGATGTTGGGGAGAAGGGGAATGAACCGCAGATTAACGGGGATAAACGGGGATTTTCGGAGGGATGTGAATGGAAATCAATACAAGAAATCACCAGAGTATTAAATGGATATGCTTTTTCTAGTAAAGATTTTAAACCTACAAATGAGATAAAATCAATTAAAATAACAAATGTGGGTGTGAAAGCTTTTGTAGAAGAGGAAAATAACTTTTTGCCAGAAAATTTCAAGGATATTTACAGTGAAGTTCGAGTCAAAGAAGGTGACATCGTCATTGCCTTAACGAGAACAATTATTTCAAGTGGCTTGAAAGTTGCTATTGTACCAAAGAATTATGATGGTGCATTAGTTAATCAACGAGTAGCCGCTTTAGTACCAAATAAAAAAAAGATTAACAGGGACTTTTTATATTATTACTTGACTACAGATATTATTGAAAAATATGTCTTGAAACATGCAAATACTCTAATGCAACCTAATCTTTCAATTAATGATTTAAAGAGATTATCTGTACCATGCCCCCATTTACTAGAACAAAAAAGAATTGTTGCTAAACTTGATTATGTTTTTCAAAGATCCAACCAACTTAAATCAATCTACCAGCAAAAAATAACCGACCTTGAAGAATTAAAAAAATCCATTCTCAAAAAAACGTTTGAGGGGGAATTGTGACCCTGTATAAAAACAAATACCGCATGGAATCTGCACGATTACCGGGTTGGGATTATGCATCACCGGGGGCGTATTTTGTAACCATTTGTACAAAAAACAGGGAATGTTTGTTCGGGGAAATTGTTAATGGTAAAATGATATTGTCCGATTGCGGGAAAATGGCACAAATTAATTGGCAGAATGTGCCGGATCATTTTGACAATATTGCATTGGATGAATTTGTTCTGATGCCCAATCATATTCATGGGATTTTAGGCGTTAATGATAAAAATGATGATTTCACCCGGAATTGTAACCATAACCGTGACCGTAGAGACGCGATTAATCGCGTCTCTACCAACGATACGAATACCAACGATACCACCGAAAATTCGGAAATTGACAGAAATTCCGGTCATATTAAAACCGGCGGTGTGACAGAAGATCATAATCCAATGATTCATAAAAATATTTCCAGAATAATCCGATGGTACAAAGGCCGTACAGCATTTGAAATCAGGAAAAACAATCCCGAATTTGCCTGGCAACCCCGGTTCCACGATCATATTATCCGTGATAAAAACGAATTGTTTCGCATTCGCAAATATATTATCGAAAATCCGCTAAATTGGGAAAATGATGATAATTACATCCTGGAGGGTAAATCATGACCCACCCCTCCAACCATTCCCAAATCATCCTCTACAAGACCTCCGACGGCAATATCAAAATAGATACTGTTTTCCAGAACGAAACCATCTGGCTGACTCAGGCGCAGATGGCGGAACTTTTTGATGTAAAACGCCCGGCTGTTACCAAGCATCTGAAAAACATTTTTGAAAGCGGCGAACTGGACGAACAAGTGGTAAGTTCCATTTTGGAACATACCACTTCCCATGGCGCCATAGAAGGGAAAACCCAGACAAAGCAGGTAAAATATTACAGCCTCGACGCCATAATTGCAGTCGGATACCGGGTCAACTCCAAACGGGCTACCCAGTTCCGTATCTGGGCTACCAATATCCTCAAAGAATACATCATCAAGGGCTTTGCCATGGATGATGAACGACTGAAAAAAGCGGATCGGTGGGACTATTTCGATGAGTGGCTGGAGCGTATCCGGGACATCCGGGCATCGGAAAAGCGTTTTTACCAGAAAATTCGTGATATTTATGCCACCGCCATCGACTACGATAAAGACTCGCAGCAGGCACAGGATTTCTTCAAGAAGGTGCAGAACAAGATGCTCTGGGCTGTTACCGGCAAAACCGCGGCCGAGCTTATCGAATCGCGCAGCAATCCCGAGGCTCCCAATATGGGGCTTACTTCCTGGCGTGGATCCATTGTTAGAAAATATGATGTGGGTATTGCCAAGAATTATCTGAATGAAGAAGAGATAAAAGACCTCAATGAGATCGTCACCATGTACCTCGATTACGCCGAACGACAGGCCAGGCAGCGAAAAACCGTTACCATGGAGCAATGGTCGGATAAACTGGATGCCTTTCTGGAGTTCAATGAACAGGAACTGCTGACCCATGCCGGAAAGGTGAAAGCGGAAGTTGCGAAAAAGCTTGCTGAAGAACGGTATGAAGAATTCGATAAAAAAAGGAAAATTGAAGAAGCAAAAAAAGCCGATGAAGAGGACATGAAGGAGCTGGAAGAGATAGAAAAAAGACTGATTGAAAAACGGAGAGATCAGGATGAACGAAGCTGAAACCAGAGCCGAGCTGATTGATCCTATATTACTGCAGTGCGGTTGGGGTTCTGCCAGTGAATCTAAAATAAACCGCGAATATCAGATAACCCACGGCAAAATTCAAACCGGCGGTACAAGAAGCAAACCTCTCATTGCCGATTACATCCTCTCCTATAGAAACGTCAAGCTTGCCGTTATAGAAGCCAAAAGCGCTGAGCGCGAAGTCGGTGAAGGGGTTGCCCAGGCAAAACTTTACGCAGAAAAGCTGAAACTGGATTTTGCCTATGCAACCAATGGCCGAGAAATCTACCGAATCAATATGAAAACCGGAGAAGAAGGCCCGGTTTATACATTCCCCACCCCCGAAGAGCTGTGGGCCATGGCCCATGAGGAGCAGAACAAGTGGCGAGACGCCTTTTACAGCATCCCCTTCGAAGATAAAAGCGGCACCCAGCCGCCCCGCTTCTATCAAGAAATAGCGGTGAATCGGGCCCTCGATGCGGTTGCAGAAGATAAAGACAGGATCCTGCTTACCCTGGCCACCGGCACCGGTAAAACATTTATCGCCTTTCAAATTGCCTGGAAGCTCTTCCATACCCGCTGGAATCTGAAGAAAGACGGATCAAGACGGCCGAGGATACTCTTTCTTGCGGACAGGAATATTCTGGCCGACCAGGCTTTCAATGCCTTTAACGCTTTTCCGGAAGACGCCCTTGTACGCATCGCTCCGGATGCTATACGAAAAAAGGGACGTGTACCGACAAACGGAAACATCTTTTTTACCATATTTCAAACCTTCATGAGCGGTCGAGATGAGAATGGAAACCCAGCTCCCAATTTCGGTGAATACCCCCGAGATTATTTCGATTTTATCATTATTGACGAGTGTCACCGGGGCGGAGCTAATGATGAAAGCAATTGGCGGGGAATTATGGAGTATTTTTCTCCAGCTGTCCAGCTTGGCTTAACTGCCACCCCGAAACGGAAGAATAACGTTGACACCTATGCTTATTTCGGCGAACCGGTCTATATCTATTCACTGAAAGAAGGGATCAACGACGGCTTTCTCACCCCCTTCAAGGTAAAACGGGTGCAGACTACCATCGATGAATATATCTATACCCCGGATGATACGGTAGTCGAGGGAGAGGTTGAAGAGGGCCGGGTGTATGGTGAAGAGGACTTTAATAGGATTATTCAGATAAAAGAGCGTGAAGAAAAGCGGGTACATATTATCCTTGATGAAATAAACCAAAAAGAAAAGACCCTCGTTTTCTGTGCCAATCAGGAGCATGCCCTGGCTATACGGGATTTGATAAACCAGCATAAGAAAAGCAATAATCCCAATTATTGCCACCGTGTTACCGCCAATGACGGAAAGCTTGGCGAACAACACCTTCGGGATTTTCAGGACAATGAAAAAAGTATTCCTACAGTACTGACGACCTCCCAGAAACTTTCAACCGGTGTCGACGCAAGAAATATCAGGAACATTGTACTCCTGAGACCGATAAATTCCATGATCGAATTCAAACAGATTATCGGAAGAGGCACACGCCTTTTTGAAGGCAAGGACCATTTCACTCTATATGATTATGTCGGAGCGTACCATCACTTTCTCGATCCGGAATGGGACGGTGAGCCCCTGGAACCAGAACCCTATTTACCGTCGGAACCGAAAGAACCTTCAGAGGTAAAAGAAGAACCGGGTGATCTGGAAGGGCCCGAAGAAAAGGAACGACCCAAAAAGCTGAAAATAAAATTAAGAAACGGAAAAGAACGAGAAATCCAGCACATGATAGCCACTTCATTCTGGAGTGCCGACGGAAAACCCATTTCGGCAGAGGAGTTTTTACAAAATCTATTTGGCAAGCTGCCTGAATTTTTTGAAAATGAAGATGAGCTTAGAAAAATATGGTCGGTCCCATCTACCCGCAAGGCATTACTTGAAAGCCTTGAGGAAGCTGGTTACGGCAAAGACGAGTTATCTACTCTGCAGAGACTTGTAAACGCAGAAAACAGCGACATCTTTGATGTGCTTGAGTATGTATCCTTCGCGGTCCAACCCATAAGCCGGGAAGAGCGGGTTGCAATAGCCAGACCGTTTATTTTTAACGGCTTGAATAAAGAACAGAAGGAATTTCTTGAATTTGTTCTCTCCAAATATATTGAAACCGGTGTGGAGGAGCTTGATCAGGAGAAACTACCGGATCTGCTTTCTTTGAAGTATTATTCAATAACAGATGCGAGAGAAAAACTTGGCGGAATAGAAGAGATAAGGGAAACCTTTATTGCTTTCCAGAGATATCTGTATGCAAATCCGGCAGCATAAGAACCGCCTCCGCACGTCCTGTGCTCCGGTGATGGGGCGCGGGGATTTTAAGAAACTTGAAAGCGAAGATGGTGCGGTACAGCCTATAACAGCAGCTATACTGTATATTCCGGCGTAACCCGGACAGCCATTCCGGCCCAAAGCGGACACTTTTTCCGCTCTTCCGGAATCTTCATCGAACTTTGGTCTCACTTCAATCTCCTTGTATATGGTATCATACATCGGAGATTCCACCCTGGTTCTTAGAAATTACTGTTTGGAAATCAGGGTTCAGAAGGGAAAAAGACCATGTTCAAGATACGGCGCATATATGATGCCATTTACCCCAGAAATATCCGTGCGATCGAGCAGATCGAGCACATCTTTCTCGAGCAGTTCCCCGGGACTTCCGCCGCCAAGTTCGAAAAGATACGCGATTCCCTCAGAGACCCGGTGCAAAACAGGCAGAAGGTCGTGATCTTTGTAATAGAAGATTTTCATGAAACGGTGCAGGGATTTGCCGTGCTATCTACCCTTTCGGGCCTGGATCACGGCTATCTGGACTACATCGCTTCAAAGGCAGGTGAACGGGGAGGCTTGGGCTCCTCTCTGTATACGAGGGTCAGGGAGGAAGCCGTGGAGATCGGTCTCAAAGGCATTCTCTTCGAATGCCTACCGGACGAGCCTGAACTCTGCAGAGAAGAGGGTCTGATCGAGCAGAATCAGGCCCGGCTCAGATTCTATGAGAATTTCGGCGCTTTCCCGATTATCGGAACAAAATATGAAACCCCGGTCGGGCCGAAAGATACCTGTCCGCCTTTCATGATGTACGACGATCTGGGTTCGGGAACTCCCCTGCGAAGGGCAGCAGCCCGCAAGGCGATAAAGGCAATCCTCCGGACAAAGTACAGAGATGTCTGCGATGATGCGTATATAAAAATGGTGACGGATTCTTTCAGGGATGATCCTGTAAAGGTCAGGGAGCCGCGCTACCTTTCCGGAAAGCTTATCGGTGTGCGCCGGAGTATAAAACCTGATCACCAGATCGCGCTGGTGGTAAACCGGAAGCACGAGATTCACCATGTCAGGGAGAGGGGGTACGTGGAATCCCCCGTCAGAGTGAAAACGATACTGGATGAACTGAACAGGACCGATCTTTTTCACGAATTCGCTCCGAAGGAACAGGGAACGAAGGTCCTCTCCCGGATCCATGACCGAGGATATCTCAGCTATATCAGGAAAGCCTGTGCGGCTGTAGGAACCGGAAAATCCGTATATCCGTATGTATTCCCGATCAGGAATACCTCGCGGCCCCCGAAGGAGCTTGAAATCAGAGCGGGTTACTACTGCATAGATACTTTCACCCCCCTGAACGAGAATGCCTACAAAGCCGCCAGGTCAGCGGTAGACAGCGTTCTGACCGCGGCGGACCTCATTCTCGAAGGAAGAAGGGCCGCCTATGCGCTGATCCGGCCTCCGGGACACCACGCGGAGAGAAAGGCATTCGGGGGCTTCTGTTACTTCAATTCCGCCGCCGCCGCGGCCTATCGCTTTGCACAGTACGGCAGGACGGCCGTCCTGGACATAGATTATCATCATGGAAACGGCAATCAGGATATTTTTTATGAAAGACCGGACGTTCTGACCATTTCCCTGCACGGAGATCCCCGATTCGCCTATCCCTATTTTTCCGGTTTCAGGGACGAACGGGGATCGGGGGAAGGGAAAGGATACAACATCAACTACCCGCTCCCGGAAAACGTCGACGGTCAGAAGTTCCTGGAGACCCTCTCCCGGGCCCTCAACGCGGTCAGACGGTTCAAGCCCCGCTATCTGATCGTCTGCCTCGGCCTTGACACCGCGAAAGGTGATCCGACGGGGACCTGGCTTCTCAGGTCAGGGGATTTTTTCAGAAACGGACTGCACATTGGAGAAATGAAGATTCCGACCCTGGTCGTCCAGGAGGGCGGATACGACAACCGTGTCCTGGGCGTGAACGCGAGGCATTTCTTTACGGGATTTGCGGAAGGAGCCGGTCTGTTGCGGGATGCGGACAGCGGGAAAGCAGCGGTTTTACCGAAATGAAATAATGCAATTATTTTCGGGAAGAATATTGACATATTTTCAAAAAAGATGAATTTAGACGTAGGTAAACATGCTGTTTCTGGTGATCAGAATCGGCTTTTACCGACGCAACCTGGTTGCGGTATTTTCTTTTCCATTCCGGGTAATCAATGGATTATCACGGGATATAGGGATTAGAAAATCAATGGAAAGTAAGAATGATTATGCCGTTTCGGGTTGCACCCGAACCAAACCTGCTTCAGTAAAAAGGAACACAATCCAAATTAAATTCTCCGATCCGGTTCCCGCTGCCGAAGACGAGGAGCCTCCTGGTCTAGTCAGCGTTCTACCCAGCCATGGGGATACTGCTGAACTTTTTCCCATCATCAGCCGTCGATCATCCTCTTTCCGGAATCGTTATTTTCCGGATACCCGTGATGACGAATGGAATGACTGGCGTTGGCAGTTCAGGAACAGAATCCATACCCTGAAGGAGCTGGAGCGTATCTTCTGTCTTTTCGACGATGAAAAAGACGCACTCGTCTTTGCGGGTAGAAGGCTTCCGCTCTCGCTGACGCCTTACTACGCCTCACTTATCGATCCTCTGGATATTTCACAACCCCTTCGGAAGACGGTTATTCCCAGATTGGCCGAATTTGTCTCCTCCTCCGGAGAATCGGACGATCCGCTGAATGAAGAGGGCCACTGTGTTGCTCCCGGACTCTTTCATCGTTACCCCGACAGGGTCCTTCTTCTGGCGACCAACACATGCTCGGTTAATTGCCGCTACTGCACCCGCTCACGTGTCGTCGGCAACGGTAACGAAGCTATGGGAAGGAAAGACTGGGACGAAGCCTTGAAATATATTAAGGCCCACCGGGAGGTGCGGGACGTTCTTGTCTCCGGCGGAGATCCCTTGACCCTGCCCGAGAAGAGCCTCGAGTATCTTCTGAGTAGTCTGAGGGCAGTTCCTCATGTGGAAATTATTCGGCTGGGAACGAAGGTCCCTATGGTCCTGCCCCAGCGGATTACGGAAACCCTTGTCCGGATGCTGAAAAAGTACCATCCGCTGTGGATGAGTATTCACGCAACACATCCTGATGAGATAACTCCGGAGTCGAGCGAAGCCTGCACTCGTCTGGCGGATGCCGGGATTCCGCTGGGCAGCCAGACAGTTCTTCTCAAAGGGGTAAATAATAATTCAGAGACCCTGATGAATCTCTTCCATAAGCTGATGACAATCAGGGTCAGACCCTACTATCTCTACCAGTGCGATCCCATTGCAGGTTCGGCTCATTTCAGGACCACCGTGAGGGAGGGGATAGAGCTCATCCGCAGCCTGAGGGGTTTTACCTCGGGATACGCGGTTCCCCACTACGTCATAGACGCTCCCGGGGGAGGCGGAAAGATCCCCATTAGTCCTGACTACATTCAGGGAACGGTCAATGGGAAACTGACTCTGAAAAATTTTGAGGGGAACATCTATGAATATCCTGACAACAGCCTCTGAGACAATAGACACTATCTCTACAGGCTTCTGGTCGGAAAACTCTGAAAAGAGAAAACAGGAAAAATTGCGTGTAGGTCTCACCTACGACCTGCAGGAGGAATACCTCGCAAAGGATTACAGTCCGGAAGAGACTGCTGAACTGGATTCCCCTGAAACAATCGATGCACTGGAGCAAAGCCTGCGGGCTTTGGGCTATGACCCGGTCCGGATCGGAGGAATTGAATCCCTGGTCGGGAAGCTCGCCCTTGGTGAAAGATGGGATATTGTTTTCAATATCTCTGAAGGCATGCACGGTCTGGGAAGAGAGGCCCAGATACCCGCCCTCCTGGATGCCTATCGAATCCCGTATACCTTTTCTGATCCGCTGGTTCTCGGGATCACCCTCCACAAGGGGATTTCAAAACATATTATTAAAAATCTGGGGATAGCGACTCCCGATTTTATCGTGGTTAAAACCCTTTCGGACCTGGACGGGCACTCCCTCGCCTTTCCCCTGTTTGTAAAGCCTGCCGCGGAGGGAACAGGCAAGGGAATCAGCAGCAGATCTCTGGTCAGCAATGAAATTGACCTGCGCGAGCTCTGCAGCGATCTTTTGGCCGAATTCCGGCAGCCCGTTCTCGTGGAGACCTTTCTTCCCGGCCGGGAATTTACCGTGGGGGTTCTCGGTACCGGTACCGGTGCGAGGGCCTTGCCAGCGATGGAAGTGGTTTTTCGGGAAGAGACGCCGGGGGTGGTCTACTCGTATGAGACGAAAAAAAACTACCGTGAACTGGTTGAATATTCCCTGATTGGGGGAGAGCTGGGAGAAGCATGCAAGGACCTATCACTTGCTGCCTGGAGAGGACTGGGATGCAGGGACGGAGGCAGGATCGACCTGCGGCTGGATTCGAATGGACGACCCAGTTTTATCGAGGTTAATCCCCTCGCCGGTCTTCATCCTGTCGATTCCGATCTGCCGATCCTGTGCCGTCTTGCAGGGATTAGCTATGAAGAACTGATCAGGGAGATCATGAATTCCGCTCTTGAAAGACAGCACAATGGAAAAATCGTTCTGCATGAATTCTAGAAAGATTTCAATCCTTTTCTGCCGGCCCGCCAGCATGGCGGGCGCCGACGATCAGGATACCCTCGACCAGGCGGAAACGGTAAGCACCGCACTGGAGGATCTCGGGTATGAAACCCGGGAAATAGAGGCCGACATGAACCTGGCTGAATTCCGCAGGACCCTGGGAAAACACCGGGGCAGCCTGATTTTTAATCTTTTCGACCCTTCTGCGGGAGAAGGCCGGTTCATATCGCTCTTTCCACACATCCTTGAACAGGAGAGTATTCCCTACACGGGCTGCAGTGCGGATACACTTTACCTGACCTCACACAAGATAATTTCAAAAAGGATGATGATTCGACAGGGGATATCGACTCCCTTCTGGTATGAAGCCGGCGGGGTTCCTTCAGGCACTTTTTCCCCGGGGCGGTACATCGTCAAATCGGTGTGGGAGCACGGCTCGGCAGGATTGACCTCAGATTCCGTTGTCGAGGTCTCCCGGGAAGAAGAACTCGATGAACTCCTCGCGGCATCGGGAGGAGGTTTTTTCGCCGAGCGGTTTCTGTCGGGTCGGGAGATAAATGTCGCCTTGCTGTCCGATGGGAAAGACTCATGGGAGGTTCTCCCCCCTTCGGAAATCATCTACAGCGGAAAAAATGAGCACAATCCTTTTCTCGATTACAGAGCGAAATGGGATGAATCCTGTGAATCGTATCAGAACTCCTTGCGTAGTTTTGATTTCGGTTCCGACGACGATCCCATGCTGCAGCAGCTCACCGCGATTGCCCGGGAATGCGCAGGCCTCTTCAGTCTGAAGGGGTATGCCAGGGTTGATTTCCGGATGGATGAAACGGGACAGCCTCATGTCCTGGAGGTCAACGCGAACCCCTGCATTTCTCCCGGAGCGGGTTTTCCTGAAGCGGCTGCAAAAGCGGGCATATCATATCATGAGATGATTGAACGGATTGTAGCATCTTCGGGCGGAAAGAGATGAATATAGTAATCAGGAAAGAGCTTAGTCCCGGCGATGACGAACAGATACGGGAAATTCTCGAATCCTCGGGTTATTTCCAAGCCCGGGAGATCGATGTGGCATTGGAGCTCGTGCAGGAAGCACTGAAAAAGGGCGATGAAAGCGGTTACTATTTCATGACCGCCCGGGAAAAAAGCCGTCTTACCGGGTATATATGCTTCGGCCCCATACCTATGACCTTCAACCGCTGGGACATATACTGGATTGCCGTCGATGACAGGCTCAGGGGAAGGGGCATCGGCGGGATGCTGCTTGAACACGCCGAAGACCACATAAGATTGCTCGGCGGAAGGAAGGCATATATCGAAACCTCCTCGAGCATGCTCTATGCCCCCACCCGCAGCTTCCATGAAAAACAGGGTTATATCCTGGAAGCGGTGCAGAAGGATTATTATGACGATGGCGATGACAGGTGTCTCTACGTCAAAGTGCTTTGAGAATAAGCCTGGAGGCAGTATGCAGCCATGGAAAAAACGACATTCCTGCTGTCCATGCAGCTGATCATCGGTCGCATCGAAATCAAGGATGATCTCTTTCGGCGTCTCAGGGAAACGGCACAGCTTTCAGGAATCTCAAAAACAAGCATCAGTGAATATCTTGTACGGTTCCGGCGGTCCAGAATCTCTTACGATGAGAGCCTGAACCTCAGCGATACGGAGCTGATCGAACTCCTGGAAGAAAAAAAACAGGAGGAAAGTGAACAGTACACAACTCTGGTGTCTCTCTTTCCTGAGTACAGCCGTCGCCTCAAAAAGCGCGGAATGACAAAACAGCTTCTGTGGAAAGAACGATTACAAAAAGAACTTACCCTGAAGAAATATCTTATGATCTTCTGTAAAGTAAAAACCAAGATTAATGAACTTATCAATTTACTCCAATCCTCCGATATTCCTACCAAGGATGGACACCATGAAAATCACCCCCCTCTCCACTACCCTTCTCCTGATACTGGTATTAATCTTCCTTCATACCGGCTGCGTAACCAATCAATCGACTGCGAAAAACTCCATCGAACTCGCAGCAGATACAACTTCAGATGGAATACGCCTGACTTTCAGCGAACTTCCTTCTGATACAACCAGGATCTTTGTCTACATAAGCTCACTGAACGATAATCCAATAGACGGAAGTCAAATGTTTGCAGACATAAGGGATTCTGCTTTAGAGCAAGTTAAGAAAACCAGGACGATTACATGCCCCTTCGTTCAAGAGGAATCGGAGTACTCAATCATAGCTTTTATATCAACATCGAAAGATTACAACAATGATTCGGACATTACGGTTAATGCAACAGGGATATCCGGCGGCGGGATCCGGCCGACAAAAACACTGACCCTGGACCTTATAAATAAGAATACCGGAGTTGAGCTTTCAGACCATCCCGTTTTCTCTGATAATGTGACCTATGATGGCCAGAGGTATATGTACAAAGTCACCATAGACATCGCTGCAGATCGTTCAATTGGATATGGAGAAGGTGCGACTGATGCTCTTTCCTGGTATTTCATGCCAGCCATGAAAAAAGACTTTCTCAAAGAAGGGTTCCTGGATATGGGGACTTTCCCCGCATTCGTCACGGTCTTCAGTAATCTTGTTTATGAAAACATTACCTGGAGTGTCGGAATCGCGCAGACCAATGAGTTCATGATCTCGCTTTGAATGACAATACTGAAGACAGAAGAGGTATATTCATTCATGAATCAGGCATTGCTGGTCAAGATAGTGATGGGATTTTAGTTAAGCATTTCACTACTTTTGAGCTTTTATATGGAGGATATTGTATGAGAAATTCAAAAAGAACCGTTTTCCTGGTCCTTGGAATTCTTTTATTCTTGAATGGCCTTTTGAACATTGTTGATGATTCAAGAATCTTGACCTACGATATTACTTCTATACTATCGGGAATCGGTTTCTTATTACTTGGTTATTTTGAAAGCAAAAAGGTCTGAATGTCATTCAAATATAAATCTTCAGAATTGATATTTCAGTTTAAACACCACGTAATAACGATTACCCACTTCACCTTTCCGGGCCAATTCTTTATCAGTTTCGATTCCGCTGAATATCGAATATCCGCAGAACGCTATTGCAGGTTTTCTTTATATAGTAAAAGAGGTTAGAATGAATCTTCGGTTATGCAACATTTCTGATTTGAACCAGATAATCAATATCGGGCGTAGGACTTATTATGATACTTTTCATCAATTGAACACTAGAGATACCATGTCGCAGTATCTGGATGAAGCTTTTTCTGTTGAAAGAATATCCAAAGAGTTAAACAACCCAAAATCTTTTTTCTATTTTCTCTATGACAAAGAATTATTAGTCGGTTACATGAAAGTTAATTTTTATCCTGCCCAGTCAGATATCAATGATCCGGAATCTCTTGAACTAGAAAGGATTTATGTCAGCAAAGAGTTCATGGGTCAGGGATACGGTAAATTTATGATAGAAAAAACGATGGCGATCGCCAGAGATAATGGCTGTACTAAAGTCTGGTTGGGCGTATGGGAAAAGAACAGCTCAGCCATATCGTTTTACCGGAGAATGGGCTTTGAAATCATAGGCAGACATACTTTTCGTATGGGAGAAGAAATTCAGAACGATCTTGTCCTGCAACGAATGATCATCTAAGCTAAAGCAGATTCGTTCAGACAAAAACCGATCCTGCCAGCGAAAATCCCGTGACTTTCACACAACTTGAAAAAAACAGGTCTGGTTGTTATTTGGACTGGAGGATAGAGCCCTTTCCTGCACCATTTAAGCGGCTGCAATTCTTCCATCGAAGCTACAATCCTATCAGATAACTGCTCTCATTTCGAGGAGAGTCGTCGACCTCGCCTCAGTTCTTGCTGAACTTGGAACTTAATGTTCTAATTTGATTCGTCTAATTCCCTATATAGCTAATTTCTCCAATTTTGCAACTGTAACCTTTGCGTGCAATTTGGGGAAATGGCAACCTCAGATTATCATCTCAGCCAGTAAGATCAGAAGATAAACTTTCGTTTAAATGAGAAAAAATAGGCACATATGCCTATCTCCATGATATACTACCGACAGAGGTGATATGTTGTTCTGGGAACGGGTCAAATCACTAATCTCCGAAGAGAACATAACGCAAAGTAGTATTGCACGGTCAATGCATGTGAGGCCTGATACATTCAGCCGTTGGATACAACGGGGAACAATGCCCAACGCCAGCCAGGCGGTCTTTCTTGCAAAGAGTCTAAATACGACTGTTGAATACCTGGTAACAGGAACTACTTATACCAAATCACATATACGAATCCGGCTGGACAATTTTCTGGATTCTTTATCCGAAAACCAGATTGAACAATCCTTTAAAATGCTGAAGGCTTCATTCCCGCGGAAAGCTTCCCCCAGTCAGGTTGGATTAAATATAAAATGTTGCATCTCAATTTCTCGCAAAAACGACGGGAACACGGGAACGCTTATATGAATGTAGTATTCATTATGCTGGGGAGCACGTCCCTATCGCAAGCGATCTTCCAGGATTCGGTACCTGTATTCGTCGAACCTGCCGAACGACACTTCAGAATAATAGATTATTTTTAGAAGAGGGGCTCAATGCTGCCATTCTCGTGAACTGCAATTCGGGGGATAGGCATACGTATATACAGACAAGGAGAGGTTTTCAATGAGTACTACAACAACGTCGTACAGCATCAATTTGGACTTTGAAACCATCAAGCTTCCTCCGGTTTCCGACATGCTTATACTGGGAAAGAAGGTCCCCCAGGGAAAGCACGGAGTCCTGCATTCATTCCAGCTGATATCTCCGGATGTTTTTGAAGTCATTGAGATCAACGATGATATAAACAAGAACATTGAAGCAGTTATCGTCAACAAGATGATTCTCAAGAAGTTACCGAAGAAAACTATCATTAAAGTCTTATCGGAACACGTCTTTCCTTTCGTGACAAAGGGAGAAACCGTAAAAGTAAACTTCGATGTCCATATCTTCCAAAGGGACATCAAGGGAGATATTGATGATGATCCGGCACCTGATAAATAGGAACGAAGACGTCGTTCATCCGTTCACCAGCACTGAATCGGTAGAGAGGATTCTCCTGGATAAATACTATGTTGTCGTTATGGACAATGGAGATTTCAAGGGAATCGTTACGCAGCCGGACATCATTAAAACAGGTCATAACCTGATAATTGACTGCATCATTCCGAAAGCCAGACTCTCTGTTAACGACAATCTCTCTAAAGCCATCCGGACAATGCAGGAAGAACGGCAGTTCACCCTGCCCGTCTTCGATGAAACAGATACCTATATCGGCAGCCTCTCGTACACCAGAATAATGCAGAACATTTACGACTCAGGCCAGGGATCTTTCAGAGATGTTTGCTCGCCCATGTCAAATGTCGAGGTCAAGATCAATAATGTGATCGGTCCGGAAGATTTTGAAGCAGTAAAGCAGATGTTCATCAGCGAGCTGTCACATTACACAAAAAATTCTATACAGGTGATCTATAGTTCGATAGAATTATACAAAACGGCGAAAGAGAACGAGGAGAAAGAAGAGCTGCTCTCCTCGATCTACGACAACACCAGGAAGATAGACGGAATCTTGAATCAACTCTTTCATCAGTACTTCAGCGAGGTGAATTGATATTCCGTTGACTTTCCGACTTGATGGGGTTTATAAGGCCGGATCATGCGGGGTGTGGGAACAAAAGGGAATATCATGAAAATGTATGAGGTTGATGTCAGATATGCTAAAAAAGAGGACATAGATATTGTTTATCAAATGATCTGTGAGTTAGAGAAATCTGAACTGGATAAAACGAAATTTTCTGACGTATTTCTCAGAAACATTGAACGGTCCGACGTGTTTTATTTTGTTGCTGAAGAAGAAAATAATATCGTTGGGTTTTTAAGTGTTCATATACAAGAATTGCTTCATCATAATGGTTCTGTTGCTGAAATACAGGAATTGTTTGTATGTACGAATAATCGCAATAAGAATATTGGAAGAAAACTACTGGATGAAGCAAAAAAAACAGCAAAGGAAGAAAATTGTCTATCGCTAGAAGTTTCATGTAATAGTGAAAGAGAAAAAGCCCATATATTCTATGAAAGAGAAGGGATGAAGAAATCTCATTTTAAATTTACATATGTACTTTAACAGTGAGTATTCCACTCCGCTTCGCTAAAATTGGCTTCCGGTGGTCGTCAGCTTCGCGTACTGGCTTTCGCTTATCTGGCTATCAAGTGTAAACACGGCCTTTGCCTTTACTCTTTGGAACAAAACACTTTGTCATCTAACAGCAATGGAATCGAGTGTTATCAATGGGACAATGCTGATTCAGATTGCACTACTGGCATGGGTATTTCTCGGTGAAAACCTATCTAAATCTAATATTGTAGGAATGCTTATAGCCTCTGTTGGAGCAATCCTCGTGCAGCTCAGGCCTCGTGTAAAAATTGAAAGGCAAGATTGTAACGATTATGCTTGAGATACTGCTGATAACAGCTATTGATGCGCTCCGGCGTCAACTTTCGCTGCCGTCTCTGGGTATAGGTATGCTGAGCTTTTTTCAAGAAAAGAGTTCAGGACAAGTAGAGTTTCCAAGCATTTGTCACAGTTTTTACTGATCTAATCCATGAAAACATCATGTGGAATATCGGACTCGCGCAGACTGAGTATCGTAAGATCTAACTTTGAATTCTTTTGGACATTGGACTCCCGGGTAGCTTCCAGGAAAAGACCCAATCATCTCTGGAATAAGTTACCCGTTTCTACTCCAAAGGTTATATCCAATATATCTATATTACTCCCAGACTCAACAAAAAATAATCATATACTCCACTTTTCTATGTTATAATTTTGTCAAATTTTTGTCTTCAGAGATTGTTCTTTCCGATTTTTAGAGACAAAATAGGGAGAAGTAAAGGAAAGATGTGAAAATGATGTATCATAGTCTGATCAATCTGAAGCCGGGGATTCCTGATGCTCTGGTAAACAATCGCATCTTTTTGAACTGTTTTTATGGTACTGCTGCTTACGCTATGAAGATCCGACTTGCTGGATGGATAGTGTTACAAGTCCGGATCATTCGGGGATTGAGGAATGGGAACGTGATTGTTGATGAAAACTTTTAATAAATTCTTGAGATTTTAATAAGTGTATATCGAAAGAAGCATGATAAAATATCTCGTTTTGCACGTTATTCTAAAAGGCAGCTATACAAAAAATCGCTTTGGAGGAACCCTATTCGAACAATTATGAATAATAACCAAATCCAACTTACTATATTGAATAATTTTTTGAGCCTCTGTAAGGAAAACAATATTGAAACTTGGCTGATGGGAGGATGGGGACTCGATTTTCTGTATTCAAAAGAAACAAGAATGCATGGCGATATTGATTTGATATTAGACAGTAAAAATTATTCATCAATTTCAGACGTTATTACCGGTTTTGCAGATCGTATTTGTGTGAATACCAGACAGAAAATAAAATTCTTCAAAACAGGTATAGGTTTTGATATTTGCTTCTTTTTTTTGGTTGGTCAGCAGTATTATTTAGACCTTGATGAAAATGATCCTTTAGTGTATCCAATGCCTCAGAATTCGTTCCCCAAGAACAATTATTCTATATTTTCGGATATTGAGGCCAGAACCATATCCTGGGAAGCTCAATTTGTTGCAAAACAAGGTTACTTCTATTGCTCCAATCAACCTTTGCGTGAGAAGGATAAACAAGATTTATATGTGATCAGAAATAATCTTTCGGAGTCTTTGGGAAAACTAGAGAAATTACTTCCAGGAATAGAAAAGGAAAAACTTGGTTTGATGCCTTCCCAAAAGTGAAACACCGTATTACAACGAATATGAGATTTCGCCTTCAGCTTCGTCCAGTTTGACAGTTGGCCGACTTCGCATAACATCTAAACATTGTACTTAATAATTTTAATTGGAGTTTATAATGAAGCAACTAAAGTTAACCTTCTTAACAATATCCGTTTTTATTATTATCTCATGCTCTTCTACACCTTATGCTGGAATGAAAGTCATTTCTGAAGCAGCCAACAGAAACAATGATTTTTGACTTTGCCATTGGCTATACGATGTTATGACTATAGTCTGTACACAGAAGGTTACTGGCAAGAATCACCAGGATCGATATTATAACAGAATCGGCCTTCAGTGTACTGGTTTCAGAAATTGTACAATACAGTTTATGGAGGAAATCGATGGATAAGAAACTGAAATTTCATTCTAGAGATGAATTCAGGGAATGGCTACGGATCAACTGTAATCAAAGTGAAAGCGTTTGGTTAATATTTGAAAAGGGCAAGGATTCAACGACGTTGTCTGCTCAGGATGCACTTGAAGAAGCTCTCTGTTTTGGCTGGATTGACGGGCAATTAGGTAAACGCAACGATAGTACTGATCCAGCATATATTAAGAAATTCTCACCTCGCAGGAAGAAGAGTAAATGGTCTGAAAGAAATAAGAAATTAGCAGAAAAGTTAATTCATTCAGGATTAATGACTGAATATGGTTTGAAAGCCATTGAGAATGCAAAACGTGATGGGATCTGGGAAGGCTCAATGACGAAAGACAATTCAACGGACACTATACTGCTATTAGAAACCGCTTTAGCAGAGGTTCCAGAAATACTTGATAAGTTTAAAGATTATCCACCCTCTGGCAGAAAAACACTCTCATACTTTTATGCAGATGCAAAAAAAGAAGAAACTAAAAAGAAAAGACTAAACCAGATTATAGAAGCAATAAAGAGCAATAAAAAGAGTGTAATGTAGTTCTCTATGCGGAAGCCATAATGGAGTCAGATAAGATGATCTCAGTATGTTGAACAAGTTGTACTGAATGTGATTATTTCAAGAAAAAAGAATGTCGCGGCTGTAATATTATTCGAGGCGAAGTCTGGTGGTCCGGATATATTGATACCGGTTCTTGCCCAGTTTATCATTGTGTCACAACTATAAAGAGAATTGAAAATTGCAGACAATGTTCAGAATTACCATGTACTTTATGGTACAATCTGAAAGATCCCAATGTAACTACTGAACAACATAATCATTCAATTGTAGATAGAGTAAAGAGATTAAAGAAGGATCTACGGTGAAAAAGAGAATCGTACTTTGCCTGTTTATTATAAACTCTATTGTTCTCCTATTATACTTCGTGCCGATTTTTCAAACGATCATGTATTTATCGTTTAGCGATAACTCCGCTGTAATCGGAATTATTGGTGGTGCTGATGGACCAACCGCTATTTTC
>CAZKQJ010000011.1:0-109196 GCA_964554875.1 uncultured Spirochaetaceae bacterium | reverse complement strand
TCGAGTCTGTCCGGGGGAGTAATAGGCTATCTGAAGCAATTCGGATAGCCTTTTTAATTTAAAAACAGACTCGAACTTGTCGAGTGTTTTGCTTGCGCAAAACACGCCGGTACGATAGGTGTTGCGTCAGAAACACCGTAAGTACTCGAGTCTGTCCGGGGGAGTAATAGGCTATCTGAAGCAATTCGGATAGCCTTTTTTTTCCGAGGACTGCAGCCGTCAGCCCACCCGCCCCTGGGCCGATTCAACATACTGCTCAACTATGCGCTCGATCCTCTCATCAGGATTCAGTCCCGGTCCCCGGGCGCGTTCAGCCAGAAAAACCTTTGGCCAGGCTTCGACAATTCTTGTAACAACCGGATCCGCCTCAAATCTGATCTTCCCGAACCTGCGGCCGCTCCCTGCTTCGGCCTTCCGCACAGCATCGGCGATTTCCAGGGCGATGGGACTAATGCTGGGGCTGTTAATGCTTCGATAATCACCCAGGGTAACAATGGTTTAGTACTGTTCCGAACCGTGGGGATGGACATCCATCAAAGTATTTTCTGGTATATGGTTATCTGCTTTTCTATGCCGTTATAACGGTTTTTTCCAAAATAACGGTAGTCCACGATCAGACAACGATTTCATCCCCACGATTCGGAACACTATGCAATGGTTTCCATACACGCACTGATGCTTTGGATGGGGATCCTGGTCTCTTCAGGGACCGGACAGACGCAATCCCTGCCCCCGACAGTTTCACGGATAATCAAACCGGCGTATCCGAGCTCCTTGAGCAGGTGGCACTCCTTCCCGGGCGAACGATCTTCTCCAAAACACTTGAGATATATTCCTGTTCATTCTGCAGGAGTTTTGAACAGTAGGCCGGATTGGTAGTACATGCCACAGCGCCTGCCTGAACCGCCTTTTTAGTATCCGCCGCGGTCGGATCATTTACCCAGAACCGGGTAACAATTGTCCTGTTCAGCTAATGAAAATAACCGTTTTTCACTGACATGCCTGTATTCGTCTTCATTTTCTCTCACCTGATGGATGATCAATTTATTATGATACAGGCACATTCGGGATAAATCTTCTTTAATCAGCTTCAGTTTTTCCACTATCATCTGATTTGTAACATGAAAAGAGAGTCCATCGACGTCTATACTTTCGGCTTAAGTGCCAATGCCGACTCCAGTCGCGATTGGAGCGTTTTTCATCAGCACCAGGATGCAGTCTCTTTTCCTTATAACGGATATGGATTTCAGGATGATCCGTGCTGTTTACCCTTGACAGGCTTATCAAAAACTACCGTGGTTCCCTCAAAGTCGAGAACATCTCCGCTTTTCAGGGTATGACTCTTTTTCAAGCGGTTATTTACCCGGAACTCGGTGTCCGCGCTGACGGTGTAATTCCCTGAAGCTTTGTCGAACACGATGCTGGCATGGGACTCGCGCATGGCAGGATTCCCAGCGATGGTCATATCAGCGTTCCTTCCCGCTCCGATCACGGTTACATTCTTTGTCAGATTTACCCGTGTCCGGGGTGAAAAGTTCTTCCCCGCAGCGAGAAGATTGATTTCCGCCTCCTTTGCCGGTTTTTCCCATACATACAGAAACGAGAGTGCTATCAGCCCGGCGGCTATTACCAAGGGGATCAGTACCAACCATCCCGGGGGATCTGAATATTTACCCAGGAAATGGGGTACATAGTAGTCTGCAGAAGATGACTGATTAGCGATTTTCAGTTCCATGGTATGTATCTCTGCTCCGCGGTAGGGCGGCCTGAAACGAAGCCTGTACTCCTGCTGTATCTCGTCACGGATTGTCAGGTATATATTCATGAGATTGCCTCTGTCATCAGCGGTAAAACTTCTTCCACCGCTTCTTTTCGCAATATCGTCGAGGGGTTTGTCCTGTTTCTCTCCGATATGCACTGCATAGAGACTGATTCCTTCGTCAAGCAGAGTCTTCAGGGCATCCTGCGGATTAAACTCCTGGTTACCGTAAAGAGGATGAGGATTCCCCGATAGTGTATAGGGGAAATTCTCTCCGTCGGAGAGGACAATAATAGCTCGACGCCCCCGGTAATCAGCCAGATCTCCGGCGGCTTCCCGTATACTGCGATAGAGTTCGGTATATGAGTGTTCCCGTGCAGGTCTCTGAATTGAATTCAGGGCATTCTCAAACCGGGCGGAAACCTGGCTGACAGGCATAAGAGGGGTATAGAAAGTATTGAAAGCCGAAAGGCCGATTCTATCCAGAGGATTATCTATATCCTGCAGGAACTGTTCCACCGCAAATCTTGCAGTCTCAAAACGCAGCATGTTTCCGAGATACTCATCGTGCATGGAACCCGAGTTGTCGATCAGAAGCAGAAAACTGATTCCCTGTCTTCGCGGGGCATCCTGCTCCAGACTCAGGATCCTCTGGGGAATGCGTTTTTCACCATCAACTACAAAGAGTTCCGGTTCCACGTTCTCTGTCAGAACCTGAGGCCTTCCTCCCTCATCCCTTGGCAGAAAATAGACATCAAGGGTACCGTCAGCAAGGAATCGGCGGTTTTCTATCTGGGTAATCTCAATGGACTGCCCCCACAGCACCGAGAAAAACAGTAGTAAACACGCAATAATCGTCAGTCGTTTCATATCCTCTCCAACAGCCGTAGCTTCACGGCAAAAACCGGATGACCGTATGTCCAACGCGAAGGACATCTTCATACTTAAGGCGCTGAATCTCACAACTCTTATCGTTTACAAAGAGGGGAGCCGCGTCAGTTTTTCGCTCAACGAACATTTCACTGTTTTTCCGGAACAGCCGTGCGTGAAATTTCTGCATAGCCGGGTCTCCGGGGACGGCAATATCGCATCGGTTCTCAGAGCCGACACTGCTGTTTTTTTTCGAAAGAATAAATTCCTTTCCTTTGTATCTGCCGTTCATCACCTTCAGAATCCCAAAACGTCCGAGAGATTCCAGAAGACTGAATCCTCCTCCTATAAAAAGTCCCAGAGAACAGAAACCAAGAAGCCGAAGCAGGGATGCCGAAACCCGAACAGCATTCAAGCCTTCAAAAAGAAGCCCGCCGATGAGCCCCCCCAGGGTGCCTCCGATTACTCCGAAAAGAGCTCTCCGCGCCGATTTTGCCCGGATTCCTTCCACCGTTCCAAGCATTGCCCCCATAAAAGTCCAGCCCAGTATTCTGGCCAGGGGAAGATACCGTTCTGTAATATCGACAATCGAAGCGCTTCCCGATCCGGTCAAAACCAGCAGCATGCCCTGGGCGACAAACATAGCCGCTATACCTGCAAGAAAACCGATCCCGAAACCCAGAGATGCACCCATGAGGGCCTTGTGGGGTATGGAAACAGAAATTCCCTCCCCTGCTCCCAACACCGCGCCGTAAACGGCTCCAATCAATCCTCCCTGGAGAATGAGACGTAGATAAAAAGTCCCGCCGCTGACAGCCATGAAAGGTTCAGTGACGGCCCATACAAGACATCCAGCGGAGAAACCCAATAAAATATAGAGAATTTTCTTTATCGTTCTGGTCATACAGCTTTATCTCCTTGAGGGTTCACGAACAATCTGCAGTGACCCATTCTCCAATCTTCCGATAAGAGAGGCAGTTTCATCGGACATGAGGTTGACATCATGAACAGTCTTTTCTCCTTTACGTTGAAAGGAAATCCGATACCGTCCCGGGGGCACTGCCATGGTTTCTCCGACCGCGGTACCGATATGGGTGGAATGTATCTGATAGCTTCCTTCCGGTACATTCATATAAGTATCTATGGTTCCCGAATCGTTTATGCGTATGTCGGCATCCGGTACTTTGGACTCTATCCGCAGGAAGGCTGGTCGGGGCAGCAGAGCAGCGTTTATGGTCAGATGTGTTTCCCGGGGATCAAGATAGAGAGAGAATACCTGCTCAATATACCCAGTGGATCGAACAAGGAAACGCCAGACCCTTCCTGATTCAATATCGGGAATCCTGTAAATAGGCACTGCAACATCATTATGCAGAACATAAGCCAGTGCCTCATTGTTGAGGCTTTTGCCCCGCACAGCGTCGTATACATTAAAGGAAATTTCTACAGGCCCGGACTGAATCTCCGGAAGCTGTAAAGACTCCAGGGTTTCTGAAAATGGCCCCTCCTTAAGCGCAGCATCTGATGGAGGCAGATAAAAGGACTTCCAGTAAATCTGCCCCGCGAAACGTACTTTTACTCGATACATTCCTGATTTGAGCATCATCGGCAGGGTCGTATACTGTCTGGTCTCGTCCCTGGACAAGAAATGCAGGGGAACCAGTACGGGAGCGCTTACCAGGGGAATATCCTTTCCGTCATCGACAAAAAGTTCCGCCTTGACCGGATTCCCTGCGTAGTATCCTTCAAGTCCGGGAAGTTCTATCTGAATTCTCAACCTTCCATGAGTGCTTCCGAGAAAAAGGGGTTGAAACAGTGTACTTGCGTATATCCCCCACAGGAGAATTCCCGTTAAACACAGGATTCCCAGCCATCGCAATCCTGTTCGTAAAGGCCGCTTCCGCTGTTTAGGTGCAGGAAGGTCCTTTTCTCCCCGAACAAGGGCACCCAGAAGGCTCTTTATCTCATTCTGATTGTAGGTTTCAAGGACCTTTCGGGCCTGCCGTATTATCGGGTCGACACTGTTGAACCGTCGTTTTCGGGAACTTCTCATAGAACCCCGTATGATCTTTAAAAGCGGCCTGGCAATAACAGGCACGAAACTTGTCGGCCTCGTGTACCTGCCCTTCTGCTTTGCATGGATCAGATCGGGAGTAAAACCGCCGGCATAGGGGCGTTTGCCCGTACTCATTTCGTAGGTCATTATACCGAGAGCGTAGATATCCGCCTTGGCATCGACATTTCTGGAATTCTCAAACTGTTCAGGGGCCATATACGAGGGGGTTCCCAGGGTCATTCCGTCACTTGTCAGGGCCAGATCGGTTTCATCTGCTGAAGCAGCTATTCCAAAGTCCGCGAGTTTTATGGCCCCTTCCCGGGAAATCAGGATATTCGCGGGTTTAATGTCGCGGTGAATAACACCCCGTTCATGGGCATAGGCAAGAGCCCTGGCTGAATGGAGAACAATGTAGGCACAAACAATGGAATCAAGATACCTGTGCTCTCGCAGCAGCTCTTCCAGGGAACTTCCTTCTACATATTCCATAACTATGTAGTAGGAACTTCCCTGTTTGAAGTGATCAAAGACCGTAACGATGTCATCATGCCGAAAATCCATCAGGATTCTGGCTTCACGTTTAAAGCGCTCGGCAAAAGAACTCTGTCCCCGCAGGGTAAGCTTCTTCAGGATCACAGGACGGTTCAGGGTAGGATGCAAAGCTTTATATACCGCCCCCATACCGCCGCGGGCGATTAGGGAAACCTCGCTGTATTTATCGATCTTATCCGGTTGCTTCGCCATCCCTAAGCCCTCCGTGCTGTGGTATCAGTATCAAGCCGCACAATCTGCTCTTCCGGGCGAAAATCCTCACCCCGTCGGATAATGGCTGCAAGCTGAGCGACGGGATGGTTTATCTGTACATATCGGTCTTCATTTCTCAAGGCGAAATAGCCGTTTACCGGCCTGTGTCCCCCGAAACAGATTGATTCTTTCCGATCAGGAAAAAAGCTGTCCAGGGTTTCCGCTACCGAACCGGGCTGTGCGTCTCCGTTGTCAGTCCAGGTCAGACCGTAGAGAACATCATCGTCACGGTAAGCGTTTATTATTTCCTGTCTGGAAAAACCCCGCTCCGGTTCAGCGTGGGTTACAAGAAAACCATCCCCCTCCGCTGCAAGAGGCAGGAGTCGCTCATATCGTTTCAGAAGAGCCATACACTTGTCACCGAGAAAACGCTGTGCCCAGACCTTTACCATTTCTCCTTCGTTTACGAATTTTCTGAAAGGATAGTTTCCCCTTCCCATCTCATTGTCAATGTTCTCGTGATTTCCTTTGAGAAAGAAAAAATGCTCACCGTATTCCTGCATAACAGAAAAGATCATCTCCAGCAGTCTCAGATTATCTGCCATCTCGTGATTCATCGCCCTGTGCTTCCGAAATCCTGTAAGAAACTCATCATACGCCGCCCTCCATCTTTCCCGTACAGGAGCTTCTCCGTGAAAAGCATCTCCAAGGCAAACAACATTCCCCCGCTTCTCGTCGAGAAGATCAAGAAAATTCCTGCCCTGATACAGGGGAAGTGTTAAGGCCCGGTAAAAAAAATCCCTTCGTCCATGGAGATCCGGAATCACCAGGGTAGGAATATTTGGTTCGAGTCTGACCAGTCCCCCCGGAGCCATCAGGTCGTCAGGAGGACGAATCCCCCAGGTAAGAGAAGACATCAGGTCGAGGATATTCTGCAACTCCCCCTCCAGGACATCGCATCCCGGAGGGGTTTTTGCATCGCGAAGTTTTTTCAGTTTTTGCGATAGTTCCTGCTTGACCGCCATGTGGTAAATATCGACAACCTGCTTATTCACCGGCTATTATGGTGCGATTTACTTCGGTAAAATCCTCGGCAAGGATCTGTGTAACTTCCGCCAGGAGTTCTTCCTCTTCCACCGCGTCCATCTCTTCCTTGAAAACAGCCATCTTGTAAATCTTCGAACTGCTCTGAACAGGACCACGCGTGAAGCGTGCCAGGTCTCCCGTGGATACCGGGCCTTCGAGCTCCGCATCCTCTTCTTCGGCAAACTCGGGAACATCCTGCCTGAGGCCGATACTCGCGTAGCTGGCACTTCGGGTGTTGTTCTGTCGCGGGCCTATGCTCAGGAGTGAGCCGGAATAGGTAAGCAGCAGTACCCCACCATCCTCGCTGTCCGGATCAAACTCCTCCACGATTTCCATGCCCTTCTCGTCGATCTGATGATTGAAGGCATCTTCTTTTTCAATCCATGCCTGGGCGAGTATTTCGAGAGCTTCATTGTCGTCGTCGATGTCGAGGGATTTGCGGATTCCCTTCAAATGTTCGGCAATTGCTGTGTCCAATTGCTTATAATACTCAGTCATATTGTATCCTCCATTATCGGTTAAAATAACGCTGTTTTCCATATTAATCCATTTATATTGGGAAATTTTGAAAAAAAGGGATATACTGTACGTATGAAATCTGATTCATCAATCTAAATCTTGAGAGGTTGTGATGGTTTTTGAAAGTTTACCCCCGGAAATACAGCGTCACCTTGAAGCACTCGTAAGACTTTTACCGGACCAGAACAAGGACTCCCTTGAACTTCTTTCAAGGGTATGGGAAGAAAAAGATACCCTTTTCCGGGAACAGGCAGAGGCCCTGGGAATGATTCTGGATAAAAAGGTTTTTCCTGGAGAAGGGAACGGGATTCTCGCTCTTACAAGTTCAGGGTCCATATTAAGCATTGGTCCGGGGACAGAGGAGCGTCTCCTGGAGTATGCAAGCATCAAGACCCGGACCGATGTCCCGGATATCTTTACCGAAACCATATCTGTATATCCGGAAAGTATTGCCGTCGGGGAGTCTGTTACCTTTCCCGAGGGCCGTCTGAACAAAACAAGCCCCATCTACCGCCTCGCTGTCTGTTCCTCCGACACCCCCAGGGAAGAGCAGGAAAAACGTATACGTGAAGCGACAATCTATTTAACCAACGGTTTCATGAAATTGAACAGAAGCCTGCACCTTGATCCTTCCTCGGTACCTGACCAGTTTACCATGAAAAGCATGGTGCGCTATGTCGCAAAGAAGAACGGCGTTACCGCGGCGGAGTGCAAATCCATTGTCGATGATTTTCTCTATCTTATAGAAACGGGTCTCTGCCTTGGAGAAAAGGTTCCCCTTGGTCGAATAGGACGGTTTTCCATCAAACAGCAGGAGGCCAGGAAGGCCAGGATCGTCAAGCACCCGGGGACCGGCAAAGAAGTAACCGTAGAAGCGAAACCGGCCGTAGTAGTGCCTAGAATCTCTTTTTCCAGCTACATAAAAGAGCGCCTCTCGGAACTGCCTCTGCCTGATTCAACCATTGAACGGTGAACATCAGGACCCGACGGAGCGTAAAAAGGAGATAAGGACTTCCAGGGCGATTTCGTTGAATCCCCCCTCCGGGATGATTATATCGGCGTAGCGTTTTGTCGGCTCTACAAAGCCTGAATGACCGGGTCGAACCTTCTCAATATACTGCTGAATTACCGAATCCATGGTCCGTCCCCGTTCATGAATATCCCTTTTAAGCCTGCGAATAAAGCGTATATCGTCGGGGGTATCAATAAAAACCTTCAGATCGATCAGATCCCGTATTCTTTTATCAAAAAAGATCAGTATGCCCTCAAAGATAATCAGCGGATGGGGATCGACCTGCAGCGTTTTTTCCAGACGCTTATGATTGACAAAGTCGTACTGCGGCATCTCTATGGACAATCCTTTTTTCAAATCAGACAGCTGCTTGATAATCAGATCGTTGTCAAAGGCATCGGGATGATCGAAATTGACATTTGTAATAGTAGAATTGTCGATGTTGAAGGCTGATTTGTAGTAATTATCCTGGGGTATGCAGACAAAATCCGGAAAAGATTCCCCTATTTTCCGGACTACCGTTGTTTTTCCAGAACCCGAACCGCCACAAATTCCGACAATTCTGGTTTTCATCCGGGTACTACTTTCTTGGAGCCGCTTCAGGGTCGACGGGTTTTCCATTCCGGTATACAAAGAAGAAGGCTTTTGCATCTCCCTCAGATCCTCCGGCCCCCAGGAGTCCAAGTTTCTGTCCCGGCCGTACATTATCTCCGACATTGACCAGGGTATCGCTGTTGCCGCCGTACGCAAAGATATGTTTGTCAGGAGCCTCCACCATGATGATCTTGCCGTATCCATGATATGGTGCTACCCATATGACCTTTCCTGACGAAACAGACACAACAGGATCTCCGTTCCGGCCCTTTATCTCGTTTCCAACCAGTTTTCCGTTCAGGTTCGCTCTTTCTCCCTGATGGGGCCAGAAAAATTCCGCATCTTTCTCTCCTGAACCTTCTTCATTCCCGGTTTTTTCTGAATTGACAACAAGTGCCTGTTGATTCACGGCGCGATCTTCTGCTCCCGCTTCGTTTATAGTGATTTTAAGCACTTCTCCTGCTTTCAATACATGATTCGTTTCAAGATCATTTATTCTCAACAGCTCATTGAGACTCATGCCGTTGTTTCTGGCTATCCGGTAGAGGGTATCGCCTTTTTTTACTGTGTATGTATCGGTAGTTGAGACGGATATTTGTTCTTTACTGATTAAAATACGTGTTCCGACACGAATATCGCTGACATCGTCAATGTCGTTGATCCTTTTCAGCTCTTCTACGGCAACCCCATATTCACGGGACAGACGATAGAGGGTCTCTCCGGCTTTTATTGTGTGATAAACGTCTGCCACTGCAGCAGTACAGATACATATGATCAAGCAGCTGATTAGGTGTCGTCTTTTCATCGTCTGTTATATGTTCGGCTCCGAGCCCGTAAAACTTCACCGCCAGAGTAAGCCCGATAAAAAAAGCCTCATCCCTTCCGTATACTATTTGAGGGCTGGGCCCGGCGAATCGCTTTGCGATTCGCAAGCCAAGCGTACGACAGGCGAATCCGTCAGGATTCTGCCGTTAGTACGCGAAGAAGTCCGATAAAAAAAGCCTCATCCCTTCGGATGAGGCTTTTTTTATCGGGCTGGGGGGATTTGAACCCCCGACTTCTTGATCCCGAACCAAGCGCGCTCCCACTGCGCTACAGCCCGATTCTCCCCTTCCTGTACCAGGTAAAAGGATACGGGAGTGACGGGACTTGAACCCGCGGTCTCCGGCTTGACAGGCCGGCGCGATAACCAGCTTCGCCACACCCCCACAATTACGAGTGAGAATATATAGTATGACGAAATACCTGTCAAGGGAGTCCTGTTTGGAAGAAAGAGCAGCTAAATCGATTCATTGACAAAGGATAGGGCCCATGATACCGTTGTGCGGTTAAATAACAACTTGATTGATGAGGAAACTTTATGGCGAAACGGGATCCGCAGCATGGAGCCAAGCGGAACACTGAACTGGGCGGAAAGGAACAACCGTCAAAAAGCCGCATGCATCCCTGGATGTACATCTTCAGCGTAGTAATTCTTGTTATAATAGTCGTAACCTTCATCGGCGGACCGCTGGTAGGCGGTACGGCCGGAGGCGGAGGTATTGTCTTCGGCAGTTATGACGGTGAAGATATTGAATTTTATCCCGGAAATTACCTGTCACGACAAAGAGACAGCATTGCCGAACGTATTGCCCAGTCCGGCATGAACACGAATCTTGAATGGATAGCATATCAGGTTTGGCGCAGTGCATATCAAAACACTGTTGTCCATACCGCCATTCTCAAAAAAGCCGAACAGAGCGGTTTGCAGATACCCGATGAGGTAATCGATCAGGCACTGACTGCGTATCCCGGATATCAGGAAAATGGTGAGTTCAGTCCCTCCAGGTATCGCGATACCTCAAGGACTGAAAAGGCTTCCATTCGCAAGTACTACAGGGAAGAGCTGATCAGCAGTCAGGTGAGAAGCGATCTCCTTGACGGGGTCAATACATCCTCACAGGCAATACAGTTTATCAAGGAGATGGCGACTCCGGAACGCAGTTTTTTCTACAGCAGGATCGGGTTTTCCTCTTTCCCGGATGAAATGGTATGGAACTATGCAGAAGAAAACGCGGATCTGTTCAGGAAAATCAACCTGAGCCGAATTACCATTCAAAACAGCGAAGAAAGCGCGAAAACTGTACATCAGCAGCTGCTTGCCGACCCGGGCCTTTTTGACGAGGTAGCCCGTAACCAGTCCAAGGATGCGTATGCTGAGAACGGCGGCTATATCGGCCAGCAGTATTTCTTCTCCCTGTCCACCGAACTGGAATCCGAAGAAAAGGCGAAAAGGATATTTTCCCTGAGCCAGGGCTCGATCTCAGAAATCATGACGACACCCTTTGGATGGGTCATCTACAAGTGTAACGAAGATCCTGTTGCGGCAGACAGAACCAATGAAGAAGATATCGATACCGTTCGAAGCTATATGGAACGTTTTGAAAAGGGTACCATCGAAGATTACCTCATTGAACAGGGACAGGAGCTGCGGGACAGGGTAACAGAAAGCGGACTTAACGGTCTTGAAGCCAGGGGATGGGAAAACGGAGAGACTGCCTCCTTTCCCCTGAATTACGGTAACGTTGAGATATTCAAACGCATACGTGACGCCGATCGGGATTCCGGGTCTTTTGAAAATGCAGCGTTCAACGAATCCTTTCTGGAGGCGCTCTTTTCGCTTAAACCGGAAAGCATCAGCGAGCCTCTGGTTCTGAACAACATGGTGTATCTTTTTGAACTCAAGGAAGAGGCCGGCATTTCAGAAGACAATCTCAGCATGCTTGAAAGCTATTACC
The DNA here is from genome assembly GCA_964554875.1 of uncultured Spirochaetaceae bacterium. Taxonomy (GTDB): domain Bacteria; phylum Spirochaetota; class Spirochaetia; order JC444; family Marispirochaetaceae; genus Marispirochaeta. The sequence goes on along the minus strand of CAZKQJ010000011.1, from coordinate 97,779 downwards.
CCTACCTGGGACGGCAGTATTCTGAGGCTGACATGCAATCTCTTATTCTCAGCTCGGCCAAGCATAAAGACAACTTTGATGCGGTCTTCAGCCGCTATTTTATTAGCGGCGAATAACAATGTCTGCTCCCCGACAAATTGATACCGGGTCGGGGATTACCCTGGAATATCAGGGCAGGTTTCTCTATTCACGGGTAGATCCGAAATCTCGACCTCTTCGGATTGCCCGCGAAACAGAGCTTGAACCCGAAACCCTCTACCTTATTCCATCCCCCCTGCTTCTCTACGGAATAGATACAATCCTTGAGCGACTGCCGGAAAGTTCTTTTTTAGTACTCCTCGAAAACGAAGCACCCCTGGAGCAGCTTTCGCGGGAGGCTATTGCTAACCGTGAATTACAGAATTGCAGGTTTCTTTTTGCAGCCGAGGAGAAAGCCGAAGACATAATCGATAAGCTGAACAGGCTTTCACTGTGGCCTTTCAGGCGCGTTAAACAGCTTATCTTAAGCGGCGGTTATAATCTTAACCGGGATTACTACTCCCATGTATTCAGGACCCTTGAAGAGGCGGCACGTATTGCCTACCAGGACAAACTGACACAGGTATTCTTTGCCCGTCGCTGGATGAAAAATTTCTTTGCCAACATTTTCAGCTATGAGAGTCCTCTTCCTTATACCGGCCTGCAGAGTGAAAGACCGGTGGTTGTCGCCGGGGCCGGCGAATCACTGGAATGTAACCTGCAACAGATCAAGGAGACCCGGGACAGGATTTTCCTGTTATCCGTGGACACTGCCCTGCCTTTTCTGGCTGCAAAGGGCCTCATTCCGGATGCGGTTGTCGTTCTTGAATCCCAATTCATAAACCTCAGGGACTTCTACGGGATTCCAACAAAGGACATTCTGTTAATCGCGGACCTTTTTTCCTATCCAAGGGTATGGCGTCTTCCGTGGAAAAGGAAAATCGCCTTTTTCAGCCGCTTTGCGCCTTTACACTACTTTGATACCCTGGAAAAACACGCCCTGGAGGAGTATATTCTGCCTCCCTACGGGTCCGTAGGAGTCGCCGCGGTTGCAATAGCGGCATCTATCAGTCACAAAGCTGTCTACTGCAGTGGAATTGATTTTGCCTACCGACTGGGGAAAAGCCATGCCAGGGGGACGCAATTTCTTTTCCAGGAATTATGTTCATCCAGAAGGGTTTACCCTGCCGGCTCATTTGTTCCGTTTTTCAAGCGTCCTCTGCTTCACACTACAGGGAAAGTTTCCAAGGTTCTCAGTGACCTGATTCTACTAAATTATCGCTCGACTCTGATGAATTTTATCCGCGGGTCTGAACATATCTATGATTTGAATCCCGGGGGACTTGAAATTGGAGCAATCTGTACGGACAAGATCGATGTTTCGGGTGTATCCCACAATACCCCTGCCTACAGCGAGATTTCTCTCAGGAATGTCTCATTCAGCTGGAAGTACCTGTTGCGACAGGAGCATGACATGCTCTCCCGTATATACACCAGCGGTCTGCTGTATCTGAAGGGAGAATCTGGAGGTTCGGATTTCTTCAGCATGATTGAAGAACGTGATTACCTGACTGCCCATTTTCCGGACAAGCTTCACGGTCTGCATCGAACACCGGATTTCGCCAAACGTCTTCTGTTGGCGGTAGAAGGATATCGGATGTATCTTGCCAGATTGCTGGGTATCAGTACCTAAGAGTCATCATCGGCCTTCAAGACCGAAAGAAACGCGTTCTGCGGCAGTTCAACGTTCCCGACCATCTTCATGCGTTTCTTACCCTCCTTCTGTTTTTCCAGAAGCTTCCGCTTACGGCTGATATCGCCGCCGTAACATTTTGCGGTTACATCCTTCCTGAGAGCTGAGATGGTCTCCCTGGCAATTATTGTTGCTCCGATGGCACCCTGGATTGGTATCTTGAACTGGTGACGAGGGATTTCATCCCTCAGTTTTTTGCAGACCTTCCGTGCGCGATATGCGGCATTTTCACGAAAAACCAGCTGTGACAGGGCATCAACGGGGTTTCCATTAATCAGGATATCCAGTCGTACAAGATCTGTAGGTCTGAAATCGGTTATCTCATAGTCAAAGGACGCGTAACCCCGGCTCAGGGACTTGAGTTTATCATAAAAATCAAACAGAACCTCCGCCAGGGGCATGGAATAGACAAGTTCTACCCGTTTTTCATCCAGGTAGGTCATGCTTTCCTGGACACCCCGTTTTTCCAGACAGAGATTGATAATGGGTCCGACGTATTCAGCGGGGGTAATAAGGCTGGCTTTTATGTACGGTTCTTCCGTATGCTGAATCTGCGACGGATCCGGAAACTCGAGAGGATTATCAATAGACAGCTTCTCGCCGTTAGACATGGTCACCCGATAACGTACAGAGGGAGAGGTAAACACAATTGAAAGATCGAACTCCCGTTCAAGTCTCTCCTGTACAACTTCCAGGTGCAGAAGGCCCAGAAAGCCGCAGCGGAACCCGAACCCCAGGGCAACGGAAGAGTCTTTTTCGTAGATCAGGGAAGCATCGTTCAGCTTGAGCTTCTCAATTGCGGAGAGAAGATCCTCGTAATCATCGGAATTTACCGGATAGATCGAGGAGAACACGACAGGCTTTACCTCCTTGAACCCGGGCAGGGGGGTGGTACATCCGTTTTTGGCGCTGGTAATGGTGTCGCCAACCCGGACCTTTCCAATGTCCTTAATACCGGCGATAATATACCCTACCTCGCCGGCCCTCAGTTCATCACGTTTTTCATTACCGATACGAAAAACTCCGGTTTCTTCTATTACGTAGCGTCCTTCGGTAGCCATAAAAAGGACTTCCTGCCCAAGCTTGATTCTGCCGGCCATTACACGGATATGCACAATTACCCCGCGATAGGGATCATAATGGGAATCGAAGATCAGCGCCTGAAGAGGCTGATCAATGAGTGGTTTAGGCGGCGGAACAAACTGCACCAGGGCTTCAAGCAACTCATCAACCCCCTGACCGGTTTTGGCCGATATGGGTATTGCGATATCCATATCCAGTCCCAGGTCATGGTCAATCTGCTTTTTTACAAATTCGATATCTGCGCTGGGAAGGTCTATCTTGTTAATGACCGGAAGGATTTCCAGATCATGTTCGATGGCCATATACATATTTGCCAATGTCTGGGCTTCAACTCCCTGGGAGGCATCAATTATTAGAAGCGCCCCCTCGCAGGCGGAAATTGCCCGGGAGACTTCGTAGGAAAAATCGACATGCCCCGGGGTATCGACAAGATTCAGATGGTAGGTTTTGCCATCCGAAGAGGTAAAGGGCAGAGACACCGCCTGGGATTTTATGGTAATTCCCCGTTCCCTTTCGATGTCCATGCTGTCGAGGATCTGGTCCTTGTATTCCCTTTCCGAAACAAGCCGTGCTTTCTCAATGAAACGATCGGCAAGGGTGGATTTTCCATGATCGATGTGCGCAATTATACAGAAGTTGCGTATTAATTCAGGTTCGTATCGCATTGTGGGTACTATATCCTAACGAAGCCGGTTACTTCAATCCTGGGAATCGAGAACAGAGCGTACCAGACGCAATAATTCTTCAGGTTTAAAAGGTTTTGGCAGTATTGCATCGGTCTCCAGTTTTTCCGAGTTCACCCTCTTCATATACCCGGACATTATAATACTCGGTAATCCGGGAACAATGCTGCGCAGCCTGAGAATAAGCTGGTCTCCCGTCATATGGGGCATTATGTAGTCGGTTATGAGCAATTGTATGCCTGAACCGTTCTGCTCGCAGATAAGCAGGGCTTCCCCTGCGTTGCCGGCCTCGATTACCGAATACCCTGCTCTTTTCAGAATACTCATTGCAACAGCCCTGACAGCGTTATCGTCTTCTACCAGAAGGATGTTCTCAGTGCCGATATATTTCTCGATCTCCGGTATGTCGACCTGTTCCTTTCTCAACAGTCTGTCCGTCACGGGAAAAAAGGCCTGGAATTTCGTACCCTTGTTCAGGGTACTGCGAACATTAATGAACCCCCGACTCTGTTTAACGATACCGTATACCGTTGATAAACCGAGACCGGTACCTTTATCTGCCGGCTTTGTAGTAAAGAAGGGTTCAAATATCAAACTGAGCTGTTCCTCCGGTATTCCCTTTCCGTTGTCCTCAACTTCAATTACGCAGTATTCTCCCTCCGGGATTACCCCCAGAGGGGTGGGTATCTGCTCGGGGACCCGCTCGTTACGGCTTTCAATCGTCAGTTTGCCCCTTGGTCCCATGGCATCCCGCGCATTAACCACCAGATTCAGAAGAACCTGTTCAATCTGTCCGGGGTCAACATAAATTTTCGGGTTATCGGCGCCGGCAAAGATTGTAAGGTTTATGTCTTCATGCACGAGTCGTCTCAGCATTTTTTCCAGATCGTTGATCAGGGCGTTGGTATCGACAACCTCGGGATTCAGCACCTGCTGCCTGGAGAATGCCAGCAGTTGCCGCGTCAGCCGTGTAGCCTTGGCGGCCGCGGTCCTTATACCTTCGAGTTCGTTTTCCAGGGGTTCGTTTTCAATGTACTTTTCGTTGACCAGGGTAATATAGCCCAGGATTACGGTGAGCAGGTTGTTGAAATCGTGGGCTATTCCTCCCGCCATCCTGCCGATGGCTTCCATTTTCTGAGCCTGTCGCAGCTGTTCTTCAAGACTTTTCATCTCGCTGGTATCAATAAGATAACCATGCAGATTCTGAAGATTTCCCTCTTCATTGAAATTTCCCACAATATTCGCCAGAACCGTAGCGACGCTTCCATCCCGACGGAGTATTTCAAACTCCTGCAAACGAATTACATCCCGGGCCCGTATCTTCTGCCATAACTCCTGACGCTGTAAATCCTTCGGAAAAAGGGTGTCGATATCAACTCCAAAGATATCCTCCCTGGAGCCGAATCCGAAAAGAGACAGAAAGGCGGGATTGCAGTCAAGAATCCTGCCGTCTCCGTCGGCAATAAAATCCCCAGACAAATCTTCTTCAAACAGTCTACGGTACCGTTCCTCGCTTTCGTGAAGCCGAACCTCCATGCGGTGCCGGTACAGGGCCATCTCGATGGTCGTCTTCAGCTCCCGTTCGTTAAAGGGTTTCAGAATGTAACCAAAGGGTCCGCTCACCTTTGCCCTGTCCAGAGTCTGGTCATCGGCGAAGGCAGTAAGCAGAATAACAGGTCGATGATATTTTTCCCGTATGATCCTGGAGGCTTCTATACCATCCATATTTCCGTGGATTTTAATATCCATCAGCACAAGATCGGGAACCTGCCGGTTAATCTCGTTAAATGCGGCTTCGGCGGACGAGACGGGTCCCATGGTCCTGTAGCCGAATCGCAGGAGATGATTTTTAATATCAAGGGCAACAATTGACTCATCCTCAACGACCAGAATGACCGCGGTTCCATCCTTTTTCATCATATCCCCGAATTATAAACTATTTTGATCCGTTTATCGAACATTTGTCAGATACCATTCCACAGCATACTGCATCAACTCAGTACTGTTTCTCAAGGAAAGCTTCTGTTTTAAATGAGACTTATATGTTTCGATGGTCTTGATGCTCAGGTTCAGATCCTCTGCAATGGCTTTGGTGCTTTCGCCGCGTCCAACAGCCTGCAGAACCTGCAGTTCCCTGTCGCTTAGATACTCTTCGATTTTTTTATCCCTTCGCAGGTTTCCTCCGGCAGTTATGGAATGAAGAAGACGATTTCGCATGCTGTCGCTTAGATAGATATCTCCCTGCAAAACCGCCCGTATGGCCGTCATGACGTTCTCCGTCGCTTCGGCTTTCATGATAAAGCCCTTGGCTCCCGCCCTTAGGGATCGCTCTGCATATACCGACTCTTCATGCAGGGAGATAACAAGCATGAGAAAGTCAGGATAGATTCGGGAAATATCCTTTATTAATTCTATACCGTTGGAGTTCTTCAGAGAAAGATCGATAAGTGCCAGATCCGGTTTTATTCGTTCAATCAGATCAAAAGCCCCGGCAGCGTCTTCGGCTTCACCCACCACGATCAAGTCGTCCTCCTGATTGATCAACTGGGTAAAGCCCTGCCGGACAATAGGATGGTCGTCGATAATAACAATTCTCTTTTTCATGTCCTTACCGCCTGCTTAATCCTGTGTAATGGGCACCCTGCATACCACTGCCGTACCCCAGCCCTCGTTGCCGATTATGGAAAGGTGCCCCCCCACCATGTTAGCCCGATACTGCATGATTCTCAATCCCAGACCCGTTGTGCCCTCTTCTGATATTCCTTTTCCATTGTCGTGAATCGTTAAAACAATCTCAGTTGTATCCTGTTCAAGGGAAACAATGATGCTTGTTCCACCGGCGTGCTTTATTGCATTCGTTAATGCTTCCTGACATATATGATAAAGCTGTACCTCTGCAATAGACTGAAGGTTGATTGCTTCGCGGGGGCCTTCGAAGGAGGTAGCCACTCCGTACATGGACTGACAGTAGAGACTCAGCTCCTGAAGAGCTTCAACAAGACCGTCAGTCTGCAGGGTAACGGGAATCAGTCCCTTTGCCATTTCCCGGGTCTGTTCCACAGCGTTTCTCACAAGCTGCTGAATTTCCCGGGTATCTTCAACTCCTTTTATGTCCTTCGCCTTCAGGAGCTTCCCTTCCAGGGCCTTGACCCGAAGAAGAATACCCGTCAACTGCTGTCCCAGGCTGTCATGCAAGTCCTGGCCGATCCGTGATCGTTCTCGGTCTTCAATCTCAAGGATCTCTTTTTCGAGCTGCTTACGCTTGCTCATGTCACGGGCAATCAGGGATACGGCAATCAGGTTTCCCCGGGAGTCCCGGATGGGGGAGATTTTTACCGACATATCTATAATTCCCCCGTCCTTACGGACCCGCAGGGTTTCATAATGGTCAATCACCTCGCCATTCCGTATTCTGTCGAGCATCTCGGGAATCTCATTGGGGTAAAAATCAGGGACGAGAATTGACAGGTTCTTTCCCTGAACTTCTCCCTGATCATAGCCGAATAGAATTCTGGCGCCTCTGTTCCAGCTGATTATGGTCCCTTCCGGTGTCGAACCAATTATTGCATCCTCTGAGGTTTCTACAATTGATGCAAGGCGAGACTGCATCTCCTGAACCTGATATTCTTCCTCGATGTTGCGGAGAATAACAATGAAGCCGGCTGTCATCTCATTTTCATTTTTAAGGATCGATACGGTACAGAAAACATGGAAACGTCTTTTTTCCAGAACAACGAAATATCTTCCGGAAACTTCACCGGTATTTTCATAGGAAGAAAAATCCAGAGGATCCGCCGGATTCTCCTGGAAGGTATTTTCAATATCCACAGGCAAGTTCCTGATTGAACGCCCCACGTAATCATCCTGTTCGAGATCAAGCATTCTGCAGGCGGCTATATTAATCAGCTGGATCTCCCCTTCCCTGTTGCAGGAAATGACGCCGTCCGAGATTCCCCCGAAGGTGGTGGAAAGCAGCCTTTCGCTTTCAAGGATTTTTTTCTCCATATCATGACGGTATAAAGCCATTTCAATGGAGAAGAAAAGGTCATTCTGATCGAAGGATTTTATAATATACCCGTAGGGACGGGTATTTTTTGCCCTGGAGAGGGTATCGACATCAGAATAGGCAGATATGAAGATAACCGGCACACGGTGTGTCCGCTGGATACTCTCGGCTACCTGAATACCGTCAAGTTCTCCCTTCAGGTGAATATCCATCAGAATAAGATCAGGATTTAATTCGTTCAAAAGGCGCAGAACTTCCCGCCCGTTATCCAGTGTATCGAGCACTATATAGCCCAGGGATTCCAGAATATTGCAGATGTCAATTGCCAGAATTGCTTCGTCTTCCACAACAAGGATGCGCGGTGGATCTGTCCTCGGCTGAATCTCTAAATTATCTGGATACTCCTGCATAGAAATCTATTTCCGTTTATCGGTTTTTAATATTTCCGCCGCGATACGGTTGAGAGGAAGAACCAGATCCACGGCATTGCGCTTAACAGCCTCCTGGGGCATTCCGTATACGACGCAGCTTTCCTCGTCCTGGGCAATGGTATAGGCTCCGTTCTGATGCATCTCAAGCATACCCCTGGCGCCATCGTCACCCATACCCGTCATTATGATTCCAATCGCGTTCTTCCCTGCATATCGGGCAACAGAACGAAAAAGAACATCCACGGAAGGGCGGTGTCGACAGACAAGAGGACCATCTTTTACCTCCACGTAGTAACGGGCACCGCTGCGCTTGAGCAGGGTATGTTTGTTGCCCGGGGCTATAAGCACCCGCCCCCGAAGCACGGAATCATTGTTTGCCGCTTCCTTTACTCCCACGCTGCAGATGGAATCGAGACGTTTGGCAAAGGCTGCGGTAAAATGTTCCGGCATATGCTGTACAACAACCATTCCGGGGGCATCAACCGGCAGGGCTTCCAGAACCTCCCGCAGGGCTTCGGTTCCGCCCGTGGATGCACCCACGGCGACAACAAGTTCAGTAGTCTCGATTCTGACATGCTCCTTGCCAAGAGGCAGTACGGCATCTGCAGTAAGCTTCGCGGATACCTCGGGTTTGGGCTTGAATTTTCTGGTTTTCGCCATGTGGGCCGCCCGGACCGCATCTGCTATGCGAAGCCTTGATTCTGTCAGAAACTGCTTTGTTCCCAACTGGGGTTTTCTGATAATTTCGACAGCCCCGTAATCCAGGGCATTCAGAACATTCTGGGAACCCTCTTCAGCTTTACTGGAACAGATAACAACAGGAATGGGAAACTGCTGCATCAGTTTCTTAAGAAATGTAAGTCCATCCATTCGGGGCATTTCAATATCAAGGATGATAACATCGGGAATCTCTTTTTCCAGTTTCTTGGCTGCGATAATCGGATCCGAAGCCGTCCCCATAATTTCTATATCTTTTTCTTCACCAAGAATCTCCGACAGCGTCTGTCTGACAACGGCTGAATCGTCGACAATCAGGACATGTATTTTTGCTTCTGGCATTCTTTAATTTCTCCCGACAGAAAGACTCATGCAAGTTTCCGGAAACTACCTTTGACGACATCGTCGCCTTTTTTGTACACGGTAGCAGCAACGTTGCGAAGCTCAGTTTCGATTCCCGTCAAAGATTCGGAATGCCCCAGGAAAAGACACCCCCCGGGTTTCAGATGTTCGCAGAGTTTATTAATAATCTTTTGTTGAGTTGGCTTTTCAAAGTAAATCATTACATTTCTGAAGAATATGACGTCCAGGTTCTTAGGTACCGGATAGGTATCGCTGAGCAGGTTTAACTGATAGAACCTGATTTTAGCCCGGATTTCAGGCTTTATTCTGACCTGGCTTTTAACCGTGTCACGACTCTTCAGAAAGTATCTCTTTTTGAGATCCATGGGCAGAGTTTCAATCCTGACGGATTCATATATACCTGAACGGGCAGTCTCAAGAACACGTGAGGAGATATCGGAGGCGAAGATTTCATAGACAAAACGCCGATTCTGCCGGAAGAACTCCTCCATAACCATTGCAATGGTATAAGGCTCTTCCCCCGTTGAACATCCGCACGACCAGATCCTGAAGACTTCACTGGATGGAGAAGAAAACTTCTCCAAAACTGATGACGAAAGAAAATCAAAATGTCCCGGTTCTCGGAAGAAATCAGTTTTGTTTGTTGTAATCAGATCCACAAACTCCTGAATATGCTTTTTTCCCTCGCTGCTGTCGAAAAGATAATCACAGTATTCGCTGAAGCCGCTTTTCCCAAGCTTGAGAATATGCTTTCGCAGCCTGGACTCAACCATAATCTGTTTTGCCGCAGGCAGGCGAATCCCGAGGTTCTTTTCGACATACGACTTGATACGAAGAAAGTCTTTACTGCTCAAACCCGGCACAGGAGCCGTCGTATTACCCGGCTGCATCTTGTCCCAGAGCCTCGGTATCCATTGTATTGACCAGACCGTTAATATCCAGAATCAGAGCAATGGATCCATCTCCCAGGATTGAAGCGCCGGAAAAACATTTTTGTTCCTTGAACATGTTTCCAAGACTCTTGATTACCGTCTGATGATCACCAAGGACCTCGTCAACCAGAATTCCCAAATGACCATGACTGGTCTCGATGATTACCATCTGCTTGCGACTGCTCTGCTGTTCGGGAATATCCAGAAACCCGGCAAGGTGAACATAGGGTATAAGGCTTTCCCGGTAGGAAATCAGCCGTCGACGCTGATCAAGTTCGTGGCTTTGAATCTCCATGCATGATTCAACGGAAGCCAGGGGAATAATAATGGTATCGCTTCCAACGGATACAGCAAGACCGTCAATTATCGCAAGGGTGAGAGGCAGGGTCAAAATAAAGCTTGTACCGTTTCCAGGTTCGCTCTGGATTGTCACGGAGCCGGACAGGGACTGAATGTTCTTTTCCACAACATCCAGACCAACCCCGCGACCGGACAGATTTGTCACTGCTTCTGCGGTAGAGAACCCCGGTGCAAAAAGCAGTTGGTAGACATCCTCATCGGAGATCTGCTCCTCTGAATCAAGCAGTCCCCGTTGCACAGCTTTTTTTCGGATAGCCGCCGGATCAATACCTCTCCCGTCATCCCTGACTATTATCATGACTGCCGCGCCGCTGTATTTTGCTTCAAGAGTAATTGTTCCTGTGGCTTCCTTGCCGGCTTTCTTTCTGACTTCGGGAAGCTCGATGCCATGATCGGCGGAGTTTCTTATTATATGAACAAGGGGATCATGGATCTTATCGAGAACAGTCTTATCAAGCTCCGTCTCTTCGCCGATGGTCTTTAACTCAATTTCTTTTCCCAGATCCACAGACAGGTCGCGGACCATACGCCGGAACTGGCTGAAGGTACTCCCGATGGGCAGCATCCGCAGACTCATAGCGTTGTCCCGCAGATCATCGATCAGACGTTCCAGCTCTTCGCTTATGCTCAGAAGGTTTTCTTCGCCCACATCGGAAGATATCTGTCCCAGTCGTGCCTGTACGGTAACAAGCTCGCCTACAAGATCGATGAGCTGATCAAGCCTCTGGGAACTCACCCGCAGAGTGCTCGATCCCTGCTGGCCCTGAGCCTGTATTCTGGACTTTTTAAAGTGTTCCTGTACATGAAGCGCCGACTCTATCTCGGACTTATCGGCCAGGCCAGCATCTTCGATTCTCTGTCCGATCAGCTTCTGACTCTCCAGGAGGGATTTGAGCTCCTTCGGATCCAGTATCCCGCTGTCCACGAGGATCTCCCCAAGCCGCTTAGGCTCTCCCCGGGAATCAATATAATCCGAGCTCTTCAGTTTCTGAATAACGATATCGGATTCGGATTCAACAAAAATAAAAACATCCCGTAACTCATTATACTCGAAGCCGCCTGTCAGAAGGATCTCCCATCCCAGGTAGAGGGTCTCAGGATCAATCTCGGAGAGACAGGGTACGTCTGCAAGATTAGCGAAAACCGTGACCCTTCCAAGATCATGCAGTTCTCTGATGAGAAGAAGCGGATTCGCCCCTGTGGCGAAGATGTCAGAGCGGGGTTTGAAACTGATACGGTAGGTAGATTCTTCCTTTTGGGGCGGTTTCTCGTCGGAAGTTTCCGCAGCAGAGGCAACAATCTGCTTTTCTTCACGTTTCTTTTCTGTACCGGAGATTCTTGATAGACTCTCAATAATACTGTTCCCGGTATTCCTGAGAGCAGTATCGGTTTCTACGGAACCGTCACTCCTGGTCGCGTCCAGGAGATCCCGGAGGTGGTCCTTTCCCTGGAGGGACAGATTAATCAGATCCCTGCTTATTTCAAGGTCCCCGGAACGGACCTCGTCCAGAACCGTCTCAAAAGCGTGGGCAAATTCGGATATCTCCTGGAATCCGAACATGGCAGCTGAACCTTTAATCGTGTGGGCGGCACGAAATACAGCCTGGATATGCCCTTCATCCTCCGGCTCTTCTTCAAGGGCCAGAAGCTCCTTTTCCATGGAATCCAGCAATTCGCGGGATTCCTCGATGAAGGTCTCAATAAAGCGCTTATCCATTAATCTGTTCCCCGTAGCGGACTCCGCTCAACTGGAATTGTTCCAGAACCTTTTCTTTCATAGGGCCTTTAAATTTCAATGGAATTTTTCTTTTTTCCACCTCATTGAAGAGAGCGACAAAAAGCTGAATTCCCGCGGTATCTATTTCTTCTATGTGCGATACATCCAGAAGAACACCTTCGGATGAATTATCCAGGGCTTCAAGCAATGAGGATTTCAAGCCTTTTACAGTATCAATAACGCATTTGCTTCCAATAGGTACAGTAAGCACTGCTTCCTCCGCACCGATAGTAGTTCCTGTTATGCTGTAAGTATAGCAGACAGGAAGGGGAAACGCAAAAAGGAGATCCGCTAAATAAAGTAATCTACATCGATATAGGCCGCAAGCTGCATGGAAGATTCAAGGAAACCAGCTTTTCGTTTTTTGATAACCATACGCAGGAGGGCAAGCTTGTTTTCCGAATCAATTTTCAACCCCCTCCAGTAAAAAGGATCATTCTCGGAGAGTCCTGTCTCATCGGCTATTGTTCCCGGATACACCTTTTCCACAACATAACTCTTTTCCCACAGAGCGGCCCCTGTCTCATGAATTTTCATACCGAAGAGTGGGAGCACCAGATCCTTTTCAGCTCCCATTCTCTGAGCTTGCAGAACCGGCGATCGCGGACGCTTTTCAAGAACCATGTATATGGCCGCTCTGGTACCGTCATCCTTTTCCCACAGCGTTTTTACCAAATTCCCCGGTCTTTCCCACACAAGAATAGTGTTGACATCCCGCAAACGGCTTACACTCTGCCCGTTTACCGAGATCAGGCGATACCCTTCCTTGATCTGGGCATTATCCGCTGGAGAACCTGGAACAGTATAAAGGTTGGTCAGACCTTCTCTCCCCTCATGCAGAGCGGAGCCTATCCAGGGATGGTGAACCTCTCCTTCCTCATACATATCTGCGAGAATAGCCTGAAGCCAGTAGACAGGAACAGCAAAGTTTATACCTTCAAAGAATTCGATCCCCGCGAACACGATTCCAACCAGACGGCCCTGTTCATTCAGGAGCGGGCCGCCGCTGTTTCCCTGGTTGATGGGTACATCGATCTGCATCGCTTCTCCGAGCTGAAGTAGACGGCGCTCAGTTGCAGAGACGATTCCCGAAGTTATGGTTTTTTCCAGTCCACCGGGACTGCCGATCGCATAAATTGTTTCACCCAGACGGGGGATGTTTTTACCGGGACTGAATACATAATCCGGACTGATTTCTACCTTCAACAGGGCCAGATCCAGTATCGGGTCCCAGCCCACCACCCTGGCCGGGATCCTTGGGGAGCGACTGTCACCCCTTCGAATGAACAGCCGGGAGTACCCCTCGTATTCAGGATCAACCTCGCTGGCAATAACATGATAATTGGTAATGAGGTAGCCATTCTTGTCAATAAAGAAACCGCTTCCGATAACCCTGTCGGGGTATCCCATTCCTCTCTCAATACGGATACCTCTGTTGACCCAGATTGTAACGGTGGAATCGATAATTCCTGCCAAATCTTTCCGTATCCCTTCATCCGGATCATCTGATTTATCAGTCAGGTATTCAGACCAATCCCCGTAGCCGGATTCCCGGGCAGTCTCTGTAAGAAAATGCAGATCTTCATAGCCGATAAGCCCCGCGGAAAGGGCTTCGGCGGCCTGTGCGAAGGCAGGAATCAGCATCTCGTTTTCTGCAAGTTCCCGTAGCATGTCCAGGTAAAGCGCCTTCCTGTCGGGACCCTGCTCCAGAGGAATCTCCAGGAGTTCAGCCGCACGGGAGAGGCGCAGGGCGGAGGGATAATTCTTGTCTTCAACCGCCTGATAAAACTCTTCGGCTATCATCTGTTCAATATCATTTCGATAGGAACTGTGTTCGTTGGTTCCGATAATACCGCGTTTACGCAGCGAGTCTACGGTTTCCAGCGCCCTGAGAGGTTCCCGCTTATCCATCAAACGATGGAGATCCTGAATATTGACTTCCCGGACATCCGGGATTCTCGGCTGGCCGGGCCCGCTTGCACAGGATAGAAGAGAAACAATAATTATCAATACGGGCAGGAATTTATATCGATGAATTACAAACATGCTTTAATCATCCTTGCTGTACTGGTTTCAGTCGCCGTTATAGCTTTGATAATCAATTTCTCCGTCCTGATCCCAGTCCCATTCGTGCAGCCCCAGGGAAGGATAGAAAAAATATTCGTATGTTCCGTTTCCATCCTGATCAAGATATACAGCGTAAAGTGAATTGTCACGGTATATCTCACGTATTTCTGTTCGTCCATCACCGTCTATATCACGTTCGATATGTTTATCCTCTCCCTTAGTGAGGATTCTGATGATAACGCCTTTTTCTTCCCTGACAGTGACTCCCGAGGCATCATGCCGGGTTGTGCCGTCATTGTCACTTTCTATGTAGCGGTACGCGAGATTCTGCAGCTCTTCATCCCCGGGAATTCCCTGCAGTGCGACCCCGGCGAAAGGAGGAAGATGCTCAAAGTCTATCGTCGCAAGAGAGAGAACCGAATCCGCGAAACTGAACTTCCGAACAGTATCGGGGGTGTCTATCCTGATTTCAAGAACCTCAGGATAGCTTCCGTACTCAAAAAAGTAGCGCCTGTCCCCCCTCTGTAAGAAAAGGCTGTTCGGCAGTGACAGACCCTCAGCGTGTTCTGTAAAATCCATGATAATCTCATGGTCGCCATCCTGGTCCAGATCCTTCCTGACCTCTGTCAGCCGTCCCCCATCCAGAACGTATATACCGTCATCGTATCCATCACCGTTTCTGTCCTCGTGTATAGCGATCCGTCGCCGGGAGCAGAATTCCTGGAACTCCTCCAGCCGCCGGGCTTCTTCGAAAATAAGGTAGATCTGGCGAAATACTGATAAACGCCCCAGGTTTTTTTCCGTCAGCAAAAGGCGTATGTCCGGACCGTTTTCTCCTTTATCTTCTGATTTGTTAAAATCCCGGAGAATCATAATTTGGGGGTCCTCATAGCCCAGGTCAAGGTAGCGTTGAACCAATTGCGGGCGCTGATCGGCAGTTGAGGATAGTACCAGTGTACGCAGCAGTACTTCGGATGTCGCCGAACCCACCGGTACAAGAGCTTTATCGATAAGAGATTTCCTGTATGCCGGGTCCATCTCAGCCCTCAGTGCCATAATTTCTTCATGTCGGGGAAACATGCGGGTCCCCTTCACGCCAAGTTTTTCTGCCTCATCCAAACGACCTGTGTACACAGCTGAGCGCAGTGCGTAATAATACCAGTCTCCACGGGTTCTCCCGGACTCGGGCAGGGTATGCAGGGTGTTCCACATATCGTTGTAGCGCATTAAACGATCGTACTGTTCAACCAGAAGCAACAGCGCCGTTGCAGGGTCCGTATAATACCAGGCATCCTTGGCGAGGGCTGTTTCCAGTTCCCCTATCGACCTTCGTATAGACGAACCCTCTTCGAGCATTCTTCTGGCCATTAAATACCGGGCGTCGGAATTGTCGGGATCAAATTCCAGGGCTGCATTGAGAAGCGAGGCGGCAGCGTCGGCTTCCATGCTGAGGTCGAGCGCCACCTGAACATACGCCCTGGAAAGGGCTTTATCCCGCACAAGACCTGTATCGGCGAGGACAGAAAGGGGGCCTGCCAAAAGCAGCATCAGGACGAGCAGGGCCTTAAAGCTGGCCGGGAGGCTCCAGAAAACTTGTCTGTTTACTATTATCATCAGGAAACCCCAATAGTTGTCGGATTTCTTTATCGTCGAGACTCTCTTTGGCAACCAGGTGTTCGGCAAGTCTGGTGAGCTGATCTTTATGCTCACTCAGGAGTTTTGTCACTGAATCTAGACAGGACCGCAGAATTTCATGAATTTCGCCATCGATTTTCTCGGCGGTTTTTTCGGAGTAATCCTGGTGTCGGGCTATCTCCTTGCCAAGAAAAATGGGTTCTTCCTCTCCTCCGAAGGTAACGAAGCCCAGAGCATCGCTCATTCCCCATTCACAGACCATTCTCCGGGCGATTTTTGTTGCCTGTTCGATATCGTTCCTGGTTCCCGTGGTCGTCTGGTTATAGATCAGTTTTTCGGCGACATAACCGCCCATGGCAATCTTTATTCTGTCCAGAAGCCAGTTTTTATTGCGGGAGTAGGTCTCTTTTTCGGGCAGACTCATGGCAAGTCCCAGTGCCTGACCATGAGGTATTACCGTTACCTTGTGGAGGGGATCGGCATACTCAAGATAATAATGGAGCAGCGCGTGTCCGGCTTCATGGTAGGCGGTCATGAGCTTGTCTTCCGGCGAGATAACCCGGGATTTTCTGGCGACTCCCAACAGGAGTTTATCCCGGGCCTCTTCAAAGTGCTTCATATTGACTGCACTGGAGTTCTCCCGGGCTGCAAAAAGGGCCGCCTCGTTTACAAGATTCGCAAGATCGGCACCCGAGGACCCCGGTGTGGCTCTGGCAATCCGGTTTATATCGACGTCTTCCGCCAGGGGGACTTTGCGGGCATGTATGCCGAGAATGGATTCCCGCTCCTTGATGTCCGGCATATCGACAACAACCTGCCGATCAAAACGACCGGGTCTGAGGAGCGCGGGATCAAGCACATCCGGACGGTTTGTTGCAGCCAGGATTATTACCCCGTCTTTTGTATCAAAACCGTCCATCTCTACCAGCATCTGGTTGAGAGTCTGTTCCCGCTCGTCGTGGCCTCCCCCATAGCCGGCGCCCCGGGTTCTGCCGACGGCATCCAGCTCGTCAATAAACAGGATGCAGGGGGCATTCCGGCGCCCCTGCTCAAAGAGGTCCCTGACTCTGCTTGCACCGACCCCGACGAACATCTCGACAAAATCGGATCCGGACATATGAAAGAACGGAACACCTGCTTCTCCTGCGCAGGCCTTTGCCAGAAGGGTCTTACCTGTTCCCGGCATACCCACCAAAAGCACTCCCGTGGGAATCCGGGCGCCTATCTTTGTAAACTTCTGAGGATTCTTCAGGAAGTCCACAACCTCCTGAAGTTCGTATTTTGCTTCATGCTGCCCGGCCACATCATTGAAGGTTATCTTCGAATCGTTTTCCAGGTACTGCTTGGCACGACTTTTTCCGAAGGAGAAGGCCTTGTTACCACCTCCCTGGACCTGTCGAAACATGAACCAGATAAGGAAAAAACCGATAAGCCACGGCAGGGTCTGAAGAATAATCATAAAAGGAGAAGGTGATTTCCGTCCGCCACGAATTATTACCCCGTGATCCCTCAGAAGGGGCATCAACTCCTCATCGGGATACGGGATTTTAGTAACAAAACTGCGGTTTGCACTATACTCACCGTTCCTGAGGGTGCCCTGAATTTCGTTGTAGTCGAGGATCGTAACCGAATCTACCCGTCCGTCGGTCAGATATCGAAAAAACGTGGAATACGGCAGTTCCATACTGCTTTTCCCTGTGTCAAAAAGGAAAATGAGAGCAAAGAACACAATAAGGCTTGCCACAAATATCAGAGCAAAACGGTTATTGTTAAAATTGAAAGGAAACCAGTCAGGTCCGCCCTGACCGCCTCCCGGCTTCTTCTTATCGTCCAATCCCTGTCTCCATTCGTTGTATGCTCAGTACATCCCCTGCCTGCGGCTGGGGGTCAGTATTCCAAAAACCCACAGCAAGAACATCCCGGTATCCGAAAAGAGAGCCAAAAACTGCTGCGATCTCTTTCCCGATCTGTAAAACCGGTATTGCATCCCGAGAATCCTCAGGAATGCCAAGTTCCCTGTATACATCCTTAAGACGCTTGTTCCCTCCGGCGGTTCTGATTGAATCGGTCAGCCGTCTGCTGCGCAGGAAAAGAGGCTCATCCCGCGAGCAGCCCGGCAATGCTATTGCAGTCCGGGGTCCGCCATCAGGCAGCCGGGAGCCCCAGGCGTAGCGGAACTCAGCGAAGCTTCCGTCGCTTCCCCGGAATATTCTCTTAACATATCGTGTTTTAGCGGGAAATACAACCGAGGGATTAAAGAAGAGCCGATCGGCCGATTTGTGAAGGGTAAACCCGTGCCCCCGAAGCAGAACTATGTTTTTCCTCTCATGGGAAAGGTCCTTTACGGAGAGGAAATTCCGGGGAATCCGGGAACTGCCGGGAAGATAATAATGGATCAGCGACAAAAGACTCCTGATCCGCAGCGCTTCGGGGGCTGAGAAGAATCGCGAGGCTTCAATTTCCGCTCCTTCTTTTCCAAGAGACCAGGGAATTCGCCTGTGTGCTTCATCCTGTAAAACAGCCTCCTCCTGGCGAAAGAAGCGGGCAGATTTTCCAAGACTCCCTGCAAGGGACGGAAATTCCCTGAGCAGTACAGGCATCAGTTCACTTCGGATCCGGTTACGCAGATACCAGTCCTCCCGGTTGCTGCTGTCCTCACTGACGGGAAGCCCCAGTTCCGCGACAAGATTTCCTAATTCCTCCTTGCTGACATCGAGAAGAGGACGTATTCTTTTGCCCGATACGGGAGGAATTCCGTGCAAGCCGGAGACACCGCAGCCCTGAAAGAAGCGCATGATCATGGTCTCTGCCAGATCATCCAGGGTATGACCCAGGGCCATGTATTCCAAACCGAGCCTGTCCAGCCATGTATCAAGGGCTGCGTACCTGGCCCGCCGCGCCGCGGCCTCCACCCCTTCGTGCATTTCAACAGCTGAACGTTCTATGGAACCCTCCGGTATATCGCAGCGATGGACAGGTACTCTGCACAGCTCCGCTGCCATGCACAGTCTTCTCCAATCCGCTTCTATCTCTTCTGCGGTCCGGAGATTATGATTGACGTATAATCCGTGGAGACTCAGTCCGGTTCTGAGTGAGTCACGGAAGCGTGCAAGAAGTGCCATGAGAGCGGTGCTGTCTATGCCGCCGGAAGCCGCAATTAGAATACCCTTGGCAGGATCAATGTTCCAGCGCCTGAAAAACCCTGATACAGCTGTATATGCTCTCGAACTACTCTTTAACGGTTCCATTGAATTTATTCATAACCCGGTCAAGGGAAAGATGGGTCATATCCAGGACAGCCTCTGCAGCTCTGCTGACGCCGAGCATGAAATCGGAAAAATCATCCCCCGAAGGCGTCGAGAGCACCCAGGATATCACCTTGTTCCTGTCCTCAGGTCTGCCGATCCCCACAAAGAGTCGTTTGAATTTTGACGTTCCCAGAACTGCCATTATGGAATCAAGTCCCTTCTGACCAGCGGAAGATCCTTTTTCTTTTATCCGTACAGTCCCCGGAGGCAGATCAAGACTGTCACATATAACGAGCATCTGTTCAGGACCGGCTGCATAGCGGTGCAGGATTTCGGGAAGCACCCGTCCGGAAGCATTCATGTAGGTCAGCGGCTCCACAAGTACCAGTTGAAGAAAACCCTCATCGCTTTTTACTTCCGTGCTTGCATATCGCCAGGAACGCAAAAAAGGCTTTTTCAACTTCAGGGAGAGCCTTTCTGCAAGTTCTTCCACAACAAGAAACCCGGCATTATGCCGGGTTTTCTCATATTCCCTTCCGGGATTTCCGAGTCCGAAGACAATCAGTGTGTCCCGGAGATTACTCTTCACCCTCACCTTCCGCGGGCTCTTCTGCGGCGCCTCCAGCTTCAACCTCGCCTTCTTCAGCCTCTTCGGTTTCAACCGCGCTGACCTTCATGGTAGTAATAACCACTATTGAATGTTCAGGAGAGGTCAGGATTTTGACCGAATCACTCACAGGAATATCTGAAACATGCAGGGAATCGCCGATATGAAGTCCCGAGATATCAAGAACAAAGGACTCGGGGATATCCTTGGGAAGACACTCGATTTCCACTTCATGCAGCTGATTTTCGACGATGCCTCCCTCTTTTACACCCTGGGGTACTCCTTCAAGATGCACAGGTACGTGCGTACGCAGGACCTTACCACGCTCGATCTCGTAAAAATCTATATGCAGAATCCGGTTCTTGATCATATCTTCCTGGTAGTCTTTTACCAGAACGTCGTATTTTCTGTCTTTATCTACATTGAGATTGATAATTGTGTTTTCACTGACACTGTGAAACTTTTTTTCGAACTCCTGCGCGCTTATGCTTATGCTGACCGGTTCGCTGTGTCCATAAATTACAGCGGGGATCATGCCTTCTTTGCGCAGCTGCCGGGTTACGGTTTTCTTTGTGTCGGGCCGCTGGTATCCGGCCAGGGTTTTCTGTTCCATGGATCGTTCTCCTCATTCCTATACGTCATTTACGACGTGCTGTTTTCAATATCGTTCCACGCCAGCGGATCCTTGTAAATTGGATCCTGACGGTGCAGACTTGTTATCCTGGGACGGCAGGAATCGAACCTGCGAATGCCGGAACCAAAATCCGGTGCCTTACCGCTTGGCGACGTCCCAAATAGTATCAGATTTTAGACAGGTAAGCAGCGGGATCAGCCGTCTTCGTCTTCATCATAGGCCGGGCTGCTGTCAGCCTGGGCCTTATATTCTTCCAGAATGCGTTCCTGCAGTTTTCCCCGGAAATCCGAATTAATCGGATGCGCCACATCCTTGTACTCGCCGGTTTTTGTCTTTCTCGAGGGCATGGCAATAAACGCGCCGTTCTTTCCTTCAATCACCTTTACATTGTGAACAACAAAGGAGTCATCAAAGGTTACGGTTACATAGGCCTTTAGTTTGCCGTCCGCTTCGACACGCCGAATCCGGATATCCGTGATTTCCATACTTTCCTCCACTCATGTTGCATAAATATTACGTCATTGTAATATGCTATCCGGAAATATAGCAAGTGTTTCTATTGTAAGCACTTGTTTTAGGTTTTTTTTACCTTTTAGAACTAATGCCGCTCTTCGGGCAGCAGTTTCATCGGTAAATATGCCGAAAACCGCGGATCCGGATCCAGAAACATCCGTATATAAGGCTTCCTCTGAGGACAGGGTATCAATGACCTGGCCGATAAGAGGGTAGCGTTCCCGTAATACCGGTGTAAAGGAGTTAAAGAAGGGCCACTGTCGAGGTGACCGATCGTACAAAGCCGCAAAATCCAGATCACAGGAAACTGCCGGATAGTCAAGGTTGCGGCCCTCATCCAGCCACCGATAGGCTGCGCCGGTGGAGACCGGGAAATCGGGCAGAACAAGAACCAGAGGAAGGGTTCGAGGTCTGTTCAGGGAAACCACATTCTCGCCCCGACCGCTGACCATCGCCAGGGGACCGAGGCAGAAAAACGGCACATCACTGCCGAGATCCGCACCCATACGGGCAAGCTCTCCATTGTCCGCGGAAACGGAAAAGAGATCCCGCAGGCCTTTCAACGTTGTCGCAGCATTGCTGGATCCACCTCCCAGACCGGCACCTTCGGGTATGCGCTTATCCACCGTAACTTCAACGGATGTCTTTATCCCGTAGTGATCCGAAAAGATCCGGTAAGCCCTGCATATCAGATTATCCTCAGAATCACAGCTGAAATTGCCATGAATACTGCAGGTTTTTTCAGATTCTTTCAAAGAGCGTATCGTGATTGTATCCGCAAGGGAGACAATCTGGAAAAGAGAGCATAAATCATGAAACCCGTCATCACGTTTGCCCCCGATCTCGAGGTGCAGATTCACCTTGGCCGGAGATTGAAGGGTTATAGCCCTCATCATAATGCTGATGTATTATACATATCTGCCGTTGTCTGTCAAACCCTAGGTCTGCAGATAATGGCAGCCAATGGACTGCCCGTTGTTCAGGGCTGAGCGGGTTACCACCAGGGCACTGATTATCGCGTTTCGCAGCTCTACAACATCCCGTCGGAGAGTCGCAGAACGGTAGAAGCGTTCGATTCGGTGGTTAAGGTAGTTCAGATCCGCGAAGGCCCGGGACAGCCGTTTTTTTGTCCTGATGATTCCGACATAATTCCACATGGTACTCTGAATCTGGTTAAGATCGCTCCGTATGAGCACCGGGTCGAAACTGGTTTCCCCGGGAGGCGATACCCAGGGAGGTATGCTGCGGATAAGACGGTCGGACAGGTCATCGGAACAGCAAAGAATTGTCTCCGCGGTCCTGATTCCGTAAAACAGCCCCTCCAGCAGAGAGACGGAAGCCAGCCTGTTGGCCCCGTGAACCCCGGTGCAGGCGGTTTCACCCACGGCGTACAGCCCCTCCAGGGAAGTCCGCCCTCCAAGATCTACCTTTATACCACCGCAGGAGTAGTGAGCGGCGGGAACCACGGGAATAAGGTCTTTACGAATGTCGATATCCACTGCCGCGCAGGCCGCAAAAATCGAGGGAAAACGTTCCTTCAGATCATAATCCTTGATTCCCCGGGCATCGAGATAAACATATCCGGCCTTGTCCTTCTCAATCTGTCGGTAAATTCCCCGGGCTACTTCGTCTCGTGGAGATAGGTCCTTCAACCTGGGGGCATAACGGGCCATAAAGTACTCCCCCTCCCTGTTCAGAAGCCTGGCGCCTTCGCCGCGAACGGATTCGGAGATCAGGAAACGGTCTGAATCCCGGTGAAACAGGGTTGTCGGGTGAAACTGGACAAATTCGGCGTTGATGATCTCCACGTTGGCCCGATAGGCCATGGCAATACCGTCTCCGACAGCACCTCTGGGGTTCGATGTGTGCTGGTAAATATCCCCCAAACCTCCTGTGGCAAGGACCACCGCCGAGGCAAAGACAGGAATTACTTCGCCGGTCTCATTGTTCAGTAGATACATGCCCAGGGCACGGCTCGGTTTATAGCGGACCTGGTAATCTACGGAATGGTGGGTGGAGGTTATGATATCGATGGCCGTGTAATTGCTCAGACGGCTGATACGTTCCTCCGCCTCAGCAGCCCCGACCAGGTGCTCCATGATGGAGAGCCCTGTATAGTCGTGAACATGGAGAATGCGCCTGACCGAGTGGGCAGCTTCCCGGGTCAGCATGTATCCCGATTCATCCCTGATAAACGGCACATCCAGTTCATGGGCGAGAAAATCGAGAACCAGTTCAGGTCCTTCGGCAGCCAGCGTCTCCACAGCCTCGATACAGTTTATACCGTCACCGGCCTCGAGTATATCGTGCTTCAGCAGGTCGGGTGTGTCCCCCTCTCCCCTGGCTACAATACCACCCTGGGCGTACCGGCTGTTGCATTCCAGAATATCCGCGCTTTTTGATACAAGACAGACATCGGCGCCCTTCCTGGCAAGCCTGATGGCTGCGCTTATACCCGCAATTCCTCCCCCTATTACAAGTGCATCAAAACGCATCATTCTTCCGGTCCTGCAATCTTCAGGGAAAAGTCGAAATTCTTGACCGAATGGGTCAGCTTGCCCACAGAGATATAGTCGAGACCGATTTCCATATAGGGAGCTATTTTCTCCAGAGACATATCGCCGGAGGCCTCAAAGGCGGCCTTTCCGTCCCCCAGCTTCAGGCATGTCGCCGCTGTTTCCGGATCCATATTGTCAAGCATAATTATATCCGCCCCTGCTTTGAGAGCCTCGCGGACCTCATCGGCAGTGCGGCATTCCACCTCTATCCTGAACTCGGTGCCCCACTTCTCCCTCACCAGGGAGACGGCCCGCTGAATGGATCCGGCTGCGTCTATGTGGTTGTCCTTAATCATAACCATGTCATAGAGACCCATTCGATGATTCGTCCCCCCACCGACGGAAACAGCGTACTTGGCAAGTTCCCGGTAGCCCGGCAGGGTTTTTCGGGTATCCAGTATCCGGGTTTTTCCCCGCTGCAGACTGGAAAATTCATGCGTTACCGTAGCAATACCGGAAAGATACCCAATGAAGTTAAGGGCAATCCTTTCGGCCGTAAGAATGGAGAGGGTTTTTCCTCGAAGCTCTGCAACGATGTCTCCTGGTCGCAGGCTGTCGCCATCGCTGAACAGGAACTCCACCTTTGTGGATGGATCGATTCGTTGGAATACCCGGCAAAAATAATCGGTACCGGCAAGGATTCCCGTATCTTTACTGTGGAGCCGGGCAAGGACCAGATCATCCTCGAAAATTGCACGGGACGTGACATCCCCCGTCTCGGCAAGATCTTCTTTTATTGCAAGATCCAGAAGAACCTCAAAGCTTGTCTGTTTCATGGGCGAAATAGTACGCTAACTTCATGCTATTTTCAACTCTCATTTGACTTTTCAAGAATTACCGTCCTATACTGCTTTTTATGAGCGATTATTTACAGCAGTTTACCGGTGCCCTCAGAGAAGTTGTCAGGGAGATCGGGTTTGAAGATACAAGCATTTCAATGGAGGATATCGATCCATCCACGGTGGAACTCGTCGCAAGCGTTGGTATAACGGGTGATCTTCACGGCTTCATGATGCTTCGATCGGATATGCAAAGCGCTCACAATTTTGTCTCCAAAATGCTCATGAATATGGGTATAGAACCCGAGGAAGAGGAGGGGTTCGGCCAGTTTCACAAAGAGGCCATCGGTGAGATTGTAAACCAGGTTTCCGGACGTTCCACCATGATGCTGGCGGATCGGAATATTGACTGCAACATCACCCCCCCGACCATTATTTCCGGTAACAGCATCTATTCCGACATTGCCTCCTGCGAGTCCTCCATATCCCATATTCTGCGGGGAAACTTCGGAAAAATCGGGCTTTTTGTGGGGATAAAAAACAGTTCTCTTTAAAAATAAACAGTTGACATAGTATTCATCGCTGTCTTAGATTAGCAGTATATCGCTTGAGATCCTAAGGGCGGAGAGGTTAGCGGATGGAGTATTACGAGTTGGAGAACGATGACATCTATCCTATGTCGATGGATGAGGCCGACGAGGACGAAAACGGGTTCTACAACGACAACTTCGATGATTACGATGACGAGTTCGATGATGATCTGGATGATTTCGACGATGACGAAGAACTGGATGACGATCTTGATGATGATGACATGGAAGACGACGAACTCGAAGAAGATGATTTTGATGACGATGACTACGATGACGACTATATCGAAGACGATTACGACTTCGACGACGGCCTGGATTACGAAGATTTCGACGACTGATACACAGTTTCTCCGGAAAACCACAGTTTTTCCAACTCATAGAATTTCCGGGTCTCTTCGTCCATTAAGTGGACAACCATAAAACCGCAATCAATCAGCACCCATCCTTCCTCATGAATTTTCTTATGACGATGAAGGATGGGAATATCGTTTTCCTTGAGAAAAATCTGAATATTTCGGACAAGCCCCTTGAGATGTCCTGTACTGCGAACCGTTGTGATTATGAAATAATCCGTCCATGAACTGATCCGGGAAACATCCATGACCATGGTCTCAATCCCCTGGTGGTCCTGAATATACCCTCCCAAATCCTTTGCCAGCTTATTCTTTACAGTAGCGTCCATCAAAATCCTTTCCTAATATGATTAATACATCGATTCCGGCATCAATTTCAGCCTCAAAATCCTCGATACCTGTCTGGATCAGGATATTTGTGCACTGTATGATATCCGCCACCCTTTTTGCGGCCTGCTGATTACCCATTCGATCGAT
Organism: uncultured Spirochaetaceae bacterium; assembly: GCA_964554875.1. Taxonomy (GTDB): domain Bacteria; phylum Spirochaetota; class Spirochaetia; order JC444; family Marispirochaetaceae; genus Marispirochaeta. Next base: position 72,192 of record CAZKQJ010000011.1, on the reverse strand, counting down.
AATTACGGTTTTATCGTAGCTTTCTTCGGCGTTACCTATACGGGTAACATCGTAGCCGAAACTCTGATACAGCTGCGAGGTTCTTCCTGCCAGGCCGGTAACGGAGGTTCCGTTTCTGATTGCCAGGGATACCTGGAGATCCCCCTCCGAGAGTACCTCTTCGCTTTTAAGGGTATTTATACTCTGCGCTATGGTCTCCCTTAGAAGACGTCCATCGGAATGCGGGAAAAGGAGCAACTGTTCGTCCACACTGCGGGCGGTGCCCCGCAGCCTCAGCTGTACCATGTTCTGTACATCAAGCCTCTCCAGAGCACTGGTAAGGGTAACAATACTTCGTCCGGAGAGATTGCCTGAAACAGACTCCTCCAGAACCTCGGAGACCTCAGGAAAAGCGATACGCTGTGCGGAGCTTCCCAGAGCGTCAAGCAGGCTTTTAAGGAAGCTTTGGGTCCTTGAAACTCTTTCAGAATCGCTCTCGCCGGGTTCTCCGTAGCGTAGATAAATCGCGGCTTTACTCCCGTCCATGATAAAACTCCCCGAAGGCAGCAGAATAAAATCTCCATCAATCTCAGTGTCCACAGGATTGGGAATAAAGGTTTCAACTCCGCCGATCAGGTCAACAACTCTGCTCAGATTTTCCAGGTTCATAATGATGTAAAAGGGGATTTCCAACCCGGTAAGACGTCCCACCATATCCAGATATGCCTGGGGATCCGTCGGATCAAAGAGGGTATCAATGCTGCCGATCTTTTCATGCCCCGGAAGCAGCGCACCGGTATTCGCAGGGATATCAATGAGCGCACCCTTTCCAGTGGAATACTGATACAGAAAAACCTGAGATGTCAGAAGATTCTTACCGTCGGTTATAATCATCATGAGAGGGACCGGATCTTCCTGGTCAAAGGCCCGCTCAAGCTTGTTTACCCGGACTTTTCCGTAAAGAAATACTCCGGTGACGGCCAAAATCAGTACCATTACAGAAAGCAGAATTATTCCGGGATCAAAGAATGAAGCCTTCTTCATGTTACCCCCCCCGGCTGTTTTGAGTATAAATCACATTCCCTGATATACGCTTCGATTTCAGGCGGTACGAGAAAGCGGAACGGCCGCCCCGAAGCGACACGCTCCCGGATATCCGTTGACGAAACGGGAAAATCGGGATTGTCCAGTCGGGTATATTCTATATCATCCCGGTCTGTTCGCTCCGAACCCCTGCGTGCCAGAAGAAGATCAACTTTAGAAAGAAGATCGCCATAATGACGCCACTTGTGAAAATCCTTCAATAAATCCTCTCCAATAACAAGCCCCACCCTGCCTGATGGTCCATAATGTTCCCTAAGGTAATCTATGGTTTCAATGGTGTATGAGACTCCGCCCCTGCGTATTTCACAGTCGCAGATTTCGTAACCATACGCCTCGGCGGCCAGGCGCACCATGGCCAGACGATGTTCAGGGGAATCCCCCGGTACGGGATCCTTATGGGCAGCGATATGGGCAGGGACAAGCACGACCTTGTCGTATCCTGCGGCGAGGCACTCATCTGCGAGCTGAAGATGACCTAAATGAAGGGGATTGAAGCTTCCCCCGAGCATGGCTAATTTCATTTTTCCCGTATTACACGAATAAATTCGTTCTTCAGCCTGTCAAGCCCGTAACTGCTGTAGCTGGAAACTGACACAAGGTGTTCCGCGCCGAGCCTGTTTCGAAAGGATTCATACTTTTCTCCCGTCTCGTCCAGATCGGCCTTGCTTGCAACCACGATATGGGGCTTCTCCGTCAGATTCTCATTATACTGCTTAAGTTCATCCTGCAGCGTCCTGTAGGTGCCAGCGGGATCCTCATCCTCGATATCGATAATGAAAGCCAGCCCCTTTGTGCGGGAGATATGTTTGAGGAAACGAAAACCGAGACCGGCGCCGTGGGAAGCCCCTTCGATGATTCCCGGAATATCCGCGAGTATACAATCGGTAAATCCAAGGTCCACAACGCCAAGATTCGGAATTTTAGTCGTAAACGGATAATCCGCGATCTTCGGGTGAGCGTTGGTCAGGGCAGCAAGAAGACTCGATTTTCCAGCATTGGGAAACCCGACAAAACCGATATCGGCGATGATATTCATCTCCACCACCAGTTCCAGTTCCTTACCGGGTTCACCCTCCTGGGCATATCGCGGAGCCTGACGCACTGAACTGCGGTAATGCCAGTTCCCTTTACCGCCCCGTCCCCCCTGGAGAAAGGTCCATTCGCCGTCAAGGCCGAGATCCGCAATTACTTTTCCGCTTTCTTTTTCCCGCAGAACCGTTCCTGGGGGCACAGGGATGATTACATCATCGCCGTTGCGACCATGCTTTCTGCGCCCCTCGCCGTTACGCCCGTTACCAGCCCGGTATACGCGGGTAGATTTTAGGCGGGCCAGGGTCTTCAGGTTTTCCTTGACCTTGAAAACCACATTCCCGCCATTGCCGCCATCCCCTCCGTCCGGACCGCCTCTGGGGACATACTTTTCCCGTCGGAAGGATATACTTCCGTTTCCACCCTTGCCGGAAGAGACGACTATTTCAGTTTCATCTACAAAGCCAGTCACCGAAGGTGATCTTACGCCTCCGTCTGAATTGTAATGTACTTCCGGCCCAGGCGTTCGCTAAACTGCACGATGCCGCTCTCCTTTGCGAAGAGGGTATCGTCCTTGCCCCGACCTACATTTGAACCGGGATGGAATTTGGTTCCCCTCTGGCGAACCAGGATTTCACCGGCTTTTACTGTCTGTCCACCGAAGCGCTTCACACCCAGACGTTTGGACTCGGAGTCGCGTCCGTTTTTGGAACTACCACCGCCTTTTTTATGTGCCATATCAGTTTACTCCTTGCAATTTTCACGCTGAACGTCTTTGTCCCTCCTGAGATTTCCCCTGGATACCTCAAGACGACATAGACGCGGATTATCACGAGCCACAGCTTCAAGCCCCCGGATCAGTGTATCGAACACTCCCCGGGCCCGATCGAGGGGGGCCTCGTCTCCATACCGTACATAAAAACGGAGCACTCCGGGTTGCGGAGCGCTTCCGTCAATTTCAAGATCATTTAGATCCTTCAGAGCCTCGGACGATGATCGGCACAGCAGACTCACCGCAGCGCAGATTGACGCGTCCTTTTCGGCCTTTTCCCTGGCATGACCTTCCGCCTCAAGATAGAGCAAAAGCCCCGAATCGACAGTAAGCCGTACCCGGATCATACCATTACGCCGGACTCTCAGGCGCCGACAATATCCTTGACTTTGATCACCGAATACTGCTGTCTGTGGCCCTGCTTGCGCCGATAGCCTTTGCGCCGCTTGTATTTGATAATGGTGACCTTGTCGCCCTTTGTGTGATCCTCGATTGTGGCGGTAACCTTTGCATTCTTAACGTAGGGGGCACCGACGTTTACACCCGCCTCGTCGCTGGTCATCAGCACCGAGTCGAACTCTACATCAGAGCCGGCATCGCCTTCGAGCTTATCAACCTGAAGCACAGACCCTTTTTCAAGTTTGTACTGTTTTCCTTTAATCTCTACCAGTGCGTACATTACGACAACCTCAACTCAATCTACTAGAAAATTCGTAAGCGTTTATATACCATAGGGATACGGGTATGGTCAAGGGACGGGGCCCCATTAGGGAAGATAAGTCCTTCCCATAAGAAATCTGTCCACCTCTCTCGCCGCTCCTCTGCCCTCATTTATGGCCCACACGACAAGAGACTGTCCCCGACGCATGTCACCCGCGGAGAACACCCCTTTTCTGGAGGTGGCAAAACGGCCGTATTCCGCTGCCACAGTACCGGTCGCGGTCGTTTCGATACCGAAACTCTCCAGGATCGGTTTCTCGGCACCGACAAATCCCATGGCCAGCAGAACAAGGTCGGCCCGGAAGATCTCCTGGGAGCCGGGAACTTCGCTCATCCGGTAGCGTCCGGTTTCGTCCTTCCTCCACTGAACCCGAACGGTCTTGACCGCTTCTACCCGCTGGTCCCCGATAAACTCCTTGGTAAGAATGTTGTATTCCCGAGGGTCCCTGTCGAAGCGTTGTACAGCCTCCTCATGACCGTAGTCCAGCTTGAGGAGCTTCGGGTACATTGGCCAGGGGAACTCATCGGTCCTCTCCACCGGAGGCTGGGGCAGCAGCTCAAAGTTGACCAGCCCCGCGCAGCCGTGGCGCAGGCTCGTACCGATACAGTCGCATCCGGTATCTCCGCCTCCGATCACTATAACATGCTTTCCCTGTGCAGATACAGGGGCCCCGTCGCAGTTTCCGGTGTCCAGCAGGGTCCTGGTGTTCCCGCCAAGGAAATCCATTGCATAGTGAATCCCCTCCAGCTCTCTTCCCGGCACCGGGAGGTCCCTGGGGACAGTGGAGCCGCAGGTGAGTACAACAGCATCAAAATCCGCTTCCATCTCTTCCGCCTGAATATCAACACCTACCTCGATACCGGTGCGGAACTCAACACCTTCCTGTTCCATGAGACCGATTCGGCGAAGTATAATATTCTTGTCCAGTTTCATGTTGGGAATACCGTACATCAAAAGGCCTCCGGGCCGGTCTGCCCGCTCGAAAACAACGACCCTGTGGCCTGCCTGGTTCAGTTGGTCCGCCGCCGCCAGGCCCGCCGGGCCCGAACCGACTACCGCGACCTTTTTACCTGTGCGGACTGCAGGTGGACTGGCGCTGACGTAGCCTGCGGCAAAGGCCTTCTCGATGATATAGTACTCGTTGTTCTTGATGGTAACCGCCGGTTCGTTGATACCCAGCACGCAGGCAGTTTCGCAGGGTGCGGGGCATACCCGGCCGGTAAACTCGGGGAAGTTATTTGTCTTCATAAGACGCTTGAAGGCGTCTTTATCCCGTCCCCTGTAAACAAGGTCGTTCCACTCAGGGATAAGGTTGTCCACGGGACAGCCGAAGGATGAGTGGCAGAAGGGTACACCGCAGTCCATACAGCGGGCCCCCTGCTCCCTGCGTTCCTCCTCGCTCAAGGGGACAAGAAACTCCTTATAATCGCCGAGGCGTCTTCCCGCATCGGCATATGGTATAATCTGTCGTTCATACTCCATAAATCCTGTAGGTTTACCCATGTACAGCCTCCATGTGTTCGGCTTTTTGCTCTTCCAGTACCCGTTTGTAGTCCCGGGGCATCACTTTTCTGAATTTCTGCAGGCTGTTTTTCCAATCATCAAGCACCAACCCGGCACGAATGGACCCGGTATATTCAAAATGCTGTTCCACCATGGTCCGCAGGTATTCTGCGTCTTCCTTCTCCAGGTCTTCCAGCTCCACAAGTTCAGGGTTTACCAGTTTCCCAAGCTGCACTTGCGGGTCATACACATAGGCTATTCCTCCGCTCATACCAGCGGCAAAGTTTCGTCCCACCGAGCCAAGGATAACAGCCCGGCCGCCGGTCATATATTCGCAGCCATGGTCTCCAACTCCCTCAATTACCACCTGAGCTCCGGAGTTCCGTACACAGAAACGTTCCGCAGCCCGGCCGCAAATAAAGGCGCTTCCCGCGGTGGCCCCGTAAAAAGCAACATTACCGATTATCATGTTCTCTTCCGCCGAAAAAGGACTCTCTTCCGGGGGACGTATGACAAGGGTTCCTCCGGACAGACCCTTTCCAACATAGTCGTTGGCGTCGCCCTGGAGAAAAAAGTCTACTCCCCTGGCAAGCCAGGCCCCAAAACTCTGGCCGGCGCTGCCGTTGAAGTTCACCCTGAGGCTGGTCTGCGGGAGCCCGTCGTTGCCGTAGCGTGAAGCTATCACGCTGCTGAGAATCGTCCCCACCGTACGGTCAGTATTGCTTATGGGATAGCTCAGAACCAGGGAGCTCCGGCCGTCCAGAACCTCCTCAGAGTCCTTTAGAATCCGCCGGTCAAGGATAAATTCCAGACCATGGTCCTGTTTTCGAGTGCAGTACACAGCCGCCATCGGATACGGCTTCCGGGCCGGCATGAGCAGGAGCGAGAGATCCAGTCCCTGGTCCTTCCAGTTCAGCACCTCCGGATCCGCTTCCAGCATGTCCGTCCGCCCGATCATTTCATCCAGCCGGGTAAAACCCAGGGAGGCCATGACCTCACGGACCTTCTCGGCCAGAAAGGTAAAATAGGTAACCACGTCTTCGGGGCTGCCTCCGAACTTCGCCCTGAGCCTGGGATCCTGGGTAGCGATACCCACGGGGCAGGTATTCTTGTGGCATTTGCGCATCATGATACATCCCATGGTCACCAGGGCGGCGGTGGCGACGCCGAACTCCTCGGCTCCCAGCAGGGCGGCGATTACCACGTCCCGGCCGGTCTTGAGCTGTCCGTCTGTCTGTAGCACTACCCGGCTCCTCAGGTCGTTCATAACAAGGGTCTGATGGGTCTCAGCCAGCCCGAGTTCCCAGGGAAGCCCGGCGTTCTTTATTCCCGTCAGGGGGGACGCGCCGGTACCTCCGTCGTGCCCGGAAATAAGAATGTGGTCTGCATGTCCCTTGGCAACACCGGCGGCAATAGTGCCGACACCGACCTCCGAAACGAGCTTGACGCTTATCCTGGCTTTTTCGTTGGCGTTCTTGAGATCGTAGATAAGCTGAGCCAGGTCCTCGATGGAGTAGATATCGTGATGTGGCGGCGGACTGATAAGTCCCACCCCCGGGGTTGAGTACCGGGTTTTTGCGATAAAGTCGAAGACTTTGTGTCCCGGAAGCTCTCCCCCTTCGCCGGGTTTTGCCCCCTGGGCCATCTTTATCTGGATTTCATCGGAGTTTGCCAGGTATTCAATGGTCACCCCGAAGCGACCCGAAGCAACCTGCTTGATGGCGGACCTCTTTGAATCCCCGTTGGGCAGGGGTTTGAAGCGTTCCGGGTCCTCGCCCCCCTCTCCAGTGTTGGATTTCCCGCCGATGCGGTTCATGGCGATGGCCAGGGTTTCATGGGCCTCCCGGGAGATTGAGCCGTAACTCATGGCCCCGGTAACAAAGCGCTTCATGATATTTTCCGCTGGTTCCACCTGCTCCAGGGGTACCGGATCCGCCTTTTTGAAGCGCAGCATGCCCCTCAGGGTAGACTGCCGGGTTGAGCGGGCATCCAGACGTTCGCAGAACTTGTCAAAAAGGTCCCGCCGTCTGTAACGGGTGGCCATCTGCAGGTTGGCAATGGATTCGGGGTCCCACATATGCTTTTCCCCGTCGGTCCTGAAGGCGTAGTCTCCATTGTTGAGAAACTCTTCCCACACCGGCGCATTCCCCGCCGGATAGGCAGTATCGTGACGCATCATCGTTTCCCGGGCAAGGACGTCGAAGCCGGCGCCCTCAATTCGCGAGGCTGTCCCGGAAAAACAGCGCTCCACTACCGGAGAGGCAAGACCCAGGGCCTCGAAAATCTGGGCTCCCTTATAGCTCTTCAGGGTGGAGATTCCCATCTTGCCGAAGACCTTCCTCATCCCCTTGGCCAGGGCTTCCCGGTAATTCTCCACCAGATCTTCCTCAGAGAAACTGCCCTCGAGATAACCCTCCCGGTTCAGATAGGAGAGGCTTTCCAGGGCCAGGTAGGGATTTATCGCGTCCGCTCCATAACCGACAAGAAGACAGAAATGATGCACCTCCCTGGGTTCCCCGGTCTCGAGGACCATCCCGATCTGGGCCCTTTTTGCCTGCCGTATCAGATGATGATGGACCGCCCCCTGAGCCAGCAGCATGCTGACGGGAACCCGATCACTGGAGGCTGCACGGTCGGAAAGTATAATCAGGGCGTAGCCGTCATCGATAGCCTTTTCCGCTTCAGCGCTTATCCTGTCCAGGGTGGACACCAGTCCGGCCTCCCCCTCATCCCTGGGATAGGTAACATCAATGCACAGACTGCGCCAGCCGCGATGGTCCATATTCTTGAGGGCCAGGAGTTCCCGATTGCTCAGAACAGGCATTGGAACATGCAGGCGATGGGCGTGGGTCTCTTCCACAGACAGCAGGTTGCCTTCGGGACCGATAAAGGAGTCCAGGGACATGATTATCTCCTCCCGGATTGAATCGATGGGAGGATTGGTAACCTGTGCAAAGAGCTGCTTGAAATAGTCGTAGATAAGCCGGGAGCGAGAAGAGAGTACCGCCAGGGGTGAATCATTCCCCATTGATCCCAGGGGCTCTTTGTGGTCCTCCGCCATAGGCTTGAGGATCACCTGAAGATGCTCAATGGTGTAACCGAAGAGCTTAAGCCGTCGGGTAATATCCGCCGTATCGAGGCAGGGTTGCTTTTGGGGTGCGGGCAGTTCCGAAAGGGAGATCTTCTGGCTGTCCAGCCATTCCCGGTAGGGGTTCTTACCGCTTATTCTCGATTTTACCTCTTCGTCGTCGACGATACGGCCGGCTTCAAAATCGACGAGAAACATCCTTCCCGGCTCCAGACGCCCCTTCCGTACAACTGTCTCCGGAGGTACGGGAAGAACACCAACTTCGCTGGCCATGATGACCAGGTCGTCCCGGGTAACATAGTAACGGGAAGGCCTCAGACCATTGCGGTCAAGAACCGCTCCGATTACCCTTCCGTCGGTAAAGGAGATGGATGCGGGACCGTCCCAGGGTTCCATGATACAGGAGTTGTACTCGTAAAAAGCCTTTTTTCGATCCTCCATCTGACCATGGTTCTCCCAGGCCTCGGGAATCATCATCATGACCGACTCTTCCAGAGCGCGGCCGTCCAGGTAGAGCAGCTCCAGCACATTGTCGAAGGTACCGGAGTCCGAGAGGTCAGGCTCGATAACGGGAAAAGTCTCCTGAAGGACCGGACCGAAGCTTCGGCTCCGGAGGGTCCCCTCACGGGAGCGCATCTTGTTGATGTTTCCCCTCAGGGTATTGATCTCTCCGTTATGGCTCATATAGCGCAGGGGCTGCGCACGGTCCCAGCTGGGAAAGGTGTTGGTGGAGAATCGGGAGTGGACCATGGCCAGGTGGCTTCTGTAATCCGGGTCCCGCAGGTCCGGATAGTATTGGGGCAGCTGTTCGGGAGTGAGCATTCCCTTGTAGACCAGAATCTTTGTAGAGAGACTGCAGACGTAAAGGTAGTGGTCCGGATCGCAGTCTCCACCCCGCATCGAGTTTATCAGTTTTTTACGCAGTACATAGAGGTCCCTGTCAAAAGATTCCTGATCTGAGCCCTTCCTGCGGGCAATGAAAATCTGCTCCATCCAGGGTTCGCAGGCCAGAGCGCTGGGTCCAATCATGCTGTTGTCCCGGGGGACCTGTCTCCAGCCGATCAAAGAGTGGCCCAACTCTTCGCAGAGCTCCGAAGCCTTGCGGCGTATCTGCCGTCGAAGTTCCTCGTTATCGGGAAGGAAAACCATTCCCACCGCATAGGACCCCCGTTCAGGAAGTTTTGTACCCAGTTCCTCTTCGGCAACCCGTTCCAGGAATTCCCAGGGAACCGCCGTAAGAATACCGGCACCATCGCCTGTATTGACTTCGCTGCCTACGGCCCCTCGATGGGTCATGTTGATAAGAATTTCCTCGGCATTGCGGATAATCGAATGGCTGCGCTGTCCTTTCATGTGGGCCACAAAGCCGACACCGCAGTTTTCATGTTCAAACTCGGGACGATACAGGCCGATTGGCCCGGGTCTCTTCTTCAGATACATAGAACCTCCAGGAGAGTATGGCCTAGTTAAAGAAGCAATATTCATGCCATACCCGTCCCTTAGGGCTCAACGGATGAAATCAGAGTTTAACTGTAGTCAAAATTATTCAATAAATTTATATCATACAATATTTTATATAATCCGTTCCGTACAGTGGGATAACAGGGATTATTACACGGATAAAAGGCCCGGAGATCAGATTCCCCTGTTCCTACCTTTCCGTAGGCTCGACCGCGACAGGCACTACGAAAAAGTAGGAAGATCCTTTACATTTTATCAACAAAGGGAATGTTCAGAAGATACATACCGTTTTTCAACACACAGAGCACTGCCGACGCCAGCGAAAGCCTGCTTACGGCGGTCTCCTTTTCGCTGCTCGCCAGAATAGGCGTCTCGTGATAATACCGTGAAAAGGTCCTTGCAAGCTCGTACAGGTAGGAGGCAAGAAGAGAGGGGTTGTACTGGTCCGCCGAAGATGCGATTACTGCGGAAAAATCGGAGCAGAGTTTTATGAGTTCGCGCTCTTCCGGAGTGCTAAGCAGCTCGGGCTTGGCTTCAATACCGGCAAACTCATCCCGGCGCTCCTGGTATTTTCTCCGCATGGAAGATATCCGGGCACCCATGTACTGCAGATATGGGCCGGTATTTCCGTTGAACGAAAGAGATTCTTTGGGATTGAATATCATGTCCTTGTTGGGGGAGACCTGCAGGAGATAATAGTGCAAAGCAGCAAGGGCTACCTTGCGGGAGGTCTCCTGAACGGAATCGACCTCCCCTTCCCGTTCCTTCTCCCGTATTTCAGCCTCGGCCATGGAGGTCAATTCCCGGATCAGATCGTCCGCATCCACAACGGTCCCTTCCCGGGACTTCATTTTTCCTTCCGGCAGGTTCACCATACCGTAGGAGAGATGATAGAGATTTTTCGCCCAGTCGAAGCCAAGCTTCTTCAGCACATGAAAAAGCACCCGGAAGTGGTACTGCTGCTCGCTTCCCACCACGTAAACCAGGCGGGTAAAATGCCAGTCCCTCTGGCGCTGGATGGCGGTCCCGATATCCTGAGTCAGATAAAGGGAAGTTCCGTCGCTGCGAAGAAGAACCTTCTTGTCCAGTCCTATCTCCTCCAGATCGACCCAGATAGAGCCGTCCTCCTCACGGTAGAAGACCCCCGTCTCAAGGCCCTTCAGTATTTCGTCCTTCCCCAGGCTGTAGGTCCGGCTCTCGTAGTACACCTGGTCGAAACTGATTCCAGTATCCTCATAGGTCTCCGCGATCCCCTCGATGGCCCAGCGGTTCATCTGTTTCCAAAGCTTGTTAACCTCGGGATCATTTTTCTCCCAGGCAATCAGCATTGCCCTGGCCTCTTCCTCCGCCCGGGGGTTCTCCTTAGCCCACTGGTTGAATTTTACGTAGTAGTCCCCCACAAAGTGATCGCTTTTTTTACCTACAGATTCCGGAGTAGAGCCTTCACCAAACTCCCTGTAGGCCAGCATGGATTTGCATATATGAATACCCCGGTCGTTGATCAGGTTGACTTTGCGCACATCCGCGCCGGCAGCTTTGAGTATGCGTGAGATACTCTCCCCGATGGCATCATTCCTCAGGTGCCCCAGGTGCAGGGGCTTGTTGGTATTGGGGCAGGAAAACTCCACCATGACGGGAACCCCTTTCAGATGTTCACTGAACCCGTAATCCTCCGGCAGGTCCCGGGTAGCCGAAAGAAGCTCCGCTGCGATGTTTCCCACACCTATTACAACATTAACATAGGGGCCGGCGGTTCTGACTTCCCCGGAAAGGTCATCACGCTTTCGAAGTCCCTCAGCAAGCTCTTCCGCCAGGGACTGGGGAGATGTTCTGAACACCTTTGCAAATGGGAAAAGGGGAAAAGCAATGTCTCCCATTTCACTCTTTGGCGGTACTCCCGGAACTAGGTCCTTTTCTTCAAGCCCTGCGGGATCATTTCCTCTGCGGTCGGCAAGAGCGCGAAGCTCCTCAAAAGCCGCCTTTCTCCAGCTTTCCCGTACTGCCTCAATTCCTGTCATGAAAACCTCTTGAATCGGTGTGGAATGCTTAGAAATCTATTGAAAATAGCCAATAAGTGCAAGCATGGAGCTGAACCTTTCCGGACCCTGCCGGCGGAAGGAAGCAAACTCCATGTTACAGCAGGTGCAGGGATTGTAATGGAAGATAGATTTAATCCCCAGCTCTTCTGCTATTCCCAGATTTGCCTGCAGCAGAGAAAGATAAAAGCGCCCTTCCTTTTGCCGCACAGCCCTTTCGCCGAAGGAGGCCCTGAACAGATCGTAACGTTCCCGATCAACCTCGTAGCAGCAATCGGCTATAGAGGGGCCAAGAAAAACAATAATCTCCTCTGTTCGTTCCCGGGCAGAATACCGAAGGAGGGCTTCAGCAAGGATTCCCGTACCTTTCCAGCCTGAATGAAGCAGCATAATCTCTCCGCTTTTCCTGTGCCATATATAAATGGGCATGCAGTCGGCAACAGTTACCGAAAGGAATCCCGGTCCTCGGGGCATAATCAGTCCGTCCCCGGTCTTAAGGGGGGGATTCCGGCTTGTTTTGCCGGAAACAGGATTCACTATTTTTGTATGCTGCTGCAACTGGGAATGCACCTGCGCCTCTATTCCCAGTCGACCGTACAGGTGTTTTCTGCGCTCGGGTCCCCGGGGATCTTTCCAGCTCATGGAACCGGCCTTAATGGTACTCAGGAAAAGAAACGGAAGATTCCCGTCATTAAAGGGAAGCCGGAATTCAATGTGATCGTCCTTCCTGAGGATCGAGGAATCAGGAAGACCGGGCATAATTCTCTTCCAGGCTTATCATCTCCGCAAGAACCCGGCGGCCTTCGGACACAGTATGAGAGACGGATGCAAGTTCTTTCAGGAAGGCCTCGTTATTACGGCCGCCGATATACCCAAGGTTCGACAGGGTATCGAAACGCCCACCTTTTTCACCATGAAGGATTCCCTCCAGTACTGATGACAAAAGGGATATGTGTTCGAGTCCGGTGTTCAGAATGCGCCTGGCCCGCTTGTCCGCATCTGCGGCTACTTTGGCCGCTTTTTTCTGCCGCAGACTTTTGGACGGGACATCGGAAGCTATGGAAACGAGCAGCCTGCCCCCTTCGCCGGAGGGGGCAAGATAATCACTAGGTTCGGATATGTTTTCAGCCAGCAGATGAAGTCCATTATAGGCTTCGGAATAGTCCTCGCTGTTCTGAGGTTTGTAGAATTCTCCGTCAATCAGGAGCTGCTTGAGCACCATATTAATTTTTAACGAAAACAGGTGATCCAGAAAATGGGACAGAAAGGCAATCGAGCCTTCATGAACAAAGTTCACGGGTACGGGCAACACACCCTCCTGATAATACGGCAGAAAAGTGAGTTTCTGCCTGCCAACCAGCAGTTTCGCCTGATCCACAGTGCTTTCATATTCTCGTGAGAGCAGATAGCGGCGGGCATCACTTTTAAGCTTCTGTTTCCAGAAGGAACGAAAAAGACTGAGCCACTCCTCACCGGCGGACACAGGTTTCAGAAAAACATTGGCCTTTCCCGAGGCAAGACGAAGAATATCGTAAAGAGGAACGGAGCGATAGAAATTCCGTATTCCCCTTAAGCCTTCGCTTGCCTGGGCTATCTCTTTTTTCAGGTCTTCCAGAACAGTACCGGGATCGGCATCCTCCTGGTCGGGACGGGTTACTATAAAGAGGGATTCAATAAGACCCGGCGAAGCGGAACAGTTCATGCTGTGGAATATTCGCATTAAGTGACTCAGGGATTCACGGATCTCCGCAGCGGGACATCCTTCGTCCAGTCCGGCGGCGGCATATTTATTCTTTATCTTCTCATAGGGAAAATATACAAGCTCACTGAGAATCTCCAGACACCTGGAATCCTGACTGAGTTTTGCCTTTTCCTCGGGGGTCAATTCAAAAAGAATATCCTCGAACTGATTATAGAGCAGTTTTGCCAGTGCCTTTTCTTCGTCGTTTTCCAGATCGTCGGAGAACTTTTCCGGGACACAGGTGTCCCGGATACGCTGATCAACGTGAGGAAGGTCCTGGTTGACAATGAGGGCAAAGAGTTCTTCCTTCTTCTGGACTGTAAGCCGTGAGAGGGGCAGCATGAAAACCTGCACTGCCTTGCGCAGCTTTTTTATTTCTTCAAGAAACGCAGCACTCAGGATGCCCCGGGAATAATCGTAGAGTCCCGGAAAAGCAGAATCTATCTCTCGGTAAATCCGGCGCATTACCGTATCTTCAATTACCTCGATCCTGGTAAGAGGAGTAAAAAGGGTTCTAAAAAAGACGATGATTTTCTGAAAAAATGTGAAGGCGCTGTATTCGCTCTCGAGATTTATCGTCTGGGGTTCATCTTCCAGGGCATGTACCGGCTCTGCTTCACCTTCGAGCATCTTTGTAAGACGGACAAGCATGGCCTGACGCTCTTCCCGGGATAATTCACGAACAAGTCGATCGAAGCCGGAAGTACCCTGCTCTGCACGCATGGGTGTATTCTAGGTTATCTGGCAGAACTGGTCAAGTTCCGTATTTTTCGCCTTTTTTTAACATTTTCCTTGACAACAGCCTGGCAATAGGGTATTTCATTAGCAATGCGTTCTAACATTACAAGCCTTATTATTATTCTCCCCATTATTCTGATTATCAGCCCGCAATCGCGGGGAGAATATGCCTAGGGCTTTTTAGCAGCCGATAACAGGCCGTTCTTCCTGCGGGAAGAGCGGCCTTTTTTTTTATAGGACCCCTGCATGGGGTTTTCTCATACGAAAAAAAGGAGAAGTACTTGAAAGGTACGGAAGTTATTGTTGAAGCATTGAAAAAGGAAAAGGTCGAGCTTGTCTTCGGGTATCCTGGAGGAGCAGTGATCCCTCTCTTTGATCAGTTGTACGAGGAAACCTCGATCCGGGTAGTTCTGACCCGTCACGAGCAGGCAGCAGTTCATGCCGCCGATGGTTACGCACGGTCCACCGGTAAACCCGGTGTCTGTATTGTAACCAGCGGTCCCGGAGCGACAAACACGGTTACAGGCCTGGCCACGGCGAATTTTGACAGCGTTCCCCTTGTCTGTATTTCCGGTCAGGTACCGCGACAGATGATAGGGAACGACGCCTTTCAGGAGGCCGATACCGTGGGTATTACCAGGCCCGTAACCAAGCATAATTATCTAGTGACGGATGTCGACAGACTGGGAAGAATTGTCAGGGAAGGCTTCTTTATTGCCTCCTCCGGACGTCCCGGTCCTGTTGTTATCGATATCCCCAAAGACATCATGACCTCGGATACGCGCAAAGCAATTCCGGAAACCGTGCATATCCGGGGCTATAACCCGGTGACCAGCGGACACACTGTTCAGATCAAGCGTGCAGCAACTGCGATTAATAAAGCCCGCAGACCGCTTATTTTCGTCGGAGGCGGCGTTCACATTGCCAATGCCGCTGGAGAGCTGATGGAACTCCTCAGAAAAATCGGGGTTCCGGTGGTTACCAGCCTTATGGGAATCGGAGCTGTTCCCGCGGACAATCCCCTGAATTTGGGGATGATCGGTATGCACGGCAGTTATGCCGCGAACATGGCTGTCCAGAAAGCGGACCTTCTGGTTGGAATCGGCGTACGTTTCGATGACCGTGCGACGGGAGATCTTTCCCGCTTTGCACCGGAGGCGCAGATTATCCACATCGACATTGATCCTGCGGCGATAGCCCGGAACGTCCCGGTATCAATACCCATTGTCGGGGATGCAAGGAAGACCCTGACTGACCTTTTACCCCTGGTTGAGCGACGCCCGCCGGAGGAGTGGCTTTCTGAAGTTCGGGCGTATGCGGATTACTATCGCTCAATGGAAGAGAAAAACGCCGAATCCTCCGGGGATCTGACGGCCCGGCATATAATCGAAGTCCTGGGAACAAATTTTCCCGAAGCCATCGTAAGTACCGAAGTCGGACAGAACCAGATGTGGGCCGCCCAGTTCTTTCCTTTTTCCAAAAGCAGAAGCTGGCTTAGCTCCGGAGGACTGGGTACCATGGGATACGGTTTTCCGGCAGCAATCGGCGCTCAGGCAGGAAACCCCGACAAGAGGGTCCTCGTCATTGCAGGTGACGGATCTATCCAGATGAATATCCAGGAGCTTGCCACCGCGGTACTGGACAGGTTTCCCGTTATCATTGCGATTTTGAATAACGGATACCTGGGAATGGTACGGCAATGGCAGGAGCTGTTTTACGACCGGCGCTATGCAAAAACCTGTCTTGAAGCCAGTGTGGATTGCTCCCCCGACTGCTCCGACCCGAAGGCTTCCGGGGCAGGCTGCCCTCCCTACGTACCGGACTTCGTCGCTCTGGCCAAGGCTTACGGGGCGCTGGGATTACGAGCCTCCACACCCGGAGAGGCCATAAAGGCCGTAGAAACTGCTGTCACCACGAAGGACCGGCCGGTAATCATCGATTTTATCATCCCCAGAGAGGAGAACGTCTGGCCCATGGTAGCCCCCGGTGCCGCATTACATGAAATGCTGGGAAAAGGAGGCCCTCTGTGAAGCATACAATATCGCTGCTGGTGGAAAACCACGAAGGAGTGTTGTCGAGAATAGCCGGTCTGTTTTCCGGGCGGGGCTACAACCTTGAGAGTTTTACCGCAGGCCCTTCGGTGGATCCCAGCATGACCCGCATTACCCTTGTCTGCGGCGGAGACGACCAGATTATCGATCAGATAAAAAAGCAGTTGAACAGACTCATCGACATTATCAAGGTTGTTGACCTGACAGAAAACCCCACCGTAGACAGAGAACTTGCCCTGGTACGGGTAAAAGCGAAAAGCGGTGCCCGGGGTGAGATTTTTCAGATTGCGGATATCTTCCGCGCCAAGGTTATGGATGTGGCCAGCGAGTCCATCATGCTTGAATTGACCGGTTCCTCGGATAAAATTGACGACTTTATCGCTCTTTTAGGCGACTTTTCAATCCTCGAGTTTGCCCGCAGCGGAATCGTATCCATGGCCAGAGGTAAAAAGGAACAACGCGGCACTTCAGCCGCTAAACAATAACCGACTTTTTCAGGAGAATCAGAATGAGCAAGATTACAGTGTACGATACAACCCTTCGTGACGGTATGCAAGGTATCGAGGTGAGTTTCACCCTTCCGGACAAACTGGCCATAGCCCATGCCCTGGATGATATCGGGGTTGACTATATTGAAGGAGGCTTTCCACTTTCCAACGAGAAGGAAGAGGCCTTTTTCAACCAGGTAAAGAAGGAGAAATTTTCCCACGCGAAAATTGTCGCCTTTGGTTCAACCCGCCACGCCGGGAAAAAAGCCGCCGAGGATGCTCATATTCAGGCCCTGCTCAATGCAGAAACAGAGACTGTTGTGGTGGTGGGTAAAACCTGGAAGGCCCACGTGGAAAAGGTCCTCCGGACCGATACCGAGGAGAACCTCGAAATGATCCGGGACTCCATAGCCTACCTTAAATCCAGGGGCAGGGAGGTCTTCTTTGACCTGGAGCATTTCTTTGACGGTTACAAGAATGATCCCGACTACGCGCTGCAGGTTCTGAAGGCTGGTTCCGAAGCCGGAGCGGACTGCCTTGTCATGTGTGATACAAACGGCGGGGTGCTTCCCCATGAAGTGGAACAGTTCATCAGGGAGATCCCCCAGGACGAGCTTGCCCCCCTGGGGGTGCATTTTCACGATGACTCCGGCGTTGCCACCGCAAACAGCCTGACTGGAATCCGCTCCGGAGCGATCCATATTCAGGGAACAATTAACGGATGGGGAGAACGCTGCGGGAACGCAAACCTCTGTGTAGTGGTGCCGAACCTGGCGCTCAAATGCGGGTACGAGGTGAGCATGGGTCACAACCTGGAACACCTGACCTCGCTGTCCCGTTTTGTTGCGGAAAAGGCCAATATTATCCCGGAAAAACGTCAGCCCTATGTGGGAATCGCGGCCTTCAGCCATAAGGCAGGCCAGCATGCCGACGTCATAGCCAAGGCCCCTGAGCTCATGGAGCACATCGACGGGGCAAAGGTTGGAAACGAACGGAGGATACTCCTGTCGGAACTGGCGGGGAAATCCTCGGTCCTTCCCAAGCTGAAGAAATACGGAAAGTTCGACAGGAACTCGAAGGAGGTCCTCTCCATAACGAAACTGCTGAAAGAGAAGGAAAACCTGGGCTACGAGTATGAAGCCGCTGAAGCATCCTTCGACCTGCTTGTCCGCAAGCACCTGGACCGCTATCGGCCGATGCTCGAACTGGACAACTACCACCTGGAGAGCTACAAAACCGGGGATACCCCCTCAAAAACGGTGGGCAGAGTATTCATGCGCATCGACAGGCGGCAGGTTATGGGGGCCGGTGTCGGAATCGGACCGGTGGAAACACTGGACGCCGCCCTCAGGGACGCCCTGCTCCCCTTCTACCCCTTCATCGAAAAGATCAGCCTTATCGACTACAAGGTACGCGTACTGAATCCCCAGGAAGCTGCTGCTTCGAAGGTCCGGGTATTCATTACATCCACGGATCACAAGGAGAACAGCTGGGATACTGTGGGGGTTTCCGAGAACATCGTAGAGGCCTCATGGGAGGCCATCGTCGAGAGTTTTGAGTATTATTATAATACGTATATGACTTGAAGCTAATATCGATATTAAAGCAGCTGAAGGGAGTGTCTGCAATAAGTGGACACTCCCTGTCCTGACATATCAGAAGGTCGAAGGTACGATATGGTAATGACCGGTCCGTGAATCGAACTGTCTTTTCAGTATCATTTTATCAATGCTTGCTATTCCGACTTCAAGTCGATTCAAGGCAAGGTTATTACCCTTTTCAATATGCCCCCCGAAAATAGTTCCAGTTCGCCCTTCAATAAAGGTAATATGCAGATGAACACTATATTTCTGTGTCTCGTCCAGAATTACCGATCCCTGCCCCCCCAGAACCTGAATTGGACCTTCTATGGTCCGGGGAGACGTAATGCCCCCCCCGGTCGGATACTTAGGGTCAACTGCGATACTCTCAAAATAAACACACTGAAGGCTTCCGATACAGTGAACGATCAAGCCGGATTCTATTGAATGTTTCTCACAGGCTGCAATTATGGATCCTATAAGATCCGAACCCGGGGAAATATCAATATAAATAATTTTATCCAGATACCCAGAGCCGCTAACGATATCCACACCATGCATTCCTGAACCTCCACAATAGTTACAACTCTTTCTTCTTCAGATTCTGCACCCAGTCGAGTTGTTCCTTTTCTGAGTTGTCAACTAGAGTCAGAATAATATCCTTCAAGCCTTCGGCATCACGGTTTTCTATAAAACGTATCATCTTTACGTGTCCTTCAATTGAATTATGGCTCCAGACATCACCCCAATAATGATCAATCAGTACCAATCCCCTTGCCTGCCGGGAACGCAACCATAAACTTTCGATGAACTCAAGCATTATTTCATTATCCGCGTAGGTAAAAAGGTTTTTGTGGAATTCCCAATCAATGCGGATAAAATCAAGGTAATCGCCACGATCCTTTAGTGTCTCCTGCTCCGCGATAATGGAACGCAAAATTTGAATCCCCTCATCGTCCATATTCCGACAGGCTTCGACTGCTGCATATGGTTCCAGGAGCCTTCTCATGGCAGCAATATTGCGGATATCCTTGTCGTCCACAGGACGCACTATCATGCCACCCAACGGAACATCGACCGCCAGACCCCGGTTTCTCAGCTCCTGTAGAGCATCACGGATTGCGACTCTGGACACACCAAATCGCTCTGACAATTCCGTCTGAACCAGACGTTGGCCAGGAATGAGATCACCAGTATAGATCATGACTTGAAGCCGTTCGGCAACCAGTTGTCGAATACTCTTTATTCCGGATAAATCAATTACATCTTTATTCTTTGCCATATCTCCTCGATAATCTCATTAAAAACAAAGTCCACATTATCTCTTTACTTGAGTATATAGCTTTTTCAATTGTTTTTTAAGATAATTTATGAGGTTGAACTGATTTAGGATGGTAAATACACAGGCAAGAAAAAATATGACGCTTATGGGCCGATTTACAAGAGACAAAAGATTACCGTCATTTATATACAAAGCCCTGCGAAAAAACGCGTCGGCCAGGTTACCAAGAATAAGCCCGAGAATTAACGGAGCCGCAGAGTATCCCATTTTATCAAAAAGATATCCGATTAGACCAAAAAACAGGACCAAAACCAGATGAAACGAATTGTTATTGTACGCAAAAACACCAACAACACACAGAACGGCGATGACAGGCATTAGAATTTTCTGAGAAACCCGGAGCACTGCAACCATAAAACGTGTCATCATGAGTCCGACTATAAACAGAAATATTGTACCCCACAGAATAATGCCTCCCAATTCAGGAATTATTTCAGGATGCTCAATACTCAATAAAGGTCCAACCTTTATTCCGTGCAGCATGAGGGCAGCAAGCAGCATAGCAGCCGGAGGGCTTCCGGGAATTCCCAGACTTATAAGCGGAATAACAGCGCCTCCGATAGCAGCATTATTTGCCGTTTCAGGGGCCATAACACCTTCATAAACACCTTTACCGAACTTCGATCTTTCGGGGGAATGTTTTTTTGCATCATCATATGCCACCCAGGCGGCAATATTTTCACCAACACCCGGTATTGCTCCGATACCGACTCCGATGCATCCCCAACGCAGGATGTTCAGAAAATTCTTTCGTATGAGCTTCCAAATATGCAACCTGCTCTCCGCATCATCCTTTTCCACAATCCTGACTGTATCATCACGTTTCATAGTCTTCACAATCTGCGGAATACCAAAGAAAGCAATTGTCATGGGAACAAATGGGATTCCGGTAATCAGATTGGGGTTGCCAAAGGTCAGACGTTCCCAGCCTTGAATATCGTCAAGACCAACCATAGCCATCAGAATCCCGATAAAACCTGCAATCCATCCTTTTACCTTCACATCGCTGTTACTGACGGAACCGCAGATAAGGATACCGAAAAGGGCAAGCCAGAAAAACTCAGGTGATGTAAACTGAAGCGCGATTTTGGTCATGATAGGGGTGAAAAAGATGAATATCAGCATTCCGAAAAGGGTTCCGATCAACGATGAAACTCGTGCCAGAATATTAGCATTTCTGGTCTCACCACGCATGGCAAGCGGATGGCCGTCAAGACATGTTGCAGCTGCCGATCCAGTACCTGGAATGTTTATAAGTATCGCGGAGACTGATCCCCCGTAAATTGCGCCAATGTAGACACCGAAAAGAATAACAAGCGCTTTGTCCAAGGTAAAACCGTAAGTAATTCCAGTAAAGAGTGCGATTCCTATGGTCGCGGACAGTCCCGGGAGTACACCGAACATCAATCCAACAAATACAGATCCAAACATGAGAAGAAGATTCATAGGATCTAATAAAAACTGCCATGAAAAAGTCATGAAATCAGTAATCGTTGACAGAAAACTGATAGAATATCCCATTGTTAACTCCTATTTTTGCCTCATGGAAGAGGGACTCCGATCAGGTAGCGGAAAATATAATAGACCAGACCAGCTGTCAGTATACTGATTGCAAGTGACGCCTTGTGACCTGCAGCTTTAAAGCTTCGCAGCGTCACGTATAAAAAGACAAATGTACTTAGCCAAAAGGGTACTCGAATTCTTGTAAACGGTATACGATCAAAAAAAACAACCATATAGAGTCCGAGATATGAAAAAATTAACAGTGTTTTGTCAAACTGGTCTTCCTTGAGACGTTTTACCAGTCGCCCGGGAAGAAGCCATGTGAGGGTAGCTCCTCTCTTTCTGGAAACAAGCATCAGATAGATACCCATTACCAGAAGTCCGATACTAATAAACATGATTGCGAATCCGGGAGCCGTATAATAACTTGCACCCATAAGCTGCATCGCCCGGAATGAAATAAGATTTGCGTATACTATTAGAGCAAGACTACCGAGTATGAGTATCCAGCTAAAGAGATAATCACGTTCACGACTTTTCCTTGTCTCGGTTTTTTCTATCTCCTTTCCGGATACCTCAAAATTTGATTCCATCCATCTCCTCGCTTTTGTTCAATATCTCCGGTCGATATTGCTATAATATCGACCGGAATGATAAAACCATATAAACCCGACGGACAGTTTTATGGTCGCTGAATTCCTGCGGATTCGGGTGATACCTTTGCCAGGCCAAGATCATTAGCTATCCACCATGAAACCTGCTGCATATTATTAGCGAGGGTTGCCGCTTTCTCACCGGAAAGTCCTATAATGCGGGCGTTTTGTTTTTCCGCGAATTCCTTGGTGCTGGGATCATTGACAGCTTTTAAAAAAGCAGCTTCAAAAATCTTTACCCTTTCTTCAGGAGTATCTATGGGAAGCATAAACCCTAACCACTGAAACATATTTTCATACCCGAAAGCGGTTTTAGGATAAACCTTCGAACCCGCCCTAACCTCACCGAAGCCATCAAAGTTCATTGAAACGGCTTCTGTCATGATCAAGGGACGCATAAGACCGCCGCGCACATACTCAGCGACCTCACCCGCAGAAGCACTCAAAGCATCCACTTCTTTACTTAACAGGGCTGTCAACGCAGGTCCGGAACCGTTATAGGGGACATGTTTAAACCTTACTCCCGCACCCTCTTCCAACTGTACTGCTTTTATATTCCAGAGTTTCCCAGTTCCAGAGTTACTGATTTTTACGCTTTCCGGATTGGCTTTTGCAGCCGCCACAAGATCTTCCACTGTTTTATAGGGTGAGTCGGCGGGTACTGCAATGACTCCTGGAGAACCACCGCCAATGAAAAAGTGCCAATTCTCCGCTGTGGGGGCAACACCGTTCGAACCAAAAAACATAGCTGTTTCTGAGGCACCCAAAACTGTATAACCGTCATGATCGGAATTCCAGACCTTCTGGCCGCCATTTCCCCCATTCGCCCCGGGCAGATTGTTCATCAACAGTTTAACGCCCAGTTCAGGCTCCATAAGTTTTGCCAAATGCCTGGTCCAGGCATCTGTGCCGCCTCCCTGGCTTGAAAAAATGTAAACAAAGATATCCCGTTGCGGATAGTTGACTCTGGTGGCTTCTTTAGCGCCTTCCGTCCAGACGACTCCAGTGATGAACAACACTGCAAGTGCCACAATAACGATTCTCTTCATATCCTTCTCCTTATAGAAAATATTTTCATCCTCAAAGAGGATTTTTCACTTTGAATAGGACTATCGATATACCGTTGAAAATAGATATTCTAAGGATTTATTTGGATTCCTCTTATCCATCAGTGCATCAATCTCTTTTTCATTTATTCGCGCGCTCATCTCCTCAAGTTTTCGTGTAAGAGTAACTACGCTTGTAAAATGCTCAACAGGATCTATTTCCTTTGAAACGACATCGAACGCATACCAGTCATTTGTATACCCGATCTTTTTCAAATAATAAAAAAACTCAATAAACTCATTTACATGAAAAGCTCCCGGAAGCATGTCCCAGTCCCAGTTTCGGTCATTGTCGTTAAGATGTACGTAGAAAAGCTTGTTTGCCTGATGTAACAAGCAAAGAGCCTGGGCAGGACGTTCACCTCCCAAAAGCGAATGTCCAAAATCCATAGTAACCCCCAGATTTTGCAAACCTGAAGACTGGCAGAAACTCAGCGTCTCTCCAGCATTCGCAAAAAGGCAACGTGTGCGGGGATCGTTCCATTTATACTCGATGCAAACATTGATTGCCGTATTATAATCACAGATAGCATTGAAACTTTCCGATGCGTACTTATATGCATCTAGATAGTTCATTTCGAAGACATAATCATGACCATCGTTCAGGGGGCAAGTAGATATTCTTGAAGAACCGACTTCCACGGCAAGATCCATCGCTTTATGAAAATCTTCAACTACCTCCTTCCTTTCTATTGCCGAAGATGAGGAGAATGATCCTCTCAACCAGCGTCCCTGTCGTCTTGAACGAACATTGACCGATGAAACTCCGAATCCATAGTCAGACAGAAGCTTTTTGAGCAACGAAATGTCTGCGAAGTCTGCGGGATAACAGAGTTCCAGACCTTCAATTCCTTGAACCCGTGATGCTAATTCAAACTTTTCTACAAGCTCACGCTCAGGGTGATACTGCATATACCTGTTTTTAACTGCACCCAGAAAAGCGGATATAATCGCAAGCTTATTCACAAGAGACTCCTTAAATATTTTATACCTTCACTATTCAGCAGATTCTCTGCAGCAAAGGTTTCGTTCTCGGTTTCAAGGGCATCCATCCAGCTTTCAAGATGAACACTTTCTATTTGCTTATATAATGAAAGTTTCTGCAGCAATTCCTTTGCTGGAACAACCCCTTCCCCAAGACTGCATCCGCTTATATAAAAGCCTGTGTTTTTTCGCCGGATCGTGGCGTCTTTAAGATGCAAGCTGTTTATATAGGGCTGTAAAGTGGTAAAAGCCTCGTTCACGCCAACAAGGTGGCTGATAGAATTAAAAGGATCAAAACAAACACCTATTAATGGGTGATTTATACGTTGCATTATCTCAGCGATTTGGTGAGGCGTAAAATTAAAATGATTCTCAAGACCCAGCTTAATCTGCGCTTTTTCCAGGTAAGGAACCATAGTCTCAATTGTGTTTATTGCTGTCTTTGCATCGACCGCGAAGTTACCATTTTCCACAACGATACGAAGGTAATCAGAACCGAAATCAGCGGCAGCTGACAATGCCGGCATGAAATCCTCCATTCTGAAACCGCGAGCACCAACTTCAATGTTCAACCTTTCACCAAAGCGTTCGTAAAGTTGTCTTCTTTCATCTGAGCTTAATTTAAGATATTCAATGTTCTCACAAATCTGAACTGTACCAGCTCCTAACTCAAGTGATCGGATTAAAAACAACTCTGTGTTCATCCTTCCGCTAGCCACAGCCCAGCGGAAGGCAAAACTTGTAAAGCCTATCCTCATATTGTTTCCATGAATAATATTCTTTGCATTACAGTATTACAGTCATACTGTATTACAGTTATTGTCAAGACTATTTTCCCACAACTGTTATGCACTTCTGTTACTGGATATTATCACCCGTTGTATCGGCTGAACCCCCGTTCATAAGGTTCATCACGCGTATCCATTGCCATTTACAGGGTTGCCGGAGCAGGCATCTCAGTTTTTTTCTCAGCCAGTCGTCGAGTTCATCGGTGCCATTTCAAGTCCTCCACCGTCATGTTGTCCATTCCGGCACTCCCTTTTTCCGGACAGCCTGTCTGCAGAGCGCCATGCAACATGCTCCAGTACAGGTATTGTACTTTGAAAGTATGTGATTCCTTATCAGAATACTTCGTCCAGTATGAGGTATGTGTTTGTCAGGGCTATGTTTTGCCTGTTCGGCGCTGTGAGACTCGCGTCTTATCATTCAGGGTCCAACACGAGATGATCACCCTTGGATGCATGGGCAAGCAGTTGCGTAAAAACCGACCGCACTTGTCGTCCGGCCATCAGTTCCATCTGTCGAGCCTGTAGGAGACTTTCACTCCCAAATAGGTGCGCCTTGCCGACTGCACACACAAAAAAACCGGCCCCTCATGTTAGAAGGGCCGGGATATGTCAAGAACAACCAAAAAGTATCAGACTTTTGTAAACCCTTCCGTTGCCAGAGGCCGGACCATAACCTCTCCACCCGAAAGGTATTTTATCCCCTCAATGGCAGCCAGAGCAGCGGAGGTGGTTGTTGTATAGGGTACCTTGTGACGAACCGCCTGGATGCGGATGTCGTGGTCCCCGTACTGGGAATTTCTGCCCAGAGGTGTGTTGATAATCAGGGTAAAGCGCCCTGCTTTTATGTGGTCAATCACATTGGGGTGTCCTTCGTGAATCTTCAGGACAACCTCGGCGAAGATTCCCTGGCCGAACAGGTAATCCGCTGTCCCCCGGGTGGCGGCTAACTCGAAGCCGCATGCCTTCAGTTCCCGCACAATGGGAAGTATGGTCTCCCGGTCGTTCTGGTGGACCGACACCAGAGCCCTGCCGGTGGTGGGGAGCACACTGCCCACGGCGGCCTGAGCCTTCGCAAAGGCTTCGCCGAAGCTGGCCCCGGTACCGATAACCTCGCCGGTGGAGCGCATTTCCGGTCCCAGCAGGGGATCCACCAGGGCAAAACGATCAAAGCTGAAGACCGCCTCTTTCACGGCCCATCCGCTTATGCAGTGTCCTTCGCCCATGCCCCCTTTGCAGAGCCCCTGCTTTTCAAGATCCATCCCCTGCCACAGCCGGACTCCGGCCTTTACAAGGTTAACCCCGGAAGCCTTCGACAGAAAGGGAACGGTCCGGGAAGCCCTGGGATTTACCTCCAGCACATAGAGCTGATCACCTTTGACCGCGAACTGGATGTTCAGAAAGCCCTTTACCTGGATCTCCCTGGCAATCTTTGCGGTTGCTTCTTTCATTTCCGACAGGATTTCGGGAGTCGATTTATAAGGGGGGAAAACACAGGCCGAATCGCCGGAGTGGACCCCCGCGGCTTCGATGTGCTGCATGATCCCTGCGATGTAGACGTTCTTGCCGTCCGAAAGGGCATCCAGGTCGTATTCAAAGGCGTCTTCCAGGAACTGGTCTACCAGTACCGGTCGTTCTTTTGACATGGGCAGTTCCTGCTTCAGAAACTCCTCCAGCTCCTCTTCGCTGTAGGCAATAAACATGCTCCTGCCCCCCAGCACAAAGGAGGGACGAAGCAGTACCGGAAAACCGATCTCCCTGGAAAAGCGCTTTACCTCCGCCGCATCCGCGGCCATCCGGTTCTCCGGCTGCCTGAGTTTGAGTTTTTTCAGCAAAGCGGTAAAGAGTCCCCTGTCTTCGGCATCGAAGATGCTCTTGACGCTGGTTCCGACGATGCTGGCTCCCGCCGCCTCCAGTTCCTCCGCAAGATTCAGGGGAGTCTGCCCGCCGAGCTGTACCAGCACATCCTTTACACCCTCTTTGCGCATGATGGATTTAACGTGCTCAGCGTTCAGGGGTTCGATGTAGAGCCGATCGGATATATTGAAATCCGTGGACACCGTCTCAGGGTTGGAGTTTACGATTATCGATTTTACCCCTTCCTCCCGGTAGGCCAGGGAAGCCAGGGTACAGCAGGTGTCGAACTCGAGCCCCTGACCGATACGGTTCGGTCCGGATGCGAGGATTATAACCCCCTGCCCTTTTACCGCAAGGCCTTCGTCTATTTCTCCATAGGTGGAGTAAAAATAGGGAGTCTCGGCGGTGAACTCCCCGGCACAGGTATCGACAAAATGATACCCCGCCTCAATTCCTTCGGATTCCCGCTTTGCTTCCACTTCTGCTTCTGTGCGTCCACTGATGGAGGCGATGCGTTTATCCGAGAGCCCCATGCGTTTGGCCCGGAGGAGCAGATCCGCTGTAAGTTCCGTGCCTGCCAGTTCATCCTCCAGCTCCACCTGTTGCAGCATGTAGTGCAGAAACCAGGGATCGAACATGGTCCTTTCCTGAAGCCGCTTGAGGGCCCGCTTGCCTTCCCGCTTGAGTACCGTGAAGGCTGCAAATATCCTCCGTGGATGCAGGGTATCCAGCATGGCATCGAGACCGTCGTAACCGATGGATAGTTCCTGGAGCCCCTCAACCCCCAGCTCTGCGGAACGCAGGGCCTTGTTCAGGGCCTCAGGAAAGGTCCGCCCCAGGGCGAGGGATTCTCCCACGGATTTCATCTGCGTCCCCAGCTGCTTGTATCCCAGGGGAAACTTCTCCAGCTCGAAGCGGGGGACCTTTACGGCCACGTAATCAAGGGCCGGCTCGAAGCAGGAGACGGTTTTGCCGGTGATCTCGTTGCTTATCTCGTCCAGGGTATAGCCAACGGCGAGCTTCGCGCTGCAGCGGGCAATGGGGAATCCCGTCGCCTTGCTGGCCAGGGCGGAGGAGCGGGATACCCGGGGGTTCATCTCGATTATCACCAGCCTCCCGGTATCGGGCTTGACTGCAAACTGTACATTCGATCCGCCGCAGTCCACCCCGACGGCCCGCAGGGTCTCGATGGAGGCTGTCCGCATTATCTGGTATTCCCGGTCCGACAGGGTCTGGATCGGCGCCACGGTAATACTGTCCCCGGTGTGGATACCCATGGGATCGAGGTTTTCGATGGAACAGACGATCACCGCATTGTCCATCCGGTCCCGCATGACCTCCATCTCGAACTCCTTCCAGCCGAGCAGGGACTCCTCCACCAGGGCCTCGTGAACGGGGCTTTCCTCAAGGGCCCGGGAGACAAGGTCGTCAAGTTCTTCCATTTCATAGGCGATGCTGCCCCCCATTCCCCCCAGGGTATAACTGGGTCGAATGATCATGGGGAGTCCCACCTCGTCCGCAAGTGCCCGCGCCCCTGCCAGGTCCCGGGTCATTACGGAACGGGGGGTATCCAGGCCGATTTTTGTTGCCAGGTCCTTGAAGCGTCCCCGGTCCTCGGCAAGGCGAATGGCTTCCACGGTGGCGCCGATCAGTTCGACTTTGTACTTGTCCAGAATTCCCCGGTCGTAGAGTTCAAGGGACAGGTTCAGTCCCGTCTGTCCGCCCATGGTGGGTAAAAGAGCATCCGGGCGTTCAGCGGCTATGATCTTTTCTACGTACTGGGGCTTGAGGGGCTCGGTATAGATAACATCGGCGATACCGGGAGTGGTCATGACAGTTGCCGGATTCGGGTTTACCAGGATAACCCGGTAGCCCTCTTCCTTCAGAGCCGCAACAGCCTGGGTCCCGGAGTAGTCGAATTCACAGGCCTGCCCGATTACTATGGGACCTGAGCCTATAATCATAATGGTGGATAAATCTTTCCGTGCCGGCATTACACATCTCCTCCGCTTTCTTTTTCAAAACGTTGCATTTCGTCATAAAAGCGCTGGAAAATCCACAGGGAATCATGGGGACCCGGCGCGGCCTCCGGATGGAACTGACTGGTATAGATCCGCTTGCCGTCATCGATGATGCCTTCTATCGTCCCGTCGTTTGCGTTTCGGAACCAGACCTTCGTATCTCCGGACAGAGACTCCTCGTCCACATCAAAGCCGTGGTTCTGACTGGTAACCGCCACACGCCCGGTCAGCTCGTCCCGGACCGGGTTGTTGCAGCCGTGGTGACCGAACTTCATCTTACGTGTCCTGGCCCCCAGAGCGCTGGCTATCAGCTGATGCCCCAGGCAGATTCCGAAAAGGGGTACCCTTCCGACGAGTTTTTTTATCTCCCCTATCAGACCCGTAAGAGTCGCAGGATCTCCGGGACCGTTGGAAAAGAGAACCCCCCGGGGAGACAATTCCAGGATTTCTTCCGCAGTGGCATCGGAGGAAAGAACGCTTATTCCAACACCGAATTTTTTCATCTCCCGCAGGATGTTTCCCTTCGTCCCGCAGTCAACGGCAATCAGCTTCAGGTCTCCGTCGCTTACCAGGTTTTCTTTTTCCGTGATGCCTACTTCGGGAATACAGTTGCGACCTTCCATGGAGGGAAAGGAGTTCAAATAGCTGTGGATCTTTTTCAGTTCCTCATCACTCAAATAGTCACCCTGTGCGGGGCTGATTATGATTCCGTTCCGGCTGCCGTATTCCCGCAGATGAAGGGTCAGGGCGCGGGTGTCAAGTCCTGAGATTCCCGGGGTTTCGTACTTTTTCAGGAATTCACTGAGGCTCAGACGGCCGGGAGGCACGGGTCCGTCATAGTACTCCCGCACCACAAAGCCCTGGGCCTTTACTCTGGGTAAAAGCCGATCCTCCGGTCCGTTCTCCGACCAGGAATCATCGGTACCGTAGTTTCCCATGTGCGGATAGGTCATAACCACAATCTGTCCGGTATAGGAAGGATCGGTCAGGATTTCATGATAGCCGGTCATTCCGGTATTGAAGACTACCTCCCCCACGCCTTTGGAAAACTCACTCATTTCCGGCAGATCATTAACCTTTGGGGGATGCGCACCAAAGGAGAAACCGGAAAAACTGGTACCGTCATCAAGTATCAGAAAAGACCGCACTTTCGACCTCCTTGAGACAAGAAGATGGATACTTATGCAACCAAACTGCATAAATATACATTCAAGGTTTTAAAAAAAAGCCGGCACGTTGCCGGCTTATTAGTCCCTAGGGGAATCGAACCCCTCTTTGAAGAATGAGAATCTCCTGTCCTAGCCGATAGACGAAGGGACCACTAAGCAGCCCGAGAAGGATTTGAACCCTCACAAACAGAACCAGAATCTGCTGTGCTACCGTTACACCATCGGGCTTTGTTCTTGGGCGGAAAAATACTATATCTTTCGTTTACTGTCAATAGAGACAGTTTAAAAACTTATTCCCCCTGGTAATCAACGAGAGTGGTAATCTCAAGGTCCGGAAGCTTTTCTGCATAGTTCAGGAAAGGCAGTCCCACGACACCGAACAGGTCGCTAACCTCACCCCCGGCTTTTCGTATAAGGGCCGCAGCCCCGGACAAGGTGCCGCCGGTTGCTATCAGGTCATCCACCAGCAGGACCCTGCCGTTTTCCGGGACATCCGCCAGGTGAACATGAAGCTCGTCTTCTCCGTATTCCAGACTGATTTTCTGGCTTATCGTTTCTCCCGGCAGTTTTCCCGCTTTTCGGATCAGTATGAGCGGCAATCCTCTGTGAACCGCAAAGGGCGCAGCAAAGACAAAGCCCCTGGCTTCTATTGCCGCTACAGCATCAAAATCATCCTTCAGATATCTCTGATCCATGGAATCAATTACCATTCTGAAGGATTCCGGATCTGCAAGAATACTGGTAATATCATAAAAAAGGACCCCGGGTTTCGGAAAATTCGGAACCCGACGGATAACCGCATCCAGTTTAGCGGCGATATCGGCTTTATACATGGGGGTACTACTCCTTCCCTTTCTGTTCTCTCTGCCGCTATCATTTATACATTGCCGGGACAGGTATTTCAAGCGTATAGATACGACAGCAGTAATTCTTATCTTGTCAAAGGATTACTACCTCTAGTATACTCTGCGGCTTTGTCCGCTGATTGACTAAAAAGCTCAGGATGATATAATGGATGGATTGATGGACGGCAACACACGGCACCGCTCCGGAGAGTTAAAAGAGTTGCTTTCCGCTGCTTATACGCGTACCAGGGATGGAGATTTTGCAGGCGCCGAACTCAACCTGGAAGAAGCCCTGCGAACCGACTTTGAAGATGAGGAGGTTATATCCTCCCTTAAATGTGTCCATTTCTGGAAAGAACGCTTTGACAGGGTTGATGAAGCGGCAAATGACTTTGAAAGAGGGGATTTTCTTCTACGGGAATGGAAGGCGTTTCTCCTTTTTCTGGACCGCGTACCCGGAGCTGTGGAAGAGTGCCTGTATGCTCTTCGGAATTGTATCTTTGGCGCAGCCCTGGCTGCATACAGACGATTTGCCCAGAACAACGACGGCAACGACCCCGATCTGCAGTATCGAATCGGTCTTTGTCTGAAACGAATGGGGGATTATCAGAACGCAGCAGAATATCTTGAACTCGCCTCCGCTAAAGATGGAGAGAACGCCGGATATCTTGCTGAACTGGCAGACTGTTACGCGTTCCTGAACGAGGTAAGGGTATCAAAGGTCTTCTTTAGGGAGGCCTTTTATATTGATCCCCAGGGGATTGACCTGCAGAGTCTTGAATCCCTGTTGATTCGCCGCCTCATCGACGAGGTGGTCAAAAAAAACTATCCGCCCCCGGTGGCGCAGGAGTGGATACCCGTCTTCGGGGTTATCTACGGCGTGTTTTCGGTAAAGCGGGAGCTCAGGCCCCTGGAACTCGGTAAACTGCGCCAGGGTATTTTCTCGCTGGAAAAGCGGGTTATGGAGGAGCCGGAAAACGAGATCCTCGTTCCTCGACTCATTAACCGGTATTTCTGGCTGATCGATCATTATGTTAATATCAGGGATTCCCGTTCTAAAATAGACGAAGTCCTTGAGAAAATTAAGGCATTAGACCAGCAAGTCTACGAATTATATGCAAACTAGAATGGAGTTTGAAAGATGTCTACCCAAAGCGTAAAGGCTGTGAGCGAGCTGTTAAATGAAGAAAAATGGACCCGGGCTACCTTAAACAGCTATGGAATAAATAACTTCCAGGAACTGGACGCAGTTATTGCCGATGTAGTCGATGACGGCAGTGAAGATGAGGTGCGTGAAATATGTGAAGAACATCTTAGGCACACAAAAAACAGTATCATTGCCCTTTATATAGCAGGGATTCTCGCCCTGCGGCGTCAGCTTGTTGATGATACAAACCTCGTGATGATTATAAATATCTTCACCGACAACCGCAAATGGAATATCGTCGAATACCTGTGCAGGCGCATCCTTGAGTTCGGGGAGAACAAGTTCGCCCTCAGAACCCTGGCAGACTGTTATGACAACAAAAACGAAGACGAAAACAAGATCGAGATCTGGGAACGCCTGATCAAGGTTGACTACGAAGAAGCCGATATTGTGCGGCAGCTTGCTGAATTCCGGGAAGAAGAAAAGGATATAGAAGGAGCGATCGACTACTACAAGAAGGCGATCCATCGGTATATCAACAAGAAGATGTTCACCAACATCAAGGAGATCTGGGACAAGCTGGTGGAATACTGTCCTGAAGAAACAGACTTCTTCTTTAATGTCGATAAGAAAATAGAAAAAATGATAAGCCCTGAACGGGCATCCCAGCTCCTGGAAAACCTGTACGGCTATTACAAGGATGCGGCAGACTGGGACAAATCAATCGATATTCTGAAGCGTATTCTCGATTACGATCCAAAGAACGTCTGGGCCAGAAAAGAGATTACCGAGTGTTATCGACAGAAACACAAAGATCACAGCCAGCTTGCTGAATACATCCGGATTTCGAACCTGACCCAGAGCTGGAGGAATGTTCACGACGCCATTGCGGACTTCGAAAAACACATCTCCTTTGACTCCGGCAATTTTGTCTGTCATCGTTCATGGGGCATCGGACGTATCCGGTCCATCGATGGTGATGATATAACAATCGACTTTACCAGAAAACGCGGCCATTCCATGTCGTTGAAGATGGCGGTAAATGCACTCTCTTCCCTTCAGAGAGACCATATCTGGGTTTTGAAGGTAACCACGAGCAAGGAAGAACTCCGCACCAGGGTAAAGGAAGATCCCGCCTGGGCGCTGCGAACCATAATACGAAGCTTCGACAACGCGGCCAATATGAAACAGATAAAAGCCGAACTGGTGCCTTCGATCCTGACTCCCAGCGAATGGTCATCCTGGAGTACCAACGCTCGCAAGAAACTCAAGGAAGACACGTCCTTCGGAAATCTGCCTGACAAGATCGATGTCTTTGTCGTTCGGGAACAGCCCATCTCCGTGGAAGAGAAGGCTTTTAACCGATTTAAGGCGGTAAAGAGCTTTTTCGCCAAGGTTGCTGCCCTGCGGGATTTTCTCGGGAGTGCCAAGCCGGAGTCCGAGTATTTTTCCGAGATGTTTTCCTACTTTGTAAACATCCTCAAAGCCTATGCCAGCGTCAACGAACAGGTAGTGGGCAGCTTTCTGCTGGTTGAACAGATTGTTGAAGACTATCCCTATCTCAATCCTGGCCTGGGAATCACTTTTGAAGAATTGATAGAAGATACCGATGATATCATGGGCCTCTTTGGAAAAATAGAAGACGCGGAACTGGCAAAAAGATTTCTGGCGGAGCTCAAGGCCCTGGATGAATGGCCGGAGTACTATGTAAAGATATTCCCGAACAGCCTTTCCAGGTACATCATCGATGAGTTATACGCCGAAGGCCATGACAACCTTGTCCAGGCTTTGTTCTCCGATATCATGGAAAAATACCGGGAAAACCGGGAAGCTTTTATCTGGCTCGCGAAGCATTTTGAAAATGATCCCCGTGTTGCTGAATACGGTATTGAATATGAGAAGATCCTGATCAACATGATTCACCTGGTGGACATTACCTTCCGGGAAATTACCAACCGCAGGGATGTCAGCAATAATCGTAAACTGAACCGCCAGGCCCAGAATTATCTTTTCAAGGAAAAACGCCTGGAGAATTATCTCATGCGGGCCGACGAGGATTCCATTCACCGCCTCTTCACCCTGGTCTCCGACGTAAAGGATCTGGATCCCTCCATCTCTATTGAACTGAAGCACAAGATTATCGAACGCTTCCCGAATTTCAAGTTCTTTGGAGAACCCGCTCCCGCCGCTTCAGTCGGACGCGTCAAGATAAAGGGACTCATTGTTACGGCAGCGAGTTACCAGAGAAAGCAGGATGAGCTGCGACATATTATCGATGTCGAGATACCCGAGAACTCCAGGGAGATAGGAACGGCCTCCGCTCTGGGCGACCTTAGGGAAAACGCCGAATATAAAGCAGCCAAGGAAAAGCAGGAACTCCTGAATTTGAATGTGAGCAGATTGAAGGATGATCTGGACAAGGCACAGATTTTCGATAAAAACCAGGTGGATACGGAGCAGGTCTCCTTCGGAACCAGGGTCGAACTTCTTGACAACAATACAGGCAAGCTTGAAACCTACGCTTTCTTCGGACCCTGGGAATCCGACCCCAACAATAATGTCATATCCTACCAGTCTCCCTTCGGTATGAAGCTGTGGGGATTACAGGAAGGTGAGCATATTAAATTCTCTATAAATGAGAACCACTACGATTATACGGTAAAGAGTATTGTAAAAGGAGATTTTTAACCCTCTATGATAAAACGTACCGTCCTCATAGTGTTCATAGTTCTCGCCGCCTTCAGCCTGGCGGCGGAACCGATGGATATGATTGTTCTGTTGGATGTATCTCAGAGTATGTTTCCCTACTTTGACGATACCATCAATTTTCTGCTGAAAGATTTAATTGACGGACACCTGCAGACAGGAGACGGTTTCCATTTACTGAGTTTTGCCGGGTCGCCTGAACGGGAAATTAATCGCGTAATAAGTTCCGAAAGCGATATGGAGGCCGTACTGGCAAGAATAATGCTTCTGCATCCTCTTGGACGTCATACAGATCTTCTCTTTGCCATGAAATATCTGTATGATTACGTTTCCAGGCTTCCCCTTCGCACCACCAAGAATATTCTCATCCTTACCGACGGAATTCATAACCCTCCTCCCGGTACCTCCTACCCCGCTGATACGGCAGCCCGGAGAGAAAGCAACAGGGAAGAAGTATTCAGGCTGGCCACTGAGATGAAACGGGAGGGCTGGCAGGTACGTCTCATACAATTCCCCAGGGATCCTTCCTCGGCTTCCGCGGAAGCTGGAATTTCCGAAGGATCAGGACTTGAAGGAAAATCCGATACTTCAGACGGGGCCCCATCACCCGCAGATACATCGTCAGATTCTGTGGACTCATCAGTCGGCACATCCGATTCCTTCGACGAGAGCGATTCCGACCTCTTCGGCTCCATTTCCGAGGCCCTTGGGGTTGATATTATTGAATACGAAGGCGGCAGGAAAATGAGTCACTCCGCCACAGGGGCACCGCATCTTCAATTCCCGGATAATCTCGGAACCGTAGGAAGGAGTTTCAGGGCACCCTTCGAGATAACGAATTTCGTCGACAGCTCTATTCTCATCAAACTCAACCAGATAAAGACCCGTGGAATCAACATACTCGACGAAGCTGTTCAGCTTAAGCTTGGCGCAAAAGACTCCGGCACTTTGAACGCACGTCTTACTCTCCCTGATTCCTTTGAAGCAGGGGAATACCAGCTGGATGTGGAACTGTTTTTCTCCGATGATCTCCGTATTTATCCTCGAAGGGGAGAACTGTTTTTTGAGTTAAAAAATCCTGTTAATCTTGCATGGATCAAAATCATTCTTTTATCAATTCTGGGAATTGCTCTTCTATATTTCCTTCTGTTTTATATTATTTTTCCTTTGAGCCGGCATATTGAGAAGAACGCCGGGGCAGGCAAGCCCAGTGTCAGCCTCCAGGCCGCTTCCGGTCCGGGAAGGGAGCTGTCGGTCCGGGCAGAAAGCGGCGGCGCCAACAAAGCTCCCACGCAGGGCAAAGGAAAGGTTTCGCTTCTGGAAGCTTCCAGGTATACCCCGGGAGGGAAAATTCCACTTTCTCAGATATCTTCCTCCCAGACTGCAATTCTGCAGGACCAGAAACCGGGACACCGCCCCATTGAATTCCGCCTGTCCGGTCAGAATCCCTTTAATGGCGGCCGCAATATCCGCTGGGTAGGGAAAAACAAAAGATCCGTCGGGGGCGGCAATTCGTTCTTCCTGATTTTTCTGATTAAAGTTCCCGAGAGAATCGCAGAGGTAAGCTTTACCGAATCGGGCTTACGTTTTACCCCGCTTCGTGAAGAGTTTTTTCCTTCCCTTACGGGTCCAATCGAAAACTGCCTGAATCAGCCTGTTTTACTGGAAACAGAGTACGGCAGTTTTACAATGCTTTTCCGGGAATGGATATCCCCCCTGGAAAGAATCAACCACCTTCTGCATCTTACTGATCATCCCGGTATAAGCCCGGATGATATTGTATAGCCTGACTATCGGGGATTAGTATGATGATACCAGGCAGCCGCGGTTTACAGCTTTTCCAGGGTCTCCTCGGCTGCCTTTTTTATTGATGAAGAGGTATTGCTCTCGCTCAAGGCTTTAACCTTCTCCCGCAATCCGCTGAAACGGTTTTCCTTTATCCCCTTAAGCGTCATCAGGACTACAGAGACATCCCCGTGGTCCAGAAACTTTTCGAAGTATGAATCCAGTCTCGGATTTTTCTCCTGTGACATGGCCTTTACCAGCTCAATGAAAATACGGGAATTGGGATGTTTTCCCTCTTTTTCCATAATCGTATTGATAAGATCGAAGGAACTTGCCAGGTCATGCTCTATTACCTGCTGAATTGCGACAATCCTTGTGGCCTGCGAATAACGCTGATTTTCCGCTATCTCCCTGAGAGTGCGGTAGGATTTTCCTCCAATCTTTCCAAGAGCCTGGATTGCAGCTATGCGGATTCTCTCTTCAGGATCCCGGGTAGCCTTGTAAACAAGAATATCAAGAGCATCCTTCTCCCTTCTCTCTCCAAGAGTCTCAGCTGCCGCAAGACGGACCCGCCAGAAGGAGTCGCGTAGAGCTTCAATTAAATAATCGATGACCTCATTGCTTTCAAAACCAGTGAGGGCCCGCACCGCGTAGGTTCGCAGAATGGTATCATCATCGTTCAGTAGATCCGCGAGAACCGGCAGAACTTCGGGGGTGCCGATCTCTCCCAGGGCCTGGCAGGCTCGCCAGCGATACGATCGTTCCCGACTTGTATCGTTAACAATCTCCGTTAAAAAAGGAACACTCCCACTGTCTTTCAGCATTCCTAGCGCACTTAAAGCGGAGGCCCGTACGTTTTGGGCCAGGGAAGTATCGTCGTAAAGAGCTCGCAGATAATCGATATCTTCAGCATTT
Source organism: uncultured Spirochaetaceae bacterium (assembly GCA_964554875.1). Classification (GTDB taxonomy): domain Bacteria; phylum Spirochaetota; class Spirochaetia; order JC444; family Marispirochaetaceae; genus Marispirochaeta. Next base: position 35,083 of record CAZKQJ010000011.1, on the reverse strand, counting down.
CCCAGCTTGCCAATACCCTCTACCGCCTTCATTGCAACCGTTGTCCGGGGAGAATTTGAAAAATCCTTGAAGATATCCACGCTCTCCCTGTGGTCGAGTTCAACAAGATATTCCATTCCCGCGACTATGAGCTCCTCTTTCTCAGGATAGTCCATGAGAATTTGTTGTACTTCTTCAAGAGCCGGTTTGTATTTGATGGCGCTGAATATTCGAACAGCCGCGGCCTTTAGTTCCTGGTTCCTCGAGTCAACGAGAAGTTTCATGATTTCATCGCTGTATTCCTCTACATCTTCGTCATTTTCCAGATCCTTCAGCAGGGAAATTACCTCATTGTCTATGCCGTAGAGCAGCATATCGCGACGTTGATCCATGTCCCGACTATCGGCAGGTTTCTCATTCTCCTGTCCCAGGGCATGTTGACTTGAAAGGGACATTATTAAAAGAAAGAGTATTCCCGTATGTGTCAATCTATTCAATTCTAACCCTCCGTCTACGAAATAATATGTCGATGGCCTCAACTTTAAGGATTTTATACATGGCAAGGCTGATTACCGAAAAAATCAGACTCGGAAAAATCAGCCGCAGCAGATTGAGAACAGAGGCACCTTCCTGCCACCAACTGCCAGCGTAATTGCTGTAAAGGACAAACACGAAAATACCGGGTACCATGGAAACCGATATTTTTACAAGTGTTTTCAGGTTTCGCTGCAACAGACCGTACTTGCTGCGCCGGAGGCATGGAAGATAAAGAGCCATGAAGCCGATGCTGAAAGCAGCCGTATTCGCATACGCCAGTCCGGCTACACCGAGGCTTGTCTCCTTCCACCAGAGGGACAATAGAATATCAGCCACGGCAACTATACCAGCCGTAATTGTTACCCGGCGGTAGTTTCCGGCAGAAAAGTAGTATCTCTGAAGGAAATTAAAAACTCCCACCGAAAAAAGTCCATAGGTGTAGGCTTTCAGAACCTGAAACGTGTACAAGGTGTCGTCCACTCCAAAGCGATTCCGTTGGTACGCGACGGCTATAATCTCTTTGCCAAGAAAAAGGAGCACCAGCATAGAAGGAACAAGCAGAATCATGAGCAGATCAATACCAAGGCGAATAGAATCGTCCAGGGCTTCATCGTCGCCTTCAGCGAACTGTCTGCTCATGCGGGGAAACATGACTGTGGTTACGGATGCGGAGAAAATACCCATGGGCAACTGCCAGAAGATAATTGCATTTTGAAGTCCCGCCACTCCTTTTTCATCGATTCCTGAGGCAAAGCGGATCGCGATAATCTGAATTATCGAAAAGATGGAGGATGCAGCGACTACCGGCCCCCACCTGCGCATGACATTTTTAAACCCTGGACTCCTGAATTTGAAGGACGGCAAAAGGCTGTAGCCCTGCTTGAGAAAAAAGGGTAACTGAAACAAAATCTGCCCCAGGCCGCCGAAAAGGACTCCCACTGCCATGGAAAATACTCCTAGGCGGGAATAGAAGAGTACGAGACTGCTGATTACGGCAATGGAAAACAGCACCGGAGTGAAAGCCGGAACAAAAAAACGTCCGTGACTGTTGAGAACAGCCATGATGGCAGCATTTATACTGATCAGAAGAATGTAAAAGATAAACCATCGCAGCAGATCCGCGGCCAGATGTATTTGTCCGGGATCTGAGAGTTCAGAAAGAACATAGCGAATCAATTCTTCCGCAAATACAACCGCCAAAATGCATACGGGGACCAGCACTGTTATTTGAAAACCGATAAGAAGACTTGTCAGCCTCCGCGCTTTTCCTCCTGCGGGATCTTCTACCAAAGAGACGGATATTTCAGGAATAAAGGCTGAGGACAGGGCTCCCTCGGCCATAAGTTTGCGCAGATTGTTGGGGACCGCGAAGGTCAAATGCAGAATACTGGCTTCGCCTCCTGCGCCGAATAGCGATGCAATAAGAGCATTGCGGACAAAGCCCAGCAGTCTGGAGAGAAAAGTACACCCCATGACAATAAAGGTCGCCAGGGTGCTTCGAGTGTTGCTTTTATTTGTGTTTTCCCCGGTACTCATCAAGAAAGGCCTCTTTATATTCTCGGAATGCTGATTTTAGAATTGCAGTTCTAATATCCCTGGTCATTCTCATAAGAAAATGTATGTTATGCTCAGTAGCGAGCATTGATCCGAGAATCTCCCGGGCTTTGAATAAGTGACGAATATACGCCCGGCTGTACCGACGGCATGCTGAGCACTCGCATTCCTCTTCGATTGGGCCTGTATCCTTTTCAAACTGAGCGTTTTTCAGTGCCATTACCCCCCTGGAGGTAAACACGGAACCGTTTCTTGCTATCCTTGTGGGAAAAACGCAATCAAACAGATCTATACCATTTTCAACAGCGGCGAGAATATATTCAGGAGTACCAATGCCCATAAGGTAATGGGGTTTTTCAGGAGGAAGAAGTTCTCCGGTGTGATGAAGCATTTCAAGAAAAAGAGGAAAGGGTTCACCCACAGAAAGTCCTCCCACAGCGACTCCGGGAAAATCCAGGGGAAGCAGTTCCTCGGCACTGCGCTGCCGCAGGTCCTTATAGAAGTTTCCCTGAAGAATCGGAAAAAGTGCCCGCCCCGGCGCGGGATCATGCAGCTGCCACTCCTTCAAGCTTCTTTTTGCCCATGCACTGGTGATTTCCAGGGCATTCAAGGCCTCACGGTACTCGATATCAGGCGGGGTACAGACATCAAGAACCATGGCGATATCACTGTTCAGCGAATTCTGTATGCCCACTACCTTTTCCGGTGTGAGTTCATGGTAACTGCCGTCGATATGACTTCTAAAGTGTACGCCCTCCTCGGAAATTTTTCTAAACGGGGCAAGGGAGAAAACCTGGAACCCGCCGGAATCAGTCAGGATATTTCCATTCCAGCCGGAAAACTGATGCAGTCCTCCGTAGGCGTCAATAACTTCTGTTCCGGGACGCAGATAGAGATGATATGTATTCCCCAAAATCATGGGGACACCCATCTCTTCGAGTTTCTGATGGGAGATAGCCTTAACGCTTCCATTGGTTCCCACAGGCATAAAAGAAGGGGTTTCCACCTTTCCATGGGCGAGTTCCAGAATGCCCTTTCGTGCCCTGGTCGTATCATCCTTGTCGGTAACGGTGAAATTAATACTCATAGAACCTCATGTACGGATAAATTTTAACATTGCAGCCCCGATGGCCAAAAAAACTATTACCGGAATAAATGAACCAGCCACCGGTGATAGATAGCCTATTACCGCAAAAAGACTTGTCAACATCTGGAAAACATAAAAGATCACAGATAATGACAGACTCAAAAGCAGGCTCATAAGAAGTACATTCTTCTTGAACCTGCTCCCAATCGCGGCAGAGAGCATAGCGACGATTATTGGAGTAAAAGCAAAGGCTATCCTTTTATAATAGTCGGTTCGTTCAGCCCGGCTCTCCTGTCCTGATTTCCTGAGTTCTTCGATATAGACCCGTGCTTCGGACAGGGTCATCTCTTCAATATCCTTCTGCTTACGCTGAAAGTTTACTGGATCATCCCGCAAAAGTGGATGGATATATTCGGCGTAACGTTCTTCTGCCAGTCCGGATTCTGTGAAAGTATATACCCTGGCATCCCGCATAATCCAGGCAGAACCATCATATTCTGCCCAGGCAGCATCTACGCGCATCCTAAACCTGCCATCTTCGGTCAACATGAGAACAACAAGATTCGATATGGTTCTGTCGGAATTATTATAATACTCCGCCGAGTAAATAACGCCGCTCTCATTCCCTCGTATCGTAACATTCGTATTGTTCAGATTTTCTCTCTGTCCCAGCACCTGCTGCATAACAGCGTTTTTTTTTCCGTAGCTCTCAATAACCACGGCATCGTCAAATGCCAGAAGCCCGATGCCGAGAAACGCTCCCAGAAATAATAAAGGTGTTACTGCATAGCGAAGGGAAACGCCAGAACCAAGCAGGGCAATCAGCTCGTTATTTCCGTAGAGCAGTCCCAGAGTGTAGGAAATGGCAAATAATAGTGATATGGGAACAGCGTAGGAAATGCATTTGGGGAGATAAAGCAGTTGAAGCTGAAGAATAACCAGGACCGGTACATCCTGGTTCAGGTATCTCCACAGATTACCAAAAAGATCGACCATCTGCAGCATGAGCACAAAAAAGAAGAGAGCGGTAACAAAAACCGGAATGCAATCCAGCAGGAGCATGCGCCTCAGCAGCTTCATCGACGGCTCCGTATAAACAGCAGGATAATTCCGGATGCGAGAATTACCAGATTTCCTGCCCAGATTGCAATCCAGGGTGACAAGTTGGAGCGGATTCCCAGGGTTTGTCCGGCAAAGAGAAATCCCCAGTACAGCATGCATACGAAGAGCCCTATTCCGAAACCGATGGACCGTCCTCCCTTTCTGGTCAAAACCCCCGCAGGAAAAGCAAAGAGCAGAAAAATGACGCAGGCCGCCGGAAGGGCAATCTTTTTATGGAACTCAAGAAGATGCATTTGAAGCGATCGGTCCCGGATATCCCGTTCCCTGGCTGTTTTAAGCTGTTCCTGCTTGGCAGTTATCCGTGGACCCAGGGAGGTTTTTCCGGCCAAAAAATTCTCAAGATAGACAGCTGAAAGATCCTCCCTGAGTTGTTCTTCCTGCTGCCGGTTATGCGTGACTCTTTGGGCAAGTTGATTTTTCTTTTCCTCGATTACAGACAGAATATCCCGGACACTCTTTTCCCGGGGAGTAAGACTATGGACTGCAAGACTGATATCCTTAAGGAGGATATTATACTCCATGACATCAGCACGGGAGTATTCGTAGAATCCCCGCCGCTTCTGATCACTTACGATGCTCACAACATCGTATAAACGAAGACTTATTATTCCCCCGCTTCCGTAGTTTTTATCCAGTACTCCCTTTGAAGCATTAATGGTTCTCCGGTTCTTTTTTTCGTCCTGGTCGAAGATTAAAATATCCTCGATTGTACCCGCCTCAACTTTGCCAGTTGCAATTACCCTGTCCCGGTAACGCTTTATGGAATAGGCTTCGAGTTCCAAAGCAGGGTTACTGTACAGAATTTCCCGGTACAGGGTGTTAAATTTCATCGTTCCGGCTGGAAGAAGTACATCGTTGGAGAAATAGGATAGAATCCCGAAAATCAGACCAAGGGTAAAAATCGGCAACGCGATTGCTGTAAGGGGTATTCCCGCAGACTGCATAGCAAGGATCTCATTATCCCCCACAAGTCTGCCAACGGCCATCAAACCGCCTACCAGGGCGGAGAAGGGAAAACTGTACGAGATAATATTCGGTACGGCATAGACTATCAGACGCAGAACATCTCCCGGGGCAACGTTCTTGGAAAGGATTTCTTCCGCCATCAGCAAAATCTGGTTTATAAAGAAGATAAAAAAGAAAAAAAGAAAGACAACCGCGAAGGATAATATAAACTCCCCCGCCACATATCTGAAGAGTATCGTTTTTCTCCGTATTACATTAAGATCAGACACCGGTCGATCCGAAACCTCCTGCGCCTCGTTCTGTATTTACCAGTTCGTTCTCTGCTTCAAAAACGGCTTGTATAACAGGTGCAAAAACTATCTGTGCAATTCTTTCTCCCGGCATAATAGTAACTTCTTCGGGAGACAGATTAACCATGATGACCATGATTTCTCCACGATAGTCGGCATCAATCGTACCGGGACTGTTCAGTACCGTCAGTCCCCTGCGCAGAGCAAGTCCCGATCGTGGCCGTACCTGGGCTTCATATCCTGACGGAATTTCCAGAAAGAGACCTGTTGGAACCAGAGTACGTTCGAGGCTTTTGAGAACAATTGCATCATCCAGGGCTGCTATCAAGTCAGCACCGGACGATACTGCTGTAGCATATTTTGGTGCCCCTGATTCAGGAAGTATTGCAGGAACCCTAATTGAGCCTGTAGCATCCATCAAAAGTCTCCTTGTAAAAAAGCGGATTGCCCTATAAAGACAGGACAATCCGCTGAATCTTTCTGCTAATCCACGGGGAACAGGCTATCGCCTTTTCTGCCCCTGATTACCGCTTTTGCTGTTATCTGGATCGATGGCATCGATGTAGCTCAAGTTTATTCTTCCCATTCTGTCGATCTCTATTAACTTAACCGGAATTTCCTGGTCCACTTTCAGTACATCAGATACCGCGTTAACCCGTTCCCGGGACAGTTTGGAAATATGCACCAGCCCCTCTTTGCCGGGAAGTATTTCGACAAAGGCGCCAAAATCCATAATTCGTTTTACCGTTCCCTTATAGACGGTTCCAATTTCCGGCTCCTCAACAATTCCGCGCACCATAGCTTCGCCGGCCTCAGCGCTCGCCTGATCCCTGCCGAATATCGTGACGAGACCACTGTCATCGATGTTAATACTGGCACCTGAGCGCTCGCTTATGCCTTTGATCACCTTGCCGCCGGGTCCGATAACAGCGCCGATCTTGTCCTCTTCAACCTTGAGAGTAATAATCTTTGGTGCGTATTCGGACATGTTCCCCTGGTGAGAACTGATTGTTTCGTTCATGATACCCAGGATATGCATCCGTCCTTTCTTTGCCTGACTGAGAGCAGTGGCCATGATCTCCTGAGATACCCCGGAAATCTTGATATCCATCTGAAAAGCCGTAATCCCGTCTTCGGTTCCGGCAACCTTGAAATCCATGTCTCCCAAATGATCTTCTTCTCCGAGGATATCCGAAAGAACCACAGTTTTATCCGGAGAGCTGATCAGGCCCATGGCGATGCCGGCAACGGGTTTCTTTATCGGAACCCCGGCACTCTGCAATGAAAGGGAGCTTCCGCATACGGTCGCCATGGATGAAGAGCCGTTGGACTCGAGGATCTCAGATACGACCCGTACAGTATAGGGAAAGTCCTCTTTTTTCGGGAGAACCCCCTCTATTGCCCGCTGGGCAAGGTGGCCATGACCTATTTCCCGACGACCTGTACCCATACGTCCTGTTTCACCAACAGAGAAGGGAGGAAAGTTGTAATGAAGCATGAAGCTCTCATAGCTTTTGTCGCCGTCGATGTCGTCGACAATCTTTTCATCCGAGACGGTTCCCAGGGTCGTTATTGCCAAGGCCTGGGTTTCTCCCCGGGTAAAGAGGGCGCTACCGTGAGTACGGGGCAATACCCTGATTTCGCAGCTTATCGGCCGGATATCTTCAACACCCCGCCCGTCAGTACGTTTACCTTTGTTCAGAATAGAATCACGTACAATATTGTATTCCAGATCTTCAAAGATCTTATCTACCTTCCCGTAGTCCTGTTCTTCAAGTTTTTCTTCGAAAGCCTTGAGAGTCTCTTCCTTGACCGCTTTTATAGCCGCATAACGCTCAAATTTTCCCAGGACAAAACAGGCTTCCTCGAGTTTCGGGCTTGCAAAAGATTTGATCCCGTCTTCCAGAGCAAAAACTTCTTCCTCTTCTACCAGCGGAAGCTTTGTTTTGCCGGCTTTTTCCCGCAGTTCAAGCTGTGCGGCGCAGATTTTCTTGATTTCTACTTCAGCCAGAGCTATGGCTTCCAGCATCCGTTCTTCGGGGACCTCTTTCGCTCCACCCTCGACCATGGTGATGCCTTCACTGGTACCTGCGACGATAATGTCCAGCTCACTCTGGTCAATCTGGATAAAAGTAGGATTGACTATCAGCTCGCCATCGACGGAACTGATCCGTACCGCACCGACCGGCCCTTCAAAGGGAATATCGGATATAACGACCGCAGCGGAGGCAGCAACCATTGCAATAATATCGGGAGGATTGACCTGATCGGCGGAAACCACCGTGGGTACAACCTGAATGTCACGTTTGAAAGCTTTGTGAAAAAGAGGACGCATGGGACGGTCGATAAGACGGCAGACAAGGATCTCCTTGTCCTTTGGACGTCCTTCTCTTTTCAGAAAGCCCCCGGGAATCTTTCCTGCGGCGTAGTACTTTTCATTATATTCAACTTGCAGGGGAACGTAATCCAATCCTTCCACCGGTTTGTCGCTGCAGCATACCGTAGCGAGTACAGCACTGCCTTCATAACGTGCAAAGACAGCACCATTGGCCTGTTTGGCCATTTTGCCGGTTTCGATGATTAGTTCACCACTCCCCATTGGAATGGTAACTGAATGAATCATTATATTGTGTCCTTATTATTTTCTGAGGTTCAAGCGACCGAGCAGGGAACGATAGGTGTCAAGATCCTTTCTCTGCAGATACTTCAGCAGTTTGCGCCTCTGTCCGACCATCTTCAGCAAACCCCGCCGTGAAGCATGATCCTTCTTGTTTGTCTTAAAGTGTTCGGTAAGGTCTTCTATTCTTTTAGTAAGCAGCGCAATCTGCACCTCGGTGGCTCCGCTGTCTTTATCGTTTTTTCCAAACTCTTTAATGACATCCTGTTTCGCTTCCTTAGCTAACATCATTTTCTCCTTTAACTCTCTTAAGTCCTTTGCTTTCTCGTTTATGAGCGAAACCTGCTCTTGATTTTCATCCGTATTTACGGTGTTTTCCTAATTCACTAAGCTAAACAGATTTAGCAGTATATTTTCTCCCTTAGAGTGTACTGAAAATCCTCAAAAAGTCAATCTCTCAAAGCACCGTTGACCATTCCATAAGCCCAGCGCTCGCCCTTCTTTTTCAGCAGTCCAAGGAATCGCCCCTCGGCATCGAAACAGAAAAGATGCTCCTTTCCTTCAGGATCCGGAAGATACCCGGCATTATCCAGGGAACGGCCAAGGATAAAGCTGTTTACTTCAGCGTCCGGAACACCTGTCCCCACTATGCCAAGGAGAGCCTCCACGGACTTCCGGTCGTCCAGAACCGGGGTATCTTCATTGATTTCATCCACCTTGAAAGCATCCTCGATGCCGGCATTTCCGACCCGCAGACGCCGAAGGCTTGTAACAAAGGCAACGGTGCCCAGGGAATATGCAATGTCCCGTGCAAGAGAACGTATATAGGTTCCCTTTGAACAGGCTACCCTCACGGATAGCAGGGGTGCAGTATAGCCGGTAATCTCCAGGGATGAAATAAGGACCCGGCGGGAAGGCATATCGGGAACCTCTCCCCGCAATGCCCGTTTATACGCCCGGGTTCCGTTTACATGCACAGCTGAATAGAGTGGCGGTTTCTGGGTGATTTCACCTGTAAATTTTTCAAGCACAGACTCAATATCCGTAATATCCGGCACATCACCCTCGCCGCACACAAGCCCCTCTGGATCCAGGGTTTCGGTTTCCCGGCCGAACTCAAAGCTTGCCTCGTATACCTTATCCTGTTCGGTCAGGTATGATGAAAGCCGGGTAAAAGAACCTGTAAGACACACAAGAAGTCCCGATGCAAATTTATCGAGAGTACCTGTATGGCCTGCTTTGCCTGCCTTGAGTCTGCGCCCTGCAAAGCGGACGGTATCACTTGAAGTAAAGCCCTCGTTTTTATCGATCAGGATAATGCCGTTTTTACCGCTCATTTATCCTCGAGCTCATCCAGCTTATGGACCATTCGGACCCCCCGTTCAATGGAGCTGTCCTTATAAAACGTCAGTTTAGGAGTATTCCTCAACCTCAGTTTTTTGCCCAACCGTGCCTGGATAAACCCGGCACCATGATTAAGTGCCTTAACCGCGTTCTCGACGGCCTGAGGATTCTCAAAACTCGATACGTATACCTTTGCATATCCGGTATCCTTAGACACCACGACTTCAGTCACGGATATGAAGGTGGATACTCTGTGGTCTTTTACAATTCCCGTAATGATCATCTCGCTTATCGCATGCTGGATAAGCGAGGCGACCCGTTTTAATCGATATTCAGACATTATTTCTCGTTACTGCTCAGTTTCTTGGCGATCTCTTTAAACTCGATAACTTCGAACTGGTCTCCCACCTGGACATCAAGGTAATTCTCGATACCAATACCGCACTCGTATCCGGCAGCCACCTCTTTGGCATCATCTTTAAAGCGCTTGAGGGAACTGATCTTTCCGGTATGAATCTCGATACCGTCGCGTACAACATGGACGGTAGCACCCCTGATAACCTTTCCGGAGGTTACATAGCAGCCTGCGATAAGTCCGATCTTCGGAACCTTGAAGGTCTCTCTGACCTCAACCGTACCGATTGTCTCTTCCCTCAGTTCTGGCGCCAGCATCCCTTCCATGGCATCCCGGATATCGTCAACAGCATCGTAGATAATTGTATATTTTCGAATCTCGACCTTTTCCTGTTCAGCCAGGGTCTGAGCCTTTGGTGTCGGCCGTACATGAAAGGCGATGATAATCGCGTCGGAGGCAGCTGCAAGGCTTACATTGGATTCGGTAACCGCACCTGCGGATGCGTCAATCACATTCAGTCGTATTTCAGGAGTACTCAGGCGTTCCAGGGTCATCTGCAGGGCTTCCACTGAGCCGTGAACATCGCCTTTTATAATAACTTTAAGCTCCTGTACCTCACCCTGCTGTATTGAATCATACAGGTTGTCAAGGGTCACCTTCTTGACATTCTTGGCTTCTCCGGCCTTTTCAAGTTCCTGACGCTTGGCGCCGACCTGACGGGCCATTTTTTCGGATTCGGTTACCTGGAAGGGATCTCCGGCACTGGGAGTCCCGGTGAAGCCCAGGACCTCCACAGGAGTTGCCGGTGTTGCTTTTTCGAGTTTTTTACCCTTGTCATCGAACATTGCCCGTACTTTTCCGGGAAAAACACCCGCGACAAAAGCATCCCCAACAGAAAGGGTACCGCGTTCGACAATTACCGTTCCGACAATACCCCGTCCATGATCAACCTTGGACTCTATAATCCTTCCTTCCGCACGACAGTCGTAATTGGCCTTCAGTTCCATCAATTCAGCCTGAAGATTAATTGTCTCCAGTAGTTCCGGTATCCCGTCCCGTGTCATTGCGGAAACCTCACAGAAAAGGGTCGTCCCCCCCCAGGATTCGGGCATCAGACCATGATCTGAAAGCTGCTGCTTTACCCGGTCGGGGTTGGCCTCCGGAAGATCTATCTTGTTTATGGCAACGATAATGGGAACCTCAGCCGCTTTTGCGTGATTGATGGCTTCCACTGTCTGAGGCATGACACCGTCGTTGGCTGCGACAACCAGAACAACGATATCGGTAACCTGAGCTCCCCTGGCACGCATCTGGGTAAAAGCTTCGTGACCGGGAGTATCAAGGAAAACAACCTCCCCTGTCTCATTGGGCAGCGTGACCTTGTACGCACCGATATGCTGGGTTATTCCACCAAACTCACCGCCGACCACATCGGTAGTCCGGATACTGTCCAGGAGTTTGGTTTTACCATGATCGACATGACCCATAATGGTTACGATAGGAGGGCGGTGTTTAAGATCGTCCTCACCACTCTTATCGCTCTCGATAAGGGTCTCGTCGTAGAGACTGACGATTTTCACCTTTGCCCCGTATTCCTCAGCCAGAAGCTGTGCCGTTTCGGAATCGATCTGCTGGTTTATGGTTACCATCATCCCCATTCCCATGAGCTTGGAGATCAATTCGCCGGCCTTGAGGTTCATCTTTCTGGCCAGTTCGGAGACGGTAATAACTTCCATGATATCTATCTCTTTGGGTACCGGATTGACCTTTTTAACGGGACGTTTCTTTATATGAAAATCCCTCTCTTCGACTTCTTCCTTCCGGTTCTTCTGATAGGCGGCCTTCTTCTTGGCTTTGAAGAATTTCTTTCCGCTTTTTCCCTTGCCTTCTTCCTGGGCCGGAGCCGGCGGTGCGCCACCTCCGGCAGCTGGTCCCGGGCGTCTGAAACCACCGCCGGGCCGCGCCGGGCCGCCGGGTCTTCCCTGTCCGGGACCGGAAGGTCCCCGTCGCGGCGGTCTGCTGTCGGGCGTTCGTTCCCGGCGCCCAGGTGTCTGAGGACGGGCTTCTCGATTGAATCGGGTTTCGCCGGAACGCATACGGGTATATCCGCCGGTACGTCCCTTCTGGGTTGGACGAATTTCCTCGGGCTTAGAAGGAGCAGTCTCCTTTTTTGCCGGTTTCCCGGCCTTTTCCGGCGCCGCCTTTTTATCTTCTGTCGCAGTATTTTCTGTCTCTGTATCTGCAGTCTCGGTCGCTGCTCTTTTCTCCGCCTTGGTTTCAGAAGGAGGGGAGACCTTTTCTGCAGGCTTTTTCTGCTGAGTCGACTCGTCGACAGTGCTCGACTGCTCTGCTTCCCGGGCAGACTGCACCTCGTCCTGACCTGCCTCCGCGGCGGACGCTTCTTCTTTCTTCGCGACCACACGAGGAACGGGCTTCTTCTTTTTCTTTACGACTACAACCCGTTTTTTCTCATGTTTTTCGTCGGACGAAATTTCCTCTGGTTTCTTGTGCTTTATAAGGGTTGCCTTCGGTTTCTTCTTGTTTTCCTGTTCTTCAGCCATAGTTCCTCGGTTGATCTTATGGATTCCTCATCAAGAATCCATTACTCTTCTTCCTCTGATATTTCAAAGCTCAAACCAACGCCACAATTGGGGCACGTTGACATGTCGACGCTTATCGGATGTCCACACTCGGGACACTCATAGGTTTCATCCTCTTCAGATTCGAAGAAGTCGTCTGTTTCATCATTTTCTTCTTCTTCCTCGATAATGTCAACATTGTCATTAATAATAGCAGTTATGGTTTCCACATCCTTCGAGTCAAGCCCCTCAATCTCCGCCATTTCCTCAGGACTGAGACTGATCAGGTCTTCTATCAACTCGATATTGTTCTCTTTCAGGATTTCCACGATATGTTCGGGAATATCCGGAAGCTCAGCAATACTGGTTATCTCTTCCTCTTCTTCCACGTCACTGAAAAGAGCCTCCATGGCCTTCTTGCTCTCCGCGGCAATGTCCATCTCCTCAAACTGGGCTACGGTTTTAACATCGATATTCCAGTCTACAAGACGGTTTGCAAGCCGCACATTCAAACCCTGCTTGCCGATGGCCAGGGAAAGCTGGTTCTCTTCTACAACCGCAAGGGCTTGTCGTTTTGCTTCGTCAAGAACAACAACGGTATCGACCTCAGCGGGAGAAAGTGCATTCTTGATAAAATCCCGGGGATTATTGTCATACTTCAGGATATCAATCTTTTCTCCCTCCAGTTCTCTGACGATTGCCTGAATACGGACACCCTTCATTCCGACACAGGCCCCAACGGGATCGACATCTTCCCTGTTAGAATAGACAGCGAGTTTGGTACGGTACCCGGGTTCCCGAACGATTTTGAATATCTCTACCGTCTTATCATAAACCTCAGGAACCTCCAGTTCAAAGATTCGCCGGACAAAATCGGTATGAGTCCTGGAAAGTACTATCTGCAGGCCGGAGGTAGTCTTGTTCACTTCGTAGATAAGGGCCTTGATTCTGTCGTTGGGACGGTAAATCTCCCGGGGCGACTGGTAGCGCTTGGGAAGAATGCCCTCGACCCGGCCCAGATCCACGAATATATTCCCGTTCCTTTCTCTCTGATAGTAGCCGATGATCATCTCGCCTACCTTTTCCTGGAATTCGGAATAGAGGGTGTCCTTCTGAATATCCCTGAGGGTCTGCTTGGCTTTCTGTTTGGCACTCTGCACGGCGACACGATCAAATTCCTGAGGATTTATCTCGATCAGCAGTTCATCCCCAAGCTCACACTCTTCGTTAAGCTCCAGAGCCTCTTCCAGGGCGATCTCGGTCACCTCATCATACACGTCTTCAACAATCTGTTTACGGGCGAAAAGGGCTACCTCATCGCCTTCTTCATCAAACCGCACAACCGCATTGTCGCATTGTCCAAACTTCTTCTTGTAGGCAGCCAGCAGGAAGTCTTCTATCGTCTTTTTAACCAGGTCTTCCGAGATTCCCCGGTCCTGTACAATCGATCGTATCGCGTCAGCTAATCCAGAGGCCATATATACCCCCTACCCTTCAGATATTTTCGCTTTAACAATTTCTGCTCTCCCGTATCGTCTCTCTCCGTCATCGACAGTGAGAACTATTTCTTCATCATCCGCGTAAATCAAATCACCCTGGACCCAGTCGCTCGAATCTTCCGTCAGCACGCGAAATTTGCGGCCTATAAAAATCGGGAATTCACGAAAAAATTTTATATTTCTGCTGATACCCGGAGAGGATATCTCCAGACTTATATCCCGTGAATCAAGAACCACCTCAAGGCGGGGCATTACGGTTCTGTATACTTTGGTACAGTCATCCAGGGAGACCCCATCAGGACTATAAATGTAAATAACAACCTGAATGGAACCTTTAACGGGGCGGCACTGAGCCTCCACTACCGAGAAACCCATCCCATGGATAATGTCCACCGTCGATTCAAGTTCAGGACTTATTCCCGTTCCTTCTTTCATACATTCAGACGAAGAATCCGCCATTTCCTTTTTTTTGAGTGGGACCTGTCAAGAAACACCTTTAATCCAATCGGTATTTCTGCAGAGTCCCCTGTATAAAAAAAAGAGCCGCCGTGGACTCTTTTCTGTTCCGCTGCAATTCAACTGTCGTGAATAAATAGTATCAAGCTTGGAAAGACTAGTCAATAGCAAATACAATCCAGGCCTTCACCTGCGAACCTTTAGCCTCGATGGCGGCAGAAGCAGCTCGGAGGCTGGCGCCGGTGGTCCTGACATCATCCAGAAGGACAATACTTTTGCAGGTTCTTTTTCCCGTACACCGGAATACTGCCCGACTGTTTTCTTCTCTGGCCCTCCTGTCAAGCTTCTTCTGTTCCTTTCCGGCGCTGCGTACAAGGAGGTCAGGACAAACCGTGAGACCCATTCCCTTCAGGTGAGAAGCCACCCGTTCCATATGTCCCCAGCCGTTACGCCGGCGTGATTTCCTGCTTGAAGGTATGGGAACAATCACACTTTCCTTCTCTTCCGCTCTCAACTCACTGAAAATTTCTTCGGCTATAAGCGGTGAAAGGGATGCAACTCCGCCGAATTTATAGCGCTGAAGAAGTACCCGGGCTGCCCCCCGGTAATAAAAAAGTCCGCGTCCGTCTGGTCCGGGAGTTTCCTGCTCCCTGCAGCTGAGGCACAGGCCTTGCTCGCTCGTCAGGCTTATGCCGCAGCGGGGGCAGCGACGGCCGCTGATTCTTCCGGACTCAAGCTCTGCCTTACAGACGATACACAGGGGTTTATGCGTGTTTTCGGACAACTGGCGTCCGCAAATAACACATACCCGGGGAAAGAAAAAATCGAAGACAGGAAAAATACATCCGGAACTCACGTAAATATAAACCCGGCACGGTATTCCCCTGCTTCAGGACTCCAGGGATTTTTGTATTCTGGCAATAAAATTCAGGGCCTCCATGGGAGTGGTTGAATCGATCTTAAGATTCTTTAACTCCTGGATCACCATATCGTCGGCCCCGAACAGGTCCTGCTGGCCTTCTCCGGCTCGGGAAGGCAGTACTGTCAGCTGAGTACCGCCGTCAAGACCTCCCAGGATTTCCGCAGCCCTGCGGATAACCTGATCGGGGATCCCCGCCAGACGGGCCACGTGAATGCCGTAGGAACCTGCCGCAGCCCCATCCTTCAAACGCTTGAGGAAGATGATCTCCCCCTCTTTTTCCAGAACCTCCATGTGCAGATTGCGCAATCCCGGGTTTTCGATGGATGTAAGTTCGTGATAGTGAGTGGCAAAGAGAGTATTTACCTTTTTTTCCAGAATATACTCCGAAACCGCCCAGGCTATGGAGAGACCATCATTGGTGCTGGTCCCCCTTCCCACTTCATCCATGATTACCAGGCTGGATTCACTCATATAGCGGAGAATATTTGCAGTCTCATTCATCTCCACAAGGAAGGTTGATTCCCCTCGTGCAAGATTGTCCGAGGCGCCGACACGGCAGAATATTCTGTCCACAAGGCCGATCTCCGCCCGGGCCGCAGGCACAAAAGAGCCGATCTGGGCCATGAGAACAATAAGGGCGGTCTGACGCAGCACCGTTGATTTACCCGCCATATTGGGCCCGGTTATCAGTGCGAAGGGAGGTTCATCACCACCCAACCTAAGGGAGTTGGGTATAAATTCGCCCGGGGGGAGGTGCTTTTCCACCACCGGATGCCTGCCCTCTTCGATGAGAATACCCCCGGAAGGATGTACCTGAGGCCGGATAAAACCGTGCACCGTTGCGGCATAGGCGAAACCGGCGACAGCATCAAGTTCTGCAAGATACTCGGCACAGGCGTAGAGCTCATCAAGCTTGGAGCGTACCTTCTCCCGGAGTTCAAGAAAAACTTCGCGCTCCAGTTCTATTGCCCGTTCAGCCGCACTGTTGACCTCTGTCTCGATATGAATCAGCTCATCAGTAGTAAAACGTTCACTCCCCACCAGAGACTGGCGCCGGATAAAATGTTCGGGAACAGATTTCAGGTTCGACTTCGTTATCTCGAAAAAGTAGCCTATTATCTTGTTGTATTTTATCCTTAGGTTCGCGATTCCCGAGGACTCGCGCTCCCTCTCGAGATACTCCTCCAGGACCCGTTTCCGATCTCTGCGGACGTTTCGCAGTCTGTCGAGCTCCTCGTGGTATCCCGAGGCAATCAGGCGCCCTTCAGTCAGCAGAATGGAAGGATCCTCATGGAGCGCCTTCGAGAGGAGTCCGATCAATCCGTCGAGGGCATTCTCCTGCTCTGGATCGAGACCGGGGAGAGAATCTTTTCTGCCATAGCCCTCGAGAAACTCCTGGATTCTTCGTGCACAGCTCAGGGTATTTCGTATGGATAGAAGATCCTTGGCATGTGCCTTATGCAGGGCTACCCGGGTAGCAAGACGCTGCAAATCCAGCACACCGCTGAGTTCTTCACGGATGGAGCCGAGAAGAATCTGGTTGCGATAGAGGGCCTCAACTGCATCAAGTCTGCAATTAATCTGATCCAGGCTCCTCAGGGGATGGAGCAGACGGCTTCTGATTCTCCTTGCCCCCAGGGAAGTACGTGAATAATCGAGGACTTCCAGCAGGGTGTACTGTTCGCTGCCGTCGTTCAGGTTCCGTACCAGCTCCAGGTTCCGCTGGGTGGCTGTATCGAGACCGACGTAACTCTCATCGGTGTAACGTTCCAGGGAGCGTATGTGGTCGAGCAGGGTTTTAGAGGTTTCCCCCACATATTCAAGGACCGCGGCCGTTGTCATAACGATGGGATCATCCTGGTCTATTCCGAAGCCCTTCAGATTCGCCGTGCCGAACTGACGGCAGAGGCGCTGAAACGCGTCAGTCTGGTCGAAGTGCCAGTCGGGAATCCGGTTTACAACCATGGATTTTCTGTCTCCGATTATCTGGCGCAGGGCCTGGTCCTCATCGTAGAGCGACTCCTGCAGCAGCAGCTCCTTGGGATCGAGACGATTGATCTCCAGGGAGAGATACTCATGAAAGCGTTCCTTTTTTACAGAGGTCGCTTTAAAGTCCCCGGTAGAGAGATCCAGATATGAAAAACAGGCGGTGTTGCCGTAGATCCCGAAAGAGAAGAGATAGTTATTCCGGCGATTATCCAGGTAATCCTCTTCCAGAACCGTTCCGGGAGTAATGATTTCGACAACTTCCCGTTCGGCGATTCCCTTTCCTTTTTGCGGGAGGGCAGTCTGTTCACAGACCGCTATCTTCTTCCCGGCTTTCAGAAGCCGTCCGATATAGGCAGAAGCGGCATGATAGGGTATGCCGCACATGGGAATGTTATGTCGTTTGGTCAGAGTTATGTTCAGAATTCCCGATACTTCTCTGGCGTCCTGTTCGAACATCTCATAGAAGTCCCCAAGCCGAAAAAAGAGGATTGCGTCGCGGTGTTCCTTTTTTATGCGCCGGTACTGGCGCATCATGGGTGTTGTTTCAGACATTGAAAGGCCGGATCAGCCTCCGGCGTTTCTCATCAAGCGTTTGATAACCAGATCGGTAATGTCCGCATCCTTGGAGAAGAACAGGATGTTCGGATCCTGAGCCTTATAGATAACTGCGTAACCTTCCTGTTCCGCAACATAACCAATGGCCTGAAGAATCTCGGATGACAGGGAGGATGATGCCTGCATGCTCTCCTTCAGGCGATTGATACGATTTGTCATGACGCTGTGGTAGTCCTTCAGATACTCCTGCTTTTCATCGATCTGCTTTTCGATTCGAAGAACCAGGGACTCATTGCTGTTTCGCTGGGCGTCCAGCTTGTCTTCCTTGAGCTTATCTATCTGATTGATGATACTGCGTCGTTCTTCCTCGTAGGTGTTCTGAAGTTCTTCTATCTTCCTGAAGGAGACAGACTCCCGGAAGTACTGACTGAAAATTTTAGAAAGATCGACAACCCCTACCCGGGATATAACCTGACTGTAGCCTGAGCTGAGAGCAAGAGTCAGCAGCAGTGCAGAAATAATTCGTTTCATCCATTCTTTCCTTTGCCTGGATAAATTGTATTGTTCCCTTCCGGTCTCATTCTACTATACCCGTTCTACATGGTCATGGTAAAGGCAATTATGAAATCAAGACCGGAATCGGGATCATCCTTGTCTTTGAAGAGCGGACCGGGCTGCCATTCGATACCGTCGTCCAGGATCTTGAAACGTTTTGCAAAGTAGAATCCCAGGGGAATACCCGGGATGGTTAGTTTCAATCCGCTCCCCAGGGTAAATTTGAAGTCTTCGAGTTTCATGTCCTGAAACTTCTCCAGTCCAAGGTGGGGATCATTCTCATCCCGGAGATACATAAGCGTGGCGCTCGCAAAGTTGTCGAACCAGAGGAATTGCTCAAAGATCGGGAAGGTGAGATTGAGTCTGCTGTCCCACCTGCTCTGTCCTCCGAGAACCCTGGGCCAGCCCAGGGCGACTGTCATACCGTCTATATAGAGAAGATCGGCGTCGGTGGCGGCCAGATCTCCGTTGAACTGGGGGAGAATAAAGGCGAATTCGGTGTGGAAACCAAGGATCGAACGGAATCGGTAGCTCTTGCCGATTATCGTATCCAGCAGGGTAAAATAGATATCTCCCGTAGTAGTGGAGCGCAGGTAATCCCGGGTGGAAGGAAGAAAACCTCCCGTATAGGTAAAACGCTGGTTCAGGTAGTAACCCCTGGAAGGGTTATATATCAGATCCCTGGTATCGAAAGAGAGGGAGGTCCATAGACGGGTTATGGGCAACCATGTTTCCAGGTTGTCCCGGACATCGGAACTGTAGGGACGGTAGACCTCGTCGTCATACCATATATAATTCAGGGAGGTGGAAAGTCCGGTTCCAAGACCGATACGTCCCAACCAGGTATTCCAGGTATAGCCGGTGCTGATCCCCAGAGAGGCTTCGTAGGAATCATATTCCATCAGATAGTCCGAGGGGACTCCTTCGCCGTTCTCTATGGCCCATTCGTACTCTTCATAACTTTCGAAGGGATCCGGAGCACCTATATTGTTAGGGGCAATCAGGTCCTGATAGGCGCCGTCGATAAGCATGTGTTCAAAACCGAAGTTAATACCCCCGTACCAGCGGTGACCGAAGAGCCAGTTTTCCCTGAAGGAAAGGTCGACGCTCTGGCTCCGGGTGGAAACTTCAGCCCCGATGGAGATCTCCTGTCCGCGGCCAAGGAAATTCTTGTCCGCCAGGTTGATGAACCCGACCATGGGGAAGCCTGTAATACCACCCGTAAAGGAGACACCGAAATTCAGATCGATGGTTTTTCCTTCTTCCACGTTAATGACCAGGTCCATCAGATTATCAACGCTTCCGGCAGGGGTCTCGGGATTGACCGCGGAAAAGTATCGTGTGTTATAGAGGTTCTGCAGACCCTGAACTATCTTTTCCCGGGAAAAGACATCCCCCACTTCCAGCGGGATTTCCCGTTCGATAACATAGTCCTTTGTTTTTGTATTTCCCTTGATAATGATGTTTTCAATGTGGGCCCGTCCCCTTTCAACGATTTCCATCACATATGAGATGCTTCTATCCTGTTCATTGCGGATTTCCCGCCGGTCTATCTGGTTGAAGATGTAACCGTCGTCGAAGTAGAGGTTGGAAACCCGGGTAAAGTCTGCCTGCAGGGCAGTACGGTTCAGTACAGCCCCCTTTTCCTGACGAATGAGCTTATGAAGATCTTCGTCGCTGAACAGGGTATTACCCCGGAATTCCACGCCCCCGTAGGTATACTGGGATCCTTCTTCTATATAGAAGGTAATATCCACATAGTTTCTGCCCTCATCCTCCTGCTCGGGAGTAGGAGTCTGTCGCACTTCGACAATCCGGGCATCGACATACCCCCGTTCCCAGTAGTAGGAGAGGATAATCCGCTTGTCCGCTTCAATGGTGCTTTCCTGGTATATACCACTGGAGAAAAGCCCCTGTTCCTTGGTTTCAAGCCTTCGCTTAAGGGTTCTGTCGGAGACGAAACTGTTTCCCGAGAAGTAGATATTCTTAATACGGGTCTGGGCACCTTCGTTGATGTCAAAATAGACGACAGCCTGTCCCTTTTCGTTTTTTTCAAAGCGGCCGCTGACCTCGGCATCGGGGTAACCCTTTTCGATGTAGAGGGTGCGAATAGCTTCGGCGTCAAGCCGTACCTTGTTCCTCGTAACCATGTCATCCCGTTTAAGGAGTACGGTATCGAGGATCTCGGAATCCCGCAGGTTTTTATTGCCGTTAATAATGATCTCATCTACCAGGGGACGTTCCTTGACGGTGAATTCGATTACCACGGATTCAGTCCCCTGACTGCCTTCCACCGCATCAATGGTATAGCTTTCAAAATAATCCAGGGCAAATATCTTACTCTGAAGCTCCCAGGAGAGGGTATCGGTAAAAGGTTCACCTATATACTGATTTGTTATACCTTCAAGATCGTATTCACTGACGGACAGGAGACCCTCGAATCGGATATCTTCGATAGGTTTTCCAACCCACCAGTTGTCTTCCTGGGTCCACGCGCTAAGACAGAGTAGCAATAATGGAAAAACAAGCAGCGTCTTACGCATACAGGCTCCTTTAGAATGATAACGACCACGAGAGTCCCACCTTTGCAGTGGTAATACTGGAAACTATATCACGAAAATCCGGATACACCGCCACATCGAGCAGGAAAAAGGGTGTTTTCCATTCCAAAGATATCTCCGTTTCCAGCGAATAGATATTCTCTCCGCTATAGGTGGAAAAAAACTGCTCGTTCGACTGAACCTGAAGCATAGCTTCAAGAAAAACATCGTCGCCAAAGTACTTTCCCAAAAATAGGGTTGTGTTGTCAAGATAGCGTCCTAACTGATTCGACGGAATGCTTCCGTGCCGAGTGCTTTGCTCCTCCACTACCATCCTGTCGAAAAGGATGTTCTGCAGGATCTGGGTCCGTATACTAAAAAGATCAAGATTGAAGATCTCTTTCATGGACTGCTCAAAGGAACGCACAATGCCCAGCTGACCGATTAATAAGTCACTGGTCTGAATAATGGCATCCGATGGTGTAATGGGTTCTCCTGCACTACTGCCAAAGATTGAGTAACCTAACAGGGCGGCTATTTCAGCATCGGTTTTACTTGGCATCGCCTCGAAGCGGGGAGAAAACTGACTGAAAGGCCGCTCATCCACCACAAGGTAAATCTGCACAGTCTCTCCCTCTTCATCGATCTCACGGAGTTCTGCCCGGGCGGAAAGCAGGGGGTCAAACTTTATTTCGTTTTCATTAAATTTTACCGCCCCTTCGGTAATAAAGAAGTTCCGCTGAAAATAGAGTATAATCCCCCCCTGGATCTCGACCTCACCCAAAACCGCAAGGGTATCATTGCCGCTGTCGTACCGAACCGTCATTTCCTGACCTGTTTTCGCAAAACTGCGCAGAATAGGGAGATTCTCCGAGGGCCAGAGAAACTCTACGCTGCGTCCGGTTATGAAGGTAAAATCGGTACGCAGCGTGTGGGGCGACGGCGGCGGCGGAGATTGCATCTCGTTGGTAAGAGTGAGTACGGCGGAACTCAGCGTAAGGCGTCCGCCCAACTCGGTACCGCTTCGGTCGCCGATAATATTGAAACTGCCAATGGCATAGCCGTCCAGTTTAAGCTGTCCGATATCGGTTTTAACATGTACTCCCCGATTCGGGCTTGTCCGTATACGTATGTCGTAGGTAGCCGGCACCCAGTGTTCCAGGGCAAAGGAGAGATCAGCGCTGACGCTTGATGTTCCCACCGGAAGGGAGAGGTTATTTATGAACAAGGTATTTTCTTCCAACAGAAGCTGACCATCGAAGGGGCCGATATTTTCCGGAATTACCGGAGACTCAGCAGATATATTGCGGGCGACCAAAACCCCGTTGAAATCAGGATCGTTCACAGGTCCGCTCACCCTGATGTTTTCACCCCTTACGGTTCCGCTGTTCAGGTAAAAAAAGGGAAAACGAAAGCCCCCCTGCAGGGGTTCCACATCGAGACTGATTTGTTCCAGCTCCGCATTGATGTTCCCTTCTGCCAGCTTACCGTTTAACCGAAGCTGCAGAGGCAGAGGTTCAACCAGGGCCAGAGAGAACTCGCTATCCTGATTCAGGGTACCCGAAACCGAATTCCCGGGACCTCCATAAAAGGCAAACAGATCTCCGTCGAAGCCAAAGCCTATTTCCCAGGGATCCTTTTGATCGCTTCCCAGTTGAATGTCCCGCACCGAAAGCCTGCCGTCAAAAGGGTTTCTGATAATCTCATCCAGACGTATACGATCAGATATTTCGACCGTATCCATTCGTATTTCCAGAGTGCTTCGGAGTATTTCATCCTGGAAGGGCAGACGCAAATCCGCCAGAAACTCCACATCCCCCTCCTGGAAACGGAGAGCGCCTCTTCCCTGCTGCAGATTCATTCCAAGATATTCCAGATCTAATTCCCGTATTTCCATACGATCCGACTCCAGGGTAAAGACCGTCACAAAGCTGAATGGGTCCTGATTCAATTCTCCTTCTTCAATCTCCAGACGCACATAGATATCCGGTTTTTCAAGAGCACCGCTGAAAGTAAGATCCCCGGAAAAATTCCCCTCCACCGGGGACTCGCCGAAGCGCTGCAGGGGCGCGTTTCTGACGGAAAAATCAGACTCTATCCGGCCATCCCTGAGAGACAGAACAGCCTGATACTGTTCATCACTGTCCCTGGAAAAAAGCTGCAGCCAGCCGTCACCCTGGAGCGAGAACAGATCGCCGGTTCTGAACCTGTCCAGGGCAAAGTGTCCGTTCCCCCGGACAGTGGAAATATCATCTGAATATTCTATATCGTAAATATTAATCCGACTTGAGTCGGCCACCATCGAGACTCGCAGGAAGTCATCTACCCGGGTAAAGGGAAGATTTCGCAGGGTTAAATTCTCTACCCGGACAAACCAGTGTTCTAAGTCCCGGTAATATCCGCGAGAAGTAAGGTCCAGGTGAACAGTTTCCCGGGTAAAAGGAATGGGGAACTCCCTTGCCTTAACATAGAATCGCCTGGACTCATCAAGATCTATGAGGAAGGTGTCTATGTAATCTCCCTGTAGCACCAGGTTCCCATCTCCGTAACTTCCACGTATCCGATAGGGAATACCCTGAAGTGTTGCAGAGGCGGCAAATTGGATACCTCTCTCTGCGTCTGTCTGCAGGGCCACTGATCCTTGAGCCTGGTATTGATCATAAAGCAGTGAATCCACATTAAGTTCGAAGCCCTCATTCCCCCCGCTGAACTGAAAGCTAATCCTTCTGTTGGGATTCTGTGGATGATCCACAAGGGCATTGGGGAGATAAAAGGTATAGTTATCGCCTTCCTGATAATGAAAAAATGAGCTGCTCCAGCGCAGATTCTGCTCATGCAGCAGTTCAGGAGTCTGCCGACCGGAGAGAAGCTTGACGCTGGCATCGAGAGGAATATCCTGGATTCTCCCTGTGTTCTGCAGAAAACCCGATTCGGCATAATATCCGCCTTCCAGGCTGATATACCCGCGACCTGCATCAGCTGATTCCAGAGGAACCAGAAAATCATACTCCCAATCTCCTCTGCTCCGACGTATATCCCCGGTTAAATCGGGAAAGAGAACATCCCCGACACGGAGCCCTCCGCTGGCTTTTACGCTGAAGGCTGAACGCTGGAAGTCAAGATCACCGTTCAAGAATGCTCCGGTAGGCAGCACAAGGTCTCGCAGCTTTAAACTCCCCGAGGGGAGCAGCGAATCCAGCAGGATGTCCCCCTGATAGGTCAGTATTCCCCTGTCAGATTCAATATAGAGAGGACTCAGTGCAAGGCGCCGGGTGTTCCCGTGAAATCTAACTCGTCCGTCAAAAATGACCGGCAGTTCGCTTCGGGACATGTCGAATAGAAGATCCCCCCGATAATCAAGATCGGCCAGGTCAAGATTAAAGGCTGCCTCCGCATTTCCGCTTAAAACAGCGTCAAACCAGGGATCATAATCGGCAAGGGATCCGCGGGGAGTAAAAAAACCGGCGGGTCGAAAATCTTCACCGATAAAGCCGAGTCTGACCCTGCCGACAACCGGATCATACTCCATTTCCAGATCAAAGGGCTCGCGGTCCTGAATTTTCCGTACCTGGACCCGTTCAGGGGAATAATCCACAAAGAAGGTAATACGGGGCAGATCGAAGAGGCTGCTTTGTATATCCCGCATCAGGAAAGAAAACTCTCCCCTGCTTCCGGACAGGCTCATCCCTCCCGATACGGAGAGATACGACTCGAAAGCGCCGAAGGGAGCATCGGTACGGCTGTCTGAATAGCCGACATCGCCTCGAACTTCAATACTGAAATCCTCGTTTTCGCGTCGGATGTCGAAAAAAAGGTGATCAATCCAGGTCTGATGAGAATCGTCCCTGTAGTGGAGCCGCAGGTTTCTGCCGCTTACAACCAAGCCCTCATGCAGATCCTCGCCAAAGAATTCCTGCTGCGGGGCAGCTGCAAGCTCCATGACCAGACGGTACAGATCTTCATCCTGCTGCATATCAAAGCTGATGGCAGTATTTTCGAAGCGGATCTCCCGGACAGCCTGCAGGGGCTCTTCGGAGAAAATGTCAAAGATATTATAGGTAATCCTCAGTTTTCGTATGCTCAGCAAAGCTTCGCCGGGAGTTCCGGGATCGAGTATTTCCATGTCCCGGATTTCCAGATGCCGAAATATCGCAGGGGAGATACTGCCATACGTGATGCTTCTTCCGATTTTCCCTTCCAGATATCCAATCAACTGATGCCTGAACTCCAGCATACTCCGGTCCAGGGCTTTCTGAAAGGGCCAGAGGATGACAACGGTCAGACTAATAAGAAAGAGAAGCAGCAACACCTGTACTATATGTATATTCCGCCGCGATAATGCCATTATGTAATCCGGGCCCTCCGGGTCTGGACTGAACTCATCATACTATTGTACCAATATATTACACCATTGATGGGGATCACTTCCATGCCGCGGAGGAACTGATGGAAAAAATCAAAAGCTTTTTTGTCATCGAGGGTCTCGATGGTTCCGGGACTACAACTCAGCTTCATCGTATTGACCGGATGGCCGAAGGGCTTTCTCCGCCTCTTTTTCCAACCTTTGAGCCAACGGACAACCCCATCGGGACCCTTATTCGAAGAATCCTCCATAAGGAATTGACCGTCCCACATGATACCCTTATGCGCCTTTTTTCCGCGGACCGCTCCTTTCACCTGTATGAAAGCAGGCATGGGATTCTGGACCGTATAGCTTCGGGGGAAACAGTACTCTCTGACCGCTATCTTTTTTCCAGCATAGCCTACCAGTCCCTTTATGTCTCCATGGATGATGTCCTTCAGCTTAACCACTTTCCCCTCCCCCAGCGGGTTTTCTTTATTGAGCTGTCGCCGGAACTGTGCGCGTCCCGCCGAAAAACCCGCTCCAAAGAGGAACTCTTTGACGAAACGGAAATGCAGCGTAAAATCCGGGATAACTATTACCGGGCCTTTGACCGCTTCCCGGATCTCGATATTGAGATTATCGACGGAAGCAGCTCTATAGATGAGATAACACGGATTATCTGGAGATCTCTGCCCTATCCGCCGATACAATAAAAGTGAGGACCCTGGTAATCCTTCTACTATCGCTCTTGATTATCCCCCGATCACTTTCCGCCTACCCGATTCAGTATGCGGAACAGTTCTATAAGCTTTTCCATACACAGTTATACCGTTATCCAGAAAATTATGAGGAGAATATCTGGTACCTTGAACGGGCCCTCAAGTCCGATTTCTGTAATCCCCTGTATGCCCTTGGGCGACCTATAAATGATTCGACTGACTGGGCAAAATACCGGGCACTCTTTAAAATGCATGTCAATCTGAAGATAATCGAGCAATACCGGGGCCTCGCCGGCAAGTTCAACCGGGAAAAAGCCTATTTCTTTAATGCCCCATGGAAAGAAGAAAACCTTGAAAGTCTCGAAATCGCGGAGCATTTTTTCAGGACCGCCCTCTATTACTGGCCAGAGGCCCGTCGATGGGCCCGGGCTGCATCCGTAAAACCCTGGGACCATTACGAGGGGATCGAGGCCTGGGAGGATGAACGCTATCGAATCATGCAGGGAGAACTGGATTACGGCGAAATAATCCGGATGGATCTGGAGCACCTTTCCCGGGTGCGTGCCGAGTTTGAAGCCATGGACGAAAACACCTACTGAATAAACATGGCATCTCCATAAGAGAAAAAACGGTATTCCTTCCTTACGGCTTCTTTATATGCTTCCAGAATATTTTCCCGTCCAGCAAAAGCGGAAACCATCACCAGAAGACTTGAGCCGGGGGTATGGAAATTGGTGAACATATGGTCCACTACCCTGAACGGATAACCAGGAGAAATGAACAGATCCGTTGAATTCCTTCCTGCATGAAGCTTTCCATCGGAAAAAGCGGATTCCAGGGTTCTGACCGTTGTTGTGCCCACTGCGACTACAGGACGCTTCTCCCTTTGTGCACGGTTTACCGCCTCTGCAGTCTCCGCTGGAACTTCATACTCCTCTGTATGCATACGGTGGTCCGCAAGCAGTTCAGACCGGATAGGTGCAAAAGTCCCGATTCCCACGTGGAGGGTAACATAACGAAGCTCTGCCCGTTTCCTGATTCGATCGAGTATGTCCGGAGTAAAATGAAGCCCCGCGGTAGGAGCAGCGACGGATCCTTCCTCCCGGGAATAGACCGTCTGGTAGCGTTCGCTGTCGCTCTCGTCGGCTGAGCGCCGTATATAGGGCGGCAGGGGTATGACTGCGTTTCGCTGCAGGTATGCCCCATCGATGGGTGGATCAAAACGAAGAATTCCGTGGTCACCGGGTTTATCCACCAGAACAGCCTCTACACCTTCGGGAAAACTGTAGCAGCGGCCGATCTTCTGCCGCTTACGCCGTTGAACTACCGCTTCCCACAACCCGGGTTCCAGCTCTTTTAACAGCAGAAACTCAACGCTGCCTCCGTTTTCTGTCGTACCGAAGATTCTGGATTTTCTTACTCTGGTATTGTTGAATATAACAAGGGAGTTATCCGGAAGGAGCTCCGGAAAATCCGCCATATGATGATGTGAGCTTATACCCTTTTTCCGGTCCAGCAGAAACAATCTTGATTCTCCCCGATGCTCCGTCGGGTACTGGGCTATAAGATGTTCAGGCAGGTCAAAAAAGAAATCCCTCGTCAGCACTCCGTTCTCCCGCTTCAATTTTCAGGTGTTCATAGGCCAGGTCGGTAACCATCCGACCCCGGGGGGTCCGCTGAAGAAAGCCCCGCTGGATCAGGTAAGGTTCGTAGAAATCTTCCAGGGACTCAATTGCCTCTCCCACGGAAATGGCAAGGGTTTCGGCGCCGACGGGTCCTCCGTTATAGCGGCTGATTATGGTCGCGAGAATCTGCCTGTCCAGCCGCTCAAGGCCGTATTCGTCTATTTCCAGCCGGCCGAGCCCATCCTCCACGATTTCTTCCGTTATAATACCATCACCGGATTTTCCGAGGATCTGCGCGAAGTCTCGCATTCTTTTCAGGAGGCGGTTTGCCACCCGCGGAGTACCCCGGGCGCTCAGGGCGAGCCGGGCGACAGCTCCGGGGGTAACGGAAGTATCCAGAATACCGGCGGTACGACGGATAATCTTTTCCAGGTCGGAAGTTTCGTAGAAGTTCATCCGGAAGGAGATACCGAAGCGACTGTACAGAGGCCCGGCGACCTGCCCGGCCTTGGTGGTAGCCCCTATCAGGGTAAAATGGGGGATCTGAATGCGGATGGTCCTGGCCGCCGGTCCCTGCCCGATAACCCAGTCTATCTCGTTGTCCTCCATGGCAATGTAGAGCATCTCCTCTACCACCGGCTTAAGGCGGTGTATCTCGTCGATAAAGAATACCGAGTTTTCCGTAAGGGAGGTAAGAATCCCCGCCAGGTCCTTGGGCTTATCCAGGGCAGGGGCCGAGGTTGCCTTGAACTCCGCCTTCATTTCCGCGGCCACGATGCCCGCAAGGGTTGTCTTGCCAAGACCCGGCGGTCCTGCAAGAAAAAGGTGGTCCAGAGTCTCCCCCCTCTCCCTGGCCGCCCGTATAAAGACGGACAGGTTCTCCTTCAAAGACGGCTGGCCAAGAAATTCACGCAGTGTGGCAGGCCGCAGGGAAAGCTCTTTTTCGTCCTCCAGGCTCAAATCGCCTCGCAGAAAGCTCTCGTTCTCCATACTACGCTCCTGCCCCTCTGCTCAGAAGAACTATTGCTTCCCGCATAAGACGTCCCTCCGCCTCCTCGCTACTGAGGTCCTGGGAGAGCTTATTGCTCAGGGAACGCACAGCTGCTGCTGCGGCACTCCTGTCAAAGCCCATATCCGCCAGGGCCGATATTATGTCCCCGTGGGGTCCCCCGGCTGCGGCGTCTGCAGAGACAATAGTCCCCTGGAGGGCAAGAATGATCTTCTGGGCTGTTTTTTTTCCAAGACCGGGAACCGAACTCAGGGATGCGATATCCCCCTCTTCTATGGCGCTGGTTAGACGGCGGGAAGGGAGCCCGGAAAGAATCTTAACTGCCAGGCTGGGGCCGACGCCGGAAACTTTCAGGAGTTTTAAAAATACCATTCTCTCGGTTTCATCGGCAAAACCATAGAGTTTCATACTGTCTTCTTTATGGTGAAGATACACGAGAATACGCAGCAGGGAACCGGGATGCAGCAGTTGGAGGGCACCGCTTGTTACTGTGAGGATATACTCTACTCCGCCCACATCAATGCAGCATTCGGAGCCGCGTATTTCGGTAACTGTTCCAGTAAGACTGTTGTACATTACGCTCCATTCCCCTCCGCCGTTTTCCCCGGAGACAGGTAGTTATAGCGGCAGACCGCGGCTGCAAGAGCATCGGCGGCATGATCCGGCCTGGGGGGATCCTTTAATCCAAGGATGAGCCGAAGGAGCTCCTGCATCTGCTCCTTATCGGCCCTCCCGACCCCTGCAACAGCCTGTTTTATCATGGGAGGAGAAAAAGCCTCCACCCCAAGGTCAAGTTCCTCACAGGTAACAAGAACCACTCCCATTGCCTGTGCGACGGGTATTGCGGATGTCTGGTTCTTTGCAAAATAGATGCTCTCTATTCCGGCGATCTCCGGTTTATATCTATGGATAATATCGATGAGCTCCCGCCGAATCGTCAGAAGCCGGCGTCCGTTCATCTCCCTGGGCGAAGTTGTGATGCTTCCGTGGGAGACATGACACAGTCTGCTGCCCCTGGCCTCGATTACACCCCAGCCAGTATTGGCCAATCCCGGATCAATCCCGAGGACCCTCATTATTCGTCGGGCATCTCGAAATCATCGGGGATATCGATATTCGTTGAAACCGACTGAACGTCGTCATGATCGTCGAGCCGCTCGATGAGCCTCATTACCTTGGCTGTGGATTCGGTGTCCAGACTGACATAGGCTTCCGGAACAAGGGATATCTCGGCCATTTCTTCTGAAAATTCCGCAGCCTGCAAGGCCCTGAGGACCTCCTCAAAGCTGTCAGGCTCGGTGGTAAGCTCGATACTGTCTCCCTCATGGCTGACATCTTCGGCACCTGCCTCGAGGGCAGCCTCAAAAATGGCATCTTCAGAATATTCGGCGGCGTTGTACGCGATAATCCCCTTGCGTTTAAAAAGGTAGGAGACACATCCTGCTTCACCGAGACTTCCGCCCCCCTTGGTGAGGATGCTTCGGATATCCGCGGCGGTCCTGTTCTTGTTATCCGTGAGAGCCTCGATCATGATGGCAACCCCGCCGGGTCCGTAGGCTTCGTAGGTTAGTTCAATGTAATCGACACCTTCTATTTCGCCTGTTCCCTTTTTGATTGCCCGGGCAATATTGTCCTTCGGCATGTTGGCAGCTTTGGCCTTGAGTACCGCAGTTCTCAGCCTTGGATTGGCCTCTTCGTCTCCGCCGCCCATCCTGGCTGCTACGGTAATCTCCTTAATGATTTTGGAAAAGACCTTTCCTCTTTTGGCGTCTGCCGCGCCCTTTTTATGCTTAATAGATGCCCATTTACTATGGCCGGACATACTGTCTCCTTGCTTATTCCTGAGTGGGATAATTGTAACACAGAACAGTAGCACAGACAAAAAATTGCTGTCAAGCAAAGGGATTATGGGTTTCCAGCTCTCTCCAGGCATCCAGAAAGAAGCGATCCTGAATCCAGAAGGCCTCGGACACAAGGGATAGTCTGCCCGTTTGACCATCCGTGGAGAGACTCTTGCCCCAATCGCACAGGGTTTTGGGAATAATGTCATGGAGTTTCAGTCCGAAGCGCTCTTCGATCCTTTCCAGAGAAATCCCCCTGACCTGGCGCAATCCCATAAAGAGGTGCTCAATAAAAAACTCCAGCCCGTCGGGTATTTCTGTTTCCAGACACTCATCAATCTCCCCGCGCAGGTAAAGATCCAGATTCTGCCGGACACGCTGCTGCATCCAGGTTCCTTTCTCACACAGAAGGGAAACCGCCCCCGGCCCAATTCCCAGAAAGGGATCCATATCCCAGTAGGACCGATTGTGGCGGCTCTCATTTCCCGGCCTTGAATAGTTGCTCACTTCATAGTGCAGGAACCCCCGAGACTCAAGGGCCGCGGGAAGAATGTCTCTTCGGGGTTCAATTTTGCCGACTCGTGCGGCAAGGAGAGTGCCCTCTTCCAGCGAGAGATCGTAGATAGAAAGGTGCTCAATTCCGTACAGGGGAAGCATCGATATCTCTGCTTCCAGGGGCAGGGATAAACTTTCCGGGAGCCCGCGAATCAGATCGATGCTGAGCCCGCCACTCCAGTATTCCAGGAGCAGTTCGAAGGCTGTCCACACCGCTTTCAAACTTCCCCTTCGTCCCAGAAAATCTCTGGAAGGCCCGTAAAGACTCTGCACCCCCATACTGATCCGGGTAAGCGGAAAGGCAGAAAAGAGATCCAGGTGCTCCCTTCTCAAAGATTCCGGGTTGACTTCAATAGTCCATTCAATCGGAGTACTGCCGGAAAGGGTATTTATGGCAGAAAAAATGATCTCAAGAGATTCAGGTGTCAGACTTGTAGGAGTACCTCCTCCAAAATATACCGTGGAAAACTCATCAATATCCAGTTTTTCACAGGAATGGTTCAGCTGCCTGACAAGGGCCCTTGTAAAAGCGTTCTTTTGATCCCGGCTTCCCTTTGCAAGGGAATAAAAATCACAGTAATCACACTTAGCATTGCAAAAAGGGATATGGACATACAGAGCCGATTTCATACAAGGGTTCAGAGAAACGGTAGAGGCCAATAGGTAAATACGATCTTTCCGAGAACAGCTCTCTGAGGAACGGTCCCCCACAGGCGGGAATCGTCCATGATACCGCGATTATCGCAGAGCAGGAAATACTCGTTCTCTCCGAGTATCGTCTGTGGAAAATCGGAAGGTCCAGGAAAACCTGATTCCCAGCCGGGAATCCGTTGCGGAAGCTTGACAGAATACGCCTCGTCAATCAGCTCGTCTTCCCTCAAAAACTCATCCTGCCCGGAGGGTCTGCAAAATACCCTTCCCTCTTTCATGTAGAGGGTGTCGCCAGGAATCCCCACAATCCGACGAACAAGCAGGGAATCCCCCCGATGAGCTCCGAGGATGAATTCCATGTTGATCTTCTGAAAGCTGAGTATCCCGAGAATCCTGTCCAGGGCAACAAACCAGGAGGGAGGTGATGAGTGGTAGCCAGGCCTGGCAAGAACAATATCACCCCTTTCCGGTGTTCCGGCGGCGAAGTATCGTTTTTCGGAAAAAACGAAAGTCAAGCCATACGGAAGCGCCGCACTGAGCAGCCGGTCTCCGTTATGAAGATTCGGTTCCATTGCCTCCCCTTGAATACTCAAGCTGCTTACACCAAGAAAGGCCAGAAGGCCGAGGCATACGAAGAAACCGGCTGTTACAATGAGGAACCTTTTTATGCGGGTCCGCTGTTTCTTGCCCCGTACGTAGGCCGAATAGCGGGAGAATCCACCATTTTTCTGAAACATGATAGAAGACGCTATCAGAAAAATCCTCTCCCTTCAACTGCTGTAAAAGCCATGCACTTGCGTAAACCCGGGAATATACCGT
Source organism: uncultured Spirochaetaceae bacterium (assembly GCA_964554875.1). GTDB lineage: Bacteria > Spirochaetota > Spirochaetia > JC444 > Marispirochaetaceae > Marispirochaeta. The sequence goes on along the minus strand of CAZKQJ010000011.1, from coordinate 2,573 downwards.
AGACTCACTAACCTGTATGGAAGGCAAAAAAATCCTGGCGGACAACAGAAAAGCCCGCTTTAACTACCTGGTCCTCGATTCCCTTGAGTGCGGCATAGCTCTGCAGGGCACCGAAGTAAAATCAATGCGGGCAGGAAAATTCTCCTTTACCGACGCCTATGCCCGTATACGCAACGGCGAGCTGTGGCTGGTGGGTTTTCATATTACCCCCTATGAATACGGAAATATTTTCAACCACGACCCGGTCCGGGAACGTCGGCTTCTGGCTCACAAGGATGAGATCAAACGGCTGCAACGCAAGGTTGACGAGAAAGGACTGACCCTGGTTCCCCTGAAGTTTTATCTTAAGGGAGGCATCGTGAAACTAGAATTGGGTGTGTGCCAGGGAAAAAAGCTCCACGACAAGCGTCAGTCCATCAAGGAACGGGATGATAAACGCAGCGCGGACCGGGAGTTCAAGCAGCGGCTGTAACGAAAGGCAGTTCAGGGTTGCGTCAGCTGGTAATGACGGTATTCCCCTGCAAAATCTACAAGAAGCCTTCCATTATCCGAGATATAGATAGAGTCATAGTCTCTCCTGCCCTGCTGATTGATCCCGAAATGAAGATTCTCCCCGGTGGAAAAGAGTATAAACTGTTTGCCCTTCACGAGATCGTATAGAACAAGCTCCCGGTTCTGCACAGAACCGTTTCCATCAGGAACAAGTTCGTCTTCCCGTGTAAGGAGGTACCTGCCGCCGGGAGAAACAACGGCGTTGTGGACCACTCGGCTTGATCCATATCCTGTTTCAGAAGCAAAGAGATGCCCCTGGATTTCATAATCCCTGAAACCTGGACTAAAGGTAATAAGATACAAGGCGACTATGGGACTCTCCACATTATCTGCGTTTCCGGTATGTGCCTCGAGAAGAATTGTTCTCCTGTCCCGGGAAAAGGCTTTAATGTTGAAAAAGGCTGTATATCCGTAAGCTTCGTCCAGCGAACTCCTGATATCGGCTGTCAAATCCTTCCGTACTTTCCTTCGGGTATCGTAGAGATAGACCGCCGTATCATCGGGTCGTCCGGACAGATTGCACAGAAAAAGCAAATTCCTGGATAATTCGATTCCCCGAACACCGGAAAATCCGCCCTCCGGTCCTTCATACACAATACTCCTTTGCTTCTTCTCTATGTCAACCCTGACAATGGACTCTTTGAGGGGTGAGTTATCAACCATACTGTATAAAATGCTCTTTCCATCAACCGACCATGATGGCGAATGCATTACCGAGCCCCCCGCCTGCCAGGGTTTGTCCAGATTCTCGCGAGTCGTAAAAACAGGGGATTTTTTCTGCAGCGAATATACCGAAAAATTGAAGGAATTCATAAAACGCAATTCCATAGGGACAGGATCAACATCCGCTGCAAAAAAAAGATTTCCTTCCTTGTTCCATGCAGCTTTTTTAAACCCCGAAATATCCCTGATGGATGAGCGCTCAACCGGAATCGATTCCCCGGAAACAGAAAAATCAGGATTCAGAATATGCAGTCTGTCCAGGGCATCATCTACCACAAGAAAACCGGAACTGTCGGGAAGCATCCCAAAAACTTTATCTGAAAACTCTTTTCTGGCTATTTCTTCCATGGCACTGAATTCCGCTTCATCACGAAACTTCTCTGGACTTTCCGGTGAGAGAAAGAGAACAATCCCGACGCTGACTGCAGCGATTAGGGCAATGGCTGCCGCAGAAAGTATTAATTTGCTTTTTGATCCGGTCATCATGGCTCCCTCAATTAATCATCATCCATAAAAATATTCAATATCCTTTGTTTGTCAAATGGAAATTTACCTAGGCGCTGGATTTTGAACCCGAAAAAGCATCTACAGCTTGATGATCAGCTGATTTTTGTGTATATTCACTTTTGATCAGATAATTCAGACAAAATACACTCAAGGGGGGGTGTCAAGGTTTCGACTGCGAGATGCAGAGTCATGGGTTGCAGGTGGAGCGGTTAACTCCTTAAACTGCCACAAACAATAACTGCTGACAATTACGAAGCAGACTACGCAATCGCAGCTTAATTAAGCTGCGTCGGGTACCCGGGATGCCGCCTTGAAGCCCGGTGTGCTTGTAATATACCAGGGCTTACCTGAGTAGAGGCCTGTGCTGCCCGGGGACATTTAAGCAGGCTCTGGTATCGGGAAGGGCTGCCGGCTCTCCTCACCCGGTCCGAGATTAAAGAGACGGCTAAACCTGTAGAGATCTATGGCATGCCTCGTAGGACGCGGGTTCGATTCCCGCCACCTCCAGAAACCCGCCTTCCGGCGGGTTTTATTAATACCGTTGCCCGGCCTTTGATTCAGGCCTTGATGGACACGATCCGTAGAACCTCAGTGTACGCGGTGGATGCCGTACCGATGTGGAAGTCTGTAACAACGGCTTTATAGTACGTTACGGAAGAATGCGGTTACCGATAATCCACGGGTATGAATTCTTCGGCGAGGTCGTGTAACCGAGGTCAAAAACCCGTAAAGAGAAGGTAGTGTCCATAACCGTGGGGATGAGCTGAAGCAAACTCCTTGTTCCGCTGGTA
>CAZKQJ010000010.1:105284-110160 GCA_964554875.1 uncultured Spirochaetaceae bacterium | reverse complement strand
AATGATTATAGTACGCATAGATAATTCTGAACACCATTACCAGGAGGTTATATTTTGCTGCCACGAGAACGCGTAATTGCCCAGCTCCATCACCGGGAGCCCGACCTTGTCCCCATGGGAGAAAACCACATCCACCACGGCCTTGTAGAAAAATACCTCAAACGGGAGGTCATGTACGGTAACGGTTTCGCCGAACTGAAAGCCTGCTGGGACGGCCGCCGGGACGACTACATACAGGATTCCATCAACACCCTGACGGAGCTGCCGAGGCTTCTGGGGCATGACTACATACGAATTCCCGCCTCCCCTGTGCACAAGGAGTACAAAAAGCCTAAAATGCTGGGGGAATATTCCTGGGAGGACGAACAGGGCCGTCAATTCCACTATAATCCGGGGGTGGGACAGCTTGTCAGTGAAGTCCATAACACCGGCATGACAATTGACGAGCTTCCGGATGTGGATGAGGATTTTAAAGTTGACGAAAGCGAACTGGAGGTAATCCGGGGGGTAATTGCACAGATGAAGGATACCCACTTCATCATTGCACGACTGCCCCTGGACGGGACCTTCGCCTACAAGCAGACCGTTGGAATCGAGGAGTACATGGTGCGGATGATTCTTGATCCGGATTTTGTAAAGAAGGCCTCCGAGATCTATGTAAACCGCAGTATCGCCTATATCAATGCCTTCCTTGACGCCGGCGCCGATGCCGTTATGCCCACCGACGATTACGCGGATAACCGGGGTCTCATGATGGGCTATGATCGTTTCGCCGAGTTCATCCTTCCGGGTATACGGAAGCAGGTTGAAGCAACTCATGCCAAAGGGGGCTATTTTATTAAACACACCGACGGCCGCACCTGGGACATCCTGGACGATCTGGTCGATGCCGGCGTGGACGCCTGGCACGGTATCCAGTCGAGTATCGGGATGGATTTCAAGCTTCTGAAAGAGAAATACCGCGGCAGGCTCTGCTTCTTTGGCGGGGTGAACTGTGAAACCCTTATTCAGGGAAGCCCGGAGGATGTGGAACGGGAGGCAAAATACGCCATTCAGAACGCGGCCCCCGGAGGAGGTCTTGTCCTGGCCAGCGGGAACGGTCTGGAGAACGGAACCACCCTGGAAAACTATGCCGCCATGATGGAAGCCCGGGAAAAATACGGCCGGTATCCCATTCAGGTTTAGGAGGATCAGGAGAGAGGCGAGCAGGACCCGGGACCTCAGTCCCGGGGATTATCCCGGGGCAGATTGAGTTTCTTGATCCGCCGCCACAGGGTGGAGCGGTGAATGCCCAGGCGATCAGCCACCCGGTCTTTGCGGTAACCCTCTTCCTCCAGAAGTTTCCGGAGCGTCTCATCGTCGGCGCTTCGGCCTGGAGAGACGGGTGCCGCCCTCCGGGAAGTTTCCCCGCCGAGTATGCGCCGGGCTTCGCTTTCATCGATGCGGTCTGTCTCGCTCAGAACGTAGAGCCGTTCGCAGGCGTTCATGAGCTCCCGGATGTTGCCCCGCCAGCTCCGCCGCTGAAGATACTGGAGGGCGGATTTCTCCAGGGTTTTGAGGAGGCCGTTTTTTTCCCCCAGGGACTGGAGAAAATAGCGGCTTAAAAAGGGGATGTCTTCTTTTCTGGAATCCAGGGAGGGCAGATCGAGGTTCAGCACATCCAGGCGATAGTAAAGGTCTTCCCGGAACTTCCCGGCATCAACAAGGAGCTTGAGGTTCCTGTTGACCGCGGAGATAATCCGGATGTCCACGGGAATGATCTTGTCGTCCCCGAGGCGCATAATCTCCTTCTCCTGCAGGACCCTCAGCAGCCGCCCCTGAAGGCGCAGGGACATCTCGGATATCTCGTCCAGGAAGACGGTGCCTCGGTGGGCGAGTTCAAAGAGACCGGGTTTGCCGCCCCTGCTGGCCCCGGTAAAGGCCCCCCGGACGTAGCCGAAGAGTTCGCTTTCCAGAAGACTTTCGGATATGGCGGCGCAGTTTATGGCGACAAAGGGACCCTTTCGGCGGGAGCTGCTGTTATGAATGCTCTGGGCGAAGAGTTCCTTGCCCGTACCGGTTCCGCCGTAGATCAGTACGTTGGAGTCCACACTGCTGAAACTGCGGGCCTTTTCAATGCTTGCCTGTATGGTTTTTCCGACCCCGATAATATCCTTGAAGGTGTGCCTGGCTGTATGACCCTTTTTATGTATTTTTTCACGGATGTTGACCTCGGTTTCCTGAATCTCTCTGACCCGCCTCAGGGTGATGACCGTACCGATCTTTTCCGCCTTGTGAACCACCATATCCTTGTTGGCCGCAAAATTCTGCCCATTAAGGGTCAGGATTTCATCCCGGAGGCTGCCGGGGCGCAGAATAAAAGCATACAGGTCGCTCTCCCCGAAAAGTTCGCTGATCTCTTTGCCGATGTTTTTGTCTGCTTTTATCCCCAGCATCTCTTCACAGGTAGCGTTGATTATGCTCAGGCGTCCTTTACGGTCAACAACGAGAATCCCTTCCGTGGCACAGTCCAGAACCGATTTGTAGCGGGTAGCCTTTTCCTGTTCCACCCTGCTGATCCAGGCAACCCGCTTGGCTTCCGTAATGGTCTGCCAGACAGCCAGGCGTCCGGAGCGGAGCATAACATGGGGGACATCCTGCTGCTGGGCATGCTCGCAGACCATTCTCCCGCCGATCAGAACGCTGGATTCCGGATCGACCATCAGCTCGAACATGGCGGCAATCTCCCTGGGGGTCTGCTCGGTCAGCAGAACCGGGGTCAGGCCGCGTCCGAAAAGGTCGTAGAGGTTTTCCACCTGGAATACGATATTCCGGGTGCCCATGATGATCGGCCTGCGCTCCGGAAAGAGCTCGCCGCACTCCTTGAGACAACGGATAATATCGTTCCCGGTTACCGGGAGCTTTACCACCGGAACGGAGCTTTCCTTCTCAAGGAGGATTTGTGCGGTGTGTCCCCGGGCTACGACCACGTCACCGTCTATATGCAGCTGTCGTATGCGGTCATGATTGTGCTCAATCACTACCTCCAGCTCATATATCTCCTGTTTAGGGTCCGCAGGATGAATCTGTTCGTTGTGCTCTTCAAAGGTTTCGAAAAAAAGCCGGCCCAGTTCCCGGTCCGGGGCAAGCACTGTTATCTTGATCATTCATACTCCCGTTACACGGCGAGACTGTTACTTTTTGAAATATTGTCTGAACATAAAGTACAAAGCCCTCCCGGTTTTTGCAAGATGCTCCAGGAGCAGCATGCTATGCTTGAATCGGAGACAAAAATTATTCAAGGATGCAATGATGAGTAAACACAATGAGCAGAAGATACCGGGATCTCCCCTTGTTACCGACATGAAGGTGATTCCCGTGGCAGGCTACGACAGCATGCTGCTTTCCTTAAGCGGTGCCCACGGCCCGGTTTTTACCCGGAATATTGTCATTCTTACCGACAGCTCCGGGAATACCGGTCTCGGGGAGGTCCACGGGGGCGAGCATATTCTCGCCGCCCTCAAGAGCTACATACCCCTTGTGGTGGGAAAGCCCATCGGGGATTACAAGGGGATTCTCACGTCCCTCTCGGGGGCGGATGCGGGACGCAGTGCCGACGGAGGTGAAGGTCTGCAGGAACTGGACCTGAGCCAGCTCCGCTTTGTGGTCCACGCGGAGATCGCGGTTGAATCGGCCCTTCTGGATCTCCTGGGTCAGTACCTGCAGGTCCCCGCGGCGGCCCTCCTGGGTGACGGGCTGCAGCGGGACAGAGTCCTTATGCTGGGTTATCTCTTTTTCGTCGCTGACAAGGGCAGAACTGATCTTCCCTATCTGGACGAAGAGTCCAGCTCTGTCCCCTGGTTCAGGATAAGAAGGCGGAGCGCCCTGACGGTGGAGGCTGTCCTGGAGCAGGCCCACGCAGCCAGAGACCATTACGGCTTCAGGGACTTCAAGTTGAAGGGGGGAGTCCTGGAGGGAGAAAAGGAGCTTGCAGTAATCAGGGCTCTGGCGAAGGAGTTTCCCGACGCCCGCATCAACATAGACCCCAACGGCGCCTGGTCCCTGGACGATGCGGTACGGCTCTGCCGGGAAATGAAGGATGATCTGAGCTATGTCGAAGACCCCTGCGGACCGGAACAGGGCTTCTCCGGCCGTGAAATCATGGCGGAGTTCAAAACCGCCACCAGCATTCCCGTGGCTACCAACATGATCGCCACCAACTGGCGGCAGTTCCATCACTCCGTGGTACTCAAGTCCGTGGATATTCCCCTGGCGGACCCTCATTTCTGGACAATGAGCGGTTCGGTCCGGGCCGCCCAGGTCTGTAATGACTGGGGACTAACCTGGGGCTCCCACTCCAACAATCACTTCGATATCTCCCTGGCGATCTTTACCCAGGTGGCCGCCGCCGCGCCGGGCAATATTACTGCCATGGATACCCACTGGATATGGCAGGACGGGCAGCGTCTAAGCATCGAGCCCTACCGGATTCGCGGAGGATACATAGAGATCCCGGAAAAACCGGGACTTGGCCTTGAAATCGATATGCAGCGTGTAGAGGAGGCCCACAAGCTCTACAAAACCCTGAAGCACGGCGACCGGGATGATGCAGAGGCTATGCAGTACCTTATTCCGGGCTGGGAGTTCGACAGCAAGCGTCCGACCCTGGTGCGCTGATCTCCTGCGTGCTGTAAACCCGGTGTGATTATCTGCTGCTAATCGGATGTCCCCTCCTGGGAGGGCATTCCGCTGTCCCGGGAATCCGTATTCAGGGTCGAATCCGCCGGAAGGCCCTTCATGATCCGGGGTTCTTCCGCTTGGGGCTGTTCCGGCTCTGCTGCCTGGGGCTGTTCCGGCTCTGCTGCCTGGGGCTGTCCGAGTTCCGGCAGGGTTTCGA
>CAZKQJ010000010.1:0-105184 GCA_964554875.1 uncultured Spirochaetaceae bacterium | reverse complement strand
TGGGGCTGTTCCGGCTCTGCTGCCTGGGGCTGTCCGAGTTCCGGCAGGGTTTCGAAGAAGTCTCTGGCCATGCCGGGGGCTTCTTCAAATTCAACCGGGTCAGTATTCTCCTCCGGGGCCCCAAGGGAAAAGGAGAACAGTATCGCCATGCCGAAATTCAGCACCAGAAGTACCGGTAAAATTACCCGCAGCGAGAGACGGCGATGGGCAAGAAACCAGGATTTTATGTTTTCCAGAGGCTGGGCAAAATGAGAGTGGACTGCAATGGCGATTACCGTCTCCACTATAAGCAGCGAAAGCGCAATCAATAACTGAACAAGGGTAAGAATCATACAAGGCTCCCGGTTTAGGAATTCTGCCGACGAAGATCTGAAAGCATTTCCCGGTGCAGCAGATGAATCATGGAATCGATCAGGCCGGGTAACTCTTTCCAGCCGGCATAGCCGCTGAACCTCCCGTCCAGGGACTGGTAATAGTAAAGGCCCAGGATTTCTCCCCTCTTGTTTACAAGGGGAATCCCGCTGATCAATGATTCCCCGGGCTCGACGGATCTGGATACAAGGTTCGCGCCGTATACTAGAGACTCCCCCAGCTGAAGGGTCTCCTCCGTTTTTTCAATCAGGATTTTCTCTTCTGTCCCCTTAAAGCCGATAAAAGCCGGGTCCCCCTGTTCCGCCTGAGCAAAAGCAGGTGCTATAAGATTATTCCGCGGCAGGGCAAAGTGGACCAGGGCGAGATTGCTGGACCGGGCTATCATACGATGATCAGCGCTATACCAGAAGCGGTCCTCCCCAACCCGGGCGTACAGAGGAACCTGTTCCAGGGAAGGGTTGGAGAAGGGATGGGCAACCGTAAGCACCCAGCCGTTTCCGTCCAGAAGCACTCCACCTGTCCTCGGGTCCTCATGATCGGCTTTTTTCGGGACATCGAATCTGATTATCACTTCTCGATGGCCGCTGTCATTAAAGGCTGCATTATTCTGGATATACTCGGTCCGGTATCCCGGCTCGGCAGTTGCATCCGAGACGACGCTGAACCCGATCAGGAACAGGGCATTCAGCAAATTCAGCTCCTCAAGGGGCAGTTCAAACTGTCCAAGGGGCAGGGGTGAAACAGGCCTGAGCCTGTTGTCGCAGGAGGCCAGGCTGTTCCACTGGAGCAAATTGTTTTTATAGCTTTCAAGGGCATCAGAAGAAATACCCGGCTCACGTACCGGAAAATGGCTGCAGGAGGCAAGAAAAACTATCATCCCGAAGATAAGAAGCAATTCTCTGATATGTTTTGGGGGATCAACATGCTGATTATTCATTTTGAGGGAATTTACCACCTCCCCGGCCAGCATTCAAGGTGCTGCAGGAAAAAGAAGAGCCCTGGGAATCTGGCCCGGCAGAGTTCTACACTGCGGTGCAGCGAGCTTGACTTTTTACCTGTTTGGTGTAATCTTCTTAGGTAGTCAAAGGGAGCTGTGAGTTACGGCTGAGAGGGAATGGTTTGATTCCGACCTTCTGACCTGATCCGGATAATACCGGCGAAGGGATTGACGGTTCGTCACTGTTAACCGCTGTTTGTCACAGACTTCAATCGGCACTATTCCGCCGAGGGGAGTCTTTTTTGTTGCCTCCCTTTGATAAAAAATCCGGGAGGTGTCTATGCCCGCCATGCATCTGAGTCTTCAAATCCTGCCGCGAGTTCCTGACGAGCGGATTTATCCAACGGTGGATAAAGTAATAGAGATGATCCGTGCCTCGGGTCTTCCCCATATCATAGGTCCCATGGAAACGACCATCGAGGGGGAGATGGACCAGCTCTTTGACCTGGTCAAAGAGGCCCATCGAATATGCCTGGCCGAAGGTGCCAGCCGGGTCGGTGCCGTCATCAAGACGGACATGAAACCCGGGGGGCTGAGTTTCGATGAGAAGATCGGCAAATACCGTGACAAATAGAATCAGGGATCGGCTGCCCCCATTGGCAGCCGGCCTGCTCTTTGTGTTTCTGTGGGAGGCCATCTGCAGACTCCTGGGGGTGGCGGAGTATATTTTGCCTGCCCCGACAGCCATTCTTGCGGCGCTGGTCCGGCAGTTCAGTCTTATGCTGCCCCATATAGGGGTAACCCTGTTTACGTCCATGAGCGGATTCGTTCTTTCCCTGCTGGTGGCGGCATTCTTTTCTCTGGTCATGGACCTTTTTCCTGTTCTGCGCCGGGCCCTGTATCCGTATATTGTGGTGTCCCAGACTATACCGATCATCTTTATCTATCCCCTTTTTCTTATCTGGTTCGGTTTCGGCCTCACCGCAAAGGTCGTGGTGGTTGTTCTGGTCTGCTTTTTCCCGGTTGCCGTCAGTCTTATAGACGGACTGCAGAATACCGATTCCGATTTGATCGATCTGTTTCGGGGAATGAGGGCCAGACCAATGCAGATTTTTCTGCAGGTGCGGCTTCCCGGTGCCCTGCCGAATCTTTTTTCCGGATTGCGGATTGCCGCAACCTACAGCGTGATGGGAGCTGTTATCGGGGAATGGCTTGGGGCCCAGACGGGTATGGGGGTTTATATGATGCGGTCCTATAAAACCTTCAACACCCCCAGGGTCTTCGCCGCCATTCTCGTTGTTGTCATTGTCAGCCTTATGGTGGTCGCTGCCGTGACGCTGGCGGAGCGATTTTTTCTTTCCTGGAAGTATGCAAGTTTGAGGAGTAAATCATGAAACGAGTAATAGTCATTGTATATGTTGTATTGAGCCTGGCCGCTTTTGCCGGAGGAGACCGGGAATCGACGGAAAAACCCGAAGCGGTAACGGTGGTCCTGGACTGGACCATTAATACCAACCATACCGGCCTGTATATAGCCAGGGACCTGGGCTTCTTTGAAGAAGAAGGTCTGGATGTCTCCATCGAGTTCCCCCCCGAGACCGGGGCCGCCGGACTCGTCCTTTCGGGGAAGGCGGAATTCGCCGTGAGTTACCAGGAGGAGGTAACCTATGCGCGGGCCGCAGGAAACGCACTGAGGGCTGTGGCCGCGATTATCCAGCATAACACCTCCGGTTTTGCCTCCCGCAGCTCCGAGGGCATTCGCCGGCCCAGGGACTTCGAGGGCAAATCCTACGGCGGCTGGGGATCCCCCATCGAGGAGGCCATGGTCAGGGCCCTGGTGGAAGGTGACGGAGGTGATTTCTCGAAGGTAAGGATTGTTCCCATCGGGTCGATGGACTTCTTCGCCGCCACCGCAGGGGATATCGACTTTGTCTGGATTTTCCGGGGCTGGGACGGCATTGCCGCGGAGCTTAAAGGCATCGACATAAACTACATCCCCCTGGGAACCGAGCCGGTACTGGATTACTACACCCCTGTGCTTATCGCCCGGGACGGCCTGCTTCAGGAAGATCCCGAGCTTGTCCGGGCTTTTGTGGCCGGAGCGGCCCGGGGTTACACCTACGCAATCGAACACCCGGAGGAGGCTGCGGACATCCTTTTGAAGGCTGCTCCCGAGCTGGACCGTGAGCTGGTTGTGGCAAGCCAGCGTTATCTGGCCGGGGAGTACCAGGCCGACGCCCCCCGCTGGGGAGAGATGAAGCTCGAAGTCTGGGAGCGTTATGCCGACTGGCTGAAGGATAACGATCTTCTGGAAGGTGAATTTGATCCGGGGGCGGCCTTTACCAATGAATTCCTCCCCCGTTAAGCAGCAGTCCGCCCTGGACACCGAATCCATTATCCGGCTCTCGGAGCTGGTAAAGGGCTTTGCCGGGCTCGAGGTTATCGACGGAATCTCCCTCTTTCTGAAGCGGGGGGAGGTCCTGGCGCTCCTCGGGCCCTCGGGCTGCGGCAAGAGCACCCTTATGCACCTTGTCGCCGGACTGGATCGTCCCGATTCCGGGGAGATCATGATCGGCGGGGAGCAGGTAAACGGCGAGACCGGACGGGTTGGCTACATGCACCAGAAGGACCTGCTCCTTCCCTGGAAGCGGGTCATGTCGAATGTGTGCATACCCCTGCGGCTGAAGGGTATATCGAAGACGGAGGCGGAGAGGATGGCCGCTCCCCTCTTCGGCCCCTTTGGACTGGAAGGCTTCGAGGAGTATTACCCTTCCCAGCTCTCGGGGGGGATGCGCCAGCGGGCCGCTCTTATGCGGACCTACCTGTACCGGCGGGACATCATGCTTCTGGACGAGCCTTTCGGTGCCCTGGATGCCATTACCAGAGAACGTCTGCAGGACTGGCTTTCCGGATTGATTTCTGCATTGAATACTACGGTCCTTATGGTTACCCACGATATAGACGAGGCCATCCTGATAGCCGACCGGGTCATGGTTATGAGCGAAAAGCCGTCCCGCATTCTGGCGGAAGAGGAGATTCCTCTTCCGCGTCCGCGGAGCCGCGAGATGGTGATGGAGGATGATTTTCTGCGGATAAAACGCCGTATTTACAGCGTACTGCGTTCCGGAGGCGCCTAGGCGCTCTTCTGCTTCGAGGGAAGAAGGGCCTCACCCAGAAAATCAGCCCCCTGCTGAAAGGAGATGGCCGCGCTGCGGTACTCGAAGCCCACCACTACGGAAAGTCCGGAGTAGAGGGTGTCGTGAATAAAATTGCTCAGCAGCTTTGCATAGAGGTCGCTGCGGACCTTTCTGCTCTCCGGGTCCCGGAGCAGTAGGCTGTGAAGCCCAAAGGCACTGCTAACCGCTTCGATCTGCTTGCCCACAACAGGGAATATTGTCTTGATCAGGCCGAAGTAGCGGCGATTGTACTCCTCGCTGCGATGGATCAGGTTGGTAATCTGACTGCGTCGGTCCCGGATGGGTTCTCCCCTGGATCCTTCCCGAAAGGGAATAAAATCGTTCAGCAGCCGAACTATGGTGGGTGACTGCAGCAGTTTGTAGAGGGAAAAATAGAAGAGCAGAACCGCTGCGTTGGGGCGGAGCTGCTTTACGTTGGCGGATTGCTGGATACTCCGCAACAGGAGGCCTGTTTCCCGGTCGATGTTTCTGTCATGATCGATATGGACTCCCTTGGAAAAGAGTTTGGTCTCATCCTCCAGGGCTTCGATCTTGGCCTCCAGCAGGGTCCGGACACGCCGCATGTGGAGCAGGGATGGGTCCTTTCGAACCAGGCGGAAGCACTCGGCCAGTAAACTGCGCTCCTTTTCGGTGAAGGCCTCGGTACCGGCACTTTCCCGGTTAAAAGCGGAGCTGAGAAGGCCCGAAACATACTCACCGAATCCCGCAAGAAAATCCTCTTCCTTCTCCTGGCGGCTGCCGGAAAGATAAAAACTGAGGAGGCGGCGGATACCCTTGCTGAAGGGCAGGGGACGAACCAAAAGTTCTGTCCGTTCCTCGATCAGCTGTCCCACAACACTGAGCAGGGACCTGTGAATGTTCATGATCGCCGAAGGGGTCCCCTGGAGGAGATCAAGGGACGGGTCATCGGGTACAAAGGCTATCCCCTGAATCGACTCTTTCAGTTTCTCATCCAGCCGTTCTTCCGCGGGCATGTTACGGTTGTAGGTTCCGATAACATCCCGGGATACTATTCCTCCCCCCCTGGGAGGCGAGAAGCGGTTGTGCCACACGTAAAGGTTTATGTCCGGCGCCTTCGCAAGGGCGGATTTTATGTAGGCCCCTGCCGCTACGTGGGCGGTGGGTTCCGGGTTTGTGACCACTATCAGGTTGTCCAGGTGGGGCAGAAACGCCAGGTTTTCCTCCTCATCCAGTCCCGCGGGCAGGTCGAAGATCAGAAGATCATAGGCTGAGGTCAGGGCCGCGGCGAAGGTCTCAAAGATCAGCTCCCTGATGATCCGGGAGTCCTGGGGGCCGGTTTTCTTTCCGGGAAAAAGCAGGTCCAGGTTGTCAAATATGGGCAGGATAAAGGCGTCCAGGGATGCTTCAGGATCAAGGCCCTTGTCATCAAAGCCGTCTTCCACATCAAGCAAAGTGGCCGCGTTGGAGAGGGGGTCCAGGTCGATCAGCGCTGTGGCATAACCCTGCCTGGCGTAATAGATGGCCAGATTTACGGCTGTAGTTGTTTTTCCGACTCCCCCTTTGCCCGAGCCGACAGCTACAGATCGTTTACGCATATATCCCTCCCATTGCTTGAAGTCCCAGTTCTCTGGTATCATACCTTATATCATTATCGTAAAAAACAAGGTCTTTCAGGAGCCGATTTTGTCCCGATACGGCCGATGCTTAAGCATTCTTCTCGTTTTCTTCGCCCTTCTGGGCTGTTCCAGGGATCGGTACACCCCGGAAGCACCTCTGCAAATCTATTCCAGGCTCTGGACACCCTTACGGGAACAGACCTTCATTCGGGAAGAACTGAAGCGTTTTTATTCAGAGACAGGTATCGAAACTGAACTTCTGCTGTATACCGACACGGATATGGACAGGATGACCCATACCGGGGAATTATCCGGAGCCGACCTTATAATTTTTTACGGCAACAGACTCTCCCATGTGGCGCACGCGATCGATTTTATCGATTTCAGGGAGCATTCCGAGGTATTCAAGGACCGGACCTTTCTGTTCAACCGACTGGGTTCGGAACAGGAGGATGTCTGGAAGCACTTTCTGCCCATAGGTGCAGATGTGTATCTGCTGATCGCCTCCAGGGAGGCTGCGGCTCTGAAACCTGCCGGTGTAGATAACGAAAGCATTACCTGGACCGATGTTTCGGACTGGATTCAGAAGGCATCGCGACAGCAGGGAAGGGGACTGCTGGCGGTAACGGGCGTGCCGAACAAGAGTCTTGTCTATTTTATGGCAGGACCGATTCTCTCCTATGGCGGAGGACTCCCCGACCTGAGTTCAGAAGCAGCAGTCGAGGCCCTGCGGTTGCTTCAGGGCATGCGCTGGGTTTTTCATCCGCTCATCGAAAACTTCGATACCGTAATAGACCCCCTTGTCGAGGGGACCGCCTGGTTCGGCTTTGCTCATTGCGCCCATGTGGGAACAATTCTCAAGGAGTCGCCGGGTAGTTTTGAGGTTTATCCTGCTCCCTCCGGTCCCGCAGGCCGGGGGTCGGTATCAGGATTCAGTGCAGCGGGTATTCCTGTGGGGACCGGTAAGCTGGAAGCCTCTCTGGCTTTGCTTGAATATCTGACCCGGCCCGAGGTCCAGGCTCGTATATCCAAGGGGGTCGGGGGATTCATTCCCACCGTCCTTGAGGCCTCGGACTATCTCGGCGAAGAAGCCCTTGACCGGGTAATCCGGTACGGGCTGCATGTGCTGGATTCCGGAAGGACCATGGAGATTCCCCTGGAGTACGGTGAATGGGGGAACGTCAAACACCTGTATGAAAGTGTTTTTTTCTCAACGGTATTATCCGGCAGGAATATTTCAGCTGATTCGCTGAAATGGGCGCAGACTGAACTTGAGAAGTTAAAGTCCTCCCCATGAAAACAGGCTCATCCCCGGATGTCGGGTTTCATCACAGAATGTCCTTTGGCGCACTGGCGGCTTCCCTTTTTTTTGGTTTCGCGACCCTTGTTCTGATTCTGGTTGCGATTTTTTACATGAACAACTACATGAATTACCGTCACATGATGGAGACGGAGGCGGAGAGCCGCAGCGAATTCTACACAAACATGCTGGGCGCGTTTTTTTCCGAAGTAATGGGAGACTGTCTTTTTCTGTCCGCCTCGGATATTCTCTTCGAATCGCAGGACAGTAAAGCTCCTGCCATTGATAAGCAGGCCCTTAGCCTCCTCCTGACCGGTAAACCCCGGTATCGCAGTATCGGCTATTATGATGAACGGGGAGAGCTTATGGGAGCTGTGTCATCTCCCGGTTTTTCCGGGACGTATCTGCAGCTGGAGAACGATCTGCTGGCACGGATTCGCATGCTTTCCGAAAGGGAACTGTTAATCAATGTGGAAGGATCCGGATCGGCAGCCCTGTGGAAAGAGCCCCTGAAGGACCCGCTGGTATATTTCTGGATGCCGGTTGCAGCCCGGTCCGAGGGTGCTTCCGGGTATTTCCTGCAGATAGTTGTGGATTTTAACTCCCTTCGGCACCTTTTTTTTCTGCAGAACGGCAGCGACTCCTTCAGCCGTTATATCTTTACCTCCATGGGAACCCTCCTTGACCTGGAAGGAAACGGGAGGTCCCTGCCGAAACCGGATGCCCTGCGAAGGCTGATTAATGCTGAATCGCAGCCCTACTGGATCGACGGGGATCTTCTGCTTGCCAGACGTTTCATGTTTTCCGGATTCAGGAGTACCGGGGGGATAAAGATCTACTCCGATATCTTTACCCTTGTTACCATGCTGCCGGTTTCTGACCAGAAAGCGGTTTTCGATTATCAGCTCTATGCTCATATTGCATGGTTCGGCGGGATCTGCCTGGTGCTGATTCCTTTCTCAATATTGATTGCGGCCTATAAAGTGCGTAAGGAAGAGGCGGAAGAACAGCTTCTGGAGAGCATACGGCTTCAGTCAGCCATCCTGAAGGCTCTGCCGGACTCCATTCTGCAGGTTGACAGGGACGGTATTGTCTCTTCTGTCCAGATTTATCCTGATGCAGCCCGTGTATTTGCACGAGAAGAGTTCCCCGGCCGTGCGGATGAGATCTTTCCCGGTGAGCTGGCCTACAAAATCGGATATTACTCTTCCCTGTCCCTGGAGCAGCATAGGGAAACCCTGTTCGAATATCGATTCGAGGGAGACCGGGGCTTTTACTTCGAGTTTCGCTTTGTGGTCGCCGGTGAAGCGGAGGTGCTTCTGATTCTGCGGAACAAAACTGAAGAACGGGAACAGCAGCGGAAGCTTTACACAACAGGTCAGTTCCTTGAGGCCTACCGGCGTGCCATGGATGCGGGATCTCTGGTGGCAAAAACCGACAATATGGGGCGAATTATATATATGAATCGTCACTTTCGCGACCGCTTCGGACTGAACTATACAAAGGCTGCCGGCCGGGATCTCATGGAATTAATGAATCCTGTTGTCAGGGAAAAGGGCCTTCCCCGGTCGGAAGACCCCCTTGAACGTATGGAACCTTTAAGCGGGATAATTACCTGTCACGGCTGCGGCGACGTATGTTATATCGATAATATCCTGCTCCCGGTGAGGGATGAAAACGGAAATATCCGGGAGATAATCTCCTTCGGACACGATGTTACTGAACTCAAAAATGCGGAAAATGCCCGCTCGGCATTCATCGCCCGCATGAGCCACGAAATGAGGACTCCCCTGAACTGCATAATCGGATTCAGCGAGGTGGCTGCGGAGGCGATGGATCCGAGTCAGGGACGGGTCTACGCCCGGATGATCCGGGAAGAGTCGGAAACACTGCTGAACCTGGTGAACCAGGTACTGGACCTTTCCAAGATAGAGGCCGGCAAACTGGTTATCCAGCCGAAAACCTTTGAACTGAACGGCCTGCTGGATTCCCTGGCCCACACCCACGCGGCATTGGCCGGGAATAGAGGCATCGCCTTCAGTCTCTACAGGTCCGATAAGCTCCCACGCTTTCTTGTGGGCGACGCCCTGAGGCTTCGCCAGGTGCTGAACAACCTGCTTGGAAACGCCGTCAAGTTTACAGAGGAAGGGGAGGTCGTCCTTGCGGTCAACTGCAGCCTGAATGGGAGCAGCTGCAGGCTGCACTTTGAAGTAAGCGACACCGGAATCGGGATTCCTCCGAATGCCCAGCCCCATATATTCGACAGTTTTTACCAGGTGGATGGGGGAGAAACACGAAAGTACGGCGGCACCGGTCTCGGTACAACCATAGCCCGGCAGCTGGTGGAGCAGATGGGCGGACGCCTCATGTTTACCAGCACCCCCGGTAAGGGGAGCCGTTTCTGGTTCGACCTTTGCCTTGATGTGGCGGAGGATATCCCTGTTTCCGCCTCCGAGAGAATTGAACCCCAGGCTTGCAGAATCGACTTAAAAGGGCGACGTATTCTGGTGGCCGAGGATTACAGACCGAATGCAGAGGTCCTGATACAGTTTCTGAAGGACACAGAGGTGGAAATATCGCTTGCGCAGAATGGCAGGGAAGCGGTTGAGCTTTTCCGGACAAAGGAGTTCGACCTTGTGCTTATGGATATACACATGCCTTCCATGGATGGCTACGAGGCGGCCTCGAAAATACGGGCGATGGAAAAAGGCCGTCAGGGCGGCAGAACTCCGATTATCGGTGTAACCGCCGATGCTTTTCGCCGGGATATACAGCGATGCTTTGATTCGGGAATGGATCGGGTTCTGGTTAAACCCCTGCGCCGGGAAAAACTCTTCAGAACCCTTGCCTTCTTTTTCGATCAGATCGCTGTGTATGAGGAGAAGGACAATGAGCCCTCTCAGAATTGCGGAATAAACAGGGAGAAGATCCTGGATCGGGAAGCCCTGTTACGGGAGATCCGGGATGACGAGGTCGCTGATGAGCTTATTCAGGGCTTTATTGAAACCCTGGGCCCCCAGATCGATACTGTAAGGGAGGCCAGAAAATCCGGGGACTGGAAAACGCTTCACAGGCAGGCTCATTCGGTGAAGGGCGGATCCGCTGCTCTATACGCCGAATCCCTGCGACAGGCAGCCTTCCGTCTGGAGCAGGCGGCAAAACGGGAGGACCTGCCGGAGATTGACGAAGCCCTGCCGAAATTCATTGCCGAGGCGGAACGCTTCCTTAATTCACTTGAAAGCCCTAGTGAATCTCTTCTATATGATAGGGAGTAATCTGGTAGACGTAATAATTGAGCCAGTTTGAGAAGAGCAGGTTCGCGTGACTCCTCCAGCGGACCACGGGATGCTGTGTTTCATCGTCCAGGGGAAAATAGTTCTCCGGCGGTTCGATTTCGAGGCCCTTGTTTTTGTCCCTCATGTATTCGTTCTTCAGGGTCAGGGGATCATACTCAACGTGGCC
Source organism: uncultured Spirochaetaceae bacterium (assembly GCA_964554875.1). Classification (GTDB taxonomy): domain Bacteria; phylum Spirochaetota; class Spirochaetia; order JC444; family Marispirochaetaceae; genus Marispirochaeta. The sequence goes on along the minus strand of CAZKQJ010000010.1, from coordinate 94,339 downwards.
GGTAACATAGATGTCCCTTCCTGATTTGCTGGTTACTATGAAGACTCCTGCCTCTTCTGATTCAGATACCAGAACCAGCTCAGGGTTGGCAATAATATCTTCTTTCCGTATTTCCGTATGTCGTGAATGGGGAGCCAGAAAGGTATCGTCAAAACCCCTGACCAGGGGAACCTGGGGGGCCCTGACGGTATGGGAGAACACACCGAACATCTTTTTATCCAGGGGATATTTGGGTACCGAATAGTTGTAGTAGAGCCCTGCCTGGGCGGCCCAGCAGATATAGAGGGTACTGGTAACGTGTTTCTTGGCCCAGTCCATGATCTCTGTGAGTTCCTCCCAGTAGGCGACATCCTCAAACTCCATCTGTTCCACCGGCGCGCCGGTTATGATGAATCCGTCGTATTTTTTATCCTTGATCTCTTCGAAGGTGGTATAAAATGTTTCCAGGTGAGATTCCGGGGTGTGGGTTGAGCGGTAAGTAGCCGTATGGACCAGATCGATCTCCACCTGCAGGGGGGTGTTTGACAGGAGTCTGAGCAGATGGACCTCGGTTTCTATTTTCAAGGGCATCAGGTTCAGCAGGCCGATACGCAGGGGGCGGATATCCTGGTGTACAGCCCTGGAGTGGGTCATTACAAAGATGTTTTCCCCGGTCAGTACGTCGTATGCAGGCAACTTGTCAGGTATATTCAGTGGCATATGCCATCTCCTTCCGAATATAGATTACACGAATGATAATCTTTAATGTAGCCATTTTTTCTTCTTTTGGCGAGGGGCATTCCCCAGGAACAGAAAAATTTTATATAATTCAGATGTGTGCCATTTGAGCAGGAGATTCCAGCGTGCGCGCCGCCATTCTTGACACAGCCTTCTATCCCTGTCCCTATCTTTCCGAGAAAACCGCCCGCATGGAACAGTTCATAGCCTACACAATCGGGCCGGAGGAGCACGAAGCCCTTATCGCTCATGGATACCGCCATTTTGGGAATTATTATTTTCGTCCCGCCTGCGGAGCCTGTACCAGCTGCATACCTGTGCGTATCAGGGTCGAAGGTCTCTCCTTTCATCGTTCCTGGCGCAGGCTTTTACGCAAGTCCGTCTCCCTGGACCTCCGGATCAATGAAATGCCGTCGATTCAGGAGGCTTACGATCTCTACACCCTGCATAAAATGCGTTTCGGCGACGGAGAGGATTCTGATATGAGGGTGTTCCGTGAGAGTTTCTTTTCCGAACATCCGGTCTCGCGTATTTTGACTCTTCGGGACGGAAAACTCCTTGTGGCTGTGGCCCACTTTGACCAGGTTCCAGGCAGCCTGTCTGCAGTCTATACCTACTACAACGACAGGGATTATGCCCGGGTCAGTCCGGGTAAGCTCTCCATTCTCCACCTGCTCCAGTTTGCGGTGGCAACGGGTAGAAGATACCTCTATCTGGGTTATTATGTTCACGATAATCCTTTTATGCGCTACAAGGCAGATTTCACCCCTTTCGAGTACAGTCCCAGGGGAGGAATGTGGTCCAGGCCGGAGAAGCCTCTGGGGGAGATTTCTTTTGTCCCCGGAGAAAGCCTTTTACGCTGAGGGGGATATTTGTTCAGTTCCTGCTTAACAGCCCGCCTCCGATTTGCTACTTTATAAGGAGTATGAGTAAGCAAAGCATCAGTGTCATGTTTGTCTGTATGGGCAATGTGTGCCGTTCTCCGGCAGCCCACGCGGTTCTGGTCCATAAACTGAGGGAAAGGGGACTTGAGGAGCGTGTTCACGTGGCCTCTTCCGGTACCATTGCCTATCATGTAGGGGAGCCTGCGGATTCACGTATGCGGCAGGAGCTGGCAAGTCACGGGATAGAATCCGTCAGCAGGGCTGAACAGTTTATCCCCGAGGATTTTTCACGCTACGATCTGATCCTCGCCATGGACCGCACGAACTTTGAGTCTCTGCGGGCGATGGCTGTCAACGGCAACAGTCAGTATTTTTCCCGTGTCCGTCTCTTCCGGGATTTTGATCCCCAGGGTCCCGGGGATGTGCCGGATCCCTATTACGGCGGCAGGAGCGGTTTCGCCGAGGTTTACCGGATGGTGGACCGCACTACGGACAGTATCCTTGACCACATTGTATCAGGAGCCCTGATCCCGTGACGCAGGCAGGCTGTGACGAATATCTGAAACAGCAGGTTGGCAAGCTCTTCGGAGGAGATTCCCGTATAGTATCCCACAGGAGCCTTGGCGGAGGCTGCATCAATAATGCCGAGGAGTATGTTCTCTCCGGGGGAGAAAGGCTCTTTATCAAACGCAACAGGAGCAGTCATAAAGGGCTTTTCGCGGCCGAAGCCGCGGGCCTGGAGGCCCTGGCAGTAAGTGGGGCTCCCAGGGTCCCGGGGGTTCTGGGGGTTCATGACGATGGTACGGAGCAGATCCTCATTCTCGAGTTTATCAGCCCCGGGCCGAAGGCGAAGGATTTCTGGGGGGTCTTCGGACGGCAGATGGCCGCCCTGCACCGTGAAAATAGTGAGAAAGGCTTCGGTTTTGACGGGGACAACCACATCGGAGCCACGGAGCAGAGGAACGGCTGGATGTCCTCATGGCTCGAGTTTTTCGCCCAAAGAAGGATTGGGTTTCAGCTCGAACTTGCGATCAGGCAGGGACGCATCGATTCCGGCACCGCCGCCCGCTGTGAGAATTTCATCTCACGGATTACCGAAATTCTGATTGAACCTGACTCGTCTTCCCTGCTTCATGGTGACCTCTGGGGAGGAAACTACATGGTTGGCGACAGGGGAGAACCGGTGCTGATCGATCCCGCTGTCTACTTCGGTCACCGGGAAGCGGACCTCGCCATGACCGAGCTCTTCGGCAGCTTCAACCCCTCTTTTTATAAGGCTTATAATGAGGCGTATCCCCTGGAGCCTGGGTACCGACAGCGCCGGGACGCCTATAACCTGTACCACATGCTGAACCACTTGAACCTCTTCGGGGGCTCCTACGCGGGATCGGTCAAGGCGATTCTTCGACGTTATACCTGATTTTCCTCATCTTCATGCTTGTTAGGCCCCGCGGCGGAGTATATGATACAGGTATATGAAAGAACAGAAGCTCTCCTTGGGAACCAAAATAGGTTTCGGTGTATGCGATCTCGGGGGAAACCTCTACTTTACGGTAATTGCCTTCTGGCTCATGAACTACCTTACCGATACGGTACATCTCTCCGCCGCCCTGGCGGGAACTGTGGTAATGATCGGCAGGATCTGGGACGCGCTTACCGATCCTGCGGTGGGGGTCCTGAGCGATCGAACCCGCAGCCGCTGGGGCCGCCGCAGGCCCTACCTGCTTTTCGGGGCGGTCCCCCTTGCCCTGGCAATGATCTTCATGTTTACCGTACCATCCTTCATTGAGGGGCAGATGGGACTCTTCTGGTGGGCTCTGCTGGCCTACTGTCTACTGGGAACCGCCTACACGGTGGTGATTGTCCCCTACGCCGCCCTGACCCCGGAACTTACCACCGATTACCAGGAGAGGAGTTCCCTGAACGGCTACCGCTTCGTATTTGCCCTCTTCGGGACCCTGATCGGGGCTGTGGCGGTTCTTCCCCTGCGGGACGCTTTTGGCACGGTTGAAGAGGGCTTCAGCGCCGTGGGGATTATCTTCGGGATCATTATGGCCTTGAGCGCCCTGGTAACCTTTCTCGCAGTGCGGGAACCTGAGCATGGAACCCGGGAGATTCCCAAAGGAGAGGGGATAGTCGCCTCCTACCTGAAGGTGTTTGCCTGCAAACCCTACCTGATAATAACATTTGCCTACGTGCTCCATATACTTGCGATTACCATCGTCTCCGCGATCATGGTATACTACTTCAAATACGTCTATAACAACGAAGGTGCCACCACCCTGGCCCTTGGGCTGCTGCTGATAGTTTCCATTCCTTCGATTCCGGTAAGCGTTCTGATATCGAAAAAGATCGGTAAAAAAGCTACCTATGCCATCGGACTCGGAATCTTCGCGGTAGCCCTCATCGTTTTTTATTTCATCGGGGAAAGGGTGGGAACCGGAGGAGCCCTGCTCATCTTCGCTTTTGCGGGCATCGGCAACGGCTTTGTTTTTCCCACCCCCTATGCCATGGTCCCCGATGCCATCGACCAGGACTATCTTGATACGGGCATTCGCAAGGAGGGGGCCTTCTACGGTACCTGGACCCTACTGACCAAAACGGGCCAGGGCCTTGCGAACGGTATTATCGGCTGGATGCTGGGTATCGCAGGCTTTCAGGCCGATCTTGTCCAGAACGCCGCTTCTCTGGGGACTATCAAGCTGCTTCTGGGCCCCCTGCCGGCACTGGTGTTTATCCTTTCCATTGTCGTTCTTGTCTTTTATCCCATAAATGAAGAGCGGTATAACATCATCCGTTCGGCCATCGAGGCCAGGGAAGCCGGGACAGGAGGTGCGTGAGCTGTGATCGGATCTGTGAGACTGAGGCGTTCTTTTCTTGTTGTGCTGATTCTGCTTCTGCTGCTGACGTTTCTACCGGCGGAGCAGATTGCCCTGGGATCTTTCGGGAGCTTTATCGATCTCCCCGAGGGATGGGGACTCCTCGGCCAGGAAGCAGAAAAGCTGACCTTCGCCTTTACCGGCGAGGGGGCCTATCTGCAGATCAAGCGCTTCCCCGGATTTTCCGGACTGGATACCCTGGTCAAGGAGACGGAAAACAGATTAGGGGCGCAGGGGGAAGGCACTCGTTTTTCCTACGCTTCCGGGGAGGCCTATTTCGGGACCGTCGATTTCAGCACCGGAGGCTTTTCCTTTTCCGGTTATCTTTTTGCCTTTACAGCCCCGGCCGCCGGACTGGATCCGGTGGTACTTCTCGGCTTCAGCGAGAGGGAGCAGCTGGGTGCGTATAACGATCTGATACTCTCCGCAATGGACTCCTATTCTCCAGTCGAGACGGCAGACAGACTCCCGGGCCCCGTCGCCTCCTTTGACAGGCTCTTTTCCGGGGGGCGGCGCAGCTCCGTGGAAATTGAGATTGCGGGTGAAAGACGGACGGTCCGGCTCGATCAGGGAGAGATCGAGACCGCATCCTACGTAACGGAGAGGGAGGCCCGGATTCTGGGGGCCGCGGGAAGCGTAGCTGCCTGGGAGCGTTTTTTCCGGATCCTCTACCGGGATGCCCTCGCCGGTCTGGAACCCTTGACCCTGACCCTGCATGAGATTTTCCCCCGGAAACCTTCGGATAAGGAGGCCCGGGTAATAGCCGAGGAGCTTCTCGCCTGGCTGCAGGGCTTTTCCTACCGCCGCTCCGGGACCTTCAGTGATTTTGTCGACCCTGTCCAGGCCCTGGTGAGCTCCTCCGGCGACTGCGATTCTCTGGGGCTGCTCTATACCATCCTCTTGCACTCCTTCGATATTGACGCTATTCTCCTTGTCTCCGAGAAATACGCCCACGCTCTGGGGGCGGTGAATGTAACGGGTGCGGGGGCGCGGTACACCTGGGACGGTAAAGGCTATGTTGTCGCGGAGCTGACGGACCAGGTGGACCTGGGACTGATTGCCGCGGATATGGCGGACCCGGCGGGATGGACACCCATCGTGTTTCCGAATAATCTGACGAACAGGAATGAATGATACTATGCCTGAGGAACTGAACAGCGGGGCGCGAAAATATCTGAGCGCCAAGGCAAGCCTTATTAAGCCGGTGGTAATGCTGGGAAAGGAGGGAGCAAGCCCTCAGCTCATCAAGGCCCTTGATGAGGCCTTGAACGCCCATGAACTTGTAAAGCTGCGCTTTGCAGATTACAAGGAAGACCGAAAGACGATTTCCGCTGAACTGGCCGAGGCGGTGGAGGCCCGGCTCGTCCGGATAATCGGCAATGTGGCGGTCTATTACCGGCCTCACAAGGACCCGGAAAAGAGACGCTACAAGCTGCCGGAATAGCGAACGGCCCTTTTCAGCTCTGATTGCCGTAGCTTTCGGTCTCCTCGCTGAAATAATCCAGCCGGATTCCCGCCCGGCGAAAAAACTCCTCCGATTCTGCTCCCGCGTGGTATTTCCGTTTGCAGACAACCCGCTTGATCCCGCAGTTGATAATCAGCATGGCGCAGGTGCGGCAGGGGGTCATGGTGCAGTAGAGGGTAGCGCCGTCCAGGGCGACACCTCGTCGGGCGGCCTGGCAGATGGCGTTCTGTTCTGCATGAACAGTCCTCATGCAGTGCTGGCTTACACTGCCGTCCTCGTGTACCAGCTTCTTGATCTGGTGTCCCACCTCGTCGCAGTGCGGGAAACCGACCGGCGATCCCACGTAGCCGGTAACCAGGAGCTGACGGTCCCTGGCGATAACACAGCCCGACCGTCCCCGGTCGCAGGTGGCCCGCTTGGCAATGGCATCGCAGACTTCCATGAAGTACTCGTCCCAGCTGGGACGTTTATAGCTTTCCTGTTTTTCCATATTCGATGCCATTGTAGCACGTTTGGACCTTGAAGGGCAGAGACGGACTGCAGGATTTTACCGGAGCCGATGCTTTTGACACTCCCCGCCGGCCTGCTCTATACTGATATTCATGAAAACGGTAAAAGTTGCGGCCCTGCCCCGGCTGCTTATAGAAGAGGGGGCCTTCAGGAAACTGCCGGACATTATAAACGACGCATCGTTCAGACGGGTCGGAATCGTGCACGGCCGGACGGTCTGGTCCCGCTGGGGAGACGAACTCTGCCGTGAACTGATTTCCAGGGATATCGAGTACTCCGAACAGGCTGTTTCCGGAGAACCTTCTCCGCGGGCTGTTGATGATATAGTACATGCCTGGTTTGAGAACACGCCCGAACTGATTGTCGCTATAGGAGGCGGCAGTGTGATTGACGCTGCAAAAGCCGTTGCGGCGATGCTGGTTGAACCCGGGGTTGCCAAAAATCGGAGTGTGAAGGAGTTTCTTGAAGGCGTTGGCAGCCATGTTCCCTCCGGCGCCAGTCTCCCGCTCTATGCGGTCCCGACCACCGCGGGTACCGGGTCGGAGGCCACAAAGAACGCTGTCATAAGTGAAATCGGCGGCTTCAAGAAGTCCCTGCGGCATGACAATTATATTCCTAAGCTGGCGCTTATCGATCCCCTGCTGGCGGCGGATGCTCCCCTGGGGGTCACTGCTGCCGCCGGACTTGACGCCGTTACCCAGCTCCTGGAGGCCCTGATCTCCACCGGGGCAAACTCCTTTACCGATGCCCTGGCAATCTCCGGACTCGTGGCTGCAGGGCGGGCTTTCCCTGCTCTGCTGCAGAACCCCGGGAACCTTCACGCCCGGGCAAAGATGGGCTATGCGGCCTATCTGTCGGGGGTGGTGCTTGCCAACGCCGGGCTGGGGATGATCCACGGCGCCGCCAGTCCCATCGGAGCGGCCCGGGAGATTCCTCACGGCCTTGTGTGCGGGCTTCTGCTGCCGGGCACTATGCGGCGGATTCTGATGCGGGCCCGGGCCCAGGAACAGCGGCTCCTGATCCGCAAGCTGGAAAAAGCCGCAGAAGCATTGAACAGCGAAGCTGATGGCCTGGTCGATATTCTGGAGAGCTGGCTGGAGGATTCGGGACTGCCGGGATTCGGGGAGTACGGATTCACCGGGGATGAGCTTGTCGAACTGGCAGGAGAGACCGGCATGAAGGAGAGTCCGGTTCTGTTCAGCCAGAAAGAGGTGGCTGAAATCTTTCTGGAGCGTCTTTGATGGCGGACCCGGAGAAGAAATTTCTCGCCGTAAGCCTTAATCCTGTAATGCAGCGTACCCTGCTCTTCGATTCATGGAGGGAGAATCGGGTCAACCGGACCCGCACCCACTATCTGCACGCCTCCGGAAAAGGGGTGAATGTCGCCCGGGTCCTGACCCAGCTGGGGGACGATGTTGTCCATCTTACCCATGCCGGCGGAGCGGACCGGGAGAGATTTCTTGCCATGTGCCGGGAGGACGGACTTGTTCTGACTGCCCTGGAGTCCGATTCGGAGGTACGTACCTGCGTTACCATCTTGAGCCGGGAAAACGGCAGTACCACCGAGCTTATTGCCGATGCGGGGCCTGTCTCCTCCGGTACCGGCCCTGCGGTCTGGGATGAGTTCGAGAAACTCATCCATGGCTGCGATTATCTGATAATCTCCGGGACAAAGGCTCCCGGCTACAGCGATGATCTCTATCCGAGGATGGTAAAACGGGCCTCGGAGTTGGGAGCCGCAAGTGTGCTCGATATAAAAGGCGGGGATCTAAAGGCCTGCCTGCCCTTCGGCCCTGCGCTGATAAAGCCGAACCTCAGCGAGTTCTGCGCCACCTTCCTCCCAGACCTGTCGGTGGAGGAGCATGAGGAGGACGAAAGGGTTCTGGAAGCTGCCGCAGAGGAGATGAAACGGATCCACCGCGAATACGGAGCCCTCACTGTACTGACTCTGGGTGCCCGGGGTGCCCTGGGCTGGGACGGTACAGAGCTGATCCTTCAGCCGGCCCGTCAGATCAAGCCGGTAAACACCATCGGCTGCGGGGACGCCTTTACCGCCGGATTGTCCCACAGCCTGGCGAAGGGCGAGGGATTTTCCAAGGCCCTGGAAACGGCGAGGGAGTGTGCCGCTCTCAACGCCGGGCATATAAAACCCGGGGTTATTGCTTGAAAAGCTAAAAAAACGACCCCTTCGAAAAGGGGTCGACAGTCTGTTCGACTCTTTACCTTCTATGTGTGCTCGATCTTCAAGGTCATGGTCGGCTGATTGCAAACCTCGTCGGGACCGTAGTACTGGATTGCTCCGGGGTAGGCGAAACTGGTTTCCATCGCCCAGGTGTCCCTTTCGGCTGCAAAGGCTTTGAAGGGCTTACCGTCGAGCTCCACCAGTGCCTTGCGGATAACCGGTTTCTTTTTACCGTGACGCTGCTCGAGGTTCATCATCATGGTTACCGGTATGCCCCCGGCAATCCACTCCCGGGCCGGCTTTGACAGGTTTCGTATGGATGACATGTAACCCGTAAGACCGTTGGCGATAAGAAGGAAGGCGTTGAAGCCCAGGGAGTAGCAGTAGTCGGCATCAAAGTTCGACGGAAAGGCGCAGCGCCCCTCGTAGCCGAAGAAGTGGTGCTGATGAGAAAACTTCCCGGGGTACCTGCCCTCGGTCTTCATTTCCCGGAGTCTGTCTTCGATGATCTCGATCAGCAGTTTCTCGGTTTCGATCCGGGATACCTGTACGTTTCCGTGGGGGTCCCGGTCCATCAGGAGCTGTCGCTGGATGTTGTTCGGCAGGGATGAGAACACGTAGGAGGACTCCCTGGAGAGGTTCTTGTTGATCCATTCGGACTGGTCTTCGAAGGTGTTCAGTGTGACGTAATAGGCCTCGTGTTCCGCGAGAAGATCGTTCAGCTCTCCGATAAGGGTCTTCATTTCGGGGATAAACTCGATAAGTCCTTCGGGGACCAGGACTACGCCGAAATTCTCCCCATTTTCCGCCCGCTTGACGATGGTGTCGATAATATTTCCCACCACCTGGTCCAGGGTCTGCTTTTTCTCCTCCACCTCTTCGGAGATGATCGCAACGTTGGGCCGGGTCTGGAGGGCGCATTCCAGAGCGATGTGAGAGGCGCTTCGTCCCATCAGCTTGATGAAATGCCAGTATTTCTTGGCAGAATTGGCGTCCCTCTCGATGTTCCCGATAAGCTCGGAATAGGTTTTTGTAGCGGTGTCAAAGCCGAAGGAGGTTTCGATGTGCTCGTTCTTCAGGTCTCCGTCAATGGTCTTGGGAACCCCGATTACCTGAATAGAGGCCTTCTTCTGCTGAAAATACTCCGCCAGGACCGCCGCGTTGGTATTGGAATCGTCTCCGCCGATGATAACGAGGGCGCTGATATTCCGTTTTTTGCAGACCTCGATGCAAGTATCGAACTGCTCCTCCGTTTCGAGTTTGGTCCGGCCGGAACCGATAATATCAAAACCTCCGGTATTCCGATACTGGTCCATATACTCATCGTTGAACTCAAGGGCCTCGTCGTCGGTGAGCCCTGAAGGCCCGCCGAGAAAACCGATAAGCTTGCTGTTTTTGTTACCTTTTTTGAGGCCGTCATACAGGCCGGCGATAACATTGTGTCCCCCCGGAGCCTGTCCGCCGGAGAGAATTACCCCGACATTTATTGCTTTTCCGGCGTCGGGATTTTCCCCTTTCGTGAAGCCAGCCACCGGCATACCGTAGGTATGGGGGAAGAGCTGCCTGAGTTCCTTCTGATCGGCTACTGACTGGGTTGGATCACCAAGACTCAACTTGATCGCATCGACCTCGTTTTTCAGGATTTCCGGCAATTTGGGCTCGTACTTGTAACGGGCCTCCTGCAGGGGTGAAATCTTCATATAAGCTCCTTGTCTAACATAAATATGGATTTAATTCACTGTCAGCAGGGACCCCCTGACAACTATCCTTTTCACGGCTCCGAAGGTCCCCGGTATTGTATTTTTATATACGCTGGCGCCGGTTCTCGTCAACCGCGTAAAAAGAACAATTGATTTTGAAGAACTCCTACTATAGAGTATATGGTAGCTGTCTAAAGTCGAGGCGAATATGAAAGCAGTAGTGTATGCCACAAAAGGTAATAAGTCAGATCTTTTTAGCCCGGATAATATGATTGTTGAAATCTGGGTAGAGAATCTCGGTATCTGCATAAATGAGCAGCACGGGATATTCCGGGAATCCACCCCGCGAAAAGCTTATAAACATTTCGGGACCTTCAACCTTTCCGACGAGTTCTGTGAGATCGCCCGGGAGTATCTTGAGTCGCGGGATTTTTTCCAGGAGCAGAACGCCAAGGTATTCATGGCCCTCAAGCAGAAACTCAAACAGTAACTATTGTTCCGGAGTCAGTTCAATACTCCCTTGAGGGCGGATCCGCAGGGGAATTACCGATCCTTTTCCGAAGACCTGTTCCATTCTCTCCGAAAAAGTGTCGAAATCCTCCGTTTTTATCAGCCCCTGGATGGTGCCGGCAAAGCCTCCGCCATGGACTCGGCAGGCTGTATTGCCCTGTGCCGCCAGCTTGGCGAGTTCCAGCGCCAGGGGGATTCCCTGCTCCCTAGGGTTTGCCGGGGAATAGCAGTTCTGCAGAAGTCTCCAGGAGGAATCTCCCGAGGCCTTCATACCGGAGACGTAGGCACTGATGTTTCCTTCCTCGATAGCTCTGGTCATTTCCAGGACGCGGCGGTTTTCATTGATAAAATGCAGGGTCCGTAAAATAGCCCGGTCGCCGCAGGATGTCCTGAGATTCGGAAGAGCGGAGAGTAATTCCTCATCTGTAATCTCCGAAGCGCTTTTTCGTGAAAGGGCCCGGGCTGCGGCGAACATCTCCCGGGGGCATGCGGCGTAATCCTCCGTCAGGTCCGCATGGCTTCCCCCGGTATTAACGACGCAGAGGACATAGCCGTGGTCAGCAAAAGAGAAGTCCATTTTGTTTACCCGAGGGTTTTCGGGATCTGCAAAATCTATGGCGGTAATACCACCGGACGCACAGGCTGTCTGGTCCATCAGTCCGCAGGGTTTGTGGAAGTACCTGTTTTCCGCGGCTTGACCGATCTTCGCGAGTTCAACTACGGGAACAGCTCCCCCATTGTAAAGCCCCGACAGAACAGCTCCCAGAAGGACCTCCATGGCGGCTGAGGAGCTCAGACCGGACCCGGCAGGAATGAGGCTGTGAATTCTGCCTTTAAAGCCCCCATAACCCAATCTGCGGCGGGAGAACTCCGCGGCGACGCCCCTTACGAGACCTTCCAGTTTGCCTGCTTCTTCCCGCCGGGGCTTGAGGTCCGACAGGTCCACCTGAAAAATCCTGCCGTAGCCTGCGGATTCCAGTACTACCCTGGTGTCGGACCGGGGAGTTACCGCAGCCAGGGCGTCAAGGTGAACCGCGCCCGCCAGGACCCGCCCGTGGTTATGATCCGTATGGTTTCCTGCGAGTTCCGTTCTTCCCGGGGCTGAAAATATCCGCAGCTCCTCGGTGTCGTCAAAAGCCCCCAAAAGGTAGTCCATCCGCTCTTTTGTGACTGTCCCGTATTTCTGATCAAGTCCGGCAGCAGTCCATTGCCGCTTATTCACGTCCTTCCTCCAGATAATGTTTCTCCGGCAGTTCCCGAAGGATGGCGGCCGCCTGCTCCGGACTTATGTCCCGCTGGGGAGTTGCCAGGAGCTCATACCCGACCATGAATTTTCGGATGCTCGCCGAACGCAGGAGGGGTGGAAAGTAATGAAGATGAAGCTGCCATCCCGGGTACGCGCCCTTGTCGCAGGGAGCGCCATGGATACCCATGGAGTAGGGAAAGCTGGTCCTGAAAAGGTTATCGTACTTTACCGTCAGCCTGCCGATGGCATCGGCCAGACTGTCCCGTTCATCTCCGCTCAGCTCTTCTATGCTTGTAAGGGGACGGCGGGGCAGGATCATTGTTTCGTAGGGCCATGTGGCCCAGTAGGGGACAAGGACAGCAAAATCCCTGTTAACGTAGACGATTCTCTCCTGTTCTTCAAGTTCAGCCTCAAGATAATCCTGCAGCAAGGGACTTCGGTGCCGTTCGAAATACTCCTTCTGGCGCTCCGTCTCCTTCGAGGGAAGTTCGGGAATGTGTTCGCTGCTCCATATCTGGCCATGGGGATGAGGATTCGAGCAGCCCATCATCTCGCCCCGGTTCTCGAAAATCTGTACATAGGAGATGTAATCAACCCGGCTCAGTTCCCGGTACTCCCTGACCCAAAGATCCACTATTCTGCGGATCTCTTCATGACTCATTCTGGCAACGGTAAGATCGTGGCGGGGAGAAAAGCAGATCACTCTGCAGATACCCCTCTCAGGGACTGCCCGGAAAAGTTCATGGTCAACGGCCCCTTCCTCACCGGGCTCCGGCAGGAGGGCGGAAAAATCGTTGATGAAACTGTAGGTATCCGGATATTCCGGGTTGCGTACCCCTCCTGCGCGGCTATTCCCCGGACAGAGGTAGCATTCGGGGTCATAGGCTGCCTGTATTTCGGACTGCTCTGGCTCCTGCTGGCCCTGCCAGGGACGCTGGGTTCGCTGGGGAGAAACAAGCAGCCACTCTCCGGAGAGGGGATTAAAGCGTCGGTGGGGACTCTTACTGATCGAAGGCATAACAACTCCTCTGTTCATCTTGACCGGTACCTGGTGTACTGGTATATTTATGTACACGTGTACATAAGATGGTACACTGAATACTTTTCTTCGTCAAGGATTATTCAATGGTCAACAGGGATGATGTCGCCCGCCGCGCAGGAGTCAGCGGAGCCACAGTCTCGAGGGTGTTCAACCATCCTGAGAGGGTAGAGCCGGGAACGGCAGATCTTGTACGCCGGGTGGCTGCGGACCTGGGATACCGGCCGGACAAGAATGCCGGGGCTCTCCGCCGCCGGGGAACGGGTGTTCTGATCTTTCTTGAATACAGAAAGGGGGGAACCTACTCCTGGCCGGATCTGCGCTTTTTTAACTGGCTCTACGCTGACATCCTGCGGGCTGTTGTCCAGGCTGTCTCGGAAAGCTCCTTTCGCCTGGAACTGCGCAGCATTGATTCTTTGAAGGAAATCAGGAATCTTGCAGGGGAGTGTGACGGGATCCTGGCCTTCAATACAGAAGACCCGGAGTATGCCACGGCTGTCGCGGAGACAGGTGTTCCCTATGTATGCGCCCATCATACCGAGGCCCTGACCGGCTTTTCACGCTGCTCTACGGATAACCTCGCAGGAGGACGGCTTTTGGGAGAGGCGTTTCGTGCCTCAGGTTACCGGAAGGCGGTCCATGTGAGCGGGTACCTCAGGGAGGTCGAGGCACACCGGCTGCGGCTCAAGGGTTTCAGGGAAGGATTCGGTGAGGAAGTCCCCCTTATCGAAACTCCGGTGGGTATCGAGGGAGGCATGGCTGCGGCCAGGATCATTGCCCCGGAAGTCCGTGCCGGCAGGATCGATTCCGTCTGCGGAGTAAACGATCTTACCGCCCTGGGAATTCTGAAGGGTCTTGGGGAGTGTAATGTCAGGGTGCCCGAAGAGTGTCTCGTCGCCGGTTACGATAACCTCCCGGTGGACCTTGGACTCACCTGCAAAGTACCCAGCGTGGATCTGCGCCTTGGTCTCCTCTACAGGCTGGCGGTCCAGGGATTGGTGGACTTCATTATTCGAGGTCAGCCCCTGGATCGCAGGCTGGCGCCGCTGCTTGTCCCAGGGGCTCTGCTTGACCTGGCGGAATCCTCCCCATAGAATGCACACATGGCTCTCTACCGTATGAAAAACAGTGTACAGCATTATCCCTGGGGGTCCCCCACCATGATTCCCGGGCTGCTGGGACTTGAGAATCCGACGGCTGAACCCTGGGCGGAACTCTGGATGGGGGCGCACCCGAAAAGTCCTTCCCTGCTTATCACTGAATCCGGTGCGGTCCCCTTGAATACTTTTGTCGCGGAAGATCCCGCCTCAAGGCTCGGAAAAAGGGCGGCGGAACGTTTCGGCTCTCTGCCATTTCTGTTTAAAATCCTGGCCGCCGCCAGCCCCCTTTCAATCCAGGCCCACCCTGCTAAAGAGGCGGCCCGGCTCGGATTTGAACGGGAGAACGCAGCGGGGATTCCCCTGGATGCATTCCAGCGCAACTACAAGGATGCTATGCATAAACCGGAGATCATGGTGGCCCTGGGCGATTTTTCCGCTCTCCTGGGTTTCCGCTCCATGGAGGATATCCGGCACCTGGCGGAGCTCCTGGGAGTCTCGCCCTACCGGCGTCTTGTTTCTCAGGCCCGGGGAGACCTCAGGACCTTCTTTCAATCCCTGATGAGCTTTCCTGAAAAGGAAAAGCTGATCGCCGATATCTGCTCCGCCGCCGGGGAACAGAAGGGCGGATTGTTCGAATGGATACTTCGCCTGCAGGATGCATACCCCGGGGATATCGGCGTGGCCGCACCCCTGTACATGAATATCCTGGAGATGAAGGAAGGTGAGGCCATCTATCTCGACGCGGGAAAGATCCACGCCTATCTGGGGGGGCTTGGAATCGAACTGATGGCCAACAGCGATAACGTCCTGCGGGGAGGACTTAGCTCAAAGCATATCGATCTGAAGGAACTATGTGATGTCCTCGATTTCTCGGCCTTTAATCCCAAAATCTTTGCTCCGGTCCGGAGCGCCGAGGGGGGAGTAATTTACCGTCCTCCGGTGGACGAGTTCATGCTCTCCCGTCTCGATCTGCCTGATGGGACCGGCCTTGAGCTTGAAAATACGGATTCCTGTGAAATACTGCTCTGTACCGGCGGCAGTCTCCGGGCGGAGGGCGTCTTCGATCTGAAGCCGGGGGATTCCCTGTTTGTTACAGCGGACCAGAGACACTACGCTCTGGAAGGGGAGGGCACACTTTTTCGGGCGGCGGTGCCCTGAGATGACCATCTGGCTCGACGCGGACTCCCTGCCGAGAAAGGTGCGGGACATAGTCTCCCGGGCGGCCTGTAAAGAGGGCCTGGAAGCGGTATTCGTTGCCAACCGGAGGGTGGATTTTGAACCCTGCCGGTACTGCCGCATGCTTGTTGTAGATGAGGGGCAGAGCGCCGACGATTACATCCTGGGGGCCATTTCTCCCTATGATATGGCAATAACCCGGGACATTCCCCTGGCGGCACGGCTAATCGAGAAGGAGGCGGTGGTAATCAACGACCGGGGAGACCGCTTTGACCGGGACAGCATCGCGGAAAGGCTCTCCCAGCGAAACTGGAACCTGGCGCTCAAGGAGGCGGGTCTCTCCTCAGCCGGTGCCAGGAGTTACAGCGCGGCGGAGGTCAAACGCTTCGCCGACCGTTTTGACCGGGAACTTCGCCGCCTGGGTATTCGCTAGTTTTAAACGATTCTGACCTGAAAGCGCTCGTCCAGCTTGTCCTTAAGGATCTTCTCGATAAATCCCAGGGTCCCGACTCCCGAGGCCGGACAGCTGATGCAGGCCCCTTCGTAGCTGATTTCTATTACCGGGCCCTCCTCGGTAATGTCCAGGTCGACAATCTGCACGTTTCCGCCGTCCTGCTTCAGGGAGGGGCGTATCTCCGCGTCGAACAGGGTCTCCACAGCCCGTGCCTGCTTGAAAGGGCTCAGGTCGGCGAAGGGACGCTCCTCTCGTGCAAGGGTCTCTTCTTCCATCTTCGCCCGGGTCTCCTTGAGAATGTCCACCAGGTAGTACTTGCGGCTCTCGTGTCCTCCGGGGCGGATACAGGATTTACAGAAGGCCCCGGCCTTGGTGTAGGCGGTGATCTCCTCAACGGTCTTGAGATCGTTCAGGCGGATTACCTCCTGAATTGTACCCAGGCTGACCCGGGCGCACTCGCAGACGATCTCTTCCTCCTCCAGGGAACTCAGGTCCACTCCCTTGAATTTGGCGGCGGCGGCCTTGATAACGTCGTAGGCCATTACCGAACAGTGCATCTTCTGGGGCGGAACCGCCGGTATATCCGGGTTGTCCCGGAGGGCGTGTTCCACGTCGATGTTGGTAATCTTGACTGCCTCGTCCACGGTTTTTCCGATGCAGAGTTCCGCCATCATATCGCTGGAAGCGATGGCGGTTCCGCAGCCGAAACTCTTGAAGCTGGCTTTTACGATTTTTCCCGAATCCCTGTCCACCGCCCAATACAGGCGTACCGCGTCGCCGCAGCTTTCCGCCCCGTAGTCGGCGACGACGAGCTCTGCGTTCATTGCGGCTGCTTCTTCCTCGCTTACGGCCCCCAGATGACGGGGATTATTCATACGGTCGGCCACTTTGCCGGAATACTGATCCCAGAGGGTGCCGCCGATTAGATCTCCTTTTGCCATGCTGTCTCCTTTCTTGTACGGTCGCCATCGGACGGGTTTCGTCCTCCGGCTCCGCTCTGCCTCATTCACTTATAGGTGCTGGAAATGCTTCGCAGCCGCCGGACGATCTTTTTGATTGTTTCTATTGTATAATCGATTTCTTCTTCCGTGGTAAACCGGCTCAGGGAAAAACGGACTGCTGTGTGGGCCAGGTCAGCTCCCAGCTTCATGGCCCGGAGGGTAGCGTCCGCTTCCAGGTCCTCCGAGGAGCAGGCGCTTCCGGTACTGGCAGCTATGCCGTTGGTGTTCAGGTCCCACAGAAAAGCTTCTCCTTCGATACCCTTGAAGCTGACCAGGATGGTATTGGGCGTCCGGTTCTCCCTTCGGCCCAGAATGACCGTGTCGGGAATCCCGATAAGGGCGTCTTCCAGTCGGTCCCTGAGTTCCCTGACCTTCGTGTTTTCGTAGTCCAGAGCTTCCGTTGCCATCTCCATGGCCAGTCCCATTCCGATCATGTAGGCGACGTTAACAGTCCCCGCCCGCTTGCCTCCCATCTGCTCACCTCCGTGGAGCAGGCTTATCGGGGGGGCTCCACGTCTGACGTAGAGTCCGCCGACACCCTTGGGACCGTGGAATTTGTGGGCGCTGAAGGTCAGGTAATCACATCCCAGCTCACTGACGTTAAGCGGAATTTTGCCCACCGCCTGTACCGCGTCGGTATGAAAAAGGCTCCCCAGGTCATGGGCCGTCCTGCAGAGTTCCTGAACCGGATTAATCAGGCCGGTTTCGTTATTGGCCCACATGATGCTGACAAGGTCCGCGCTTCCCCGGGAAACATGTTCCTTCAGGATTTCCGGCGTAACCAGCCCCTGTTCGTCCACTGGAAGACGGGTCACCCGGGCCCCCATGGATTCCAGCCAGTCCGCCGTATGGGCTATGCTGGGGTGTTCGATTTCGCTTGTTACCAGGTGAAAGGGTCTGTTCTCCTTCAGTTTTGCGGCCCAGATGCCCTTTAAAACCGTATTGTTTCCTTCGGTAGCACAAGCGTTGATTATTATGTCGTCCTCATCCGCAGCGCCTGTTCCTTCGTAAAGCCGGTCAAGGGCAACGCTCATTTCAGGATGGATCTCGGTTCCGAAACTGTGCAGGGAATTGGGGTTGCCGTACTGCTGCAGATAATAGGGATCCATGGCCTGTTTGACCCTCGGGTCCACCATTGTGGTCGCATTGTTGTCGAGATAAACCCGTTCCATCTATTAACTTCCTTGAGTGGTATTGTTATCTGATAGAAGATACTGAACAAAACTTCCAATGAAAAGCCCTGGCATGTTCAGATCGATGCAATTATACATGATAGAATTAGTAATGTATAGACCCCTGCCGGGAGCGAATCAGGTATTCTGCCACTTCCTCAAGGTAACGAATACACTGGTCCCCTTACCCGGCTTACTCCTGGCACGGATTCTCCCCTTCAGCAGCTCGATGAATTCAGCCGCCAGGACTGTACCAATGCCGGCCCCCTTTTCCCCCTCTGTTCCGTCAGAGGACTTTTTCTGCCGGCGGTTAAATAGTACGGCAGCCTGCTCCGGATCCATTCCGGTTCCCGTATCGGAGATTTCAAAACATACAAAGGAATCCTCTTCTGATAGTGCCGCCTGAACGGAACCCCCTTTGGGAGTATACTTTATCGCATTGGAGATAAGGTTCCTCAGAACAACCATGATCATCCGCTCATCTCCGGCGACAAAAAAGTCGGAGGGGCATGAAAGATCCAGACGGATGCTTTTTGCCCTGGCATACTGCTCCAGGTTCTCGATGGCACTCCTTAACAGCAGGCAGCCGGAAAGTTTATCTTTTCGCGGGACAAGTTTTCCCCTCTCCAGAGCGGACCACTCGAGAAGGTTTTCCAGAAGATCGTAAACCCTGGATCCTGCTTTTTCCAGCTCCTCAAGCATGGTTAGCAGTTCTTCCGTGTTCAGCTTGTCGAAGTCCTGTACCAGCAGGGATGTCAGGTTTTTAAAGCCGGAGACCGGGGATCGCAGGTCATGGGAGATAATCGAAAGAAAGGTCTCCTTGTCCTGTACCAGTTTCTCCATCTTCCGGGACAATTCCTGTTCATGCTCGATGTATTCAAGGTTTCTTTCCTGAAAGGAATTGAAGGCCTCGGTCAGCAGGCTGAGCTCATCCTGAAAATTGTGTCTCCGCTTGAGTTGAAAGGGAGCCCAGGATTCCTTTTCTCTGTCCTCCCTGAAAAAGGCGGTCATGGCTACCAGATGTCGTCCCGCCATGGAATTGAACAGAAGCGCTACCGTAACGAGAAGAATAAGCACCAGGCTCAGATGAAAGGCAAAGTCCCTCATCTCGGCGCTGAGAATTTCTCCCCGCATCCGCTCGTAGTCGAGGTATACCGAGAGCTGTCCAAGGTCAATACTCTCGTCCTCGTATACATAGCTCAGCGGGAACTCCAGTTTCTTAAAGTGATTCTCCGCTGGGGACCCGGTGCTGAAATTCTGTCCCCTGTTGCTTTCTATCTCCGTATTCCCCACATAGGGAAGAGTCCGGATAATGTTCAATTGATACAGCACCCGGCTGTAGTCCGTAGTCCAGAGATCCCTGCTTATAAGGGGGATGCTTTCGTCTATCGTGTTTTTCAGATGATTCTCAATTCGCTTCAGCTGACTTTCCAGGGAGACCGAGGCGCGGAGGGCTGAGAAAGCAAGGCCGATGGAGAGGAAAATCAGAAAAATGTACAGGGCAAATCGGTAGGCCAGGGGAGTAAAGCGTGAACGGCCTGAAGGGGGGGATTTCATTCCTCAAATCCTTCGCGGCCCAAATGGCGGCGGAGGGTTTCTCCTACGATACGGTCATAGCTGCCGTCGTTTTTCATGCTTTTCAGGGCGGCATCCAGTTTCGGAATAAGGTGACTGTTTTTGGAATTCAGATACAGGAACATCTCCCGGCTTGCCAGGGGCGGTTCCAAATGGCGAATACCCGTGTATCCGTATTCCCGGAGGGCAGCGTATCCCGTCAGCTTTGAGTAGAGGGCGATATCGAGACGTCCCAGGTCGAGCATCCTGAAGAGCTCCTTCTCCGTGGGGACGTAGACCACCTTCGGAAAGCCGTCGGTATGCCGTTCGAGGATCTTCCATCCCCGCACTACCCCGACGTTCAGGTTTCTGATGCTGGTCCATCCATGGATTGGTAAATCACGCTTCGCGAAGGCGACAAAGTACATGATCATATTCGCTTCGTTCAGGGGCAGAAGATTCGGAAAGGAGGCCTCCATGCCGGCGATACGGTTCATCTCGGCGTCCAGAAGCCCGGCGTTGACATCGAAGAGGGACTGATCCGTCTGCCTGTAGACAATCGTACATTCCAGACCGGCCCGTCTGAAGGTCTCCTGTATGATTCTGTCCAGCATTCCGTTCTGCTCTTCATTGGAGAGAAGATTGTTGTAGGAAGTACTTACGGTATAGACCTTGTTCTCCCCGTAGAGAAGCGCGGACAACATGATGCTGATGAGTATAAGTATGGATATTCGCCTGTTCACCATAGATATTGTAGAAAGGGAACTCGGGGCTGTCAAATGAGTGCAGCCTCTTTTTGTTTTTCGGCTTGTCCCCTTGAAGGCTCCGTTGTATACTTGCGGCATACCGAACATAAGGAGCCTGGTACCATGGCGCATAAAGGACTCACCCTCCGCCTTGCGGGATTCGTTACCCTGTTCATTCTCTCCCATTTTTCACATCATCTGCTGACGGCTCTGGTTATTCCCATGCTCCCCTTTATTCGGGACAGCTTTGCCCTTTCCTATACCGCAGCGGGACTGGTGGCCGCGGCTTTTAACTTTTCCAACGGTCTCGGTCAGCTTCCCGCTGGATGGCTGGCGGACAGGTTCGGGGCCCGGAATGTCATGACCATCGGGCTTGCGGGAGTTGCCCTTGCGGGTGCACTGGTGGGTCTCTCCTCCGGACTGGGGCTGCTGATTCTTTTTCTTGTCCTCATGGGGCTTGCCGGGGGAGGATACCACCCTGCCGCACCGCCCCTGATTATCGGCGCCGTGGGAGATGCTCACCGGGGAAAAGCCCTGGGCTTCCATGTTATCGGCGGCTCCCTGAGCCATTTTATCTCCCCTGTTATCGGCATCAGCCTGGCTGTGCTGTGGGGCTGGCGTGGCGCCTTTCTGGGAACCGCCCTGCCGGTGTTTGTATTCGGTGTGTTTTTTTATGTTTTCCTCGGAAGAATCGGAATAGGAGCAGCCCCGAAACCTTCCGCTGCGGAGACTGCCGGGGCCGCATCGGAACTGCCGGATGCTCCTTCTGCGACGCATATCCACACCCGGAGTGTGCCGCTTCGGGACTGGAGGAAGGCACTTCGACTGGTGGCTTTCCTGGCCTTGACCAGTGCTGCCACCTCCTTCGGGCAGGCCTGCATTACCTTTTCGCCCATGGTTATGCTCGATTTCTTCCATGTGGGTGAAAAAGCAGCGGCCATGACCTTGTCTATTATTTACTCCGTCGGTTTCTGGGCGGCCCCTTTGAGCGGGTATTTTTCCGACAGAATCGGCCGGGTCTCGGTGCTGGTAGCCATGAGCATGCTGCTGATTCCGGTTATCGGACTGGTTACCCTTGTTCCCTACGGTCTGGTCACCTATGTGATCATGATGGGCTTCGGGGTCGTTCTCTTTGCCCGAATGCCGGTTTCCGAGGCCTTTATCATCGAGAACGTATCTCCCCGAAAGAGATCGAGCGTGCTGGGAATCTATTACGCCGCCGGAATGGTCGGCGGCGCGGCCCTGACTCCCCTTATCGGGATGGGAATCGACCGCTATGGTTTTCAAAGCGCCTTTTTCGTAACCGCCCTTGTTTACGCTGCCCTGGTCCTCATTTTTACCTCTCTGCTGGTGATTTCCGGAAGAAAGGTTCCTGCGGAAGCAGCTTTGAAGGGCTGAAGCTTCCGGGAGAAGTCTTATTCGTACTCCTGCTCGGGTATGTTGCTCAGCACAAACAGGAGATTCTGAAGGTTCCCGGCGATCGTACGCATACTTGGCAGATACGTGCCCAGGGTCTCCTCCCGGGGTTTGGCCATTCCCAGCAGTACCAGGGAACTCTCCCTGGAATTTTCCTCGAT
Source organism: uncultured Spirochaetaceae bacterium (assembly GCA_964554875.1). GTDB lineage: Bacteria > Spirochaetota > Spirochaetia > JC444 > Marispirochaetaceae > Marispirochaeta. The sequence goes on along the minus strand of CAZKQJ010000010.1, from coordinate 72,427 downwards.
TACATCGCATACCTGGCGCTGTTCCGGGTTGGGAACGATAAAGATCTCACCCTGCATTCTCAGCTCCTGCAGGGTGGATTCAAGCTTTGCTTCAGCTGCAGGAATATCTTCCGTATTGGAGACTATTGTACCCAGGCGTATTCGATTGTGCTGCGGCGAATTACGCTGGATAAGGTGGGCCAGAAAGAGCATGAGCCGGACGTTCTGCTCCTGCCCGCCCCACCAGACAATCACCGGGTCGGAGCTGAAGTGCCAGGGAATGCTTCCTCGTTTGAAGAGCAGGATGTTCTTGTCCAGGGAGCTCAGGCCCATAAGCAGCCCGGCGTAGTCCCTGTCATGCTTTGTTGCGGAGGGAAAACCGAGCATGACCGTATTATAGGCCCCTCCGGCAAAGGCAGCAGCCTGAGAGGCGATCAGGATTCCGTCGAAGAGGTTGCCCGTCTCCACCATGGTGGTGAAAATGTTTCTGTGATGCAGGGTATCGCTGAAGGAGTTCAGTTCATGCTGCATCTCATTCCTGGACTGGGGAGAACCGGGGTCTCGTATGGCATAGATGGCCAGGGCTCCGCTGTGGCGCGTCAGCAGGGCCGCCAGGGTTATCTTCTCTGCGTGGCTGGCAATCTCGGCTGCAAAGACCTGTATCAGGGGACGCCAGTTTTTTCCAGACCTGCTGCGGGCCCTGGCGAGTTTCCGGGAGACGGTAAAAAAGAGCCCCGTCCAGAAACCTTCCCAGATGCCGGGGCTTCCGGGATCCAGATACCTGGAACGGATGTTCAGAAGGAAAAAAACAAGCACAACCATAGCCAGGGCTACCAGGGTCGCAGGGGTGTTTATCAGGAACATTACTCCGAAGCATCCCAGGGCTCCCAGAAAACTGATCCACCAGGGAATGCTGATCGAGGGACGGAAGGAGGGATTCCCCACCAGTTTTTCCATTCCCGCCGCCAGGTTCAGGACTCCGTAAGTGGTAAGGAAAAACATGGTCAATACTTCCGCCACGGCGTTCAGGTTCCCCATTATGATGGCCCCCAGGGCAATAATCACCGAAAAGGAGAGCCCAAGTACGGGTTCCCGGGTTTTTCCGACTCCTGAACCGAAAATCCGCGGCAGGGCGCCGTCCGTTCCCAGGGCCTGCATGGTTCTTGGAGCCGCAAGGAGGACCCCGATGGCCGAACTCAAGGTGGCGCCGAATACCCCCAGGGTAACCAGAAGGGGCCAGCGGGAGGCAGTTACCAGGGACGAAGATGCGAAGAGATTCTCTCTGGCGACCGAAAAGGCAAGCATGACGGGGACCAGAAGATAGACGATAAATCCTGCAGCTACCGCCGTAAGGGTTCCCCTGGGAATGCTTTTTCCGGGGTCCTTGAGGTCTCCGGACATGGATACCCCTGAAAGTATGCCGGTGACCGCCGGAAAGAATACGGCGAATACAGCCCAGAAACTCACACCCTCCAGGTAGGACGGTTCAAAATTGGCAAAGTTCGGTCTGAATCCAGCGGCAATGGAGATGAAGCTCAGAAGAATGAGACTCAGGATAATATACTGAATCCGTACCATAAAAGAGGCACCGATAAGCGAAAGTAATGTAAGGATCCCCAGGGTCACAAGCGCAGCGAGCCGCACATCCAGGGCAGGAATTACATTGGAAAGAGACTCCGAGAAACCGATTATGTACAGAGCGATGGAGAGGGCCTGGCTGATATAGAGAGGGATGCCGACGGCTCCCCCCGGAAGGAATCCCAGAACCCTGTTGATCATGAAATAGGCGCCGCCGGTTTCCATGCGCTCGTTGGAGCCGATGCTTGATACGGACAGGGCGGTAATAAAGGTAATCGTATTGGCAAGTATCACGATTGCCAGGGTTCCGTACAGTCCCGTGTTTCCGACAATCCAGCCGAAACGCAGGTACATGATTACCCCGATTATGGTCAGAAAACTGGGCGTAAAAACCCCGCCAAAGGTTCCGAGTGTCCTGATCCTGCCCTCTCCTTCCGTCTGTCCCGAATCATGCGGATCGAACTCGGCGCTGATTACCGACCTGCCGTCCACAGGTTTCCGCTTTATTTCCAGCTTTTTGGACCAGCCCTTCAGACGGTGAAGCAGCTCAAAGCCATGTTCCCGTATATTCATATCCGCCCCGATATTCCGGTTTTGCCGGTTCAGAATTCCGCGGACTTGACTGTCCGGGGAAAGGGTATCACATCCCGGATGTTCTGCATTCCGGTTATGTACTGGATAAGCCGCTCAAATCCGAGGCCGAAACCGGAGTGGGGTACGGAACCGTACTTCCGAAGCTCCAGGTACCAGCGGTAATCCTCCTTGTGCATCCCCAGTTCGTCCATGCGGGCTTCGAGTTTCGACAGGTCCGCCTCACGTTCGGAGCCGCCGATTATCTCTCCCAGCCGGGGAACCAGCACATCCATTGCCCGGACGGTTCTGCCGTCCTCGTTCTGCTTCATGTAGAAGGCCTTTATATCCCTGGGATAGTCGGTGACGATAACAGGACCCTTGTACACCGTCTCGGTCAGGAACTTTTCGTGTTCCGACTGAAGGTCAGAGCCCCACTGAACGGGAAAATTGAAGGATGCGCTTCCGGATTCCTGGGCCTTTTCCAGCTCCTTCATGGCTTCGGTATAGCTTACCCGGGCGAACTCCTTGGTAACCACCTCTTTCAGTACATCGATTATTCCCTTCTGTATCCACTGGTTAAAGAAAGCCATATCCTCCCCGCATTCTTCCAGCACTGTGGAAATAATGAACTTCAGGAACTCTTCGGCCAGGTCCATGTTGCAGTTGATGTCGCAGAAGGCTACTTCGGGTTCGATCATCCAGAACTCCGCCAGGTGCCGGGTGGTGTTGGAGTTTTCTGCCCGGAAAGTCGGCCCGAAAGTATAGACCCTGCCCATGGAGAGGGCATAAGCTTCGGCCTCCAGCTGCCCGGTTACGGCCAGATAGGTGGGGCGCCCGAAGAAGTCGCGGCTGAAGTCGGCTTTTCCTTCTTTCCGGGGAGGATTCTCCGCCGGCAGGGTACTTACCCGGAACATCTGTCCTGCACCTTCCGCATCAACCCCGGTTATTATCGGAGTGTGAACATAGAAAAAACCCCGTTCCTGAAAGAAACGGTGAATCGCAAAACTCATGGCGTTGCGTACCCTGGCCACGGCGCCGAATGTATTGGTTCTGGGTCGCAGATGGGCTATTTCTCTCAGGAATTCGAAGGAGTGGCGCTTTTTCTGAAGCGGATAACTTTCCTGGGGAGCCTCTCCGTGGAGTATGATTTTTTCGGCCTGGATTTCTACCGCCTGTCCGGATCCCGGTGAAGCGACCAGGGTCCCCTGAATCTGAACCCCGGCCCCGGTATTCACTCGTGCAAGGACATCTTCGTCCCAGTTTCCCTGCTCTTTGTCGATTACCGCCTGAATTGTACTGAAACAGGATCCGTCGCTCAGGGCAAGAAACAGCAGATTCTTGGAGTCCCGCCTGGTTCTTACCCATGCATTGAGGATTACCGGCTGCTGCCGGGCAGGGCTTGAAAGGATATCTTTTACAACGGGGGTGGGAGTCTGTTTCTTTTCAGGCATCAGCTTCCTCCTTGGAAATAACCGGTTTAAGAGATACCACAGGAGCAGAGGCGGGTCAAGCAGAGGGTAAAAAGAGAACGGACCACAGCAACGCAGTGGTCCGTTCAAAGTACGAAAGGAGGTTCCGTATGTTTAACCTGCTCCGGAGGACGTCCGGTTTAAATATCGTTGGTATACGCGCCTGAAGCAGCACCGGTATTTCGCGATACTGCCGATCAGTTCGATATTTATCAGGGACATACCATTATCAAGAAAACACCGGATTGCGTTTTCTGTAATAATTAATTTATTTCCAGGATTTACGTATGCAAAAATCATTCTGTTTTGAACCTTGATACTTCTTGAACAAGGATATCCGTTGAATCACTCAAGTCGAAGGCCACCTGCTTTACCGATTCAGTTGTATTGCTTATCTCATTAATCCCGCTGTTTATTTCGGCAATAGCCGAGGCTGCCTGGGCGGAACCATCGGAGATACAACCCATGCGTTCAGAAAGACCCGTCGTTTCGCTTTTCATTTGAGCGGAACCTTTTCTGGTATGCAAAGAAACTCCCTGAAGCGCTGTCATGGAATCGAGTATTTCCTGACTGCCAACCCGGATCTCATCCATATTCGTTTTTATTTCGGTAAAAACCCGATTTACATCTTCAATCCGGCTGAAAATCATCTTGTAGCTGGTTTTGGCCTCCTTGCTGGTAGTATCAGCCTTGCCGATTCTTCCCTCAACGTCTTTAAGCACAAGCTCTATCTCTTTTGAATTCTTCGATGTCGATTCGGCCAGTTTGCGAATCTCACCGGCTACGACTGCAAAGCCCCTTCCTGAATCCCCGGCATGGGCTGCTTCAATGGCCGCGTTCATTGCCAGCAGGTTTGTCTGCTCAGCAATGGACGATATTATACCGGTAATGTCTTTAACAATTCCCAGGTTTGCCTTGATCGAATCCACCGCTCTGACTGCAGATTCCAGTTTTTCATACCCGTCCTTACCCCGTGTGAGCAGTTCGTCTGCGGTATCCTTCTGGCGAATAGTAATTCCCGAAACATTTCCTATTCCCCTTATCATCTGATTGATTGCAGAGGAGGATTCTTCCACCATGCCCGCTTCGTTATCGATTTGATAATCAAGATTGACGATCTCGTTCTGCATTTTCTTAATACCTTCATCCGCCTTCAATACAGTCTCGTTGAGAAACGATATCGTTGTTCCGATACTATTCAAATTAGCCGATATTTCTTCCACCGCAATCGAAACCTGCGAACTTCCGGATGCAAGCTCGTTTTTCATTCCGGAGTTTTTCTTGGCCACATTTTTTATCGAATTAATACTGTCCTGCAGGTTTTCAATAAAGGCATTGAAATTATTGGACAGGATACCGAATTCATCCTGCTTTTTTACCGTCAAGCGCAAGGTTAAGTCGCCATTTCCTTCAGCAATTTCCCATAGGCCTGTACTGATTTTTGAAACGTGCTTAAAGATTCCAAAGTGAAAGAAAAGCACCTGAATGATGCTGAGAAAGACGATTATTCCGCTCATTGCCAACAAGATATTTCGGGATTTAACTAGATTGGCATCGATCTGTCTGGTGGCAATTAAAAGAAAACCGGCAACTTTATGAACAAGCAGGTTCAGGGAATTCTGCATTTCCGTAAAGAAATCATTTATCCCGCCGCGAAACAGCAGATACTCAGCTTCTGTCCATTCATCCTCTGTTCCATATGACAACTTGATGAAATCATCAAATGAGTCATGCCAGTTCTGCCAATCTAAATAAAACTGATCTATGATTCTGTTAAAATCATCGTCGTCCCAGGTGATCGTATCTTTAAACAGAGTGAATGTAGCACGTACCTCATCTCTCTTTATTGATTCGATATGCATTCTAAGTTCATTCGCCACCGCGTTATTGGAACGCAAAGCATAGAGCAGGGCGAATGCATCCCGGTTGACATCATATGTTTGTTCAATAGTCGAATACAGGTATTCGGTGCCTTTAAACTGGGTATTATTCAGAAAATGCATGTGTTCGCTAAAACGGGTGTATGTAACAAAAGAGAACACCAGCAATCCGAATACAACCGCAAGATATCCGCCGAAAACCAAGGCTAATTTTGTCTTGACCATACATCTTCCCTGTACCGCTTGAGACACCGCAAAAATATGGTGTAAAGGGCGGGCCGTTTGCCCGGTCCGCCCTGACTATCCTACTCCAGTATTTTTTGCGTATTATTTGACCACCCTTGTCGATGTCCTGGATTTTGAATACACATCAAAGGATACTGCGATGAGCAATACCAAACCCTTGATTACTGATTGTATAAAAATATTGAACCCAAGAATGGACATACCATTGTTGAGGATTCCCATAATGAGTCCGCCGATTATGGCACCGATTATGGTTCCTTCGCCTCCCTTCATGGAAGCGCCCCCAATAAAACATGCTGCTATGACATCGAGTTCAAAATCCTTGCCAGCAAGTGGTGATGATGCATTCAATCTTCCGGCGAAAACTATACCGGCGATACCCGCCAGAAATCCCATATTGGCGTATACCCAGAACATTACCTTTTTGATGTTGACTCCCGAAAGGGCGGCTGCTTTTTCGTTCCCTCCTACTGCATAGACATGTCGTCCGGCAACGGTTTTGGTAGCGATAAAGGAATATATAATAATCAAAGTAACCAGCAAGAAAAGAACATAGGGAAAGCCGTTGGCTGCTGCAAGCCAGAGGCCAAAGACATTAATAATAATGAAAAGGCTGACCATTTTCGCGATAAATGCAGAAGAAGAACCCAGCATAAAACCGTGGGCCAATTTGTTTCTTCTGTCCATCAGCATAAAGAGTATCAGTATCAGGGATGCGATTAATACAATTACTATGGTTGTAACATGCAGGACTCCGGAACCGGTCACAAAATTGGGAACCTGGACTCCCGCTGATGCGAAAAAGTCTGGAATAGAACCGGAAGCAACGCTTATATACAGATCGGGCAGGGGAATTGTCAGTCCATTGAGAATCAGGTTATTCAGACCTCTGAACAGCAGCATACCTGCCAAGGTCGCGATAAAGGATGGTATCTTGATATGGGCAATCCAGAATCCCTGCCAGACTCCGGCGATGAAACCCATCAGCAAACCTAAAACGATCGATAAACCTGCCGGCAAACCCCATGTAACGCTGAACAATGCTGAGCATGCACTGACAAAAGCTACAATCGATCCAACAGACAGGTCTATATTCCCTCCGGTTAATATACACAGTGTCATTCCAATGGCCATTATCAGTATGTAGCTGTTCTGTCCGATCAGTCGGTATACATTAATCGGTTTTAGCAGAATACCGTTTGTCGCGATCTGGAAAATTATTATTATGGCTATCAGGGCCATCAGGATTGCATACTGGCGCAGATTACGTCTGAATACGATCTTCAGTTGTTCAAAGATGCTGCTGCTCCTGGTGATCTCGGCCGTCCCTTCATTCATCGTACGATACCTCTCATAGTGTTCTTATGTTGTTCTTCGCCGGTCCTACCGACCGCTTGAGCTCTGTACAATACTGGTCATGATTTTCTCTTGACTCGCTTCCTTCGCCGGCATTTCATCTACTATTCTGCCCTCGTTCATTACGTATATACGATCTGATATTCCGAGTATTTCCGGTAACTCGGAAGAAATGAACATGATGGATTTTCCCTCGTCTGCCAGCTGATTAATGATTTTATAGATTTCATATTTAGCCCCGACGTCTATTCCGCGAGTTGGTTCATCGAGAATGAGTACTTCCGGATCGGTAAACAAGCATTTGGAAACGCAAACCTTCTGCTGGTTTCCTCCGGAAAGGCTTTCTGCTTTCTGAAAAATACTTGACGTCTTTATATTCAGTTTATCCTTGTATTCATTCGCAACTTTTATTTCAATGTTCAGGTCAATCATTCCGTTCTTTGTCAACTTTTTCAGATTTGAAAGGGTAATGTTTCCCTTGATGTCGCTGATAAGTATTAACCCAGCCTCTTTTCGGTTTTCAGAAAGGTAGGCAATTCCGTTCTCAATTGCGTCTTTAACCTTGTGGAGAACAATTTCCTGACCATTTTTGATAATGTGACCATCTATGTTTTTTCCGTACATTCTGCCAAAAATACTCATTGCCAGTTCTGTTCGTCCGGCTCCCATCAAACCGGAAAAACCGACAATCTCGCCCCTGCGGAGATTAAAGTTTGCATTATCTATAACGACCCTGGAATCATCCAGTGGATCAAAAACCTTCCAGTTTTTAACTTCGAATACGACCTCTCCCACATTGGGTTTTCTTTCAGGAAAACGATTGGTTAATTGACGCCCAACCATGTGTTTGATGATATTATCCTCGGTGATCTCTTTATCACCTTTTTCCATGGTAATAATTGTTTGACCGTCCCGGAGCACCGTAAGACGATTACAGATTTGAGTCAGTTCATGCAGTTTATGAGAAATAATAATGCACGATAAACCTCGTGTTCTATTCAATTCAACCAGAAGATCAAGTAAATTCTGAGAGTCCCTGTCATTCAGCGCGGCTGTCGGTTCATCCAGAATGAGCAGCTTACATTGCTTGCCGATGGCTTTTGCGATTTCCACCAGCTGCTGCTGCCCGACCATAATATCCTTAACCAGTGCGTCATGTGGTATTGTGAGGCCTACCATCTTCATCAGTTTGCCTGCTTCTTCCGCTGTGACATCCCAGTCAATGACACCGTTTTTTTGTCTTTCATTGCCAAGGAAAATATTCTCTGCAACAGTCATGTAGGGATTCAGGGCGAGTTCCTGGTGAATAAAGGCTATTCCAAGCTCTTCGCTGTCCTTGATCCCTTTGAATTTGCATTCGTTTCCTTCATAAAATATTTCTCCTTCATAGGTGCCGTGGGGGTGAATGCCGCTCAACACATTCATCAGGGTAGATTTTCCGGCACCATTTTCACCCACGAGGGCATGAATATTTCCCTTGCCGACTTTAAAACTTACATTGTCCAAAGCTTTAACGCCGGGAAAAACTTTCGTTATGTTTCGCATTTCAAGAATATTTTCTGACATGTGCTCGAATCCTTATATAACCGGTGCAGCTGTCATGGACTGCTGCACCGGTTACTGAAAAAAGTAAAATCAAGATTACATTATTTCATCTATGCTGTAGTATCCGGAATCGATCAAAAGTTCTTTGTAGTTGTTCTTGTCGGCAAAAACCGGATCACACAGGAATGACGGAACAACCTTTACATTGTTATCGTAGGATTCGGTATCGTTGACGGTAACCTTTTTACCTTCGCCTATTTCCGATACCATGGTTACCACTCTTTCTGCGAGGGTTCTGGTATCCTTGAATACTGACATTGACTGTTCACCGTTGATCATCATTTTTACATTGATCTTGTCGCAGTCCTGGCCGGTCAGGACCGGGAAGGGTTTGGATGCAGTACCGTAGCCGGCGGACTTCAAGGATGCAACAATTCCCTGAGCGAGACTGTCGTTGGGGGAAAGAACAACGTCCACTTTTTTGTCAGTATAATAGGCTGTCAGAAGGTTATCCATACGGGCCTGGGCTCCTTCTGCTTTCCATTCCGATATTGATATGACGCTCATTTCGGTCTGACCTGAGTTTATTACGAGTTGACCTTTATCTATATACGGCTGGAGCTGATCCATGGCTCCCTGGTTGAAAAGGTAGGCATTGTTGTCATCGGGGGATCCGCCAAACACCTCAAGGTTGTAAGGACCCTTGCTGTTCTTGAGTCCCAGCTCTTCAACAATGAAATTGCCCTGGAGCTCACCTACCTTGTAGTTGTCAAAAGTTGCATAGTAATCGACATTTGGGGTATCCATTATCAAGCGGTCATATGCAATTACCAGACAACCTTCCTGCTTTGCCTGGGCTAAAGCACCCTTCAGGGCGGTACTGTCAATGGAGGCGATTACCAGGATTTTATTTCCGGCGGTAACAAGGTTTTCAAGCTGGGAAACCTGCGTGGCAACCTGGTTGTTGGCATACTGAAGGTCAACTCTATAGCCTTTGGCCTCAAGTTTGGATTTCAGGTAGTCACCATCCTGGTTCCATCTTTGAAGTGATCGTGTCGGCATTAAGATTCCAACCCTTTTTTCGATTCCCTCTTCCTTTCCGCCGGCGGCGAAGATTGGAAATGCGATCAGAATCAGCAGAAAACAGATGAGTCCGATTCGTAGAGCATTTTTCATACAACTCTCCTTATAGAATATGTTTTCTAAATTGTATGATTGCTTTACATGCTCCGATACAGGATTCTTATTACAATGTCTGTCAAATCTTATCGTGAGTGAAAAACGGGTACAGCAGGATAGCAGAATCTTGATGTCAATTTTCTCTTGATCTGTTTCGGTAAATATCCTCTGCCGAATGAAAACCGTCCTTGATTATGGTTTCCTCCATATTTTCCCTGAAAACTGCCCTGGGCATTTCTACAAAGTAGGGGATTGCGATACTGCTTCCGTTTTCCACCCACCTGTCGGGCTCTGGAGTTTCTCCCCGTGCTATTGCGACGGATATCTGGGCGGCACGGGTGGCGAGTCTGCTGATGGGCTTATATACAGTCATGAGCTGAAGACCCTCAACGACTCTCTGGCAGGAGAGCAGATCGGCGTCCTGCCCGACCACCGCGACCTTTCCCGCCATACGACGTTCCGCCAGGAGCTGAATGGCGGAGTTTGCCAGCTGGTCGTTACCGGCTGATATGGCATCGATATCGGTGGTACGTTCCAGGATTTCACTTATCCGTGCGGTGGCCTCGTCTCCGCTCCACTGTTCAAGCCATATCTCGTCTACAATGGAAATGTTCCCTGCCTGTATGTACGGGTCAATGATTTCGTGGAGTCCCTGGTTTACCAGGTAACTGTTATTATCTCTGACAGAACCATTTACAATCAGATAGTTCCCCCGTGGTACCTTCCGGGTAAGGGCTTTGCCAAAAAGTCTTCCCACTTCCACATTGTCGAAGGATACGTAGGCGGATATCGGTACCTCCTGTATAAGCCGGTCATAGGCAATCACCGGTATCTTCTGGTCGTTGATCTCCTTTATGACCCCTGCCAGCATGGATGTATCGTGGGGCAGCACGACCAGGACATCAATGTCCTGTTTCAAAAGGTAGCGAATCTGGTCAATCTGTGCCTTGGTCCCTCCGGCGGAGAGCTGAAAAAGAACCTCCGCGCCCAGCTCCTTCGCTGCTCCGGTAAAAATCTTGATATCCTTGTTCCAGCGCTCAAGGATAAATGTATCCGTGGCAATGGAGAAACCGATGGTGATTTTCCGGTCAGTCATTATGCTGGCGCCGTTCTGGTTCCGATTGCAGGAAGAAAACAGTATCAAAAGAATCAGAAGGGTCAGTAATCCGGGTCTTCTATTTTTCATCGCCGCGCTCCTGAAGATAGGTGCTTGGGGAGAATCCCTTTTGTTTTCGAAAAATTCTGCTGAAGTAGTTGGGATCCTGGTATCCCACGCTGCAGGCAATTTCCTTGATGGGAAGGCGGTTCTCCAGCAGCAATTCTTCAGCAACTTTCAGACGGACAGAGGTTAGATAATCAATAAACGAGATATTGAGTTGTTCTGTAAATAACCGGCTCATGTAACCCGGTGATACCCCGCAGAAATCGGCCACATCCGTTAGCTGAAGGGGTTTGTCGTAATTACCCTGGATATAGTAGAGAGCGCGGGTCAGAACTGCGGGAAGGTTTTTTTCAAGATGCTGATGCTCGGCTTCCATAAGTGTGCGCAGGGATCTCCAGGCCCAGGCGTCGAGATCTTTCCTGTCGCTTATGGGGGTAATTTCTGCGGCGGGATCAAAGAGAATATAGCGGGCAACCTGTTTTCCCAGGGAGCGGTAAAAATCGTCAAGCAGCAGGGTAAAAAAAGCGATTATCCGCGATTTTGCCACGGGAAAAGGAGAAGAAGAGAACACCTTTTCGTAATATGAAGTAAAATGCTCCTGAATATCCTCCATCGAGGATGCCTTTGCTATGGCGTTTCGAAGTTCGCACAATTCTTCCCAATCCTCGTGTCTGCCGGCCTCCCGTTGATCCTTCTCCTTCAGCTCCCGCAGGGCCTCCTCGCAGGAGCGAAAGAATTCTTCATAGGAATGCTGCCCGCCGAGTCCTTTTTGTACCCGTGCATTGGAAGGGAGGACCTGAGAGAAGACAAGGTCAAGATAGGATTCCAGTCGATGGGTCTCCTCTTCTCCGGGAAAAAAGAAGAGCTGGTTCCCGAGGTATTCGGTGGAGAGTATCTGGTACTTGTGGCTTATCTTGCGATGAATCTCCATGTGGATCCGGGATAATGCTTCCGCATCAGGTCCTTCGATACGGAATACCAAGACCCGCGCGTGGTCGGATTCAAGGGAAAACAGCATTCTGTATTTCTGCCATTCTTTTTCGGTCAGACTTTTCCAGCTGATCAGGAGTAGAAAATTCCGTTCTTCCCAGTTTCTTGAATCAGCGCTAATCCGGACCTTGTCCAGTCTGGCGGCTGCAATCTCGGTCTGTTCAACCAGATGCTGTTTTGCCTTCATGAGGGTTTCCAGAAACCTGCTGCGGGAAATGGGCTTTACCAGATAGTCGAAGACCTTGAGGGGAATTGCCCTCTTTGCTATATCGAAACGTTCATAGGCCGTGGAGAGGATGAACAGGGTCGACGGATGATTCCGTTGAAGTTCCTTGATGGTATCCAGTCCGTCGATTCCAGGCATTCCGATATCCATGAAAACGATGTCCGGGCTGCAGTTGTAGGCCATGGATATGGCTTCAAAACCCGTGCGAGCCTTGCCGCAGACAGAAAAAGAATCGGAGGCTGATTCCACCATATATGAAAAACTCTCCAGGACCGGTTCTTCGTCATCGACAATCATAACTTTATACATGGTTCTTCCTCCAGGTTAATCCGGATGATTATCTCCGTTCCCTTGTTGGCTTCGCTTTCTATCGTAATGACCTCTCTGTTTCGGGGATAAAAGAAATAGAGCCGCTGGATAACATTTTCAAGTCCCATAACTTTCGATGTATGCTCCTGGTCCCGGGTATAGCGTTTCAAAAGGGAATCGCTTACTTCCCGGGGAATACCTGAACCATTATCCCTGACCGACAGAAGGAGGATGTTCTCCTCTTTTCTGACCCTGACGCGTATCTCTCCGCCGGAGTGGGCTCCCCTGAAAGCGTGGATGATGGAGTTCTCCACAAGGGGCTGAAGAATCAGGGCGGGAACCGAGCAGCTGTCGAGAATATCCTCCTGAACATCCAGGTTGAATGAGTAGGTACGGGGAAAGCGAATTTCCAGGATGTAAAAATAGGACCGCAGGCCTTCGATCTCGTGGCGCAGGGGAACGATAAGTTTGCGTTCCCTGATATTGTGGCGAAAAAAGGTTGCCAGATTTTCCATAAATGCCGCAGTTTTGTCGGCATTCTCGATGATTGCAAGCTGCACACCCGTGTTGATTGTGTTGAAAAGAAAATGGGGATTCATCTGGGCCTGCATGGTGTACAGCTCCATGCGTTTTAAAAGCTGCTCCATTTTCATGTTCCGCAGTTTTTCGTTCATGTATCCCTGTTCGATGCTTTTTTGCCGCTGTATCTCGGATATGTACCGGCGGATATCGTTTTTCATGTTGTTAAATGCTTCGACGACTGCACTGACCTCGGTGACGGAGGAAATGTGGATATCCGGTATGTCAAAATTCCCGGTGGATAGTTCTCCGGCCATCTGTGCCAGGCGGTGCATGGGGTTTGTTACCTTGCTGATGGAGAAGAGCATCCAGGTAATGGAGAACAGAAAAGCGAAGATGATGGTCAGCAGATTATGGAACTGGAGAACCCGGGACGCATCTATTACCGATTCATAGGCAGTGAGCTGTTCGCGAATACCGGACAGGCTGAGGCTGTCGATTCTCTGGGCAATATGGGCATTCATTTTTTCCATGTCTTCATAAATTTGGGTGTACTCGTTAATGGCCCTGCCGCGTTTCATATTGATGGCCTGTTCTACCATATTCAGGTAGTTCGAGAGCATGGAGAAAATCTCCCGTTCCGCCAGACGATATGAATCCCTGTAGACCGGTGTCTGATCGGGAACCATGTTCCTGAGAGTCTGTTCCTGGATCAGCAGAGCAGCCAGAGCCTTGGATGATCTGCTGGAAAGGTAATCCAGAAGGGGTCCCCTGACTTCGGATATCTCGTGCTGCAGTTTCTGATAAAACTGCTCTTTGCGGAACTGGTTGTTAACAATGGTCTGGATTTTCATTGAGCTGTAGAACGTGTAGGACATGGAGATGACGATTATGCCAAGTCCCAGGAAGATGTTCAGAAAAAGCTGCAGCCGCAGGGAGTCTCTCATCCCTTGTTCCCTCGTTTTCTGAAGCGTTCTACATTTTCTTTTGTTACAATCTCTACTCCCGTATCAACATAACCCGGCATGTGTCCTTCGCTCTGCTGATTGACCAGAACTTTGACGGCGTTGTAGCCAATATCCCAGGGATTTGTGGCAATGGTGGCCTCGAGAATACCCTTTTCCACGTAATCGAGGATTGCGTTCTCCGTTCCGAAGCCGATCAACCGCACGGTCCCTACCATATTCATATCGATAAGCACCTGGGTTGCCGCCAGGGTATCGCTGGTGTCGGTAAATACAATGGTGGATATCCATGGTTCGTTCAGCAGCATCTCATAGGTAAGCTCCTCCGCGTCCAGGGGGTTCAGATTCGTGATTCTGCTTTCCAGGGGTGTTTCAAGCAGGGGACCCAGGGCCGTGGTTATTCCCATACCGACCAGATCCTTTTCCGCATAGATTCCCGGGGATTTCTGTGAGTAGACCACTGCTATCCGGAGGGGAGAGCCTGATCGGGATTTTATGAGGTTCCCGATCTTTTTACCGATGTCGAAATTGTTCGTCCCCACGTAGGGCCAGGGGGAACTGTCCGACAGCGTATGCTCTATAAGCACTACGGATATACCTGATTCGTCAAACTCATTGAGGATTCCTCGAGCTTCTTCTTCATTGATGCTTGGGTAGAGCACTACTCCGTCGATTCCGGAGAAGCGGGCCATTTTCAGATCCAGGGAATCGTTTTCGATAGTATGGAAGGACAAAGCGCAGTCCAGTTCATCCGCCGCTTCCCGGGCTCCGCTGGCCACGGAACGGAAAAAGCTGTAGAACTCCCTGGGCAGAAAGAAGGCAAAATGGTAATTAGCAGTTTCCGTTTCTTCATTGCCTGAAGTAAGACTTGAAAGATCGACTATGGCATGCAGGGAAAGGATAAAAGAGATTATAAACAGGGAGCTGAATATGAACAGCAGAGATTTTTCCATGGGAGCCTTCATTTGCGGGTATTATAGCATGGCATAATACCCGCACATAACAGAAAAACCACAGGTTTGATTTCTTTACTCCTCCAGGATTTCTACAATGCTCTCCATGGACCAGGTGTTGCCGGGATACCGGGCTTCTCCGTACAGCCCTATCTTTTGGCGATACGCAATATCCTTGCAGGATGTCCCGAGCATAAACTCGAAGTCGCCGGGTTCCACGATCCGGCGGTAGTCCGGACCGGTAAAGGAGAGCATGTCGCAGGGGACAATGAAGCGCAGACGAAAGCTTTCTCCGGCAGCAAGGCTGACCCGTTTAAAGGCCTTCAGTTCCATCACAGGGCGTACCGTGCTGGCATAGAGGTCCCGTACATAGAGCTGAACCACCTGATCTCCCTGGAGCATCCCCGTGTTCTTCAGCCGGCACTCCAGTACGACCTCCCCGTCCAGGGGGACCTTTTCAGCATTAACGCTGAAATCGGAGAGTTCAAAGCTCGTATAGCTGAGCCCGAAGCCGAAGGGAAACTCAGCCCCGAAATCGGGTTGAATCGGCATTCCGGCGGATTTCATCTTGTAGTTGTAAAAGAAGGGCATGGCGCCCGCTTTCCTGGGAATGGAGACCGGCAGCTTTCCCCCGGGATTGACCTTTCCAAAAAGAACATCGCTGATTGCGGCAGGTCCTTCCTGACCCGGCAGCCAGGCCTGGATAATGGCCGCAGCATCACGAAATCCGCGGCCCAGGTTGTAGGGGCGCCCGCTGATGCAGAGGATTATTACCGGCTTTCCCGTATCCAGGATCGCATCAACAAGCTGTGACTGCACGCCAGGCAGCTCCAAAGAAGAGCTATCCGAGCCTTCTCCCACAGTGCCGCTCAAAAACAGCCCCGCCAGGTCTCCCACGGCAAGAACGACCGTGTCAGCCTCGCCGGCGGCTTTGACAGCAGCCTGAATACCGGAAGTGTCGGCGCTGATAAAGGTTTTCTGTACATCCCCCTCGGCTGCGACGTCTCCGGGAAAGACCGCCGAATCCTTGGGGCGGCGGCTGAGGATGTCACAGCCCCGCTTGTAAATCAGGGGCAATTCAATCAGCTGCTCAAGTTCCTGCTTCAGACTCGGAAGGTGCTTTCCTCCGTCCTCGATTCCGCTGATGATCAGGTGAACCGGAAAGGAGTAGCCGCTGTACATCCCCAGGGGGTCGTCGGCCAGGGGGCCGATAAGGGCCAGTTTTGCATCCTTTTTTAAAGGAAGGGTTCCGTCATTCTTCAGCAGTACCATGGACTTTGCCGCGGCTTCCCGAGCCAGGCTCCGATGCTCAGGGGTGTTCAGCTGCAGGCTTCCTTCATCGGCGTAGGGATTATCAAAGAGACCCAGCCGGAATTTCTGGGTCAGGACCCGCTTTACCGCCTGGTCTACAACCGCCATATCGAGCGTCCCCTTTTCCAGGGCAGACCTGAGTCCCTTCCGGTATGCTGTATTTCCCGGAAGTTCCACATCCACACCGGCAGCAAGAGCCGCTGCTGCGGCCTCACTGTAATCTTCCTGGGTGCGGTGGTCCGTATGGAGTTGAGAGATTCCCTCGTAGTCGGAGACTATTGTACCCTGGAAGCCCCATTCCTCCCTTAGCAGCCGGGTCAGGTATTCATGAGACTGGTGAAGAGGGATGCCGTCGATATCGTGGTAGGCAGGCATTACCGAGGAGGCGCCGGCGAGTTTGACCGCCATCTCAAAGGGCAGCAGAAAGGTGTCCGCCAGCTCCCGCCTGCCTATCCTCACCGGTGCATGGTTTCTGCCTCCTTCGCTGAAGGAGTGGCCCGCAAAGTGCTTCAGGGTGGCAACAAGCCTTCCATCCGGCCCCTGCAGACCACGGACATAGGCGGAAGCTGTGCATCCCACAAGGTAGGGGTCCTCTCCGCAGCTCTCTTCGGTCCGTCCCCAGCGGGCGTCCCGGGCAACATCCAGCACCGGGGAGAGCCCCTGCCGGGAACCGACAGAGTAGAGCTCTTCGCCTATGGCGCGGCCAATTCTTTCCACCAGTTCCGGGTCCCAGAGGGCTCCGTTATTTATGCCAGCAGGAAAATAGGTGGCCCCCTGGGCCATGAGCCCCGCAAGACACTCCTCATGGGGCAGGGCGGGGATTCCCAGACGAGTTTTCTCTTTCAGGTATTTCTGTACCCGGTTAAGCAGACGTATCCCATCAAGAGGGGATACAGGTTTTGTCCCCAGGGGCCGGGTTATTTGACCGATTCCGTTCTTCATCTCCTTGAACGGGTCAAGTGGGGACTGTCCTATCTGGAGCCCCTCCAGAGTCCGGACGCCCAGTCTTCCGCCGTCCTCCATAAGAAGCCAGATTGAACAGAGCTGGGCTATTTTTTCTTCAATGTTCATTTTTTGCAGCAGGTCTTCAGCCTGTTTTATATAATCAGTCATTGTTCTATCCTTTCACTGCCCCGACGACCATGCCTTCGATCAGGCGTTCCCGGGCAATTGCATAGATTAAAAAGAGGGGCAACGAAGCCAGTACAAGGGAGGCCATCATTAAAGGGATCTTGGCGGTGAACTCTCCCTGGAAATTCCAGAGGGCCAGGGTCAAAGGGCGATATTTTTCCGAGTTGATCAGTACCAGGGGAAAAATAAACTCGTTCCACAGTACCACAGCGTCCAGGATGATTACCGCGGTTACCGCCGGCCGACTTATCGGAAGCATGATGTTCCAGTAGACCTGTAACCTCTTTGCTCCGTCCATATAGGCGGCTTCTTCCAGACTTCGCGGAAGTTCGCTCATAAAGGATGTAAGAATAAAAACAGTTACCGGCAGGTTAAAGGCAACGTATGGTCCTATCAGGGCTCCCAGGGAATCGTAGATACCCATAATCCGGGTAAGATTGTACACCGGAATAAGGGTTATATGGATAGGAATCGTCAGCCCGCCGACAAAGAGCAGGTAGAGCAGGTTCCTGAAGCGGAAGCGGATGCGGGACAAACCGAAAGCTGCGAGACTGCCGGCGAGTACCAGAATGATCAGGGAAACTCCCACGGTAATGAATGAGTTCGCCGTGTAGCGGAAGAAATCCTGTTCCAGGACAGCTGTGTAGTTTTCGAACATCCAGACTGCCGGAAAATCCCAGGGATCGCCGGAGAAAAAATCCATGTTTGATTTCAGAGAATTCTGTATGAGGAAAATAATTGGATAAATAGTGATGATCAGCCATATTGTGGCTAACAGATATATTATTCCCTTCCTGATAAGGGATGCTCGTCGAAAATCAGGTTCCACTTAATCCCTCCGATTGTTTCCCTATCCTGAGGGCCAGAATGGTTACCCAGAAGGAGAGAACGAACATTATCACCGCGATGGCGCTGCCGTATCCCATTCTGAAGGTCGTAAATGCCTGCTTGTACATATATGTAGCCATAAGCTCGCTCGCGTAGTTCGGTCCGCCTTCGGTCATTACAAAAATCAGGGCAAAGTATTTCAGAGAGCCGGTTATCGACAGAATCGAAGCAGTTCGAATGGAGCCTCGCAGCAGAGGAAGGGTAACATGCAGAAAAGTCTGCAAGCCGGAAGCGCCGTCGATATAGGCAGCTTCGGTAAGTTCCCGGGGAATTCCGGAAAGGGCCGCTGCGAAAATGACCATATAGAGGGGAATGTACTGCCAGGAGATAGTCGCGATTACGGCTCCCATCGCCAGACCCGGTTCTCCAAGCCATCCGAGGGCCAGATTCTCCAGTCCGATTTTGATAAGCAGGGTATTCAGAAGTCCGAAATTCGGTTCGTAGATAAACTTCCAGGTTATTCCTATGGCAACCGCCGATATTGTCATGGGAACAAAAAAGAGTAACTTGTACGCCCCCAGGCCGCGCAGCCGTGAGGAGACAAGAAGCCCCAGAAGCAGCCCCATGGGGAGCTGAATCACCAGGGACAGGATTACAAGTTTTACATTGTTGAAGAAACTGATCCAAAAGACGGAATCCCCGAACAGACGGATATAGTTGTTCAGTCCGCGGAAGTTGGTCATTGGCGATATTCCGTCCCACTTGAAAAGACTGTAGAGGGCGGAAAGGGGAATGGGCAACATAAAATAGAAAAGGTAAATCAGGAGGGCCGGTGCTACAAAGGCAAAACCTGCCGCCATATTACTGGTTCTGGTCGTCATGCTAACCTGCTATTATGTTCGCACCCGGCAGGCCGGGTGCGAACAGGTTTTGAAATAGTACAACAGTAGTAAGTAATGGCTTATTGGTCTGCCATGTACTCTTCAAGGGCCTTCTGGTGCTGTCTGGCAGCTTCTTCCGGGCTTACAGCCAAACCGAAGATGGCCTGTGTAACGTCCTTGTGCATCTCGCCAAGTTCCGGAGGCAGATACTGGTCGTAGTAGAGCTGAACAGCATTGGCGGCCTCAAAATAATTAGCCGCTTCCTTCAGGAGAGGATCGGATATCATCGCAGCAGCACCCTTAACCGGGGGAACATAACCGTTTTCCACCATGAACTGTACCCACTCATCGCTCATAACGTAATCGCGGAGGAATATGGTAGCCAGTTCCTTGTTCTTCGATGCCTGGGACACTGAGAAATAGTTCTGGCCCGGGCTGCCGATAAGATTTGAGGGATCGCCCTTGCCGCCTTCAATGGCCGGGAAGGGAAGTATGCCGATGTTCTCCAGGACCTCGGGAGCTTCGCTGGCAGCGGCGCCAAGAATCCATGCGCCCATCAGCATCATGCCCGCTTTTCCAGTGTAAAGCAGATTCCGGGACTGACCAGTGTCATAGTCCATGCCGTTGAATCCCTTGGGGAAAAAGTCCTTCCGTACAAGTTCCTGTATCAGCTGTCCGGTCCGGATGTAGCCGGGATCTTCAAAGGAGCCTGTTCCGGCATAGGCATTGGCGAACATCTGATTTCCTCCGATACGGTCTGCAATGTACATGTAATACATGGAGCCGGTCCACTTGGTCTTGTTGGCCAGGGCAAGAGGGATGATTCCATTTCTCTTGAGGGCTTCGCCGACCTGGATCAGCTCGTCCCAGGTTTTTGGCGGCTGAAGATTGTGTCGTGCAAGTACGTCTTTTCGGTACCAGAGGAATACACCGTTCAGCCCGCCGTAGGGGACACCATAGACGGTATTGTCAAAGGTGACGGGATCAAAGGATGCCTCCATGTTGGTCCCCTTCAGTCTCTCCGCTGTTTCAGTTATCGGGTGTACATTGTTGGAGTCAATGTAGGCTTTCAGCGTTCCGCCGCCCCAGTTGTGAAAGATATCCGGGGGGGTTCCTGCTCCCATGGCAACCTTCAGCTTGGTTTTGTAGGCATCGTTCTGGATATGCACCACGTCCAGAACAACATTCGGATAATCCTCCATGAACCTCTGGGCGCTGGAATCTACAATCTCTCGTAAGATGTTACTGGTCTGGACGTCCCAGAGTACAAGCTCGACTTTTTCCTCTTTTCCCTGAGCCGCTGATGCTTCACCTGCTTCCTGACCTCCGCCGGCGAAGGCGAAGAAGGTGGTGAACATAAGCAAGCATGCAAGAGCTCCTTTTAGAAGCCGCTTATTCATAAAAATCCTCCTTGTGAATTTTATACGATCCATTATACCTTTCATGAATCACAGGAAAAGACAGAAGAAATCTACCTCGATGCAGGTATTCTCTACATGTAGAATTTCTATGTATCGTATATCAAATATATCTAGGTTGACAGGGCCCTGATCCGGGATTAGCCTGAATGGCAGTGGAAATTTACGCAGGCAAAAAATATCGGAATATGGTCGATACGGTGCGAAACCGGCTTAGGGAGAGGAAGTTTTATGTCCAGCTGGTTGCTTCCATGCTCTTTCTTGCAATGCTTCCGATTTTTATTATAAGCGCTTTTCTGTTCATCAATACCCAGCGGGCCTTTGAACGGCAGATTATGGATGCCAATCTCCGGTATCTCAGACAAACAGAGAATGCCTTTTACATTGTAAAAAACCAGATCGATTCCAGCTTTCTCCAGCTTATCCTGGACAACATTGTAGCGGATTATGAAAACTACCCCCACGGAAAACGCCTGGAGGCGGAGGCTGAATCCGGGAACCTTGAGAACAGCGAAGAGATATCCCTCTATTTCCGGGCCAAGGACCGTGTTTTCAACAAGCTCAGCGGTTTGCGCCTGTCCAACCGTTTTATCCAGTCCGTCTATTACTACGACGGTGACAAGGAGTCGGTGTTGACGGACAGCTGGGAGGAGTACGGTATATCCGAGTATTTCGATACCAGCTGGATGGATTTTCTGCAGGATGATTCACGTTCAGGCCTGAGCTGGAAAGCCCGCATCGCCGGATTCAAATACGGACCCGACCGAAACATTATCTCCGTTCTGCTGCCCTCGTTTAAGGATAACAACGTTTTTATCGTCAACCTCGACGCCGACCGATTGTATCGTCACATTGTTCAACGGACTTCCACCAGTTCGCTGACTTCCATATTTCTTTTCGACCGGGACGGAAATCCCGTGCTCTACGATGAGCAGCTCTTCGGCCGCCGGGAATTGTCCTTCCTTATGGAATCGGAGGAATCGATAATCAATGAGAATTCAGGCAGCCGCAGCATACTGCGAGAAGGTTCGCTTCTGACCTTTGTATCGTCTCCCCAGCTGGAGTGGACCTTTGTAAGCAGGACGGACCTGGACAGTCTTTATCAGCATGTCCACTCCCTGCGCCGGGTGTTTCTCTTTGCAACCGGTATAATCCTGGTTTTTGCCATTTCCGTCGGGTTTTTCGCTACCCGGAGGCTCTACAATCCCATCTCCCGGCTTGTATATCTTGTAGGTGATCTACGAAAAGAGCGCGGTTCCGCGGCATCACAGCCGGCTCTGCCCAGCAGGTACGGAGAACTGGATTATGTTATAGGCTGTATCAAGGAATCGGAGCAGGCCCGCCGCAGGCTGCGGACGAGTCTCAGCGAAAGCATGCCGGCTTACCGTGAAAAGCTGGTGCGCTCCCTTATAAAGCCCAATTCCATACCGCCGGAGCAGCTCAATTCCCGGCTGGACTTTGCATCCATCAAGATAGATCCGGAAAATATAGCCGCCATGGTTGTGGCCGTAGCCCGGAGGGACCGGGACAATGAAGAACCCGAGGAGGATTCCCTGAAGCGTCTCTGGATTGCCGATGTAATCCGTTCCTCCGTGCGGTCGGTAAGCACAGGAGACGTTGCAGAAACCGATGACAACTGGTTTGTGGTCATAGTGAACAGTGAAGGCGCCATGCTGGATATGCTCTTTCATTGTGCGGAAATGATTCAGAATGCCATAACACGGAGGGTTGAGGCTGACTGTACCATCGGAATCGGGAGCGTGCAGGATAATATCCGGGACCTGCATCTCTCCTACCAGGAGGCAGTGGAAGCCCTCAAGCACGGCATGCTCGCCGGAGTGGGGGAGATCGTACACATCCAGGACATCCGGATCGGAAAGGTATGGCCTTCTGAACAGTTTGACGACCTGATCAGCACCATGAAGGATTTTATCAAGACCGGTGATGCCGAAGCCGCCCGAAAGGTAGTGGAGGATATCTATTCGAAGATGATAAGCCAGAACCGGGAGGTCCCCTACCGGGAGGTACAGAAGGTCCTGACCAAGATTCTGATTGCAATTACCGACAGTATCGATGATGTAGGAGGAGAGTGGCGTCAGATCTCTCCGGATAACGATGCCCCCTTTATACATCTTTCCCGTATTTCCGACGGGCGGGAGGTGATTCAGTGGTTCTCCGAACTTGTGAACCGTGCCTCGGATTATATTCTCCAGGCACGGGAGAACCGGAGCTGGTGCTATGCCGATAAGGTTCAGGAGCTGATTTCCAGGGACTGCGGCAGAAAAGTCAACCTTCACTGGGTGGCGGCACAGTTGAACCTTAATCCCAGTTATCTGGGACGCATATTCAAGGAGCAGTTCGGAGTCAATTTTGTCGACTATCTTACCAGGGTACGGATCAACAGGAGCAAGGAGCTTTTAAAGGAAACGGATTTGACCGTAGAAGATGTGGGCAAGGCTGTGGGCTACAGCAACAGCTACTATTTTATCAAACTTTTCAAGGAACACACCGGAACAACCCCGGGGAAATTTAAAAAGGCTGTATTGACTGTTGCAGGGAAAGAGCTTTCTCAAAGCAGTGCAGGGGTTTGATGTCTTTTGACCGTTTTATCGGGATAACGTATAGTTTCAATCAATGATAGAAAAACCCTGGTACCAGAAAAGGCAATTCGATCCCGGTTTTCCCTTTGACATGTGGCAGACCTCCATGACCAGGGGGTTTTCTCTTCACTGGCACGAGCTTGTAGAGATTGTCTATGTTCTGAGCGGAGAAATGCACATCTCCCTTGAAGGGCAGGACTGTATCGTGCATGCAGGGGATATTGCCGTGATTAACTCAGGATTGGTGCATGGTTACTCCAGCACCGGTAGGGAGTCCGGGAATTCCATTTTTATAATTCAGTTCGGCCTCGAACTTTTTGATCAGGCTCATATAGACCTGCGGAACCGCGTTTTCCAGCAGCTCATCCTGGGAAAGCTCTCCTTTTCACACAACAGCGAGGGAGATGAGATTCATCGACGCATCGAGGAATCAATCTTCTCCATGAATCGGGAGTATTGTGAGAGGCAGGAAGGATACCATCTTGCCATCAAGGCCCGCCTGTACGATCTGGCATTGATCCTTCTGCGCAGCGTTCCCGCCAGACAGGTCTCGGAGAGCGAACTGATCCGGCGGAACCTGCGGAACCAGGTTCTGAATAAAATCTTCAGCTATATTCACGGAAACTTTGGTCATGAAATTAGTCTGGACGAGGCGGCCGCGGCAGTCCATCTAAGCAAGTTCTATTTTTCGCGGTTTTTCAGAAGTCAGACCGGACAGACCTTTCACGTGTATCTGAATCGGGTCCGTATAAGCCATGCCGAGGCACTCCTTGCGGATACCGGGCTGCCGATAACGGAGGTAGCATACCAGAGCGGCTTCGGAAGCATTAAAACATTCAACCGTCAGTTCCGCACTGTTACCGGGACCTCCCCGTCTCGGTATCGGGCTGGGGAGCGGTGAGCTGAAAGGAAAAAGTTATTCGACCATCTCTCTGCCGCTTATTGAAGCCGGGCAGTAGCAGAATTTAAAAGACTATATGATCCCAACGCGAATTTAGAGCAATTATTGAGGTGTTCCCGGCAAAAAATGGCGAGCATGCTGTATTGCATGGTCCTATAATCCCTGAAGTATGAGAAAAGGATACCCACTATGAAGCGAAAAGCATTGATACTCTGGGGAGGCTGGGACGGTCATGAACCAGAGCTTGTTTCCAGACGTTTCAGGAAATTTCTGGAGGAAGAGAATTTTTCCGTTGATGTAGAGACCTCCCTCGACGTTCTGGCAGACAGGCAGCGTCTTTTTGACCTGGATCTCTTTGTCCCCATCTGGACGATGGGAGAGCTGCAGAAAGGAGATGCAGACCATCTTCTCGAAGCCATCGGAGCCGGGGTCGGAATAGCTGGCTGTCACGGCGGCATGTGCGACGCCTTCAGGACCAATGTAGCGTGGCAATTTATGACCGGCGGAAACTGGGTGAGCCACCCCGGCGGAGACGGCGTGGCCTATACTGTGAACATACTGAACGCCTCGAGTCCCCTGACCACGGGGATTACGGACTTTCAGGTTGAATCGGAGCAGTACTACCTGCATGTCGATCCGGCAGTGGAGGTGCTGGCCACCACCAGGTTTCCCGCTGTGCACTGGTATCACAGTTCGAACCGCCAGGTTGATGTCCCCGTGGTATGGACCAAGCGCTGGGGACACGGGCGGGTCTATTACAACTCCCTGGGACACCACGACGACATCTTCGATATTCCCGAGGCCTGGGAACTTATGAAGCGGGGACTGCTCTGGGCAGCGGAGGGCAGGAAGCTGGCAGCAGAAAAGGGACTGTCTGCAGAAGAGTTCAAATCAGAGAGGAAGATGTTCTAATGGAAAAACTTCGCGTCGGTATCATCGGTATTGGAAAGATCAGCGGCATATATCTTCAGAATCTGACCACACTGTTTTCGGACAAGGTTTCTGTAACTGCCGTAGCCGATCTTATCCAGGGGCGGGCGGATCAGGCGGTGGAAGAATACGGTATTCCGAAGACCCTCTCCGTTGACGAACTGTTAGCCAGTGCAGATGTGGATCTGGTGCTCAACCTGACAACCCCGGACTCCCATTTTGATGTCTGTCTGCGGGCTGTAGAGGCGGGCAAGCATGTCTATGTGGAAAAGCCCCTCTGCATTACCATGGATAATGCAAATCTGCTATTGAAAAAGGCCGGCCAGAAAGGAGTGCGGGTAGGGGGTGCCCCGGATACATTCCTTGGTTCAGGCATCCAGACCAGCCGCAAGTTAATTGACGATGGCTGGATCGGGACCCCCATCGGGGCCGCCGCGTTCATGATGAACCATGGCCATGAACACTGGCACCCAGCCCCGGAGTTTTACTACAAACCAGGAGCCGGTCCCATGTTCGATATGGGCCCCTACTATCTGACTGCTCTTGTCAATCTTCTCGGTCCTGTGGAGAGCCTGAACGGGTCGGTAAAGAAATCCTTCGATGAGCGGACAATAAGCAGCGAACCGCTGCAGGGCACGAAAATACAGGTGGAGGTACCGACCCACGTGGTGGGAATCATGAACTTTGCCAGCGGGGTTATCGGCACCATCGTGACCAGCTTCGATGTCTGGTCCCACAGCATGCCCTGGATCGAGATCTACGGGACTGAAGGAACTCTCCGGGTTCCGGACCCCAATACCTTCGGCGGACCAGTCCTGCTCAAACGCTTCCGGGCGGAGGAGTGGAGCGAAATGCCCCTCTGTTTTCCCTGGCAGGAGAACAGCCGGGGGCTTGGAGTCGCCGAGATGGCGGAAGCCATCGGGACCGGCCGTGATCACCGGGCATCTGGAGAGCTTACAAATCACATACTTGAACTGATGCACGGCTTCCACGACGCGGCAGCTTCGCGGAGCGCATATTCGGTAACCAGCACCTGCTGCCGGCCTGAGGCCATGGTGAGCGGGGGCCGTTAAAGGTTAGGAGCTGAAAAGAGGAGTTAATCGATGATCAAGAATCCGATATTACCGGGATTTCATCCGGACCCTTCAATCCTTCGTGTCGGGGATGATTACTATATTGCCACCTCTACCTTCGAGTGGTTTCCCGGGGTGGAGATTCACCATTCCAGAGACCTGAAACACTGGGAACTGAGTGCACGGCCCTTGAGCAGGCGCAGCCAGATCGATATGGCGGGAAACCCTGACTCCGGAGGTGTATGGGCGCCGGATATATCCTATCATCAGGGTACATATTACCTGGTGTACACCGACGTCAAACACCACAGCGGCATCTTTCGGGACACCCATAATTACCTGGTAACCGCTCCATCGATTACCGGTCCCTGGTCCGAACCGGTCTACCTGAATTCCACCGGATTCGATCCGTCCCTCTTTTTCGACGATGACGGTAGGGTGTATCTCCTGAACATGACCAACGACTGCAGACCCTGGAACAACCGTTTTTCCGGAATATCCCTGCAGGAGTTTTCCCTGAAGGAGATGAAGCTCAAAGGCTCTCCTCAGATCATCTTTCCAGGTACCGAACTCGGGTTTACCGAAGGTCCGCACCTGTACAGGCTCAACGGGTACTATTATTTATTGACCGCTGAAGGGGGGGCCAGTTACAACCATGCGGTGACCATGGCACGGTCCGAATCACTCCGCGGACCCTATACGGTGGATCCCATGAACCCCATGCTGAGCTCCCGGGATACTCCGGAACTCGAACTTCAGCGGGCGGGTCATGCGGATATTGTCCAAACCCGGAACGGAGACTGGTATATGGTGCACCTCTGCGGCCGGCCCCTCCCGGGAACACGGAACTGTATTCTCGGCAGAGAAACGGCAATCCAGAAGGTCTTCTGGGACGAGAGCGGCTGGCTCCGTTTGACGACAGGCGGCAGGGCCCCGGTAATGGAAACCGAGGAGGCGGGCCTTCCCGAATGGATACCGGATAAAACCGAGCCGGACTGTGATGACTTTGATTCGCCGGTCCTTGGCAGCAGATACCAGACCCTGCGTATCCCCTTTGAAAAAGGCATCATGAGTCTGAGCGAGCGCCCCGGATATCTCCGTTTGCGGGGACAGGAATCCTTGAGTTCACTATTCAGGCAGAGTCTCCTGGCAACCCGCATACTCTCTTTCAGATGCAGGATGGAGACTCGTATCGAGTTTGCTCCATATACCTTTCGTCAGATGGCAGGACTCATCTGCTATTACGATACAATGCGGTATCACTACCTCTATATAACTCATTCGGAATCCGCCGGACGGATCCTGGCTATACAATCCTGCAAGGGGGGCGATTACTACTTTCCCTTGCGGGAGACGGAAGGATTGGAGGATTTTGTTCAGCTCCCCGGCGAAGAGTCCGTCGGGCTGCGGGCGGAGATTGACGGGGAAACTCTTCGCTTCTTTTACTCCCATGGTGCAGGCGAAAACTGGCAGCAGATCGGTCCCGACCTGGATTCAAAGGTGCTTTCGGATGAATACATGCAGCGAAACAGCTTTACCGGGGCCTTTTCCGGGCTGTGCTGTCAGGATCTTTCCGGTGAACGTCTGCATGCCGATTTTGACTATTTTGAGTACAGAGATGTAAAACAGGATTGATTACTTCCATAACAGTTTTTATACTTCTCATAGAAACCTGTAAAGGAAAAGCGGGGATTATGTCTCGATTCTGAGGCATGAAATCCCTTTTTTTCGTTGTTTTTTCTTCATGGTAAAAAAAACTTGTAAAATCTATGGTATATCTGATATATTATTTATCATAGATTCTATGGGTGCTGAATAACCAGATCCCCGATGGAGCAATGCGATGCTGATAGAAATAGAGGATGATTTTCGGAGTTCATCTGACAAGGCCTACGAAAAGATTTTTGACATGATTCTTACCGGACAGCTGAAACCCGGAGAAAAGCTTATCCGTCGCAAGCTCGCTGAGAAAACAGGGGTCAGTACAATTCCGGTTATGGAAGCTCTGTTGCGTCTCGAGGCCCTCGGTATTGTGGAATCCATTCCCTATCGCGGTTCCAGGGTCGTTCCGATCACCAAGGAGAAGGTACGGGACTGGTATGCCCTCAGGGAGGCCATCGAATGTCAGGTTATGCGCATTATTACACGCACCCTTACGGAAGATGAAATTGCCGACCTGGAAAAACTGGCGAACAAGCTGGACGCCATGGAGCAGGCAGGGGATACCGAAGGGGAGGAATTCTGGGAGCTCCACTTCGAGATGCACATGATCATGGCCAGAAAAACCGGGCATCAGTCGCTTATCGATTCACTTCACCGAATAAACCTGTTCCGGTTGCTGCAGCGGGCTCAGTACAGCGCGACGGAGCATAAGAATCAGATTCCCAAGGACAATCACCACTGCCTTATAGATGCCCTGCGTACCAGAGATCCTCTTATTGCGGAAGAGGTTATGCGGGAACACATCTATCACAGCGGCATTCTGAGCTGATTTGCTCAAAGTCTTGACACATATTTTCTCCTCTTCTCTATAGAAAATCCTTGACACCTGAGATCGCCAGGTCTAAGATGATATACCAAGTATATCAATTATATTATTGATATCCGATTATGGAGTAGCAAAAGGAAACTGCAAATTAATCAGGTATTGGAGAGGAGCAGCATGCCGCAGATTCATGTTTGGGAACGTCACGAGATTGTCTTTCAGGCTGAAAAGGAGTACAGGAATCCCTATATGGAGGTGGATATGGGTGTTCACCTCCGGGGGCCCGGGTTCAACAAGCGTGTTTACGGGTTCTGGGATGGAGGAAGCACCTTTAAAATCCGCCTGACCGCCACGAAACCGGGAACCTGGACCTGGGAGAGCTTTGCAAATGTCGATGACCCGGGACTGAAAGGTAAAACCGGATCCTACACCGCGGTGGAATGGACCGAAGAGGAAAAACAGGAGAATGTCTGTCGCCGCGGTTTTCCCCGGCCCACAGTCAACAAACATGCCTTTGAAATGCCCGATGGTACACCCTTTTTCTGGCTGGCTGATATGTGGCTCGCGGCGGCAACGAATCATTACCCCTGGCGGGAGGAAGATAAGTCCTATCCCCTGGGCCCTGAGGTCGGTTTCAAGGACATGATTCATTATCGCCGGGACCAGGGCTACAACGGAATTACCATGATTGCCTGTTTTCCCGCCTGGGGAATAGACCGGCTGCCGGCCTGGGCCTATATGGAAGACGGGCTGGTAATCCGCCATTCCTGGATGGAACACGGCAACAATCTGGAACCCGACGGAAGCAAGTGCCGCAGTACGGATATGCATAACGAGGGGGGCAGGCCCTTCGAGTTCCCCGGACCTGTTCCCGGATATGAAGACATCGTTCCGGACATGACGAAGATAAATCCCGAATACTTCCGGTATCTGGACAGGAGGATCGACTACTGCAATGAGAACGGGATTATTCCCTTTCTCGAATTGTGGCGCAGGGATTTCAGCGAGGTATGGTCGAAGTACTGCGGCTGGCCCGAAACCTACATAAAATATACCGCCTACATGTATGCACGCTATCACGCGAATAACGTTTTCCTGAGTCCCATACACATGGATACCCCGGAGGACTCTATTCCTCCCCGGGAGTACAACCAGCCGATTCGTATGTATTTTGCCAGGTACGGCCGGCCGCCCTTCGGAACCATGATAAGCACCAATGCCGCACCATCGACCCTGGTGAACTATGGAAATGTGGAGTGGATCGATTTCCATCAGATCGGAAACAAGTGGCGGGAACACGTCAGTTTCTGGTACCTGAAGGAGCTGTACTGGAACAAGCCCGAACGTCCGGCCTTGAATGGTGAGCCCTACACCCCGGGATTCCCTCCGGAGACGGATTTGGAGATGTTCAGCGAGGAGGCCTACCGGAATACCAGATCCGGTATGTACGGCAGTGTTCTCAGTGGGGGACAGTCAGGCTACGTGCACGAATTGCAGGCCATGTACGACGGTTGCCGAAGTCCCGAGGCTGTCTACCGGATGTGGGATGTCTTTGATATCGCCACAAGTCACCAGGCCGTACATCTCAAGAATTTCATCATGAGCCTGAATGGAAGGCACGCTGAGCTGATTCCCGACAGCGAATGTATTATTCCCAACAAGAGCGGCGGCGAGTTCGGCTGGACCGGCTGGGCCTACTGTGCCTATACCCCGGATCGGGATATTATTCTTGCCTATTTTGAGGAGGAAACACCCAGGACGGGTAACCTGTTCCGGGGCGGCGCCTACGGCTGCCGTTACAAACTGGTCTGGTACAACCCCCGGACCGGAGAGTGGCTGGATCGAAAAGAGATTGTAGAGCCCGATGTGCGGGGAGTTCTGGAGATTCCTGAACTTCCCGACGAAAGTGACTGGGCCTTGAAGATGGAGCTTGTGTAGACGGCCCTAGTGTTCAGAATCGTGGGGATAGCTTGAATCGTCGGCCGGGGAATATCGGGAATGCAGGACATTCTGCAAGGCCCTGTACTGAGTAGAGCCCAAGTGTTTTCCTGATATGTCTTTGTTCATAATTCATCCCCACGATTCGGGACAGTAGCAGTTTTTCCTTGACAGGGAAGAATTGTGGGCCTAAAATGATATATCATCTATATCAACTATATTATCTATGCCAAAGTGTAAAGAATAGGATAAGTAAAATCAGCCAGCATAGGTAAGGTAAGGAGGAAGAATGAAAGGTAAATCGCTAACGAAGGGTTTCTTGACGCTTTGTCTGCTGCTGTTTGTCGTCGGCGGCATGGCTTTTGCCGGGGGTGCCGGCGAAAAGGGAGCAGCAGGGGACGTTGTTGAAATCCGTCACATGTCGCCCCATACTGCAGGAGCCGGTTTCGGTGAACACTTCGCAGCCCACGTGGAAAAGTTCAACGCCGAAAATCCGAACATTCATGTAATCCATGATGCCCTGCCTTCCGGTGACCTGCGGACAAAAATCACTGTAGAGATGGCTTCCGGCAATCCCCCGAACACCTCCTGGCTGGTTCTCAGCTACGCCCGGGAGTTCATGAAGGACGATCTTCTGATGGACTGGGCACCGGTATTTGAGGATCCTGCGCACCCGGAGTTCAAAGAGAGATTCTCCGACACGATCCTCTATTTCTCGAAAGACAACAAAGGCCGCGTAATGATGGCTCCTTTTGAAGTACACATGGACGGGCTTTTCTACAATACCGAAATATTCGAGAAATACGGCTGGAAGGTCCCGAAAACCTTCGACGAGTTCGTCGCGCTGGGACCCAAGGCACGGGAAAAGGGCATAGCCCTGACCGTTACCGGCGGCAAGGACATCCGCTTTGCCTGGCTCGCCTCTGCTCTGATGGCCCGGGCTGCGGGAGTCGAAAACACCAACAAGCTGACCATCGGCGACAAGGTCGGTGAATGGGACAATCCTGCCTACGGTTTTCCGCAAGCCATGGAAAAGTTTGCACAGATGGTGAAAGCCGGTGTATATCCCAATGGCGTACTCGGCATCAGCCAGAACGAGGCGGATCAGATGTTTGTCAGGGGTGAGGCCGCAACCTACTACGAAGGTCAGTGGAGACCCGGCAACTGGGAATCCCTGGGAGGCAAGGAGTTTATCCGGAAGGTTCGGCGGGTTGATTTTCCTGCAATGACGGATATGCCAAACGGAGACCCCAGAGCACGGGTAGGCGGAACAATTGTCGGTCTCATCGCTGCTGCCGATCAGCCGGAACGGGAACGCCAGGCCAGTATTGAGTGGATCAAGAGCCTTGAAGCCCCCGAATTCTGGGCCCCTGTACTGGAAGACGGCCGAAACCTCTATCCGGGAAAGGTGGAATACGACAAGTCCAAGGTGTCCGAGGTAATGCTTCAGTGTGCCGAGGCTCTCCTGAGTGCGGAAATGCTCATCCCCTCCATGGATACCCTGGCACCTCCTGCAATAGATCTTGCGATCAAGAAGACGGCCATGCCGGGAATCATTGCTGGACAGTATACCGTAGACCAGGCTGTAGCCGAAGTCCAGAAAGCGGCGGACGAGTATCTGAAAGCTCAGGGTGATTAAGATTGTTAACCGGATGGGCCCTGACGGGTCCGTCCGGGATTCAGCTTACTACAAACTGAAAAGGATGGACCGGCATGGTAGAAGCCAGCTCCGGCGGAATGCAACAAACGATACAAAACAAGAGACTGGTTCCTGAATCCAACACCTATCTTAAATCAATAAAAAGCAGGCATTGGAATAAAATTGCTATATACAGCGTACTCATCGGGTGGTCGGTAATCGTACTGCTGCCCCTGCTGTGGCTCCTTTCGTCGTCGTTAAAGACCCAGGCAGAACTTGCCTTCAATATCTGGGGGCCGCCGAAAGATATCTATTTTCTGAACTATTATCTTGCATGGACCAAAAGCTACATGGGCCGCTACATGCTGAACAGTGTTATAGCAACTGCCGTGGCTATCGTGTTAACGGATATATGCGCAACCACCATATCCTACGCATTGTCCAGGTTCAGTTTCAGATTCAACAGGGTTCTCTATTATCTGGTTATTGCCGGAATGATGATCCCGATTCACTCGGCGGTCATTCCGATTTACATAATGGCCATGGATCTTGGCATGCAAAACAACCTTTATGCCCTGGGGATGATCTACGCCGCTTTCAGGATACCGATCTCCGTGTTTATTCTGGAAAGCTTCATGATTACCATTCCCAAGGAGCTGGAGGAGTGCGCCATCATTGACGGATGTTCCTATTCCAGGATTTTTTACCACGTTATTCTTCCCCTGTCCAAGGACGGAATTCTGACCATAACGATCCTGACGGCCCTGGCCTGCTGGAACGAGCTTCTGGTCGCAATGCTGATGCTCGGTCAGCCCCTGGTAAAAACCCTGCCCATTGGTGTGCTGGGTTTCATTGCGGAGTTCTCGGCGGAGTATACCCAGATGAGTGCCGGACTCATTATAGCGACTGTTCCCAATATCATCTTCTACGCCCTGCTGCAGGAGAAGATCGTAAAGGGAATGACCATCGGCGCGATTAAAGGATAGAGAGAATGGCTATTGTAAATTTGAAAGGACGTCGGCGAACGATTTTCCTGTTTCTCCTCCCCGGTATGCTGGTCTACTGCGGTCTGGTTCTGTATCCTCTTATGCAGGGTTTCATTCTCAGCACTCAGCGCTGGAGAACCCTGACCCGCCGGGTCTATGTGGGGCTGGATAATTATGTCAGTCTTATGCACAACTCGATTTTCTGGACCTCCATGGAAAAATCGGCCGTCTTTGTTATCGGGACCACGGTGCTGCAGCTCGTGCTCGGCTTTCTGCTGGGTTATCTTCTTTATCATCAACTCAAAGGCTACCGAATATTCAAGACGCTCTTCTTTGTCCCGGTTATTCTCATGACCGTGGCTGTCGGCTTTATCTGGGACTATATCTACAGTCCAGCCTTTGGCCTCCTGAAACCATTCATGGAGTTCATCGGAATGGGGGACAGGTATTTTCCACCTTTGGCGGATCCCAATGTGGCGATCCTCTTTGTCATTCTCGCCCATTCCTGGAGACAGGTGGGTATCCAGATTATGCTTTTTTACGCCGGCTTCATGAATATTCCCCAGGATGTAATCGAAATGGCGACTATAGAGGGCGCCTCGGGTTTTAAAATGATCTGGTACATGATTCTGCCCCTCTCCTGGGAGGTCTCCAAGATGGTTGTGGTGCTGCAGATAACCGCGGCCCTGAGGGCTTTTGATCTTGTTTATGTCATGACCAAGGGCGGACCGAATCATTCCACTGAAGTCCTTCCCATGCATATGTTTGTTCACGCCTTCGAGAACTTCAACATCGGCCTGGGAAGCGCGGTTGCGGTAATAATCTTCATTCTCTCCATGACGCTCACCCTGATTCTTCGTCGGGTCATGCAGCGCGAGACCCTGCAGTACTGAGGTGGAGTTCATGATCGAGAAAGCGGGTTCTCCCGCCGTGCATGTCTGGGACCTGATCGAGGTTACCCTCAGGGCGGAGGAAGAGTATAAAAGTCCCTACACCGAG
The DNA here is from genome assembly GCA_964554875.1 of uncultured Spirochaetaceae bacterium. Taxonomy (GTDB): domain Bacteria; phylum Spirochaetota; class Spirochaetia; order JC444; family Marispirochaetaceae; genus Marispirochaeta. The sequence continues at coordinate 38,378 of CAZKQJ010000010.1, read as the reverse complement.
GTGGATGTCTGGATCGACCTTGAGGGCCCTGGTTTTAAAAAACGGATCTTCGGATTCTGGGACGGGGATAATATCTTCAAGATCAGATACATAGCTCCCTCTCCCGGCAGGTGGACCTGGCTGAGCGGTTCAAATCAGGATGATTCCGGTCTGAACGGCCAGCACGGTGAACTTGAGGCCCTGGAATGGGGCGAATGGGAAAAAAATGAGAATCCCTGCCGTCGCGGTTTTATCCGCGCCACGGAAAACGGACATGCCCTTCGCTACGATGATGGTACTCCCTTCTTTTATCTGGCAGATACCTGGTGGGCCGCCGGAACCTTCCGCTACCCCTGGTACGACGATGATGAGCTGCGGCCGGCAGGACCCGGCATGGGTTTCAAGGATATGCTTCGCTACCGGAAGGAGCTGGGCTACAACGGCATCGGCATCATTGCGGCTTTTCCCACCTGGGCGGATGACGGACTTCCGGCAACCCTGGTTCTTAAGGACGGCCGAAATACGAGTGTCCGGTCCGCCTGGAGGCGGAATGGATTAAGCGGCGGGGCGGAAGACGGATCGCCGGCCAAGGATATGTACAACGAAGGCGGACGCCCCTTTTCCTTTCCCGGAAAGGTACCTGGCTACGAGCACGTCGTTCCCGATTTTAACCGGCCGAACCCGGAATATTTCAAATTCCTGGATCGGAAAATCGCCTGGCTGAACGAACAGGGTTTTGTCCCCTTCATCGAAGCTGCCCGGCGGGATGTAAGCCAGGTATGGAAGAACTACTACCAATGGCCCGAGACCTATGGACGCTACGTTCAGTACTTCTTTGCCAGGTACCATGCCTTCAACACCTTCCTGAGTCCCATACATTTTGACTACGGAAAGAACTCAATACCCTCCCGGGAGTACAACGAGGCTGTTAACTGGGTGGTGGAAAAATACGGGCTGCCTCCTTTCGGCAATCTTATAAGCACCAACGCCGGACCGTCGACCCTGCTGAATTTCGGGAACGGGGATGACGCTGCCTGGCTCTCCTTTCATCAGATAGGTAACTGGCGGGAGCATGATCACTTCTGGTACCTGACGGAGATCTTCAGGACCGAACCGCATCTTCCCGGAGTGAACGGCGAACCCTACTATCCCGGGTTCCCCGACGACGACCCTCCGGCGGACAGCTGCGATGCGGAACTGAACTGCAGATCCGGCATGTACGGCGGTTTCCTTTCCGGTGGGCTGGGGGGCTACTTCTATGGCGTGGAAGGAATGTGGGGCGGGAACATCGAGGAGGAGGCCCGGTATAAAATCTGGGATGCCCTCGGCTTTAAATCGGGAAAGCAGGTACCCTTCTTTAGGGACTTTGTTTTTTGTCAGGGCGAGCGGTATCAGGAGCTGATCCCGGACGTGGAACTTGTTACTCCAAACAAATCCGGGGAAGCCCTGGCTTACCGCGGCTGGGCTTACTGTGCCCGTACGGAGCAGAAGGACTGGGCTCTCTTCTATTTCGAGAAAGGCTGTCCCCCCGCAACCATCCGGTCCCTCCTTCCGGAAACCGAATATGAGTGTCGCTGGTTTAATCCCCGGGAAGGGCGCTGGTTCCCCGAAGAGGGAAATCTGGAGCTTAAAACTGATGATCTCGGAAGGGTCGCTGTGCCGGTGTATCCGGACAATGAAGACTGGGCAATGAGTCTGAAACTGTCAGACTGATGATAATAAACAGCAAGGATAACAGGAGAAGAGCATGAGAACTTTTGTTGGCGAAGGTCTTGGACGAGTGGTTGTATTAAATCTGCAGCGGGACGAGAAGGTCCTGGAATCAATACGGGGGCAGCTTGCTGAGCTGGGAATCAGGAACGCGATTGTAACAAGCGCCATCGGTTCACTTAAAAAAGCAGTTTTTCACCGGGTAACCGGCTTTGAGAAATCCCCGGTGGATGAATTCGTGACCATTGAGAATCCGATAGAGCTTGCATCCCTTCAGGGGGTGGTGATTGACGGAGAACCCCATTTTCACATGGTTATATCCGACCTGGGTACGACCTATACCGGTCACCTTGAAGAGGAGACAACAGTTGTCTATCTCGCGGAGATATCCCTGGTGGAGATCAAGGGACTCCCCCTCAAACGGGTAAAGGATGAAAACAATATCGCAGTTTTTGAGAAGAAATAATCGACGGCATCCTGGAACTGAGGAGAAGGAACATGAAAAACACAAAGGTCGCGCTCATTACCGGCGGAGGAACGGGGATAGGACGGGCTACGGCTCTGGGGCTTGCCGCAAAAGGTGTTTCCTGTGTGGTGAATTATTCCCGTTCCAGGAAAGATGCGGAAAACACGGTTTCTGAAATAAATTCCCTCGGCGGCGACGCCATCGCGGTCTGCGCCGATGTAGGGAATGAAGAAACTGTGCGGCAGATGGTGGAAACTATTGTTGAGTACTACGGCCGCATCGATTATCTGGTCAATAATGCCGGGAGGACCGTGTTTATCCCCATGGAAGAGATCGAAGCTCTGACGGAGGAGCACTGGAATTCAATCTTCGATGTAAATATCAAGGGAACCTTCAGGGTCATGCGAGCCTGTGCCACAGAGCTGAAGAAAAATTCCGGGGCCATCGTAAATGTCTCATCAATTGCAAGTTTCATGGGCAGGGGCAGTTCGATTCCCTACTGCGTATCCAAGGCGGGCATAGACAATCTAACAAAGTGTTTTGCCCGCATTCTCGCGCCCCGGGTACGGGTAAACGCAGTAGCCCCGGGAATAGTCGAGACCCGCTGGGTGAAAGGTAAGGAGGAACACGTAAGACTGCAGTCCGAGGGAACACTCCTCAAGAGGGTGTGTCAGCCCCAGGATGTCGCCGAGGTGATTATCGATCTTCTGTGTTCCGCCGGATTTGTAACCGGCCAGACGCTGACAATTGACGGCGGATTTACGCTATAGATTTGCATAATGCGGATAAGGATAGTAGGATTCTGAACGAGGGCTTTTTTCAAGAACGCCCCGCCAAAGGGAGGGTTGCAGATGGGATTATCGGATCTCCATATTGACTTTAAAAAGGTAAGCATCTTCGAGGTTGGTCCCCGGGACGGCCTGCAGAATGAACCGGATTTTATTGCCACCGGGGACAAGATCAGGCTTGTGGAGATGCTCCAGGATGCAGGGTGCCGCAGAATCGAGGTAACAAGTTTTGTCCATCCCAAGTGGGTCCCCCAGATGGCGGATGCCGTGGAGGTTCTGAACGGAATCAGCCGGCGGGAAGGGGTAAGCTACAACGCCCTGATCCCCAATTTCAAGGGACTGGAACGCGCCATTGATGCGGGTTTGAAGGAAGTCGTTACCATCATGAGTTCAAGCGAAAGTCATAATACCAAGAACCTGAACATGAGTGTGGCGGAATCCCTGGAAGAGATGAAGCGAATAAACGAACACGCCGCCTCCCGCGGGGTACGCGTCAGATCGTACATCGGGACCGCCTACGGATGCCCCATGGAGGGGGCAATACCGGTAGAAAAGGTGGTGGATATTGCGAAGAAGCTTGAGGAATACGGCTCCTATGAAATCTCCCTGGGGGACACCACCGGAATGGCCGGACCGGTTTCCGCCTACGAGGTGGGAAGCAAGGTCCGGGAACAGCTTAAAAAAGCGAGTCTTGCGGCCCATTTTCACCGGGCTTCTGGGATAGAGTTTGCCAATGTACTTGTCTCTCTCCAGGCCGGTATCGATGTAATCGACTCCGCCGCCGGCGGTCTTGGAGGCTGCCCTTACGCGCCGGGGGCTACCGGAAACATAGCTAGCGAAACCCTGGTGGACATGCTGCATCGTCTGGGGCTTGAAACCGGTATAGATCTTGAGAAAATCAGGCAGGCCGGAGATTTTGCAAAAGATTTGAGTGCTTACGAACATAAAGCGTAAAGGAGGTAAGGGTGGACAAACTCAATGAGATAAAAGACAGGTTTGCGAAAGGTGAAATAAAGCAGCAGCATCTGGAGACAATGATATTTAACGAGGTATATGATTCCGATGCATCCCGTCTTCAGGATGCCTGTCACGATGCAGCCCGGATTCGCTGCTCCATTGCGGAAGAAAGCACCGGCGTCAGCCTTGATCTGATTAAAAACTCGAGACTGGATAACTCCGGACTCTCGGAGGGGCACCTTCTTACGGGAATTGAAATGAAGGTCGGGGCCGCCCTGATACCCATGGGACTGGCCGGACCGGTTAAAATCAGCGGTGAGTATGCCGAAGGCGAATACTACCTTCCCCTGGCAACCAACGAAGCGGCCCTCGTGGCCGGGGTCCAGCGGGGCGTAAAGGCCATAAACATGTCGGGGGGAATCCGTACCCAGGTGACCTTTGACGGAATGAGCAGGGCGCCCCTCCTCGAGGCCCCCGATATCGACGCCGCCAAGAAGTTCTGCATCCGCGTTCAGGAAGACGGGGAATTGATACAGGAGCTGAACAAGGAGATTAAAGATCCCTTCGTCCGCCTGGAATATATCGAACCCTATCAGCTGGGAACCAAGGTTTTTCTGAGAATGGTCTGCAAGACCGGCGATGCCATGGGAATGAACGGCGTTACCAAGGCCTCCGCCGATATTGCACGAAGGATTCTGAAGGATCTGGACGGATGGAAGCTCATAACCATATCCAGCAACCTCTGTACCGATAAAAAGGCTTCCCATATCAACATACTGCAGGGCCGGGGAAAAAGCGTTCACGCCGAGGTATTTGTTCCCGAAGAGGTCCTCCAGAAGGTTTTCAAAAAAGGGGTGACCAGCAGAAGTGTCGAGCGGGTGGTCTTTCATAAGTGCTATCTGGGTTCCACCTTGAGCGGGACCATAAGCGGTTTCAATGTAAACGCCGCCAACGCGCTGGCTGCATTTTTCGCCGCCACCGGCCAGGATATGGCCCACGTTGTCTCCAGCTCCGCCGCCTTTGTGCAGGCCGACGCCGTGGAAGGAGGACTGCACTTTATGGTTTCCATGCCCTCCCTGGAGATCGCAACCATCGGCGGCGGGACAAACTTCGGTACTGCCCGGGAGGCCCTAAAGCTTCTCGGCTGCGGAGAAATCGGCACCAGTCCCGATGATAACGAGAATGTAAAGCGCCTGGCGGAGATCTGCTGTACCGCCGTCGCCGCCCTGGACCTGAATACTGCCTGTGCCCAGGCGGCGGGATATGAGATGGCGGACAGCCATGTAGCCCTGGCCAGGGGAGAAAAATAAGAGGGAGGAGACCATGAAGGCGCTGGTTTTACAGAAGAAGGGTGAAATTTCCCTTCAGGACCTGGATATACAGGAAGAACTGGGGCCCCGGGATGTCCGAATCGCCGTCGGAGCGGTGGGTATCTGCGGAAGCGATATCCACTACTACCGGCACGGTAAAATCGGACCCTTTGTCGTCCGGGAGCCCATGATTTTAGGTCATGAAGCTGCCGGAACGGTCCTGGAAACCGGTGCCGACGTCACTCATCTCAAACCTGGTGACAGGGTGGCCATGGAGCCGGGAATCCCGGACCCCTTCAGCCGTGAGAGCAGGGCAGGGATGTACAACCTGGATCCGGCGGTTCGCTTCTGGGCCACACCTCCGGTACACGGTGTGCTGCGTCCGGAGGTCGTCCATCCCGCGGATTTCTCCTTCAGGCTGCCCGATTCGGTATCCCTGCAGGAAGGGGCCCTGGTGGAACCCCTGGCAATAGGCATGCACGCCGCCGGAAAGGCGGAAATCCAGCCCGGGGATACTGCCGTGGTGATCGGCGCCGGGACAATCGGAATCGTCACAGCCCTGGCAGCTTTGGCGGGAGGATGCAGCAGGGTGATTATGACCGATCTGCTGCAGCCCAAGCTGGACCTTGCCTCGAAACTGGGCCCTATAAGCCCTGTCAATATCAAGGACCAGAACCCCCTGGAGGCGGTGCGGGAGCTTACCGGTGGCTGGGGGGCGGATATTGTTTTTGAGGCCAGCGGATCCCGGAAAGCCATGGAGGGGATTTTCGATTTTCTCCGCCCCGGCGGGCGTATCGTCTTTATCGGTATGCCCACGGAAGCTGCCGCTCTTGATATTGTGGCCGCCCAGGCTAAAGAGATCAGCATGAAGGCCATCTTCCGTTACGCCCATGTCTATCCCCGGGCCATCGCGCTGATGGGATCCGGCCGACTGGATGTAAAACCCCTCATAAGTCGGGTATTTCCCTTCGAAAAGAGTGTAGAGGCCTTTGAGTATGCGGCAGATCCTGATCCGGATACGGTCAAGGTCCAGATAGTGATGGGGTAGGAGGGCGGAGTTTCAGCTGATCAATTGCTCGGGCAGGCTTTTCGCCGAAGCTATATGACGCCGAACAGCATTTTCCGCTCGCAGAGGATCACCGCTGAATATCTCTTTCAGCAGCCAGACGTGGGAGATTGCCTCTTTGTCATGGTTGTTCTTATCCTTCTGCCAGTGAGACGCCTTCTGCCATTCCAGCAGCAGAAAAAGATGGTCCCGGCGCAGCGCATCGACCAGGGAGGGACACTCCGTCAGTTCCGCCAGCTTCGCATGAAAACTGTAGTTCATCTCCAGGGTTGCCCGGGCCATCTCGTTCGTCTGTATCTGCTGATCCACGACCCGGGCCTGCTCGATAAGCTGGTACTTCACATCTTCCCGGAGGTTGCCGCTGGCAAGCATGCGGGCTACCTGACTCTCTATGGCTAGACGAAGGGCATAGCGGTCCCGCTTGGTTTCCGAGGTCAGGCTGATTACACTGGAACCCAGGTAGGGGCGGGATTCGACCAGGCCTTCGCTCTCCAGTTTGTGGAGGGCGTCTATGACCGGAATAATGCTGACCCCCGTCATTTGCGACATCTCGCGAAGGGTCAGTCGCTGGGCGGGTTTGAGTTCACCCTCGAGGATTTTATCGCAGATAATTGAGAAAGCAAGATCAGCTGCAGATTGATTGTCCTTTTTTTTCGCCATACCTACACGCCGGATACTATCCTCTTCGATCAGCACTAGTCAAGTCGACTCATTTTCTGTAATTCCTGTCAGGATATGATAAAGGCAAAATCATTCTCCGACAGGGTCTTGCCATCTTCGCCGCGGACCAGCATCTTTACCCGGTAATCACCCTTCGCAGCGCCGGGAACCGACCAGTGGATGGTATCGACAACCTTGGCACTGTCCTTTTCCAGGGTCAGGGGCAGGGAATTCTCCATCTCAACGCGGTCCGAGCCTGAGCGCTGAAGTTTCCATTCCAGAGTAACCGGGATTGGCCGCTGGTAATCATTATTTATCCATATCTTTCCGACAAACAGGTCGCCGGGCTTCCAGAACTTGTCGTACCCGATTACATAGGGATCCTTGTTCCATTCCAGGCTGACCAACACGGGAGTGTACACCTGCTTCATGCTGTAGTAGGCGGGAAGTTTTTCTCCGAAGTAATCCACAATACCGCTGCCGATCACCGGGGCAGGATCGTTCCAGTAGTAGAGATACATACTGCCCACGGGAAGGTATTTTCTCTGACGCAGGAACTCGATCTGTTCCTTGATGGTCCTGGCCTCTATGGCCTGGGACTGTTCAATCAGCTTGTCCAGGGAATCCAGGCTGAGGTCGAGCCTGGTATGCCGTACCTGAAGGTCGTAGAAAAAGCAGTAATATTCCCAGGTATCCCAGTTGGGCGGCCAGAGGTCCTTTTCAGGGATGATCCTTTCGAGACTCTTCCGTGAAGGAAGAGCATGGGATCCGAATTCAACGATGTTCGGTTCTATCCGGATGCGCTTCATGTCCAGGTCCCCCGGCTGACAGCAGCCTGTCATCAGGTTCTGTACCCCTTCCTGGTAGTCCCCTTTATGCATCCAACGGATGGGATCAACGGTCTTTCCGGTCTCGTAGAGGATCTCGCACAGTCTGCCGTAGTTGTTCGGCATATTCGGCAGGCCGTATATCTGGGGCTCCTTGAAGACGCTCCACATCCCCAGGCAGGCATGGTTGTGAAGCATCCGCACCATGTCCCGCATCATTATGCCGGCCCGTTCTATCAGGTCGTCACTGTCGCTGTAACAGTAATGGAGGGGAAAATTCTGCCAGACCAGAATCCCCATCCTGTCGCAGAGGGTATAAAAATCATCCAGTTCCACATGGCTTCCGATCCGGATGGAGTTTATATTCATGTCCAGCATTTCCCGCAGATCCTTTTCCATCCGCTCGGTACTGACCTCGCTCATGTACATGCTGGAGTAGTACCGCATTCCCCGCAGGAAGACCCTGGTCCCGTTCAGGATCCAGTGCCCTGTGACATTGTCGTGACGCACATCTTTTACGCCGAACACGATTTCCAGTTCATCATCCACCGCATTCTTCTGTTTGAGGCGTATCTGTGCTTTGTAGAGGTTAGGCCTCCCGTTGTCCCAGGTAGACCAGAGGCGGACCTCCGGGATGGTGACAACGAGTTTTTGCAGGTTAAGTCCCGGTTGAAGTTCAACAGGGCATGAGCGGATCAGGGTTTCCTGGGAATCAAAGTTTTCCGCTTCCACGTGCAGCTCTGCTTCAGCCTGAATAACCCTGCCGCACGTATTGTTGATTTCCAGATCGACGGATACCAGGGCGCTTCCGTCGGGTACGAAATCCCGTTCCACGATCCTGCTGTACACCTTCGCATAGGAGACCTGGGCCTCACCCCTGGCTATCAGCCGCACGGACTGCCAAATGCCGCCGGTGTTGCCGTCCTGCCGGAATTTCGTCATGGCTCCGGGCCGGTGCATTGCGTCGATCAGGTGACCTTTGACGATGCTGAGGTCCCTGGCCCAGTGCTTTTTGTAGCCCCGGGACAGGGGAGTGCTCAAATTGTTCGGATCATCGACAAGTACATATTCGGTGGGGTCCCTGGGGGAGTCAACGCGCACGACCAGACAGTTGGCAGTGTCCATAATGCTGTCGCTTACCTCGAACTCAAAGGGCGAAAAGTATCCTTCATGGGATCCAAGGTACCTTCCGTTAAGCCACACCTGCGCTATGTAGTCTACAGCCATAAACTGAAGGGAAATCTTCCGTCCCTTCATCCCCTGGGGAAGGTCGAAATTGCGGGAAAACCAGATGGCCCCGTCGTAATCACCGACCTCGGTCAGATACCAGTTGTTGGGTATCTTCATTTTTTTCCAGCCGCTTCGATCGGTTTCCGGGAGAGGAAATTCTGCACGGTTCCTGTCCGGAGTATTTTCCAGTGTATAGATCCATGTTCCGTCCAGTTCCGAGATTTCTCTGCCGTAACCGTGCTTCATTCAGTTTCTCCTATTAGTTTTATAACGATATTATAACATACGGATTTCGAAAAATGTCAATAGAGATTTTTCTCCTCTTTTCCTCATTTCCCGAACTGGAAAAGGCCATGCTGACAGGCTGGCATTAACAAAAAGTATAACTTCCTATATATTAGTGAAATAAATAAAAACTATATGTGAGAAAAATACTTGAAATCTGCTGTATCCTTCCTGTATTTCCGGTCGGCTGCAGGCAATAATATCAGACTGAAGTAATGATATAAAATATTTATATTGACTTTATAACATTGTGGGGTTACGATGAACTGCATAAACGATGGCATAAGCAAAATGTATCAGGAGGATTCCCTTTGAAATATCCTGTGGGATCGGGAAAACTATCCCGAAGCTCTGCTGCCTACCTCTTTCTTATACCCTGGTTCATCGGCTTTTTCGGGTTCAACCTGCTTCCCATGGCGGCGTCGCTGTTTTTGTCCTTCACCAATTACAATATCTTTGATCCTCCACGATTCGACGGTTTCAGCAATTTCATATACATGTTTACCAACGACTGGCATTTTCCCGCAGCGGTCAGCGTTACATTCCGATACGTTTTTTTCTCCGTTCCCCTGCAGCTTTGTGCTTCCCTGATTCTTGCCTTTCTTCTAAATCAGAAGATAAAGGGCCTGACCCTCTATCGCACCCTTTTTTATATCCCTTCTCTTCTGGGATCCAGCGTAGCCGTGGGTATCCTGTGGAGGCAGATTTTCAGTTCCGACGGGCTTTTGAACATCTTTCTGCAGAAACTGGGCCTGATGCAGGAGGCGGGTATCAGCTGGATCGGCGATCCGCGATATGCCCTCTGGACGATGATTATTCTGCGAATATGGCAGTTCGGATCTCCCATGATCATCTTTCTTGCCGCCCTGAAGCAGATACCCCAGGAGATTCTGGAGGCATCGGAAATTGATGGTGCCGGACGGATGCAGAGGGTCTGGCGAATCATACTTCCCATGATAAGTCCGATAATTCTGTTCAATTTCATCATGCAGATAATAAGCGCTTTCAAGGTTTTCACTGAGGCCTTCATTATCAGCGGCGGTGCAGTGGGGGGCGGGGTTGTCGGCGGTACCCTGGACAGTCTTCTGTTCTATACCATCCATATCTACTCGGAGGGCTTCCTCAAGTTCAGGATGGGCTATGCTTCGGCCCTCTCCTGGGTACTCCTGCTGATGGTTGCGCTTCTTACCTGGATTGCCTTCAGAATTTCATCCCGCTTAGTCCATTACGAATGAGGAATGTATGGAATTGAGACCATCCGGAAAAAAGAACAGGAAAATGCTTATTTTCAGATCGTTTATAATTCTCTGTATATCCCTGATTGTCATAGAGCCCCTGGTCTGGATGATCGTAAGCTCCTTCAAACCTGAACCGGATATTTTCCGCTATATCGGTCTTATTCCCAAAAGAGTTACCCTGGAAAACTATATCGAAGGCTGGAAAGGAAAAGACCTGGGCTTCGCGGTATTCTTCAGCAATTCCCTGATTATCGTAGCATTCGCCATAATCGGGAACCTGATTTCCTGTACCCTTACGGCCTATGCTTTTGCACGAATGAACTTCAGGTTCCGGTCCCTCTTTTTTGCCCTGATGCTGGGTACCATCATGCTGCCGCCTCACGCGGTAATAATCCCCCAGTATATCTTCTTTTTCAAGATTGGTATCAACAACACCTTCCTGCCGATCATCCTGCCCAAGTTCTTTGCCACAGATTCCTTTTTCATTTTTCTCATTGTGCAGTTCATGCGGGGGATTCCGACGGAACTTGATCAAGCTGCGCGGGTGGACGGATGCAACGCCTGGGATATTCTCTGGAGAATAATACTGCCTCTGTGCAAGCCGGCGCTCATAACCACTACCATTTTTACGTTTCTGTGGACCTGGAACGATTTTTTTACCCAGCTTGTTTATCTGACGGACTCCAAACTGCAAACGGTAGCCCTGGCGCTGAAAAAGTTCGTTGACGCGGACGCGCTGCCGGCGTACGGACAGATGCTGGCCATGTCCACCTTATCCATAATTCCAATCCTGATTCTTTTTGCCTTTTTTCAGCGATTATTGATTGAAGGTATATCCACAACAGGACTGAAGGCATGAGAACTATAGTACGCAGTGTGCGGCCGTTGGCCGTACCGAGCAAGAAAAACAAAGGAGAAATGCGTATGAGTACGACAATCAGAAGATGGATGATCGCAACGATCATTCTGCTGATGGTGAGTGGTCCGGTATTCGCCGGAGGGCAGTCAGAGGCTGAGAAAGCCGGTTCCCCGGGAAAGGTTGAAATGCGTCTTGCCTGGTGGGGGGCAACCGGCAGAAATGAAAAGTATCTGGCGATTATTGATGAGTACCAGAAACAGAACCCCAATGTCCTGATAACCCCGGAGTATCAGGGCTGGGCGGATTACTGGGGAAAGATGGCCACCATGGTAGCCGCCAGGAACCTTCCCGATGTACACCAGTATACCAATAACCAGCTTGGAGAGTTTTACTCCAAGGGTGCTGTTATCTCTCTGGAATCTTACATCCAGGATGGTACGATCAAGCTGGATGACTGGAACACGGGCATGGTGGATTCCGGACGGCTGGATGGAAAGCTTGTAGGAGTTACCATTGGTATAACGGCACCGGTCATGATAATAAACATGACATGGGCGGAGGAACTCGGCATAGAGATACCTCCATTTGACGCCAGCTTTACCTGGAAGGAGTTTGCTGACTGGTTAAAGAAGGATGTACAGCCAAAGCTTCCCGCCGGGGCTTACGCCTTCGGAGATTACGGAATGGCGGAAAACTATTTCTGGACCTGGGTCAGGCAGCATAACGCCGAATGGGTTGACGCCAACGGAAATTATGCAGTTCCCCAGTCGGTGCTTGAGGGATGGTACGGGTTTATTGACGATCTTCGCAAGGCCGGGGTCGCACCGCCTCTTTCCTTTACTGCCGAAGACAGCGGGAAGGCCCGGGGAGACAACGCCTTCAATCGACGCAGGATGCTTATCCGTCCCACCAACGCCAACCAGGCAAAGCTGGAACAGCAGTACATGGCCGTCGAAGGGGACAAGGTAGAAATGCGGCGCCTGCCCAAGCAGGAGGGTGCCGGCTCAGCCAGGGAGTGCCTGATTACCTCGGTTCTCTCCATCGCGGCCAACAGCAAGATACAGGACGAAGCTGCAAAGTTCATTAACTTCTTTATAAACGACAAAACCGCTCAAACTATTTATAACGGTGAAATCGGTGTTCCCGGAAGCTACACCGTCCAGGATATGCTGAAACCAAACCTTGATTTCGCCGCCGCCCAGGAGTTTGACTACATCAACATGGTTTCCACAGGATCTACTCCCACAGTACCGAAGCCTCAGGGAATCTGGGCCTTTGACGCGGAAATTCAGCAGATGAACCAGCAGGTTGCCGCAGGCAATATGACACCGGCACAGGCAGCCAAGGCAACAATCGATCGGGCCAATAAGTTTCTTGCATCCCTGAAATAGGGATTTTTCTGCTCCTGTTGTGCTGATGAACCGGCACAGCAGGGCAGCATGATTTTCATTTGAAGTAAATTGCATATGAGGAAGCAGACATGAAAGATTTTATCGGCAAAACCGGACGCACCATAATTCTCGAGCTGCAGCGGGGAGAGAAACTCCTCGAGAGTGTTCGGGAATATATGGCTCAGCACGGTATCAAGAATGCCGTGCTCTCAAGTGCTGTAGGTTCTCTGCTGCGGCTTGTGGTGCATAAACCTACAAGTATGGATGCCGCGGCGGTTGACGAGTTCGAAACCATCGAGGATGCCATGGAGGTCTGTTCCCTGATCGGGAGCGTAATCGGCGGGGAACCCCATTTTCACATCGTGGCTTCCGGCGTAAAAGGACTCTATTCAGGTCATGTGGAACCGGATACCGAGGTACTCTATCTTCTGGAACTCACCTTCACGGAGATCACCGGTCTGACTTTGGAGCGCCGCCTGACACCGGAAAACGTCAAGAAGATCTTTTCGCTTGCATGAGTAGTACCGCCTCAGACTGCCGGATAAACGAGTCTCGTCCCTTCAGATTAAGCTCGGTGCTGACGGCCTTTTTTCCCAAAAGCGTCGAGAAGCTGGATATCCTTCTTGAAGGGATAGCCCTGTCGGCGGAGATGGGTTTCGACAGCGTCGAGTTCTTTTACGACGGCCCGGAAACCGGGCAGATACGGGAAGCCCTCAGCCGCTACATGCTTTCATCAATATTCCTGGCATCCTATGGTATGAAATCACGGGGTCTTGATCCCGGTCATCCTGACCTGGAAGAACGCTGCAGGGTGCTTGATTCAATGAAAGGATGGCTAGATCAGTCACGGAACTGCGGCAGTTCACATGTCATGATCGTCAGCGGGCCGGATTCCCGGGACCCCGGAGAGAGGTCCTCCCGCATGGAACGAAGCAGAGAAACAATCAAGGCATTGTGCGAATATGGTACTCGCGAACCGACTCCCGTACGGATAAGTCTGGAAGCCTTTAATGATTCCGGAGAACCCTGGTTTCTGCTGGGACCAACATCCCGCAGTGTTGAAATGGCAGAGTCCCTTGGGCCCGCCTGTTCCAACTTCAGCCTGACCCTGGATCTAAGTCATCTGCTCCAGCTCAGAGAAAATCCCGAAGAAAGTATACGGGAGGCTATAGACCACTGTACCCATATACATCTGGCGAACTGCATAATAGCGAATCCCGACCATCCCCTGTTCGGGGATAAGCATCCCGCTTTCGGTGTGGAACAAGGCGAAGTTGACGAGGCCATCCTGTCAGATTTTCTTTCGAGTATTATTTCAACTGAATCCCTTCTGAATCGGCCGTATCCCCTGACCCTGGGGCTCGAGGTTATTGCCAGGGATCCGGATAATCCCCGGGCGGTCATGGCGGAAGCAAAAAGGACCTTCGATAAAGCCTGGCGTGCATGTTTGCACAAGGAGGAGTAAGCCCCATCCTGCGCCTTGTAATCCCTTTCACAGACTGATATTCTCTCACTAATCCTTATATAGAGGATACAGCTGTATGACGATTCAGATATTCGGTACAAAGAAGTGCAAGGACACCCGGAAGGCGGTCAGGTTTTTCAAGGAACGGGGTATTACTCCCCATCAGGTAGACCTCAATGAGAAGGGCATCTCCTCCGGGGAGCTATCCAGTATTGCCCGGTCCGTTGGACGGGATAATCTTGTCGATCCCGAGAGCAGAGCCTACAAGGACAAGGGAATGGCTTACATGGAATTTGACCCCGAGGAAGAAATCCTTGAGAACCCTCTGCTTTTAAAAACGCCGGTTGTCCGGAACGGCAAAGACGCTACCATCGGCCTTGCCATGGAAACCTGGCAGGCATGGATCGGGCAAGAACGTTGACGGGAGAAAACGCGGTCCGTTATGCCGTTCTGGGAAGCGGATCATCCGCCAATGCCTATGTATTTTCCTTCCGGGGAAGGTCCTTGATCGTGGACAACGGCTTCAGTGTCAAGGAGGCTCTGGCTCGGATGGGCCGGGCGGGAATCTCCCCCGATTCTGTAGACGGACTCTTTCTGACCCACACCCATGGCGACCATATGAAAGGTGCGGGGGCTCTGTGCAGAAGACTCAAGATACCAATGTTTACCGCCTCCGGTCTGTCGCTGCCCGATTCTGTCGGAAAGCTGCCGGGGCTGTACACTATGCAACCCGGAAAGGAGCACAGTTTTTCCTGGTGCAGCTGTATGCCTTTCTCCACCTTCCACGACACAGATCGTCCTGTGGCCTACAGTTTTACCATTCTGGGAGAGCGCTTCACTGTGCTCACGGATACCGGGGAGCTCTCCGACGAGATGTTTCACTTTGCTTCCGCCAGCCGGGTCCTTTTTCTTGAAGCCAACTACGATCCCCAGATGCTGTCAACCGGACCCTATCCGGCGAGCCTGAAGCGTCGCATCGCTTCAAAATGGGGTCATCTGTCCAATCAGCAGGCAGTGGATTTTCTATCCGAGATCAGCGATAATACAAGGAAGCCGGACAGGGTTTTCATGTGTCACTTGTCCCACAACAACAATACCCCGGAAAAAGTCCGGGAGAGCATAGCATCTTCCCGGGCTGCGGATATTGATTACCGCGTACTGGACCGGGGAGAGCTTTGTACCGGGGAATTTGTCCCCGGTCTGAAAAAGACGATACGCCTCAAGGAGAAGGTATGAATAAAAACGCGAATATGCTCAACCATGTGCTCTTCAACACGGCCGCAGCCTACCCGGATTATCCCGCCCTCGGTTTTGCAGGTGAAGAGCCCCTCAGCTATTCGGACTGTACGAATCTGGTGGACAGGCTTGCCGCCCGGCTTGTCTCGGACGGAATAGCTCCCGGGGACCGGGTAGGGCTTCTGAGCGAGAACATGCCCAACTGGGGAATCGCCTATATGGCGATAAACCGCGCTGGAGGTATCGTAGTCCCGGTCCTACCGGATTTTCCGCCCCAGGATGTGGCTGCCATTTTTACCCATGCGGAGATCAAGGCCTGCTTCATTTCGAAGCGTCTTGTTCCCAGGCTTGAAGCCGCGGATGTCTGCGGACCGGGCACCGGTCTCTATTTGATCGACTCTTTTGCACCCCTCGAATCCCTGGCTGACGAGTCCATCGCTGAGGCAGAGGCTCTATCTCGTGAAGATTTTCTGCCGGAAGAGGGGTACAGCTACGCCGGGAATCCGGATGACCCGGCGGTCATTATCTATACCTCCGGAACAACAGGCCATTCCAAGGGCGTGGTGCTCACAAACCGCAATATCATTTTTAATGCTGAAAAGACGAGTGTTATACCGGGAATTCAGGCAGGGGAGTCGATGCTCTCCATCCTCCCCCTTGCACATACCTATGAGTGCACCATCGGTTTTATTATCCCTCTTTTTATGGGCTGCGCGGTTTACTATCTGCGGCGGCCGCCGTCGGCCACGGTTCTGATGCCGGCCCTGAAAAAGGTGCGTCCCCATCTGATTCTCTCGGTACCTCTGCTTATCGAGAAGCTGTACCGGCAGAGTGTTCTGCCGTCTTTCAAAAAGAGTCCCCTTTTGCGGCGTCTTCACGGGACGACGCCGGGACGCATAATCCTGAACAGGCTGGCGGGGAAGAAACTCAGGAAGGCCTTTGGCGGACGCCTCTATTTCTTCGGTATCGGCGGTGCAGCTCTTGCGCCGGAGGTTGAGGATTTCCTCATTGAAGCCAGATTCCCCTATGCCATCGGCTACGGCCTGACGGAAACTTCACCTCTTATTGCCGGGGCGGACAATCCGAACATGAAGGCCCGCTCAACGGGTAAACCCATCGAGGGTATCGAGGTTAAAATCTCAGAACCAAATGCGGAGAACGGGGAGGGAGAGATTATTGTACGGGGACCCATTGTCATGCAGGGCTACTACAAGGATCCGGAACGCACTGCAGAAGTAATCGACGCTGATGGCTGGTTTCACACCGGGGATCTGGGTGTCTTCGATGAAGAGGGCCGGCTGTACATAAAAGGGCGCATGAAGAACATGATCCTGGGTCCAAGCGGCGAGAACATCTATCCCGAGGCCATCGAGTCCATTATCAACAGCTTTGATTTTGTGGAGGACTCCCTGGTGTTTCAGGACCAGGGCGAGCTGAGCGCGCGGATACATATTAATTACGATGCCTTCAAGGAGCATCTTCATAACCTGGCCGAATCCGCAGCGGATTTTCCCCGGGAGATCGGTGAGTATCTGAATGAACTTCGAAAGTCGGTAAACGCGCGCCTGAGCAGCTTTTCCAGGATCGGGAAGATCATCGAGCAGAAGGAACCCTTCGAAAAGACGCCGACCCAGAAAATAAAGCGCTTTCTTTACGATGCCCTTCACCGCCACGGAAATGATGATTCAGAACAGGGAAAAGGCCTGGGCAACAATTAACGCGATGGGGTCACCCCGTCCGGAGCCAGGAACTTCCGCTTCGCCAGGGCTATTCGATTAAGGGATTCCCTGAGCCTCTGCTGCGGGATCCTTCCCGACTCCAGGGCATGGAGCAGTTTTTGTCGGGAGTCCATGGCCGTAACCGGCATAAGCAGAATATCCGCGCCGGCTTCAAAAGCCAGGAGGGGAAGTTCCGTTGTGTTATAGAAAGCGGTTACCCCTCCCATTCTCAGGCTGTCGGTAAAAAGGAGTCCATTGTAGTTCATCTCAGATCTGAGGAGTCCTTCGTTTATGTCCCTGGAAAGGCTGGCGGGCTTTCCGCTCCCATCCAGGGTAGGTACGATTATATGCCCGGTCATGATCCCGCCGATACCCTGCTTGATTAAGGAGTCAAAGGGGACAAGCTCCCGTTGCATCAGGAGCTCCCGTGAGGCGTTCAGGACGGTCTTTTCGGTGTGGGAATCTCCATAAGCTGCCCCGTGACCGGGAAAGTGTTTCGCCACCGAGAGTATGCCTTCATCTTCCAGGGCCCGTGAAAAGGCACCTGCCATATTCGAAACTAGCTGAGCTTCGGTCCCGTAACTTCTTTCACCTATTGTGCCCCCGGTTCCGGGGGTGTGAATGTCAGCTACCGGCGCGAAGTTTACCGAGAAACCCAGCTCCTTCAGCTGCCGGGCAATGATTTTTGCTGCCTCTGCAGCTCGCGTTGTCTGTCCCGAGGAACCAATCTCCCGTGCCGACGGTACCGCTGCACCTCCCATGGAGGGAACAGCGTTCAGGCGGCTTACAAGGCCTCCTTCTTCATCTATGGCGATGAAGGGGGGTACCTTTGTCAAGGTTTGAAGATCTGCAATCAGCTTTCTGGTCTGCTGAGGGTTTACCAGGTTATCGGCGAAAAGGATATATCCTCCGGGCTGAAGCTCTGCTGCCCAGGAACGAAAGTCATCATTTACGCCGGTTAAAAGTCGCCCTGTTCCGGGATGACGCACTTCCACCAGGAAAAGCTGACCAATCTTCTCTTTCAAGCTCATCTGGTCCAGATAGGCCTCTAAGGGGTCCTGTTTCGTGTCGGGTTTCTTTTTGTCTACTGTTGCCGCTGCCAGCTTCGGTTTTTCTACTTCAACGAGCTGATCTTCTTCCTTCTCGGATTTTTGGGAAGAATCCGGGCTTTCAGTCTCTTCCCGCAACTGGACTGAAACTGGGGCCGGGGCTTCCTGCAGGCCGGTGCATGAGTTAAACAGAATCAGAACGGCTGCAAGGGTCAGCAGAAATCGGCTCATGTATCTTTTGTAAACCATAGGCCATGTCTTATGCAATCAGAATGCTTGTATTTACTTCACTAAAATGGGTATACTCAACCCGACGTACCTATTAATAAGAACACAAGGAAAGGAACTGCCATGGCTGAAGCCACTCCCCTGCATCCATTATCAGATATTCATATACGCCAGGCCCATCCGCTCATTTCTCCGGCGGCTCTGAAGGAGCTGTATCCTCTTACGCCGGCAAGCAATGAGACGACGTATACCGGCAGGCAGCAGGTAATCAATATTCTCAAGGGAAAGGACAAGCGTATTCTCGGCATTGTTGGACCCTGCTCAATTCACAGCCGAAAGGTAGCCCTTGATTATGCGGAACGTCTGAAGGGCTTACAGGAGAAGGTCAGTGAGAGCATGCTCCTGTTGATGCGGGTCTACTTTGAAAAGCCCCGGACAGTGCTGGGGTGGCGGGGACTCATTACCGACCCGGACCTGGACGGAAGCTACAAGATCGAGAAGGGGCTCAAGCAGGCCCGGCAGATCCTGTTGGAGATTACGGAGATGGGGCTGCCTGTGGGCTCGGAGATACTTGAACCGATCATCCCCCAGTATATTGCTGATCTGATTTCCTGGGCGGCGATCGGGGCGCGAACTACCGAGAGCCAGACCCATCGCCAGATGGCCTCCGGTCTTTCCATGCCTGTGGGATTCAAAAACGGGACCTCCGGCAATCTCAAGCTTGCCGTTGACGCTATGGAAGCCTCCCGGCATCCCCAGAGCTTTATCGGTATAGACCAGGCAGGAAATACCTGTGTTTTACATACCAGGGGCAATCCCAATAATCATATAATCCTTCGGGGTGGCAGGGATGCCCCCAATTACTACGAGGAGAATGTGGAGGAGGCCAGGGAGATGCTTGCCGCCAGCGGGATCGAACCGGCTATCATGATCGATTGCAGCCATATGAATTCCGGGAAGGATCCCTTCAAGCAGGAACGGGTCCTGCGGGCTCTGACTGACTACCGCAAAAGGGGATTGAACGAGGTTGTCGGGTTCATGCTGGAGAGCAACCTCTTCGAAGGCAGCCAGGCAATCGGGAAAAATCCCGCGGAGCTTATCTACGGAGTTTCCATAACCGATGCCTGTATCGGCTGGGACACCACCGAGAAGATGCTCCTGGAGACCCACGAAGTCCTTTCCGGAAGCGCCTGATTTGAGATTGTCAGTTTTTATTGGTATCTTCCAGACTAGATAGTGCAGAAAAGGAGCATACAACTATGGAAAGAAAACGAGTAGCCCTTCTACTGGCCGATGGTTTTGAAGAGGTCGAGGCTGTTACGCCCATAGATTTTTTGCGTCGTGCAGGACTGGATCTTATAAGCCTGGGAGTTCCCGGTCTGCAGGTTACCGGCGGCCATGACATTATTGTGCACGCCGACAGAAAGATCGAAGATTTCGACCGGGAGCTTGATGCCGTTGTTATCCCCGGCGGAATGCCGGGAGCCGCCAACATAGCCGCCTCCAAAGCCGCCGTAAGGCTTATAGAGGATGTCTACAGGAAGGGCGGACTTGTCGCGGCCATTTGCGCAGCCCCCGCTGTTGTACTCTATCCCCTGGGCATCCTGGATGACAGAAAAGCTACCTGTTTTCCCGGTTTTGAGAAGGAGTGGACAAGGGCAAGCTTCAGTCCCGACAGGGTCGTGATAGACGGCAACGTCATAACCAGCCGCGGTGCGGGTACGGCGGCGGAGTTTTCAGAAGCTATTATTGCCCGCCTTGCAGGAGCTGCAGCTGCAGCTGACATCCACTCCCGAACACTGCAGAGAGATTAGTTTCTATAAGTGCCTTGGGGATGATATGAAACCGCCGGAGAAATAATCCCCGGCGGCCCTGATTCTCCCGTCTCTTCCGACTCAGCCAAAGAGAATCTGGTTCAGTACATTCTCGATCTGTTCCTGTTTTCCACTGATCCTGGGAATTCCCTTGAGCCCTGCAGCGTAGTCTCTCAAATCCTCGAAACTCAATTTCCCCTGTTCAAATTCAGCACCTCTGCCGCTGTTATAGCTTTCGTAGCGGGAGTCCCTGAATTTCTTTACAAGACCTCGGGAGATTATCTTGTCCGCTGCCTCCAGGGCAATCGCGAAGGTGTCCATTCCGCCGATGTGGGCGTGGAAAAGGTCCTCGATGTCTGTGGAGTTGCGTCTCACCTTGGCGTCGAAGTTAAGTCCTCCGCTTCCGAGTCCGCCGTTCTGAAGCACAACCAGCATGGCGTGGGTGGCATCGTAAACGTCTGTCGGGAACTGATCGGTGTCCCATCCGTTCTGAGGATCGCCCCTGTTGGCATCGATGGAGCCGAGCAGCCCGGCGTTGGCGGCAACGGCCAGATCGTGCGGGAAGGCCTTTCCCGCCAGGGTTGCGTGATTGGCTTCTATGTTGATCATGAAATCGCCGGCGAGGTCATAGTTTTTAAGAAAAGCGATGACCGCAGCGGCATCGCTGTCGTACTGGTGCTTGGAGGGTTCCATGGGTTTGGGCTCGATGAGGAAGGGCCCTTTAAAGCCGATCTTCCGTCCGTAATCGCGTGCCATGGAGAGAAAACGGGCCAGGTGTTCCTGTTCTCTCTTCATGTCTGTGTTGAAGAGCTGGGTGTATCCTTCACGGCCTCCCCAGAATACGTAGTTTTCTCCTCCCAGCTTGACATTGGCATCCAGCATCGCCTTTACCTGAACGGCGGCCCATGTCAGTACCCGGAAGTCAGGATTCGTGGCTGCACCGTTCATGTAACGCGGATGGGAGAACATGTTCGCCGTATTCCACAGTAGCTTGATACCGGAGGCTTTTTGCCGCTCAAGGAGCATCCCGCTTACGGTTTCTATGGTTTTCTCGTATTCAGTCACATCGTCAGTATCGTTGGCGTCCGGAGCAGCGTCCACATCATGAAAGCAGTAGTAGGGTACGCCCAGTTTCGTAAAGAACTCAAAGGCGGCATCTGCCCGCTCTTCCGCTTTTTTTAAGGAATCCTTTGCCTGGTTCCAGGGCCGGTCCTGGGTGGCGTCGCCGAAGGGGTCTGAACCGTCTTCCGTCAGGGTATGCCAGTAGGCCACGGCAAAACGAAGATGCTCCTTCATGCTTTTGCCGGCGACAATCCTGTTCTCGTCGTAGAACTTGAAGGCCAGAGGATTGTCAGAATCCTTTCCTTCATAACTGATTTTGCCGATTCCGGGAAAATACTCTTTCCCGCCGATAAATACCTTGCTCATATCTCCTCCTTGAGAGTTTATTTGTAGAGTGGTGCCAGGAGTTCTATGTAACGGGCATAATGTTCAAAACCCTCCTGGTATCCTTCTATATCTTTTCCGGGCTCTATAAGCTGTGTTTCCTGACTGCCGGTATGATCTTCCACATATTCCGTCATATCGGGAACGGCTCCTGATGCTTCGAACACGTTCCGGTACCAGAGGGCCTGCAGTGCAGCCCCCAGTGCCGCGCTGTCATGAAAACCCGGCATCCGGACCGGGACCCCGGTGATATCCGCCGCCAGCTGCCGCCACACCCTGCTCTTCGATCCTCCTCCGGTCAGGGTAATCTGCCGGGGCGACAGACCGAGTTCGGACAGGCTGTTTAATCCGAGGCGCATACCGTAAATTGCGGCTTCCATGGAGGCTTTCAGGATATTCTCCCTGCCGGTATTTGTCGGTGAGAGGCCCATTATGCTGGCCCGTGCAAAGGGGAGGTTCGGCACCCGTTCACCGGTAAAGAAGGGCAGCACTGTTACTCCCTTGCTTCCGGGGGGTACGGAGCCAACCAGGGTGTCCAGCTGATCAACATCCACTTCAAAGAGCTTCCTGGTCTGTTCCGTCGCCACAGTACAGTTCATGGTACAGAGCAGGGGCAGCCATCCATCGTTGGAAGAGCAGAAAGCAGCGATGGTGCCCGCAGAGTCGATTATGGGCTTTGAAGAGAAGGCAAAGAGGGTCCCGGAGGTGCCAAGGCTCATGCTGACCTGTCCGTCCCTGACTGTGCCGGTTCCTATGGCGGCCATCATATTGTCGCCGCCGCCGGTAGAAACGGGAATACCCCGGGGAATCCCGAAACGCTGCGCCGCTTCCCCGCTGACTGTTCCCGCACCGTCTCCGGGAGCCCGGGGGGCCGGGAGCATTGTTATAAGCTGTGGATCGATTACCGCGCAGAGTTCAGCGTTCCAGCTACGATTCCTGATGTTAAGCAGGCCGATACCGGAGGCGTCTCCGTATTCCATGCTGTATTCGCCGGTTAACACATAGTTCACATAATCGTGGGGGAGCAGCACATGGGCCATGCGCGCGAACAGTTCGGGCTTGTGCTTTTTAAGCCAGAGGATCTTGGCCGCCGTATAGCCGGGTAGAATGAGGTTCCCCGCTTCCTTGAAGAGTTTATCCTCCCCTCCGAAGGCGCGTGTAATCTCCTTGCATTCCGCCACGGTGGATGTATCGTTCCAGAGCTTTACCCGGTAGAGGACCCTGCCGTCCTTGTCCAGGGGAACAAAACCGTGCTGCTGTCCGGAGACGCCGACGGCAACGGCAGTTTCGCGGACATCAGCGGGAACCTGGGAAAAGGATTGCTCTATGGCGCTGATCCACCAGGAAGCCTCCTGTTCACTGGTTCCGTCATCCTTCGATACAATATCGTGAGCAGCAGTGCCGGTTGCGGCAATACGTTTATTCTCATAATCGTAGAAAACAACCTTGGTACTCTGGGTTCCTACATCGATCCCAATGACGGTTCGCATAGTATTTGCCTCCTTCACTCTGTAAAGTATCAACCCGATGGACCGGAAAACCCATGGACAGGAGTGATAAAACATGCATAAAATTGATCTATGAATATCAAAGAAGCGGTCTTTGTCTATCATCTCAGGGAACCGGAAGAAATGCAGTGGCACAGCCGTTTTCATTACCATGGATCCTCTGAGTATGAGATACACTATTTTCTGGGGGGACAGGGAAGATTCCTGAACGGCAATCAGCGCTTCATTCTCGAACCGGGATCCCTGTTCATCTCTCCTCCGGGGGTGAAGCATCGCATCGAGGCCAGTGATACGGAGGATCCGATCTCCTATTATGCCCTCCTGCTGGAGGTGGACGAAGAAGACGGGGAGCTCCGTTCCCTGCTGGAACAGGAGTTGAACTGGCAGCGCTGCTACAGAATAGGAAACACCTACCGTTTTTTCTTTGAGGAGTTGCGGGAAAAAGCCCTCTCCACAGCAGACTACATGCAGATGTCTGCAGTCCATCAGCTTGTCTCCTTTATCTATCTGCTCATGGGAGGGGACGGAAACCTTCGTCAGGGGAATACGGAAAATATCCACATAGAGAAGGCCCTTATGTACATGCAGAACTCTGTGTTCAAGAGGACAAACCTGACAAATCTTGCCCGCCGGCTGAGGATATCAGAAGAGCACCTTATACGGCTGTTCAGGCAGAAACTCACGACTACACCCATGAAATATCTGACAAAATTGCGCATCGAAGCCGCCACCAGTATGCTGATTTCCAGTGACATGTATGTCTATCAGATTGCGGAACGGCTCCAGTTCAATTCGGAGTTTCATTTTTCCCGGGTTTTCAAGAAATATACCGGACGTTCCCCTAAACACTATCGCAATCTCTATCGACAGCTTATCGGGCAGAGCCCCGAGCACGAGTCCATTCTCTATATAAACACCCAGTAATTGGGGTATTTCCCAGTATCTGCCGATAAACTATATATGGAAAAACCACAGTTTACTCTTCTGGCGGTTGATGACGATGCGACACAGCTGGAACTGCTCAGGGTAATTTGTGAGAAAATCGAGTTTCCCTCCATAAATTACCTGAGCGCCGAAACAGGCGCCCGGGGTCTTGAAATAGTCAGAAAGCACAGCGTGGATCTGGTTCTTACGGACTACCGGCTCCCCGACATAAACGGTCTGGAGATTCTCAAGCGCATCAAGACCGATAATCCCCTTGTCAGTGTGGTTGTTATGACCGCCTTTGAAGATGCCAGGGATGCAGTCCACATACTGCAGAACGGCGGGGACGATTATCTTGTAAAACCCACCAGAAAGGATGAGATCGAACATCTGCTTGTCAGGATTTTTGAAAAGAACTGTACTGTCCGTGAAAACCGGATAGTTCAGCGGGAGATCGATGAGAGTTTTGACGGTCTTTCCATGGTGGTATTTCAGAGCAGGGCAATGCAGCAGGTTCTTAATCTCGTGTCCCGGTCTGCCCGAAGCGACGCGATAATTCTGATTACCGGAGAAAGCGGCACGGGTAAGGAGCTGATGGCCCGGCTTATCCACAAGTCCAGCCTGCGGAAGGAACAGCCCTTTGTCACAGTAAACATTGCAGCCCTGCCGGAGTCCCTTATGGAGAGTGAACTCTTCGGCCATGCAAAGGGTTCCTTTACCGGGGCCGATCAGGACAGGGCCGGCAGATTCGAGGAGGCTGACGGAGGTTCCCTTTTCATCGACGAGGTCGGGGACATTCCTCCGTCCATTCAGGTCAAGCTGCTGCGGGTAATTCAATTCGGCCAGATCCAGCGACTGGGAGAGAATCATACCCGACAGCTGAATGTACGGATAATCGCCGCCACCAACCGGGATCTGGAGGGAATGGTGACGGAAGGCAGCTTCCGGACGGATCTGTACTGGCGGCTGAATGTTGTGAATGTAACCATCCCTCCCCTGCGGGCGCGAAAGGCGGACATACCTCCCCTGGTTGAGCATTTCATACGGGTTTTCAACCTTAAGAACAATCGCTCCATTCAGGGCATTACCAGGGAGGCCCTGGACCTTCTCATGGGGCTGCCTTTTCACGGGAATGTGAGGGAACTCGAGAACATGATAGAGCGGGGCATCATCATGGCCCGGGGCACCCATATAAGCCTGCGGGATCTGGAAAGTTCCGGGGTAAAAACACCCTTCGAAGATGAAATCCATCAACTCTGCGATTCAGCCCATGGAACCGATTATCAGGAGAAGATGAACAGCTTTGAAAAGAAGTTGATTGCCTGTGCCCTGGAGGAAGCGAAGGGCAACCAGAGCGAGGCTGCAAGGAGACTGAAAATTACCGAACGCAGACTGCGTTCACGTCTCGAAATTCTGGGAATACATAATCCAAATGAACATTCGCCTGCAGCCGGTGGTTTCGACGAAAATGTCGAGGTGCCTCGACAGACGCGGCGAGAAAAATGAGTACAGGATCGGTTCGGCGGCATAATGTATTCCGGATGCTGCTTGTTTTTAAACGGTCTATATTTATAAAGTTCTATAATGTAAGCAATTACTGTGTTTTTGCAAATTTGATGTGAACTTGGCACATAAGCTGCACTATTATTACTGAAACCCGAAAGGGTCAGGAGGATTATATGAAGAAACTGATTATTATAGCAGCTGTTCTTGCAGCTCTTACGTCGTTCGTAAGTGCCCAGACAAGCGGCACCCTGTTCCTTCAGGGAAGCGTACCCGAAATTCTCGAGATTACTGTAAATGCAGAACCCGGTAGCGATGCCCTCGACCTTTCTGTCGATGCCTCCGGTGTAAAGGTCGCCACGGTAATCGAGCGCAGCAACAAACGGACCGGCTATACCGTAAGCCTGGAATCGAGCAACGCCATGGCAGCCGGAAGCGATACTCCTCAGTTTGTGGACACTAGCGGAACAGCAAGCCTGAATTACAGCATCAGCTACGGCGGATCAGCGATTACCCTGAGCAGCGGTTCAGCGGTTATCTCCGATGTCAGCACCAAGTCTCCCGGCAGCGGAGCAGTCAATGATGTCACCATAAGCTACAATGGTGCTACCGACTTCCCCTACGAAGGCACTTACAGTGACACACTGACCTTCACCATCGCGGCGAAATAGATCGGAGGATGGTCCGAAGTATCGGGCCTGAATTGATACCCCAAAGCCGTCCTGGTACCCTGGGCGGCTTTTTTGTTTCCCTGAAGAAACCGATACTATATATGGTATCGAAGCCGAGGAGGGTGTCATCATGAACGTTAAAAAGATCCTGCTTATCCCGTTTTTGTTTACTCTTCTGGTCACCGGACTCTGGGCCTTTTCGTTCGAACCAATATCCCGCAGCTTCAGCCCCTCGGGTCGCGGGGCTACCCAGAGCTTTCGCCTGAAAAATGAAGGGCCGGACTACATAGCTATACGAATCAGCATGTTTACCCGGGAAATCGGTACCGATGGGAGGGAGTCCCGCAAAGCCGCGGACGAACTTTTTACCGTATACCCCCGGCAGATAGTGCTGAAGCCCGAGTCGATTCAGACAGTACGGGTCAAGTGGGAAGGCCCGGCGGATATTTCCAGCGAACAGGCCTACCGCATACTGATAGAACAGGTTCCGGTTGATTTCGGCGGAGAAACTTCGAGGGACAGCGGTATACAGATTCTTTTCCGTTATCTCGGTGCTGTTTATATCTGTCCCCCCGAGGCTTCTGCCGATGTGGTGGTACAACACGCAGAGATTGTCAGGGTGGATGATTCTGAAGCGCTGGAGATTACCCTGAATAACAGGGGGAATAAACACAGTATCCTGAATGACCTGACCATAATCATACGCAATGCGGGAGACGGGTCTGTTCTCCATGAGTATCCCCCTGAGCTTCTGGAGGGAATAAACGGAGATAATATCCTCGCAGGTGGAACAAGAATCGTCCGACTGAAAGTCCCGGAAGGTCTTGAGTACGGGCCTCTGGATGTTGAACTCGGCTATGATTCGGAGAATTAGTACCGGTATCTCAATCCTCTTTCTTCTGGCCATAAGGATTGCCGGGCAGGAAACTTCGGACCCTGCGGCGGAAATCTTTATGCAGGCCTTCGGTTCCACACATGGAGCCCCGGAACAGGAGGGTACGGAAATCCCTCTCCTGGTCCGAATCGACGGTGATTTCTCCGGTGAGCTGCCCGCGTACATCACGGCGGAGGATGAGGTTTTTCTGCCTCGTGAATCTCTTTTTGAACTGCTGGCACCCAGGCTTTCTCCCAAAGCCTTCACCGCTGTGCGGGAGAGTTTTATTTCTCCTGCTGTTTCGCTTGAGAATCTTGTTCTGTACGGTTTCGCTGCCTGGTATGATTCATCCATGCTGCAGGTAGAGATACATATTCCCCCTGATCTTCGGCGGAGCAGGGATCTCCGGCTGCGTCATGCTCCGCAGCGTATTGATCCGGCGGACATTTCTGCCGATCCCTACAGCGCGTATTTGAACTATTACAGCAGAGCAGAGCTCCTGTACCGGGCCGATGGAGATGAGGCCTCGTACGATGTTCCCCTGCAGCTGAATCTTTTTCCGAATCTGCAGTTCCGGCGATGGGTTCTCAGCGGGGGATTCAACATGACCAGCTATCCGGAAAAGGAGGCTGAACTGGACTCATTGCGGCTGATCCGGGATTTTCCGGTCTACGGTCTGCGCCTCGCGGCAGGGACCCTGGACAGCCCTGCTTATGCGTCGATTCCCTCCGTTCCACTGGATGGTATAAGCATCGGCACCGAAAAAGCCCTCTCCGATATTGCCAGCCCCTACCGCTCTCTCTCCCGGGAACTTCTCCTGGAACAGCCGGCGGAGGTCTCCATCTATCTCAACGGCCGTCTTCTGAAAACCGAGCGCCTCGATGCGGGGGTACATAATCTGCTGGATTTTCCCTATGTCGGAGGTCTCAACGAAATCAGGATTGTGATAACGGAGCATGACGGCAGGGAGCGGATAATCGAATCTATCGTTCCCTTTGATTCCGGGCTGCTTCGCGAGAAGGAGTACTCCTTCGCACTAAGCGGAGGAACCCTTCAGCATGAGTTTGCCGATCCCCTGGCATCGGGTTTTTTCTCCTATGGACTGCTTTCCCGGCTTACCGGGGGAGCAGCTCTGCAGATGGGCCGGGACGCATATATCGGCAATCTCTCCCTGGTCTCCGCCCTTCCTTTCGGGAACCTGGGACTAAATTTCGGAGCTTCCGCAGGGATGAACTGGGACCCCGGCCTGCATTCCCGGCTTCAATACCGTGTAGCCTTTCCGTCCCGGCGCAGCATACCGAACCTGGGACTCCAGATCGAGTACTATGACGATGCCTACCGCAGATCCGTACTCAGTGAGACCCCATCGGAATATATCTGGCGCTTCAGCTCGAGCATCGGTCAGCTTCTGCCGTTTTCCGCATACGCGAGTCTCATGACGGCATATGCCCTTGGACGGGGAGACAGCCCTGACAGTCTGCAGGGTTCCCTGACCTTGCTGAAGGGCTTCGGTCGCAGTGCCTCTCTGTCCCTGAGTTTTTCTGCTAATCACGATACGGAAGAGGGCTGGGAATGGCGGGGCTATCTGGCCTTCTCCCTGAGTCCCGACAAGTCGGGACAGAACCTTCAGTATTCCCAGGATCTGAAATCCGGAGAAGGGGGAGTGGGGTTCACCTGGCGGGATACGGATAATACGCAACAGTGGGCCTATACTGCTTCGGTCCAGGGTTACCCGCCTGCCGCAGCGGATCAGACGGTAGCGGACATGGGTTTTCACTACGATACAGCCTCTTTCCGCGGCAGTATCAATAATTCCCTGTCCTGGACCAATTACGATACCGGCAGCAACACCACAAGCAACCGGCTGGGAGCCGGACTCGGAGGGGCTGTTCTTTTTGCAGGAGGAAATTTCGCCTTCACCCGGCAGGTGCAGGACAGTTTTATAATGCTGGTACCTGAACAGGAACTGAAGAACGAAGTCGTCAGTGTTCGCAACAGCCGGGGAAGCGGCGGTACAAAGGAGAGCCGGGGAGGTGTTATTACCTACAGCGAGCTGAACTCCTATACCCCTGCGACCCTGCAGATAGAGCTGCCCAATACCTCTCCGGAAGTCCTTCTGGAAGCGGATACTGTAACCCTCGTTCCTTCCTACCGAAGCGGGATTACGGTCCCTGTCCGGCTTCGTCACAGTCTGTTTGTTTCCGGCAGGCTGCTTACGCTTCAGGATGAGCCGGTAGCCCTGCAGGCGGGGGAGTTTATTCCTCTGGATTCTCCCGATGATGAAAGACAGCTCTTCTTTACCGATGAAGATGGTTTCTTTCAGCTTCATGATTTACAGGCAGGCAGATATCTGCTGGTCCTGTTTGCCAGTGCCGGGGCCCAGATTGAGCTTTCCATACCGGAGAGCCCGGAGGGCAGGGTGAACCTGGAACCGCTGATTCTGCCGGTAATACGGAAATAACTCAAGCCCTGAACAGGAGGTATGGATGATGGGCATGCACATAAAATGGAACAGAGTCGCAGTAATGGTTCTGACCATACTTGCGGCTGTGCTCTTAGCAAGCGATGGTCTGTGGTCCCTCAGCTTCAGAGGAAGAACGCCAAGGATAAACAATGCCCAGTTCCTCCTTGACCAGGAGGTAATAATCAGCGAAACAATCCGTGTTAATCACAGAGGTCGGGGGACGGACTTTTTCATTACTTTTTCCACCGGTCAAAGCGGCCAGTTTGCCAACCGTTATCTCCTTGATCCGGTTTCCGGAGGAATAATGTACTACCAGATCTATGACAACGCAGCTGACCGCAGGATCCTGGTGGATCTGAGCGCCGGGCCCTCTTCGTCCCAGGTGCTCTCCGGCAGCTTTACCGATGCAGAAGCCGGCGCCGGAGGGGGGACAACAAAGGACATGACCTTTGTCGTAATTCTCGATCCCGATCAGTTTCCCCTGGCAGGACAGTACGCCGAAGAGGTCCGCCTGGAATTGTGGGCGGGAACGCCGGAAAATCCTCAGGGGGGAGGGCCGGAAGCCACGGCGATCATGATCATGAGTACACAAATGGACCAGGTCATGGATATGTCCCTGGTGGCGTCGGGGGGAGCTTTCGATGCCGGCAGGACGGAACTTACCCTGGATTTTGGTGAACTTTATGCCGGAAGCAGACGCTATGCGGATCTTATGGTGCGGGCCAACAGCGGATACTCGGTGTATATGCGCTCTCAGAACAGCGGCGTCATGATGATTCAGGATGTAAGCGACACCAGTATCGTTCCTTATTCTTTGTCGGTGGCGGGAGGGGGCGTTGACCTCTCATCCGGAACGGATGTGCCTGTGGTGCCCCTGGGTGGACCCAGCACAATCAGGGGAGACCGCTACAACATCGGAGTGGAAATTGAGGAGTTCGGCATGGCGACCGAAGGCTTTTACACGGATATGCTGATCATAACCGTCGCGGCGCAGTAAGAAGAATACTGGTTTACTGCTGACTTTCCCTGCTTCGTGCTTCCCTTCCGAATACCGGGGTTAATTTTAGAAAAAGCATGGCAAAGCTCATGTATCCCGCCAGCATAATAAAGCCGAGCCAGCCGACACCCAAATCTCCCATGACTCCCAGGATTGCGGGAGCAACCCCGACTCCTCCGCCGACCCCGATGGTTATAATCAGGGCATAGGTTATGTTCTGGTACTGTTCTTCTCCTATCTCGGAAAGGGAGGAGAGGGCGGCGGGGAACAGTACGGTCAGAAGCGCCGGCTGGGCCACAACCGCAACAGCCAGGGGAATCCCCCGTAAAATTCCGAGCATGGCGGTACACAGGGCGGAGAAAAAGAACACAACAAAAATGGTAGTTCGCCTGCCTATGCGGTTAATAACCGGTCCCGAGCGCAGCAGCAGGATTATGCCGGTTACCCGGGAAATCGAGAGCAGGATGTTTACGTACTGGGAGGAAAGCCCGTGTTCGGTTACCAGATAGGCGGGTAATATGGCGTAGACCCCCTGCTGACCCGAAAGAGCGGCTGACATGATTACCATCCCCAGGATTGTAGTCCGCAGTTTCAGGATTTTCCCTATTGTACTGAACCGCGGCGGGGCACCCATGCCGCTGCCGGGTGCTCCCCAGCGGAGAAACACTATGCTCCCGATGAAACAGGCGGCGGATATCCAAATAAGCACTCCCCGCCAGCCGAACCAGGGCTCCAGGGCAATCACGATCAGCGGTGAAAGGAGCAGTGCCAGGTTCGGGCCGATCTCATGAAAAGAAAAGGCGGTGCTCCGATGCTCGAGGCTTATGGTCGTGTTTATCATTACAAGCCCGGAGGGGGGATAGGTTCCGGCACCGGCGCCGATCAGCAGCATCCCGAGGGCAAGGGGAAGAACACCCCGGGAGATTGCCGTGAGCAGAAGTCCCAGGGATATGGCAGCCAATGCGGCGACAATCGATTTTCCGTGGCCAATCCGGGCCGACAGAAAACCGGCGAAGAGCATGGTTACGCCGTAGCTCAGACTGATCAGGAAAAAGAGGGTCCCTGCGGTGGAGAGGCTGATTCCGAGTTCCTTCTGCAGCATCGGCATAAGGGGCGAAAAAATTGTACGGGACGCCATTGAGAAGAATACAGCAATGACGAGCATGGTGATCATCACAGTGGGATTAATTTTCGGCTGCTGACTCATATATTACATTATGTGCCCGTTTCTTGGCGACAATCAAGGGGGGTGTATGAACAATTAGTTCTAACAAACCAGAAATAGTATGTTACTCAGCCCCGGGAGAGGAAATTTCTGATCTCCGAAACCACAAGGGCATGATCCTCCTCGTGTGGTAATCCTGAAACCGCAATAGTCCCGATCACCCCGGCATCCCGGATTGTCAGGGGAAAAGCGCCCCCCGTGGCGGCGTATTCCTTTTCATCAAGTCCCCGGTCCCTCAGGTTCTGACCCCGGTGCTCGAGCCAGAGAAAGAAATGGTATGAACTCTTGAATACCCGGTTTACAACACATTTTTTGCGTTCCACCCATTGGTCGTTGTCCATGCTGGTCCCGTACATGGCGTAATGAAAAAGCCGCTGTCCGTGTCGTTCTATGTCGATGGTAATGCTTTTATTCTCTTCCTCGGCTCGTTTCAGAATATTCAGCCCAAGTTCAAGGGCATCCCGGTTGGTGAATGTCCTGAATTGAAGCTCCTCCTCTTCCTGAATGCATTGGCGTATTCTGCTTTCAAGGTCCTTCTCGTCGATCATGTCAGCCTCCACCAGAGAGTATGGAGGGAGGCGATAAATTTCGCAAGCGGGGGTATCGGGAAAAAGACGTTCCCCGTTGTTGATTCCGGTCTCGCCTGTTAGAATATCTGTATGGAAAAGAAGAACTATCGAATAGCGGATGCGAAGAAACTTACGGAACTGGCCTCTTTATCCCTGCAGAAAGTCGGGGTGTCCCGGAACGACGCGGAGCTTAGCGCCGCCATTCTGGTGGACGCAGATTTGAGGGGAATAAAGACCCATGGCGTGATGAACCTCTACAGCTATTATGTAAAGAAGGTACAGGACGGTATTATCAAGGCCGGACCGGAACTCGCTGTCCAGCGCTGTACCCCCACCACGGCCCTCCTTGACGCGGATAACGGGCTGGGATTCATCGCCAGCCACCGGGCTATGAAGCTTGCCATGGAAATGGCCGAAGAGTTCGGGATGGGATGGGTGAATGTTTTCAACAGCAACCACAACGGGGCCGGCTCATACTATGTGAACATGGCGGCTGAAGCCGGCATGCTGGGTATGCAGTTTTCAACCGGAGGCAATTCTGTGGCAGCCCCCGGGGGAAGGGGAAAACTGGTGGGAAACAATGTACTGGCCTTCGCCGCCCCGGCAGGAGAGAACCCGCCCTTTATCTTCGATATGGCCCCCACCATGTCCATTGCCAACAAGGCCCATCTGATGTCCTGGGAAGGGGAGAGGATGCCGGAAGGCTTTGTTATCGACGGAAAGGGTAAGCCCGTTACCGATCCTGAGGGGTATTTCAGCTCTGATTCCGCCGTGCTGCCCCTGGGAAGCAGCCTGAGCCACGGCGTACACAAGGGTTTTGGCCTCCTCCTGATGGTGGATATTCTGGCGGGGATGCTCTCCGGCGATGGCGGAAGCATGCTGCGAAAGAGGGGAGTGGATACCCACAGCTTCTTCGCCATGAAGATCGGCTGTCTCGACAGCGGGCAGTTTACCGGTCTCATGGACGAGATGATCGAAAAGCTGCACCAGTCTCCGGTTCTGGAAGGAAACTCCTCCCTGCGATACCCCGGAGAGCGGGCAGCCTTATCCATAGAAGAGCGGCGTAAATCGGGTATCCCTCTTCACGAGAACATAGCCAGGGAACTTGAGACCATGGGCCAATCCCTGGGGATACCCTGCAATATCTGGCTGGACTGATCGGCTTTCTATACCTCTTCCGGGGCGAGTTCACCAAAGTCCTGACTGTTAAAGGCCTCCCTGTCGAACTCGCCCAGGGAGTTTCCCACGATTACCGAGGCAGTCAGATCTCCGGTAACATTGGTACTGGTACGGAACATGTCTACCAGAAAATCGACCCCCGCGACCAGTCCCACCGCCTCTACCGGAAGACCGACGGTGGAGAGGGTGATGATCGTAAAAGCCGTGGCCCCCATGGGTACAGCCGCACTGCCGATACTCGCCAGAACCGATACCACAATTATCAGAAGGTACTGAAAAGGTCCCAGCACGATGCCGAAGGCGTTGGCCGCGAATACCGCCACCATGGCGGGAAATATCCCGCCGCAGGCATCCATGTTCATGACCGCGCCGATGGGGCCGATAAAATTGGCCACCCGGGAGTTAACCTTGAGCCGGTTGATCATGGTGTCCACCGTCAGCGTCAGGGTTCCCAGGCTCGAGCGGGAAGTAAAGGCCAGCAGCATGGCGGGAGAGGCAGCCCGGTAAAAACGGAAGGGGTTGATCCGCGCAAGACCGGTCAGAAGTCCGCCGTACACAAACAGGATATGAACGGCACAGGCAGCGACAATAGCGACGACAAAAAGCCCCAGATCTGCGAGGGCCGCCAGTCCGGTGTTGGACATCCAGTAGGCCATGAGGCCCAGCACACCGTAGGGTGTCAGGCTTATGATGATCCTGGTCAGGCGGATAACTACCCTGACAAAGGAATCAATCAGGGCCTTGAATGGTGCTATTCGTTCCTTGTTCCTTCCTGACTCGATTACCGCAGCAGTTCCGATAAACAGGGAGAACACCACCAGAGGAATTATCTTCGTTTCCGCCGCCGCAGCTACCGGGTTTGAGGGTATAAAATCCCGGAACCTGGCAATCACATCGGTAATCTGCTGTGATTCCCTGGCGGCCAGGCCTGCAGTGGCAACTCCCGCACCGACCTTGAAAAACGAGGCAATTACAAGGCCTATGATGCTGGCTACAACAGCGGTTGATAAAAAGAGGCTTATCGTCCGCAGCCCCAGAACCTTCAGTTCCCTGGTGTTTTCCAGTTTAAGCAGACCGGCGATAATACTTGTGGGAACCAGGGGGATAATCAGCATCCGCAGAAGATCGACATAGCCGTAGCCGACCAGGGAAAACCAGCGTCTCAGCTCTGCTGAAACCTCCTGGCTTTCAGTGGCAAAGATTGCTACCCCGACGCCTCCGCCAAGGATCATCGCGATAAATACCCTCAAAGAAAAGGGTACTCCCTGCCTGAATTTCGGCAGAGCCAGACCAACAAGAAGCAGCAGAAAAACTCCAAGCCAGATAAAAAAGGAAGCGCCCATGGTGTATCCTCCCGTGTAATATTACTATAATAGTAAAGTATACAAATATGATAGTATTGGTCAAGAATAGACGGAAGTAATCTTTTCATTGTGTTCCGAACCGTGGGGATGAAACGGTTGTGCTGCTCGTGGACTACCGTTATTTTGGAAAAAACCATCATAATGGCATGGAGAAACAGATAATCCTATACCAGAAAATACTTTGATATAGATTCATCCCCACGATTCGGGACAGTACAAAAATGTATAGCAGGCTCAGCCGGGCTCACTATACAGGACTATCCTGTTGCGACCTGCGGCCTTTGCTCTGTAGAGAGCGGTATCCGCCCATTTGTACATATCATCAATGGTGACGGATGAGGAGTCTTCAGAACAGCAGATGCCGATGCTCAGGCTCGGAAACGCATCCAGGGGTTCCGGCGCTGAAATCCCTGCGATACCTGCCTGCAGGCGGGATGCCAGTCCTTTTGCCTCCTCTCCGCTGGTCGCCGGGAGAAGAAGGGCAAACTCGTCTCCCCCGAGTCTGGCAAATACGTCCCCTTTCCGGATGATTTTTTCCCCTGCTCCGGCGATCAGGCGAAGTATCTCGTCCCCCAGGTCATGCCCATAGTTGTCGTTTACCGGTTTAAAACGGTCCACGTCGAAGATCAGCAGGCTCACGGGCGCTCTGCTCTGCCTGGAATCCCGGAGCAGCAGAGAGAAGCGCTCAAAGAAGGCCCGGCGGTTTGCCAGATGGGTAAGGGGATCTGTCTCGGCGAGAATTCGGAGGCGTTTCTGTTCTTCCACCTCGTCAGTTGCATCGATCAGGAATCCTTCAATCTCGAAATTATCCCTGTTCTCCTGCCCGGGAACTATCAGGGAATTCATGGAGATCCAGAACTCCTCGCCGGTTTTCCGTCGGAAACGGATTCGTCTGCCTTGAACCTCGTATTTTTCGGAAAGCTCAGCCAGAAAGGCTTTTCGGTCATCCCTGTCGGCATAAAAGCGTTCAACAGAACCAGTCTTCTCCAATTCTGTGTGGGAATATCCCAAAAGCCTGGTAAAATGCGGGTTCGCGTATAGAAGGGAGCCGTCGCTGCGGGTACGGAAAAAGCCGATGGGGGCACGCTCGATGATAAAGCGGAACACCTGTTCCCGGGAGAGTTTTTCGTTCTCCGCTTTGCGGGTCGCCATAATGACTTTGTTGAACTGCTGATTCAAGAAGGTGAACTCGTCATGGCTCTTGAAAATCCTCCGAAGAGGTGTTTTATCCTCCATGACCTCTTCGAAGTAGACAGCAAGCCTCTGCGCCCGGGAAGCGAGTTTTCTGACATGAAAAGCGAGAAGTGCAGCGGAGAAAATGAAGAGAAGAAACGAGAAGCCCAGAACCGAACTTCTCAGGCGTTCGAAGCTTCTTGCCATGGATTTTCGCGGAACCACCAGGGCTATCCTCCAGCCGTTGGAGAGGGGGCTGCTGTATTCCACAAAGGTCCTGTCGCTCTCCTGTGGAAGTTCGCCGGCGGCAGCATCCTGAACAGCAGTTCCCGTAAAGGGAGTTCCTTCCGCATCCAGCAGAAAAACCGATCCCCCCGGAGGAAGCTGGATGTCGCTTATCATCTCCTGAAGCCCTTTGAGGGTTATGTCAACGGCGAAAACGCCTGTAGCCCCGGTATCCGAATCCCGGAGCTGAACCACGGTACTGACAATGATCTCCCCGGTAATGATTTCCGGATAGGGAATTGTCCAGGCCGGGGATCTGTCCTCAAGGCTCATCCCGAGTTTGTACCAGGGCCTGCTTCGGTGGTCATACTCTTCCGGAAGCTCAAGATCCGGGTAGAGTTCTATCCGGCCGTTTTCAAGACCGTAGTAAATAAAGTAGCAGCTTGCCAGGGCGGGGTGCACTGCGGCCCACTCTTGTAGGAGCTCAGCGGAAGATACCTCCCCACGGATACGCTTCTGGAGCAGCGGACTGCGGGAGAGGGCCGCAACGGCTTCTTCCCGGGGTGAAATCCAGAAGCGTTCGATGGTACTTGTTCCAAGGCGTACCAGTTCCCGCAGGTCCTCCTCCTGAACGCTTACAGTAACATCATAAGCGGCGTTAAAGGCGATCGCAAGAAAGAACAGAAGCAGGACACAGACAAAAACCGGAAGCAGTACCATGACCAGCATCCGGTTGGAAAGACGATTTTGCACCCTTCCGAGAATAGAGGGTAACTCCGTAAATTTCAAGTTTAATCGTAACAGCTTCCAAAAGGATACTTAAACAAAAAGACTCGCGCTTGATTTCTGGGCGCTTTCGAGGAATGTAGCGACACCGCCGACCTCAACCCCGTCTATAAGCTCCTCCCTCTGGACTCCCATTATGTCCATGGACATCTGGCATGCCACAAGGCGTACTCCCGCCTCCTGTGCCTGGTTTATCATTGACTCAAGGGAATCTACACCTTTAGTCTTCATTCTCCATCGCATCATGCGGCTTCCGATACCGCCCATGTTTATCTTGCTCAAAGAGAGCTTCCGACTGGAGGCAGGCATCATCATGGAGAACATCCTGCCCATAAGGTCTTTTTTTACCTTCGGCTTACGCTGTGCCTTGATAACATTCAGGCCCCAGAAGGTAAAAAAGAGGGTAACCTCCCGTCCGGAAGCCGCGGCGCCGTTGGCGATAACGAAGGAGGCCAGGGCCCGGTCCAGATCATCAGAGAAGACCACCAGGGTTGTTCCGTTTCCCTGGCGCATCGGGTTCGGAGCCAGGGGCTGCCCCTTTTCTATTTCCGCAGTTATGACTCCCCCCTCATGGTTTACGGAGAGCAGACTGTTCCCGGTCATGCGGCACCAGGACTCCACGTCCCGGGCAAAACCAGGATCCGTCGCTGTCTGAACAAGCCTGTCGCCGGAATCCAGGTTTTCTATCTCCTTTTTCAGGCGCATGATCGGCCCCGGGCACTGCATGCCGGAGGCATCGATCCGTTTGATCTGTATGTTCTCCCTCTTTTTAGGAACCCCCTGGTAGATCTGATCGTCCTTGCCTATAAAGTCTCCTGAGAAGATATCCTCGTTGCTCTGCTTCTGGGCGGAGATGGAGTAGGTTTTATAGCCGCCGGAGAGGTTTGCCGCATTGCTGAAGCCCTGCTGCCGGAGTATCCTCTCCGCCACATAGGCCCGGAGTCCAACGCTGCAGAAAAGAACGATTTTCCTGTCCCGGGGGAGCTCTCCGATCCTTCGGCGCAGGTCGTCGACGGGTATGTTCACCGCCGATTCAATGCTTCCCAGGGCGTGTTCTTCCTCCGTCCGCACATCCAGCAGAAACAGGTCCTTTTTCTTTTCCGGGTTAAAAACCTCGGTCCAGCTGATCTGCCTGCTCGTGCCCTTGATTAGGTTTTCCGCCACCATGCCGGAGATATTCACCGGGTCCTTGGC
>CAZKQJ010000009.1:0-119943 GCA_964554875.1 uncultured Spirochaetaceae bacterium | reverse complement strand
CCCTAAGACATTTACGAGATTGTTTAACTGTTCATGAGATTTTCTACGCTGGTTTGGCTAATTTATTGTGCGAATCTACAATTCGGATGATGAGATAGACCCCTCTCGATAATCCGCGGCAACGGGGAAAAGCTCTTCTCGGCGATAAAAAAGCTTGTGGCGCTATAGAATTAATGATTATAGAGTTATCTGTCAAATACTGGATACAGAACTGGTAATATTAGCTTTAGCAATTGCACATAGTAAACATGTGTATAAGTAATTATCGATCCTTGATATTCTGTGGTATGTAATAAAATCGTTCATTGATACGTAATAGGGGAGACATATTTTTCAGGAGGGCGGGCCGAATGGCCCGTCCTTCATAATACTATGGTTGTTGCAGTGCCTCATACCGATCAGTGGTTCAACATCTTTGATCTGCCGGGTAAAAATAGTTTGGACTAAAACAACGTTACCCGGCAAATTACTATATTTATTACGGTGCGTCACTGGAATAGGAAGAAAACACCGTACCATCCCAGGAAAGTTCCAGTTCTGTTCCGGAAATTTCATACTCATACAGGTTTTCGATGTAGAAAGTACTTTCTGTCCCGTCATCATTTTCATATGTTGTAACGATGCGCATCAGGTCCGTGCTGGCAGTCCATGTACCCTCCGATGTGTAGTTGTCGCCGGGATCATTATAGCTATAAGTACCACCGCCATTCCCAGTCAAAGTTTTCTCTTTAGCCGGAAGTTCATACCATGTACCAATAAGATCTAAAGGCCTGGAAAAGGATTTTTTATCAAAATAGAGTTCCCCTAATCCGGGGATATCCATCATGAGAGTGTCGCCTTGAAGATCGAATGAAAAGGAAAAAGATTCAGTATAATCTTCCCAGTTAACTGTAGCATCATCCCAGTCCTGGGTTATCGATATGTTTAAGGTAGTACCAGAAATCGAATAAGTCCCCTTACTGCCTTCCTCCTGGATCATGTCGGGGTCCGGGGTCTCCGTATAGGCAATTCGGGTAAAATTATTACCGGAGAACTCAAACAGCATGGCCTTGGCTGTTCCTCCATCATCTCCCGTGGCAACCCATATTCCTTCAAGGGCGCCAGTGGAAACCGAGCTGCCCGATCCTCCGCTGCAGGAAGGAAAGATAACCAGGCCGGCAGCAATAATAACTGCTGCAAACAAAACAGTATTTTTCATGAATTCGCTCCTTTGGTTTACAGCTATAGGCTATAAACGGTCATTTATGCTTCACTGTATCCCTGCCTGCAGCAGCTGTCGTCCCAAAATGTAAAATGGGACGTTATTCTTGCAGTTAATTAAAGATCGGGATATGAATAAGCTGTCCCCATCCGCTTACTTGTGCGCCACAACTGTTGTCCATTCAAGATTGTATTATCGCCAGAGCTGGGTTAGGATAATGCATGGCCAGGTTCGGTTCTTATCTCCGGCGTCTGTTGTATGCAGCATTTCTATTCTCCATGCTTCTTTCTTTCCCGGCAGATTGGAAACAACGAATATTTCTGCTTGCGGTATCCGGCCTTTCATTTCTTGCAGGTCTGTTTTTTGCAAGGCTATGGCAAGGTGAACGTTCCCTTTTCAGGGAAAGAATGATTACCGGACTGGGAATCGTCCTCGCTTCGTCAGCAGCGGCCCTTTTTGCTTTTCCTCCTTTTCTGTTTTTTGTTCCCCTCTTTGCCGCCCGCATAGGGGTACTCTTTTCTGAAGAATCATGCTGGCAGCAGAGGAGTGTGGTGTTCTTGACAGCTTTTCCTCCGCTTCTGGCTGGCATTGGTTCCGATCCATCGACCTTTGCATTGTATCCGGCAGCCGCTTTCGCAGCCTCAGGGGCTGTATATTTTTCTCTGCTTCTCTATCGCGAACAGAAATCTGTCCGCCTGGAAACGGAAAAAAACCTTCAAACCAAGGAAGCCATTCTTTCGACCCTGGCCCACGAAGTTCGTACGCCTCTTACGGTAATACAGTCAACGGTTGATATTATGTGTGAAGGCAGGGTCGGCCCCTTGAATCAACGGCAGCAGCAGTTCCTCCAGTCTGTTGGAAGCAATGTCCGCAGACTTGTGACTCTCTCCGAGACTATTCTGGCCAGTATAAAGGTGGAAAGTGCCTGGTTTACAATAAGTCTTCAGCCCATAGATATCCGGCGGGTAATAAAGGATGTAGCTGTGCATATAAGGCCGGTCCTTGAAGAGAAGAAGATCGAACTTCGCTACTCCTTTCCGAAGCTTCTTTCCCGGCCGCCGGCGGATGAAGGGTGGATACACCAGGTGCTGGTTAACCTGGTTCACAATGCGGTCAAGCATCTGCGCTATGGAGGGCGGATCATCATCTCGGTAAATGAGAACGAGCAGGCCATGGTTGTTTCTGTCAGTGACAATGGTTCCGGTATACGGCTGGGAGAGCGGGCAAAGGTTTTCAATGAGTTTTTTCAGGGAGACAGCTGGTCGGATGAACAGCTTGACGGCGCCGGTTTGGGGCTGGCTATTGTCAAGAAGGTTATCGAAAAGCATAATGGAAAAGTATATGTCAGCTCGGTGGAAGATGTAGGCACGACTGTATCCTTTACGCTGCCGCACACGGGGGAAGATAATCAGTGAGTGATGCCGCAAAGAAGATCCTGGTTGTGGATGATGAACCGCATATTCTGCATCTTCTTCAATTTCTTCTTACGGATGAAGGATACCTGGTAACGACTGCAGATACCGGTGAATCGGCTCTTGAAGTTGCCGGCCGTGACGATTTCGACCTGGTAATCCTGGATCTTGCTCTTCCGGGGATTGACGGGTTTGCTGTCTGCCGAAGTCTTCAGAACCGAAATATTCCGGTTCTGATGCTCAGCAGTTACGACGAGGATAATTACGTTGTGTCCGGTCTGGAAACAGGTGCCCTTGATTATGTCCGCAAGCCCTTCAATAACCGTGAGCTTATTCTCCGGGTGGCGAACCTCATGGGCAGAAATACCAATCCCAGAGCTCCGAAAAGCCTGGCCAGCGATGATGTCCGGATAAATCTCGATACGGAAGAGGTTGTCTGCCGGGGCCGGCTTATACGGTTAACACCCACCGAGTATCTGCTGTTAAAGTTGCTCATGAGCAGACAGGGAATGGTTCTCAGCTGTGAGGAAATCCTTCATGAGGTTTGGGGTGCCGATGAATGGGATGGTTGCAGGCAGATGGTAAAAGTGAATATACAGAGACTGCGCAATAAAATAGAGATGGCCCCCCGTAATCCGGTAATGATTGTCAATCAATGGGGAAGGGGCTATCGCTTCGTTCCTGCTGTTACCGTATTGTAACCCCTTTGTAACCATATTGTTTCTTGTCCGCTGCGAAGGCTGCCTCTACACTGAAAGGGACTTTAAATAGTCACACAAATTATGGAGGAGAATTATCATGAAAAGAGTTATTGCAATCGCTCTGGCGCTGCTGCTGTTTATCTCTTTCGGTGTCTTTGCAGGGGGAGCAAAAGAGAGCGCTGGAAAAGTGACGGCTTATACAACTCTGGACGAGGAACTCGCCAGAAAGGTATTCAAGGCCTTTACGGATGAAACAGGCATCCAGGTTGATTGGGTACGTCTTTCCACCGGAGAATGTGTTGCCAGAATGGAAGCGGAAAAAGAGAACCCCCAGGCCAGTATCTGGTACGGAGGAGTGGGGCTTGGTCATATCGAAGCAAAAAACAAGGGCCTGACTATTCCGTACGACAGTCCTGCCGCCGCGATGCCTGAGAATTTCCGCGATACCGACCGTTACTGGTCAGGGATTTATGCCGGTCCTCTCTGTTTTGAAAGCAACACCCAGGCCCTGGAGAAATTCGGTCTTACGGCCCCCACCTCCTGGGAAGAACTGGCGGATCCCAAGTACAGGAACCATGTGCAGATGGCGAATCCCGGTTCCTCCGGAACCTCCTACAATGTGCTGGCGACCATGGTCCAGATATACGGCGAAGAGAGAGCTTTTGATTACATGAAGCGGCTTGATCATAATATTACCCAGTATACCCGCAGCGGTTCAGCTCCTGGAAAGAACGCCGCTATTGGTGAAATTACCGTTGCCATCGGATACGCTCATGATGGTGTAAAACTGGTCAACGAAGGTTATCCGCTGGAGATTACCTTTCCCTCCGAAGGCACCGGCTACGAGGTTGCTTCCATAAGTCTTATAAAGGGCGGACCTGCGGACGAACTCGAAGCTGCAAAGAAGCTCTATGACTGGGCCCTCAGTGAAACCGCTGCGAAAATCTATACCACAGCCTTTGTGGTTCCCTTTGTTGATGTACCTCTCCCCAAGGGCGCCATGCCCATCAGCAAGGTGAACACCATCGATCAGGATGACGAATGGGCCGCAGAAAACAAGACCCGGCTGGTGGAGAAATGGAACGCCGTTATAGGCGGTGAAGCCAGAACCGAAGCCAAGAAATAATCTGTATATCTATCCGGAAGGGCTGATTCCCCGCGCGGGAGTCGCCCTTCCTTTCTGTCTTTTCCAAGGAGCATTGTTCATGAATATTGCCCGGAAACCGCGGCGCATAAATAGCAGCTTTCATCAGCTTACCAGGGAACCGGCCCTGATGATCGGTGTCATCATTATAACCGGATTGCTGATCCTGTTTATTCTTTATCCCATGTTTGCGGCGGCTAAAATGAGCCTGACTCCAAACGGTCAATTCTCCGGTTCGGTGTACCGCTATGTCCTGACCCATTCTCAATACTTGAATGCCATCAGGAACAGTGTGTTTCTGGGAGCTATTGTAGCAACACTGGCAACGTTTATCGGTTTTTTGTTTGCCTTCTCCCTGACGCGGGTGCGCATTGGCGGAAAAAGATTTTTTCAGGGAATGGCCTTGTTGCCGATCATTTCGCCTCCTTTTATGTTTGCCCTTTCTGTAATTCTGTTGTTTGGACGAAACGGTCTTATTACATCAAAACTGCTGGGGATGGATATGGCCAATATTTACGGCCTAAAAGGTCTGGTTATCGTCCAGACAGTCAGTATGTTTCCCATTGCATACATGACCCTTTCGGGTATTCTGCAGGGGATAGATCCTGATCTGGAAACCTGCGCCATGAACCTCGGGGCAAAACGGGGAAAGGCCTTTCTTACGGTTACGCTGCCGCTGGCGCTTCCGGGTATTTTTGCTTCCTGGCTGCTCGTTTTTGTCAGCAGTCTGACCGACTTCGGTAACCCGATCATTATCGGGGGGAACTTCAATGTTCTTTCGGTCCAGGCATATCTGGAGTTTACCGGTATGGGAAACCTGCCCAGGGGAACTGCTCTGGCCATGTTGTTGCTTGTAC
The DNA here is from genome assembly GCA_964554875.1 of uncultured Spirochaetaceae bacterium. GTDB lineage: Bacteria > Spirochaetota > Spirochaetia > JC444 > Marispirochaetaceae > Marispirochaeta. The sequence continues at coordinate 114,628 of CAZKQJ010000009.1, read as the reverse complement.
CTACCGTGGGTGTCTTTTTTATTCAGAAATACATAATGAAAAACAAGAGCTATGTTACGGTGACCGGTAAATCCAGCCGCAGAAGTACTTCCCAGTCCTCCGCTGCCCTGAGGATTATTCTTACTCTTCTGTGCGCTGTTATCTCCGGATTTATTCTGCTCTTTTACGCCACCATCATCGGCGGAAGCTTTATAAAACTCTGGGGTATAAACTGGAGTTTCACGCTTAATCATTTTATATACAGCTGGGATGTGGGTTTTACGACGATGAAGAACACGCTTTTTCTTGCCATTATCAGCACCCCCATTACAGCTCTGTTTGGAATGGCGATAGCCTTCATTGTTGTTCGCAAGGATTTTCCCGGGAAGCACATCATGGAGTTTGTCTCCATGCTCAGCTACGCCATTCCCGGAACAGCCGTGGGTATCGGATATATCCTTGCCTTCAACAAGGCTCCTTTTGAACTTTCAGGAACGGCGTTTATTCTGATTACCTGTTATGTTTTCCGGAATGTTCCCATTGGAGTAGAGGGCGGAATCGCGGCCCTTAAACAGATTTCCAACGAAATCGAGGAATCCTCAATAAATCTCGGTGCCACCAGTGCTGCGACATTTCGTAAAATTACTCTCCCGCTCATCCGTCCTGCCATTTTTTCGGGGGCTACCTTTGCCTTTGTGCGAAGCATGACGGCCATCAGCGCGATTATTTTTCTTGTTTCTGCCCGGTGGAATCACATGACGGTTCTCATCCTTGCTCAGACCGAAATTATGCGTCTGGGGGCGGCATCAGTTATGTCGTTTGCCCTTATAATTGTAATAATGGTTTTTATCTTCATAATCATGAAGGTAACAGGTCTGGGCCGGGAACAGATTTTCGGAACAACAAAGTAACAAGGTTTTAGAAGGGACATACAATGAAACAGAACGACTATTTACAGCTGAATAATCTGGTTAAAGATTTTCATGACGGAAGGGGCAATATAGTCCGGGCAGTAGATAATATATCTCTCTCGATTTCCAAGGGGGAGTTTGTAACTCTTCTTGGGCCGTCGGGCTGCGGAAAGACGACAACCCTGCGGATGGTTGCAGGATTCGAGGTACAGAGTTCGGGAGATATAATTCTTGATGATAAGAAGATCAATAATGTTCCGGCCTTCAATCGAAACATGCCCATGGTATTTCAGAGCTATGCGCTTTTTCCCCATCTTACAATTTATGAAAATATTGCATATGGGCTCCAGGTTCGGAAAATGCCGAAGGATACCATCCGTAACGATGTGGCCATGGCCGCTCAAATGGTTAACCTGGTGGGATTGGAGAACCGTTATCCCGGGGAACTGTCCGGGGGACAGCAGCAGCGTGTTGCTCTGGCCCGGGCCCTGGTCCTGAAACCGGAAATTATTCTTTTTGATGAGCCATTATCCAACCTGGACGCCAAACTCAGGATACAGACCCGAACGGAAATCAAGAGGGTACAGCAGCTGCTCGGCATTACGGCACTGTACGTTACCCATGATCAGAGCGAGGCGCTCAGCATCAGCGATACCATTGTTATCATGCATAACGGAAAAATAGTACAAAGCGGAAGCCCGGAGGATATTTATAATCATCCGGCGGATCCTTTTGTCTCGGATTTTATTGGAAACGCGAACTTCTTTGAGGGAAAAATAACTGAACTGGACAATCGTTTTGTTACAGTCTCTCTTCTGGGTTCGGAGGTCCGGGTTCCTGCGGCTAACGTACAGGACGGACTGGGCAGGGGAAATGATGTCATGTTGGCAATTAAACCCGAAGCGGTAGAGGTTAAGCCCGATACCGGACAATTTACCGGAAAAATTGAGGTAAGCAGTTTTCTTGGCGCAACTACGGAATATAAGGTAGAATATTCCGATGGATTTCTTACCGCTATTCATCCGAATACCCACGGAGAGGTACATAATTATCGCTTTGGGCAGGATGTACGCTTCTCTTTCAAGACCGATTTCTTTAAGGTGTACAAACGTTGACCTGGGCATGCCTGCAGGGACGTATAGTGGAATGCTGAAAATATGATTGAATTCGGTTCTCTGGTTCGTGCACACGGGAAAACCCAACTGGAGATTAAGAACCGCTATCCTCTCCCCGCTGATAAAAAGCGCGTTCTTTATTCCATCGATGCCTTCATGTTTACCCCTGCGCAGCTTCGAATAGATAACGAACGTTTCAGTGTTGACCACTTTTTTGCTGATGTCAAAAGTCACACACGATTTTCCATTTCCTATGTTCCTCTTGCCCGGCTGGTTGATCCCAATTGCTCAATCAGTCCGTTGATAAGAATACGGAACTATCTTGAAACTGTAACGCTGGCCACTGACATAAATGAACATCGCGTCCTCTATGAACTGCGAACCCTGGCCAATCTCTTCTCTGCGGAAATGAAAGCGACCTACAGGCTCCTTAGTGACATTGCCTCTGTGGAGATAAGTCAACATCTGGTAAGAAAAACTGAAAAGTTTCTGGAAGAAGCAACTATTTTTTTACAGCAGTTCAGAGAATTTCATTCCCGATTCATGGAGCCTTCCATAAGCGCTCAGCTTAGAACGGCGATGCGCTGGAGTGACGAGTCCATCAGCCTCTCGGCGGAGAAGATGCTGTTTTATCTTCACCGGATTTTCTCGGGCAACAAGATTCAATCGAGAATCGAAGACATGATGAAAGCGGAAAATCGCCATCGCCGTGAGATGCGATACCCATCGGTGTTGAAGAATAAAGACGACAGTGAGGTCGAAGGTATTCTGTACCGGGAGAGTATTCTGAAAAAGTGGGCCCAGACGGTCCTCTATATGTCCAGCGAAGAAACGGGGACAAACCGGAAGATAGGGCACATCCTGGCCGGAATAGCCGCTGCTGCCGCCATGACCTTTGCCATTGTAGCGACCTTCTTTGCCGAACAGCTTTTTGCCAGTTACAGTATACCCTGGGCAATGATTATCGTAGTCAGTTACATGTTGAAAGACCGTATTAAAGAAATCCTCAGAGGAATTCTTCTGCGTGTAATGCCGCGTTTTATTTCCGACCGTACGGAAAAGCTGGTTGATCAGATCATACAGCAAAATGTCGGCAAGACGAAAAGCATGGTACGCCTTGCTCAGTTGAGGGAAACACCGCACAGTGTTCAGGCCGTAAGAAACGCGGGAGCGAATCCATTCCGGACCATTTTGCCTCCGGAAAACATCATTCACTTTCGTAAAGACATTACAATACACAGCGGCAAACTGATGAAGGAGCACTCCCGGATCGAAGCAGTTACTGAAATCATTCGCATAAAAATGGATCGTTTTCTCGAGGAGATGGACGATGCCAAGAAATTTCTTAGAACATGGAAGGATGGCAAGGTCTCCACTGTTAAAGGCAGGCGGGTGTATCATATTAATCTTGTACTGCGGCTTCTTTCCAGCGAGGATGAGGAGCAGGTATCCAGATATCGTCTGATAGTCAACAAGCAGGGAATTCAGAGGATAGAAGAGGTGACTTCCCTGTAAACTGGCCGGAGAGGGAAAGGGAGCTGCGATTGCCTCCCCAGCCTGTGGCTCTATTCATACCACCGGGGTGCTTTTTTCAGAGTGCCGAAAAAACCCTGGTGGTGGGGGAATATGACCTGCGCATTGTAGCGCTTTTTCAAGCTTCGAACCTTCTCTATTGAATCGAAATATGCCTGTTTGTCATAAACGATTCCGGAAGCCTTGCCTGCGGGCTCAAAATTATCCGGGGTATAGATGCTGTCCTGAGGAAATATCAGGACCCGGTTCTTTAAATGAACGATCAGACCCAGAACCTCCGGGGCATGCCCGGGGAGGGATACTATTTCTACCCCGTCCATAATTGAAAACTCTGATTCGATCAGATGCAGTCGCTCTGGGGGAAAGTTAAAATCTTCGGCAATGTAGGCTCCATGCTTTCTTACATCCGGTTCAGAAATGAGTGCCTTTCCATACTCGTAGTCCCTTCTGCCGATATAGATATCAGCATTGGGAAACATGCGAATGTTCCCTGCGTGGTCAAGGTGCATATGCGATATAAGCACGGTGGAAATATCTTCCGGCTTCGTATCGCACAAGGAAAGCTGATGCGTCAGCTCCTGCTCCGGCGATATTGAAACAGGAAAGGAGGTACGCAGGTGTTCCGGCCAGTAGCCTTCCATGGCCCGGCTGTTGCAGCCTGTATCAAAGAGGAGGGTGCCGCTTTCGTGTTTTATCAGTACAGCAAAAACCGGAGTTGGTATTCGTACTGTTTCGTTTTCCGGTTTCGGCTTGTAGCTTGTCCCTTCTTCTATAACAAACATATCCCTGTCGCAGTGCAGGGTACCAGTGTCAAGAATAAATACCTTCATTCCAGCTCAACCTTGTGTTCAATCTGTGCTCATCATACTATCAGATATCCCGAGCCGCAAGATACAATAAGCTTGAATATGCGTTGCATGTTGTTTAGGATATACACCGGAGGTCAGGTACAAACATCCTATGGATCTTTCCGTGAACCGCTGTAAAACAGAGGATATTCGCGTTACACCTGTGCTGCAGCAGACAGCCTTCTGGTCCGAGGTGAAAAAACTTCAGGGGGTATCTTCGGCCGCTTTCAGTGTCTCGGTGGCTTCAGATGAGCTTGTCGTTACCGCGGCCGCCGGGGATTCGTCGGAGGATCTGCTGGTGCTTTTCCAGGAGATCGGCGATGGATTCTCCATTGCGTATGTCCCCTACGGACCTGAACTCGATCCTGGTCCGGATAACTTCGGGCCTTTCCTGGAGGACTTGTCGGAGGCTTTGCGGGGCTTCCTGCCCGCGGGTTGTATTCTGATCCGTTATGATCTGCTGTGGAGATCTCCCTGGTCGGAGGAAGATGATCGCTTTGATGAGAACGGGGACTGGCTCGGCCCTCCTGAACTGAGAACTCAGGAAATCAGGATCAATTTTCCAACCCAAAAATGGAATTTGCGAAAAGCGGAATCCAATATTCTACCGGCGGACACGGTATTCATTAATCTGACCAGGCCGGAGGATGAGCTGCTCGCTTCCATGCGTGCAAAAACCAGGTATAATGTCCGTCTTGCTCAACGAAGAGGAGTAGAGGTCGTTTCTGCCGATAAATCCCGACTCGATAGCTGGTATGATCTGTACCGTGAAACCTGCCGCAGGAACGGAATAAACCTTCACGGAAGATTTTTTTTTCGCGCTGTTGCGGACGCGGCGATGGTCTTTGGTGATGGTGCCGCGGATGTAGAGCTCCTTATCGCCAGAGCGGAAGGTGAAGATTTGGCGGCCATGTTTCTTGTAAGCGCCGGCAAACGGGCTACCTACCTTTACGGTGCTTCGGCCACAGAAAAAAGAAACCTGATGCCGACCTATGCCTTGCAGTGGGAGGCCATACGGCGGGCAAAACACAAGGGATGCAGAGAATACGATATGTTCGGTGTTTCGCCTTCGGCCGACAAAACCCACCCCTTGTACGGCCTGTACCGTTTCAAAACGGGATTCGGCGGATATATCTATCACCGCATGGGGTGCTGGGACTATCCTTTGAACACTGAAATTTATGATCAACTGCGTTGCCTGGAGATGAACAGCTCCGGGTACCATATATAGGAGAAACCTTATGCCTGTGCGGGATCCTGTTTTAGAGAAAAAATTGTCCCGGTTTCGGGATTTCTGGGACCGCAAGCCTGTTAAACGACCCATTATCGGCATCGACATAGGCGGCTGGTTTCCTTTTCAGCGTTTTTCTTCCCTGACCAGAATTGCCGACGGCGCACAGATCGCTCCGGAACAGCTTTCCAGCAGCGACTGCCTTTCGGACTACGAAGAGTTCTTCCGGCAGTCTCTGGCGACGAAGGACGATCTGATTAAAGGGGCTGCCCCGATATCCGCCATACCCTGGATGGAGGGAGTCCTCGGCGCGCGCCTGCGCCGTAATCGGGACAGTGTCTGGGCCGATGAGCGACGGCTGAGCTGGGAGGATATCTTCGCCTTTGAACTTACGGAAGATAATCCCTGGCTTCGCAGGTATCTCTCGTTTGTCCAGGATTTGTCAATCCAGGGCAGGGGACGGTACCCGGTGGGCCTGCCTATCCTGCGGGGTGTGGCGGATCTTTTCGGGATGCTCCGGGGCCACAGCGAAGCCCTGATCGACTGCATTGAAGAACCGGAACTCTCCAGAAAGGCCTGCTCAGTCTGCGCCGATGCTCTTGTCGGGCTTGTTCGGCAGCATCACAGTACGGCGGGAGATTTTTACGGAGGATACTACATCGAGCAGTACGGAATATGGGCCCCTGGACCCTTTGTCCGTCTCCAGGAGGATGAGTCCGCCGTATATTCACCCGATCTGTATGTCCGGATAATTCAGGATTTTGATCGAAGGATTGCCGCCTCCTTTTCTTACAGTCTTATCCATCTTCATTCGGCGAGCCTCTTTCTGCTCGAGCATTTTCTTGATGTGAAGGAAATCGATGTGTTCGAAATCAACAAGGATATCTGCGAGATGGACCTGCCTCAGATGATGCCGTATCTTAAGCGCATACAGGAGGCCGGGCGCCTGCTCTATGTCCGCGGCCCCTTGACCCGGGATGACCATTCGCTCATCCGCCGGGAGCTCTCTCCTGAAGGACTGGTACTGCAGACCGTCGCCCAGAACCTGGAAGAGGCAGATGATATCCGTGACACCCTGGACGGAATATACCGGGGATAAGCGGGACCGGTTTTACAGGTGAGCGGTTTCTTCAGAAATATGCTGTTGACTCTGTTCCTGGTGGTTTTTATCGAGCACAGCCATATGCATGCATTCGGTCCACTGCGGGGCAAACTCCTGGATGCCCCGCATCAAATATATTATTCCTTTCCGGGATTTTCCGCTTCCGATGGTCTGGACAGGTCAGTGCGTACCCGCGCTCAGTTTTATTACATGAATGAATTTCGGGGGTACGCCTTTGATCCCGATGATGAGAATTTGGACGACGAGGGCAGGTTTTCCGATTCTGAACGGGCGAAAGAACTTACGGCCATGGATTTTGAAGCCCTGGTTCTGGACGGAACGCTCAGTTTTCCCTTCGGGCATGCACACAGAATGGGATTAAGCCTCCGTTTCTACGCTTATTACGGAGGTTTTCTTGACTCCGCAATAGAGGGCTTTCACTCTGCTTTTAATCTGCCCAATGCCTCCAGAGAATATTTCCATCAGGGGGAAACCGCTGTATCCATAAAGAATGACAGGGGTGTCACGATAGAACTGGAGGGTCCCGGAGTTCTTCCCGGTGACATGGAACTCTTCGGCATCTGGACCTTTTCTGAAAACCGGCGAACTGTGTGGGGCCTTGCCTGGGCCCTGGAACTCCCCACGGGTAAAAAGGGGACTCCCGGGGGGAACGGCTACGCGGATATTGGAGCGCAGCTTCTGTATGAGCATCGTGTTGGTGAATCCTTTGTACTGCATTTACAGCAGGGTTTTGTTGTTCCTGGAGAACTGATCTTCAGAGCCGGCGGGGACGCGAAGCCTTTACTGATCAGTCAATCCCTCGCGGCTCTGGAGTGGCTGTGTTCAGATACCTGGAGTGTGCTGGGACAGATCAGGGTACATACTTCTCCTCTGACATCCCGGGCGCCTTTGAACCATTCCCTCTTTCCAGGTCCGGACCAGTTTGAGATGCCGGTAACAGCGCTGCAGATGGGGTTTCGCCGAAGCTATGATACCTGGGATCTTCAGGTATACCTTGAACAGGATTTCCTTACCCATGAAGGACCGGACATCCTTCTCAGTGTCGCAGCGGACTGGAAAATCGACAGCCGGTACTGAAGCTTCCGGCCGTCTGCGGCAGGGCTATATTACGAGGCTCAGATGCTTGTGATACAGCTTGTCGCGATGAGCCCGGACCTCCTCGGAGGAGAGGTAATCATCCAGGCGCATCCTGCGGTCTATCAATCCCCCCGGGGTAAATTCGATTATTCTGTTTGCAACAGTATCGACGAACTGGTGGTCGTGGCTTGTAAACAGGATGGACTCGCTGAACTCCATAAGCCCGTTATTCAGGGCGCTGATGGATTCCAGGTCAAGATGATTTGTCGGTTCATCGAAAATAAGAAAGTTCGCGCCGGAGAGCATCATTTTTGACAGCATGCAGCGAACTTTTTCTCCTCCGGATAGTACCTTGACCGGTTTTTGAGATTCTTCGCCGGAAAAGAGCATGCGCCCTAAAAATCCGCGCACGTAACTCTCCTCTTCTTCGGCATCGGTGTACTGACGGAGCCAGTCGACCAGTGACATATCGGAAGTGAAATACTCGCTGTTGTCCTTGGGAAAATAGGCAGGAGTTATGGTGACTCCCCAGTCATAGCTTCCCGCATCGGGTTCCATCCGTCCCGTGAGGATCTCGAAAAGGACGGTTTTTGCCTGGTGGAAAGGACCGACAAAGGCAATCTTGTCTCCTTTGTCGACGGTAAAACTTATGTTCTTCAGCAGGACTTCCCCGTCGAGGCTTTTTGTTATGCCTTCCACGCTGAGTATGCTTTTTCCGCTTTCCCGGCCGGGATCGAAACTGACGTAGGGGAATCTTCGGGATGTCGGTTTGATATCATCTATGGTCAGTTTATCGATGAGTTTTTTTCTTGCCGTCGCCTGCCGGGCTTTTGAAGCGTTTGAACTGAAGCGCTGGATAAACTCCTTCAGTTCTGCAATTTTGTCTTCCCTGCGCTTCTTCTCGTCCTTCATCTGCTTGTTGGCAAGCTGGCTCGCCATATACCAGAAGTCGTAGTTTCCCACATAGAGGGTGATTTTACTGAAGTCAATATCAGCTATGTGCGTACAGACGCGGTTTAGAAAGTGTCTGTCGTGGGATACGACGATAACAGTGTTCTTGAAGTTGTAGAGAAAGTCCTCGAGCCAGCTGATCGATTCCAGGTCGAGGTTGTTGGTAGGCTCATCCAGAAGCAGAATATCGGGGTCTCCGAAAAGGGCCTGGGCCAGAAGCACCCTGACTTTCTGCGCTCCTTCCAGGTCTTTCATTTTTTTCGTGTGGAACTCCTCGGCAATTCCCAGACCGCTCAAGAGCTGGGCCGCTTCGGACTCGGCCTCCCAGCCACCCATTTCGGCAAACTCTCCTTCAAGTTCGGAAGCCCGCATGCCGTCTTCTTCGCTGAAGTCCTCTTTGGCATATAGACTGTCTTTTTCAGCCATGATTTCGTAGAGTTTACGGTGCCCCATGATGACTGTATCAAGTACCGTGTTCTCATCATAGGCAAACTGATCCTGCTGGAGTACGGCGATACGTTCTCCGGGGGAGGTGTTTATCTCGCCGGAGTCGGCTTTGATTTCTCCCGATAGGATCTTCAGGAAGGTTGACTTTCCCGAACCGTTGGCGCCTATTACGCCGTAGCAGTTGCCGGGAGTAAATTTGATGTTTACGTTCTTGAACAGTACCCGCTCTCCAAAGGAGAGGCTTATGTCACTCGCGCTGATCATAGTGTATATATTCCTTTACCGGTGCGGTTATTTCTGAGGAGTATTGACAATTCCTACCCGAGACAGCCGGAAAGGTCAAGTCCGTAACCTGAGAAAAAAAATGTTGACATATTGGTCCGACCAATGATAGTATGGTTCTACGCTATACTGTGGTTTATGCAGTATGGCGTATTTTTTCTGTTCCCTGACAGGAACAGGGCGGTCCTACTGGATAAGCTGCCGAAACCAAGCACTGTCCCATCCGTTCTTGGGGGGACACGGCGTTGCCGTGTCCCCCTTACTTTTTACTTTTCCGTGCTGTTGGTGTAGTCGTTTTTCGCGAATGAGTGGGTAAGGCGGTCGATTATTATTGCCAGAAGTACAATACTGATACCTGCTTCAAATCCTCGTCCGACCTCTATGCGGTTAATCGAAAGAAGTACCTCCATTCCCAGCCCTTTGGCCCCAATCATTGAGCCGATAACCACCATTGCCAGGGCCATCATGGTTGTCTGGTTGACCCCGACCATTATCGACGGTTTTGCCAGGGGCAGCTGCACATCGAAGAGAACCATGCGTGGCGTAGCCCCGAAGGCCAGGGCGGCTTCGACAGCCTCCTTGTCTACTGTCCGGATGCCGACGTTTGTCAGTCTGATCACCGGTGGTACCGCATAAATGATCGTCGCAATGATTGCGGGTACTTTTCCGAGGCCGAAAAACATCAGGGCCGGAATGAGGTACACAAAGGAGGGCATGGTCTGCATCCCGTCCAGTATGGGCTTGATGATGGATTCCGCTTTGTCGCTCCTGGCCATGATAATTCCGATGGGAAGCCCGATGAGAAGCGAAAAGATTACCGCCGCGAAAACCAGGCTCAAGGTCCGCATGGCCAGGTCCCAGTAGCCGAAGGTTCCTATTGCAAAAAGCATGAGGGCGAAAGAAAAACCGTCATACCACTTACCAAGAAATTTCCACCCCGCCAGGAAGACCAGAATAATGATGACAAACCAGGGGACAATGGTAAAAAAGTTTTCGAAAGCCAGCATGACCTGCAGTATGATAAAGCCAATTATGTCAAAAAACTCGTCCAGGTTTGTCAGAAGCCAGTTCATTATTGTGTCGATCCAGTCTGCCAGGGGAATGGATATTACTTCAGGGAACTCAATCATGTTTCTCTTCCTCATCTGATTTGATGGTCTCGAATATGGTGTCGGTCTTGACAACACCAAGAAGCTTGCCGCTTTCATCGGTAACCGGGATGGGATAGGGGTTCGCATTGACGATACTGAACAGCTCTTCAATGTAGCTGTCCTCCCTGACCGTCGGCACGCCGCGGATCGCTTCCGGCGGGATCTTGGCGTTCTTCTTCTTTTCCGAGGCAAGGGGTTTGAGCCGTTCTATGGTAGCGACTCCAAGGAGCCTGAGGGTCTTGTCTACAACGAAGGCTGCTTCGCGTTTGTTAGCCTGAAGCATGTGAATCGCCGTATTCGGACCCTCCCAGGCGTACAGAAGCACCTCCGGCTCCTGCATAATGGTTCCAGCTGTAAGGACCTTTGCGGGAGAGGCATCCCGGACGAACTCATGGACGTAGTCGTCCGCCGGTTCGGTAACGATCTGTTCCGGAGTACCGATCTGGACAATACTGCCGTCCCGCATAATCGCAATACGGTCTCCAAGTTTCAGGGCCTCATGAAGATCGTGGGTTACAAAGATGATCGTTTTTTGCAGTTTGCCCTGCAGTTCGACCAGTTCATCCTGCATCTGCCGCCTGATCAGGGGGTCCAGACCGGAAAAGGGTTCGTCCATCAACAGGACGTCCGGCTCGTTTGCCAGGGCCCTGGCCAGTCCGACGCGCTGCTGCATTCCCCCGCTCAACGCCCCGGGGTAGTAGTCTTCCCAGCCCTTTAGACCAACGGTTTCCAGGGACTGCATGGCCTTCGCGTAGCGTTCCCCCTTGGGGAGTCCCTTGACCTTGAGGCCGTAGGCCGCATTGTCCAGAACGGTCATATGTGGAAAGAGTCCGTAATGCTGAAACACCATACCGTAGGTTGTCTTGCGGAAATCCAGAATTTCCTCTTTGCCGAGTTTGGTTACATCCGTGTTGTTGACGATGATCGATCCGCTGGTCGGTTCATTGAGACGAATCAGCGATCGTATAAGGGTGGATTTTCCGCTGCCCGATAGTCCCATGAGGATGTAAAACTCACCCTTGTTTACATCAAGGGAGATTTCCCTCATTCCTATTACACAGCCGGTTTTCTCTTGAATTGCTTCCTTCGAGAGCTTTCTCATCTTTGGAGAAAGCACGCGCTTTACATCCCGGCCGAATACCTTCCATAGGTTTCTTACTTGAATGAAGCCTTCAATATCTTCCGAAGAATCTTCTTGTACATTCGGCCCGGAGGAAGGAGCTTCAGAGACCTCCCGCTTATTTTCACTGGACATGCCGTTTTATCTCCTTGATAATGCAGATGGTACAGGACTTACGATGATTATCCTTAGAATACTAAATAGTAAACGTGCTTTAGTCAAGTTTTTTCGAGATATCAGAGGGACTGTATCGCCGGGAGTATATTTCAAAGTCTTATAAAGCAAACAAATATTCTTCACAGATATCCATTTGCCTCCAGGGTAGATAATATAATAGAGATAACAAAGAAAATACATTGAACTTTGTGTTGTAACTATTCTCCTTGTCCCTTGGGTCCTTGTGTTTTCATTTTAAAAATGATCCTTCTTCGAGTTCTCTGAAGGCCGTCTGCAGCTCCTCCCGGGTATTCATGACTATGGGACCGTACCAGGCGACAGGTTCTGCCAGGGGAATGCCCGATACCAGCAGAAAGCGGATTCCTTTGCTGCCGGACTCAACAGTAATGCTGTCACCGTCGGAAAAAAGCAGCAGATGTCGGTTCGCAGCCTGTTTTTCCACGTGAGTATCAGCCCAGCCGGCGCTTGAACGGGGTACATCGAAAGGCTCCCTTTTACCGCAGAAATCTCCGCTTCCGTCGATTACGTAGGCAAAGGCATGTCGCCCCGGAGCAATGGGTATCTCCTGGAGGGTTCCGGCGGGTATTTCGATATCGAAATAGGACGGATCAACGAAAGTCCCATCCACTGGCCCCCGTCCCCCCCAGAGTTCTCCGCAGATTATTCTGGCGGAGGAACCCTCTCGGCTCGTCACCGCCGGGAAATCTCCGGCCCCGTACTGCTGGTACCTGGGGGGCGTCATCTTTTTTGCCCTCGGCAGATTCGCCCAGAGCTGGAAACCGTGCATGCGTCCGGACTCATCCCCCCTGGGCATCTCCTGATGTATAATGCCGCTTCCTGCGGTCATCCACTGAATTTCTCCGGGACCGATGATCCCGCTGTTGCCCAGACTGTCCTTGTGCTCGACAGTACCCGCAAGGATGTAGGTGATTGTCTCAATGCCCCTGTGGGGGTGCCAGGGAAACCCGGCGGTATAATCGGCCGGATTATCCCCCCGAAAATCATCCAGCAGCAGGAAAGGATCATACTCTTCGGTTTTGCCGAATCCGAAGGCTCTGTGCAGGTGTACACCTGCCCCTTCGATGGTTGGAACAGATTTACTGACCGAGACGATTCCTCTCTGCATATTCATACCCCCTGTATATAATCATATGCTGTGGAATTGCCGGGTACAAGAAGAAGGATAAAAAAAATGCGGGCACGACGCGCCCGCATTCGAATCAGGGTGATTATCTGTTAACCCAGGGGGGCGCCGAAGGTAAGGCCCAGACTGAAAGCTCTGTTATCGTCCAGGGCGTCGGTCATGATGGCATCCAGGGCGAACTTGAACTTTGAAAAAGCAGGTATGCTTGCCAGGTCGATCCTGATTCCGGTGTTGAATACTCCCCTGAAGGCAGCATCGGCTCCATAGGCGTCGGCGGAATAGGAGAAGTTGGCAAAATCGTTGATCCAGTGAACAAAACCCTGAAAAATGTCCGGAAACAAGAGAAGATCAAAACCCATTCCGAAGTCGATGGCATCGTCCGGGGCAGCGTCGCCGAAGCTCTTGCCCACCACTACCGTGGTTTCCGCGGGCATCCGGAAGAATTCTCCGGGATAGGTTGCCGCAAGATAAATCTGGGTCAGATCGGTGTCGTTTCCTGCTGTCTGAAGCATCTGGTGGTTACCGCCTATGGCAACAGCGGAGGGGCCTTTGATGGGCAGCTGTATTTTACCGTGCAGAATGGTGTCTGCATTGTCCGAATCATCCTGGGTATCATAGGCAAAACCGAGTTCCGCGATCTTGAAGAGGCTTATTGAAGCTTTGGGAATATGAACGGTTTCATCGTCGACAATGGCGTGATATCCGAGATCGATGCCGATATCGGCGCTCCGTTCCCAGCCGATGCGGCCGGAGGGGATGCTGATAAGCCCTGTTGAACCGTTAAGAGACATTCCCTTCAAGGGTGCAGCCCAGGCAAAGGTTGAAAGAATCATCAGTATCAAAAAAGGGACAGTAATTTTTTTTAGTTGCATGGTTTTTCTCCTGTAGATAAGTTTTGGGTAAATAATATCACCATTACGCTTTGTTGACCAGTTAAAGGCAAAAAGCTTTTTAAAAGAGCCTGTGATGTAGTATCTTATGCATAGATATGATGAATTACCTGGAAAAGTTCTGGAAGGCGATAATACAACGTTCTCTCAACTCCGGTACCGTTGAGGTTGTAATTTTCCTTGTTCTGATCCTGCTTTTCGTCGCCTTTTTGATGGTATCCAACAAACGCCGCAAGATACGGGAACGGGAAATGCTCCTCAGGGCCTACGAGACCAAATGGAAGCTTTATACTGAGAAGTTCGATATCACCCCCGAGGAGGCTGAGTTTCTTACGGAACTCGCCCGTTACCTGGACACTCCGGAAAAGCGCTACTCCCTGCTGGTGGACAGCCATGTTTTCAATGCCTGTCTGCGGAAGTATCTGCAGCATGAAGGCGGCCGGGACGATCTGGTCAGGAGCGTAATGTACAAGGCCGGACTCAAACCCATCTCCGAAGAGGTGCGGGCCGTATCCCTCACGCGCAGAAAACTGCCCCGGAGAAAGGTCGATACTGAAGCGCTCCTCACACCGGTGGGAGGAGAAAATGAGGGGCTGACAGCCAGAATGCACGATCTCAGTTCCCATGGGGCCAGCACCGATAACCCGGGTACCCAATTTTCCGAAGGGGATGACCTTTCTGTCAGCTTTTCCTATCAGGGCCGACGCTATCGGAACATCGGCGCCGAGGTGGTGCGGGTATCACGAAAGGGAGAACGCCTGCATCTGAAGTTCCACCGACGCGATTCCTGAATCGGCTTCAGGCAAGCATCTCCTTCTCAAGTTCGTCGGCCCATCTCTCCAGTTCACCAACCACGACCTTTTTGCGGGGAGCCAGGGTTTTGTCATCCCTGTAAGCTGCAAGTTTCTTGCGAAATTCCGGCAGCCTGACGGCCTCCGATGCCGAGGGAATCAGTATTCTGGAGGCACAGAAGCTTTTCCACTTTTTTTGCTCATCCTCCGGCATTACCCGGGGATAGTTTCGAAAGATATAACGCCACAGCATTTCCGGAATCCGCTGGTCTTCCCACCGGCGCTGAAATCCTGGCAGATCCTCAGGCTTTGCCGCATGAATCTGTTTGAAGCCTTCCCTGTCGCTGTCCTTGAAAAAGCCACCGGAGTATATCTGGAGGTCCGGGTCCCGGGTATCATCCTGGGGTCTTTCGACCGTATAGACCTGGCGGACTTTCTGCTGCAGGTCTCCGGCTTCCTTCAGGAGACGGTAATTCTTTCTGCAGGTATCCAGGTCAATTCCAAGGCGCCGGGAGGATGTATCATCCAGCATTTTTACCGGCGAGATTGAGGGCCCCCGGTTTACGTGGATTCCCTTTATATGGATTCGTTCTTCCGAAAGCTCCCTGGCAGGGGTAAAAATCTGTCTTCGCACCTCTTCGGCGTCCTGTTCTATGAGAGGAGATGGATCGTAGCGAAGATCATAGCAGAGAACGCAGTTTCCGTTGTTCGGATCAATGGTCAGGGGCATTACCAGGGAGGTACAGCCGGAAGCGGAGGTAAACATTCCGGAGGTATGCAGAAAAGGTGTCTGCTTGTACAAATCGATCTGCTTCCATACCTCCTGTTTTTTGCGTAAGCGAAAGAGGTAGCGGAAAAGACGGGGCTGTTTTTCATGGACCAGCCTGGCAAGTCCGACGGTAGCGTATACATCGCTCAGGGCATCATGGGCGTGCTTATGCTCAATGCCGTTGGCTTCTGCCAGGGTTTCCAGGGTAAAATCCGGTTTTCCATCTTCCTTAAGCACCCAGTTGATTCCCTCGGGGCGCAGGTCATGGGCGGTGCGAAGAAGGTCCAGGATGTCCCAGCGGCTATTTCCGTTCTGATACTCCCTTTCGTAGGGATCATGGAAGTTTCGGTAGAGAAGATTGCGGATAAATTCATCATCGAAGCGGATGGAGTTATACCCGGTAACGCAGGTTCCGGGCCGGGTAAACTCATTGAGGATCTGCCGGGCAAATTCCGCTTCCGGCATTCCTTTGGACTGTACTTCCTGGGGTGTAATCCCCGTTATCATACAGGCGGCAGGGTCGGGCAGGTAGTCCGGTGAGAGCCGGCAGTAATACACCTGAGGCTGGCCCAGAGGCTCAAAGGAGTCGTCGGTCCTCAGGCCGGCGAACTGGGCTATGCGGTCGTAAAAGGGGTTTTTCCCGAAGGTTTCCAGATCGTACCAGTAGATGCTTGCCATAGCAGGCAGTTTATCATGGCTGGAATCATGAAACAATTGCCCTGGAAAAAGAGAGTCTCTTAATCAATACCTAGTGTCCCGAATCGTGGGGATGGATATCCTTCAAACCGTTAAATTCTGGGGAAACAGGAAAAAGTCCGGAAAAATAAAAAAAATTCCCGTAAATCCTGATTAGTAGAAGGTTTACCGTGAACTCATCCCCACGATTCGGGACAGTACTTAATCGATAACAAGAGAGGCGCCGGTCACATAATCTTCCAGCATTTTGTTGTCGTGTTCCAGGGTTTCCAGATGGGCTTTCAGGGCATCTCCGATGGAGACAATGCCGACAATACGGTCTCCGTCCAGAACAGGCAGATGGCGTATCTTGTTGTTGGTAAACACCCTCATGGCGTATTCGATGGTGTCATCCCGGTGTCCGATAATCAGCCTGGACCGGGGAGTCATGATCTTTTCTGCCGTAAGACCCCTGGCGCATTCGGTAAAATGCCGAAGTACGTCCCGTTCAGACAGAATTCCCAGGAGCTGTTTCTCCCGGTCTACTACCAGTACCGCCCCGATATGGTGTTTATTCATTTCTGCAACAGCTTCGGCGACGGGAGTATCTCCGGCAATGGTAATTACACCGGGAACAGCTTTGTTCTTGAGCAGGGTTTCGATTAGCATATATTCCTCCTCGTCTCTGTTTCTTTAAGTGTACGCCCGGACTGCCGATTCTGCAATTGGATTCCGGGTCTGAAAGGCTGGTTATTACCTTTGCAAAGAAAAACGTTGACAGCTGTGAAAAGTGGGTTTAGTATTGATTAAACATCAGACAACCGATGTTAAACCTATGATTATTGCAGGAACCAGAATGAAGTCCATGACAGTTATGACACTGGTGACCGGTGCAGCTCTTGTTGATCCGTTAAAAAAGATGTCTCAAGAGGTGTTACAAAATGTACGGGTCATTAATATCCTTGATGACAGCCTTATAGCGGATGTAATAGAGGCGGGAAGAATGACACCCGCTGTTCTGGAACGAATACATCAATATTGTCATATTGGTGTCGGGATGGGGGTCAATGTTATTCTTGAAACATGTTCCTCCGTGGGAGAATCTGTAGACTATCTCCAGCCATTTTTTAATATCCCCGTATTGCGTATCGACAGACCCATGGTTGAGCAAGCTGTGGAGACGGCGCAGACTATAGGAGTTCTGGCTACCCTGCCGACTACTTTGAATCCAACAATGGAGTTGATCAAACGAGTAGCTGGAGAAAATGGGAAAAAAGTCGAAATAATAAACGGCCTGGCCAGTGGTGCATTCAAAGCATTAACCGAAGGAGATCCTGAACGTCATGACAAGCTGATTCATGAAACTGCCAAAAAGGTATCTGATTCGTGTGATGTTATTGTGCTGGCACAGGGATCAATGGCCCGCATGGAAACTGCTCTTCGAGAGAGCACCGGGATCCCCGTGTTGAGCAGTCTTAGATCTGGTCTTGAAGCAGTACAGAGGTACCTGAAATGAATAATTATGGAACCCAGTGCGTCGATACGCTTCGTAAGACCGCTTCGCTTCTGCGAAAAGATGTTCTTGAGATGATCTATGATGTAAAAGATGGACATCCCGGTCCGGCTTACTCTGCCGCGGAAATACTTACCGCCCTCTATTTCGGCGGGATTTTGAATGTTCGGCCGGATAGTCCAACATGGGAATATCGTGATCGCTTTGTTCTATCAAAAGGGCATGCATGTCCCCTTCTCTATGCGGCACTAATGCGCCGAGGATACTTTTCTGAAAAGGAGAAGTATTCTCTGAGAAAAATCAATTCCAGACTTCAGGGGCATCCGGATATGGTGAAAACCCCGGGAATCGATGCTACCACGGGACCGCTTGGTAATGGGCTTGCAATGGGAGTTGGGATGGCCTGGGCGCTGAAGCATCAAAAGAAAACAAGCAGAGTATTTGTTCTTGCCGGAGATGGAGAACTGCAGGAGGGAATTGTGTGGGAGGCCCTGCACGTGGCAACCAAGTATTCTTTGGATAACCTGTATATTTTTATTGATCACAACAAACGGCAAAGTGGAGGGCAGGTATCTGATGTAAGCGGTATTCTTCCCTTAATGGAAAAGTTTGAAGCCTTCCGCTTATCATGCAGAGAAATAGATGGTCATAATTTTAAGGAGATCTTCTCTGCTATCCGGGAGTCCGAGGCTGAGACACGTCCTTCTGTAATTATCTGCAACACCATAAAAGGTAAAGGGATAGATTACATGGAAGATGACAATTCCTGGCATAAACGTGTTCCCACCGAAGCAGAGTTTATAAATGGAATACGCCAACTGGAAGGGAATAACCGATGAATCAGAAAAGTACACGAAGAGCAGTGACCGAAGGTCTGTTCGATGTAATTGAAAAAGACATGTCAGTTGTCCTGGTTTCCTCAGATTCTGTCGGTGTTATAAAGGCACAGGATTTTATAGCGAAATTTCCCTCAAATTTTATTGAAGTCGGAATCTCCGAACAGGCAGCTATGGCGATTTCAGCTGGGATTGCATCATGCGGCATGACACCTGTATATGTTTCCTATGCTGTGTTCGCTACCCAACGAGCCTGTGAGCAGTTACGGAATGCTGTTTCGTATCCAAAGCTGAATGTCAAAATAATTGGTGCTAATGGGGGAATGGGCTCAGGGGAACGTGAAGGTGTAACTCACCAGGGGCTTGAGGACCTGGGAATTACTCGTACCATACCCGGAATCACGGTTCTTTCGCCTGCTGACGCCGGACAGGTCCGTCAAGCAATGCGAGCGGTGACGGAACAGATCGATGGACCGGTTTATTTACGCATCGGAAGTGGACGTGACCCGGAGTTCTGGAGCGAAGATACTCCCTTTGAATTTGGCAAATGCCGCACGTTCTTTGATGATGGAGAGGATCTGGTCATTTTTGGCCACGGATTTGTTCTTCCCTATATTAAAATGGCATGCAGGGAACTCAGCTCCCGAGGCATAAAGGTTCGGGGAGTAGAGGTTGCAACGATAAAACCGCTGCCGGAAAAAGAAGTCCTGGAACATTTGGGAAGTTGCAGGGCAGCACTTGTTGTGGAGGATCATACAACGATAGGTGGCCTGGGTAGTGCCATTTGCGAAACTTCTTCCGCCTTTTGCCCTCGAAGGATTATCAGGATCGGACTCGATGATCGGTTCTCAGAATCGGGTACACCAGAAGAGCTTTTTGAAAAATACGGTATCACCGTACATTCCATAGTTGAAAAGGCTGAAGAAGCCTTATCAAATACAATATCAATAAGGAGTTAAGTATGAAGAGAATTGTAGTAGCTGGTCTTGTTATGATGCTTGCTACGCTGGTTTTCTCGGGTGGACAGGAGGAAGGAGCAGGCGCCAGGTTGAGATATGCTCACATGAACTCGCCGGAGAGTGTGGCTGGAAAACAGGCGGTGCATTTCGCTGAGCTTGTAAAAGAGAAAACCAATGGAGAAATCATAATAGAGGTGTATCCGTCTTCCCAGCTTGGTACCATTCAGGAACAGGCTGAAATGGTCAGCAACGGTACAGTTGCGTTTCATCATAATACAATGGCGGGAATAGGTTCTCTGTACCCCGATTATTCAGTACTTGATACTCCGTTCCTGTACAGGAGTGTAGACCATCTGATGCGGGTAACGGATGTTAATTCACCTGTAATGAAAAAACTGAACGAGGGTGCAATTGCAGAACGAAACATTCGAAATATCTATAATTTCTTCTTTGGCGCTCGGCAACTGACAGCAAACAAAGCAGTATACTCTCCGGCTGATCTCAAGGGCATGAAAATACGGGCAATCCCTTTTCCGATCTACATGACAGCTGTTGAAGGAATGGGAGCTATCGCGACACCCATAGACTGGTCTGAAGTCCCGACAGCTCTGGCGACGGGAGCAGCAGATGGACAGGAAAATCCTGTAGGCGTTATTTATGCAAATAAATTATTTGATATCCAGAGTCATATGATGATCACATCTCATATTATGGGTGCTGAGTGTGTGGTCATGAACGAAACCGTATGGAAGAGCTTAACAGACTCTCAGAAGAAAGCAGTAATGGAAGCGGCTGAAGAAACTGCCGAATGGGCAACTGCAAAGACAATAGAGTCTGAAAAGGCGGATATTGTTAAGTTGAAGGAAGCTGGAATGACAGTTATAACTGCTGATACCGGTTTACAGCTTGATGCCTTCAGGAAATCTGTCAGCATGCTTGTTCGTGAACGATTCAATGACAAGTATGGTGATTTATACAGTATAATCGACACAATAAAATAATTTCAGGAATAGAGTCTCCCCATTTGCTGCACCTGCAGTGAATGGGGGCAATCACAAAGGGGCGATCGTCAATGAAAAAGGTCCTGGCAGGTGTTGAATTTGTGGCTGTTTTTCTTCTGTTGCTATTATCCGGAATAGTATTTTTCCAGGTAATTTTACGTAATTTTTTTGGGACGGGATTTGTCTGGAATGAGGAGTTTTCTCGCTTTCTGCTGCTTTCCATTGTGCTAATCGCTGCTCCTATAGTTTTTTACAGGGATGATCATGTTCGTTTTGATATGCTGGCTGTTCGGTTCTTCGGAAGATTTAGTAAAATACAATCCCTTCTTTCTGTTATTGTCGTAATCGCCTTTTATTGTGTTTATATAATCAGTCATCTGATTCTCATGAAGAACAGCGGAAACGTTCGATCTCCCTCATTGGATTTACCCAATACTATTTTCTTTTCCGCTGGACTTATCGGTGCAATTCTCGGTGTTGGAGCCGGTATTGCCAGGCTTTTCCGCATCCTTTTTTATGGTGAGCAGAAATGACAGGATTGACAATGACGCTTGTTTTCCTGGGGTTGACACTGTTCGGTATTCCTATCGCCTACAGTCTGGGTTTCTCATCCGTACTGTACTTGTTGACTTCGAATCTTCCCTTGTCAGTTTTGGCTCATCGCTTACCGAATTCCTTGAACTCATTTCCTCTGGTTGCTGTACCAGTGTTTATTTTTGCAGGCAGCCTGATGAATACTTCAGGTATAACTGACCGACTTTTCAATACAGCTCGACTGATGGTCGGCAGGAGAAAGGGCGGTCTGGCTCATGTGAATATTCTTGCCAGTCTTATTTTCTCTGGAATCTCAGGGGCGGCATTGGCTGATATCGGGGGGTTGGGGAAAATTGAGATCAAGGCTATGAATGATCAGGGCTACAATGCCGGTGAGGCTGCCGCCATTACTGCCGCTTCCGCTACAATCGGTCCTATTTTTCCTCCGAGTATCCCTTTAATAATATTTGCTACCGTCGCTGAAGTTTCAAGTATAAAACTGCTTATTGCCGGAATTGTTCCAGCCCTTGTGGTCACAGGCTTGCTAATGATTGTTGTCTCCATTATCGCTCATATCAAGGATTATCCGAGGGATACCCTGCGTCCGGGCAGAAAGGAGACAAGGAAAGTCGTTCTGAATGCTTTGCCTGCTCTATTTGCTCCGGTTCTCCTGGCCGGCGGTCTGGTTTCCGGTTGGTTCAGTCCGACGGAAGTTGCAGCCGTAACGGTTGGATACTCATTAGTGCTCGGGGTCTTTGTATATCGTGAATTGTCCATAAAGGAGCTGCTTGCCATGGCGAGGGAGACGATTCATTCGACCGGGCAGATTCTCATAGTAGTTGCCTGCGCATCTGTATTTGCCTGGATTCTCACAATTGAACAGATTCCAATGAAAATGGCAACTTTACTGTTATCGATATCAAGGAATCCCATTGTTCTTCTTTTGTTGATTAATGTTCTTCTCCTCATGATTGGGATGATAATGGATACCATCGCTGCGATTCTGGTTCTTACACCGATCATTTATCCGGCTATGATGATGGCTGGAGTCGATCCGATACATCTTGGTATCGTCGTTGTTTTTAATCTTATGATCGGGCTTCTTACGCCTCCGGTTGGAATGAGTCTGTACATGGTAAGTGTTGTTTCAGGTCAACCGGTGGAAACAATCATGAGGAAAATACTGCCGTATTTTATTCCCCTGATTATTGCTCTCCTGGTAGTTACCCTGTTTCCGGGAATTTCCACTTTTCTTCCGAATATTATTTTCCCATAAAAAGAAACACCAGAATTGATACATGTATGAAAGGAGTTATACAATGAATGATACGTATTTTCACAAGGTCCAAAGCGAGACCCAGACCAGGTTTTGGGTAAATAATCCGACCCCGAAAGAGGCAGTGATGGCGATAGAAGCAGGGTCTGAATATTGTACGACAAATCCGACGTATACGAACAAGATGCTGAAAAATCGTGAGACCAGGGAAGACTGCATGGAAATTATGAAGGAGATCCTGCAGTATGAGTCAGATAACTCTCTGGTTGTTTCTCAGCTTCAGTCCCGGATCGTAAAGAAAATAATGGATGCTTTTCTACCGGTATATGAGAAAACAGATGGCACACGTGGTTGGGTGTCGATTCAGGGAGATCCGGAAAAGGAAGATGATCCATCTGATATTCTTCGTGAAGCAGAAAGTAATTTAAGTCTGTCAAAAAATTATATTGCGAAAGTGCCGGTAACGAAAAGCGGAATTTCCGCTATTGCTGAATTGTCCCAAAATGATGTGCCGGTTATAGCTACGGAAGTCATGTCTGTTGCCCAGGCGGTCCAGGTATCCGAAATCTATACGGACATCGCAGTAAAACGAAGTAATCCGGCTCCTATGTATGTAACTCACATTACCGGCATCTTTGACCAGCACCTTGCAGAATGGAAACAGAATACAGGAGCCGAAGTCAACGATGAAATACTCTGGTATGCCGGTATTCTTGCAGGACGGAAACTTTATTCAATCATCAAGGAACGAGAGTATCCGGTTGTAATTCTTGGCGGCGGTGCGCGTGGACTTCACCATTTTACTGAATTTGTTGGTGCGGATATGCACATTACCATAAACTGGAAAGGGACTGCGGATAAACTGATCAAGGACAGTCCTCCGGTGGAGAATCGTTTCGATGCTCCAATTGATGATTCAATAACCCGGGAACTGTTGGAGAAAGTTCCTGTTTTTAAGGCAGCATGGGAAGAAAATGGCTTGCGGGATGATGAGTACAGTGATTTTCCTCCCGTTGTATTGTTCAGGAACATGTTTCTTGACGGATGGAAAGAGGCGAAAGATGAAGTTCGGAAGGCAAGAAATGAAGGTAAATAGAATTAATAGCATTGCTGATGTCGCTCCGGTGGAGTTGAGGCCAGGAATCATGCGAAGAACTCTGGTGCATGATACTGATCATATGCTGTGTCATTTTCATTTGGATAAAGGGGCTGTCCTGGAGCTGCATTCCCATGAAGCTGCCCAAATAGGGTATGTGTTATCCGGGAGGGTAGAATTTTTTAAAGAAGACGGTTCTTCATTTGTTGTAACAGACGGCGGTGCATACTATTTCTCTTCGTGGGAGAAGCATGGTTCCCGAGTGCTGGAAGATACCGAATTTGTTGAGTTTTTCTCACCCGGTAGACCGGAGTACGTTGATGACTGATTACTTGAATATTGTTTTATTCACTTTGTATAATCCTGACAGGTGTATGTAGTGGATGATCTTTTCAGGATTCATGAAAAACGGAAATCTGCGGTCGACATCGTCGTCGACCGCATAAAAGAACTCCTTATAGAAAAAAAGTTGAAACCTGGTGATATGATCCCCAGTGAACCTGTATTGGCGACAAATCTACAGGTCAGCAGGGGATCAATCCGTGAAGCCATGAAGATATTGTCAGCGTATGGCATTGTTGAAGTCCGGAGAGGTGCTGGAACCTTC
Source organism: uncultured Spirochaetaceae bacterium (assembly GCA_964554875.1). Lineage (GTDB taxonomy): Bacteria > Spirochaetota > Spirochaetia > JC444 > Marispirochaetaceae > Marispirochaeta. The sequence continues at coordinate 90,592 of CAZKQJ010000009.1, read as the reverse complement.
ATCAGCAGCGCAGCCAATCAAAAGAATTTTGATCCCTTATTATTCAGAATACTGGTAAGCGATCCGGACTATAAGAGCCTGATTGAAGTACGGGAGATGATGGAGAAGGGCATCGTCGATCTGATCTTTCGGAATGCCAGCGATGAAGACCTGAAGCGCCTCGATGCAGCCATGAATGAATTTGATGCGATAGAATCTCGGGACATCGTGGACCGTGAATTGGGTGATTCAGCAGATATCGAGTATCATCGAATTATGGGTGAGATCACTCATAACAAGATTGTTTCTAATATTTATAACTTCATTATAGATATGTTCTCCCCCACCATTAATTCTTCGTATGGTTACAAAACACACAAAGCGATGCATCAGGCAATAATGGAGAAAAATTACATTAAAGCGATGGAAATGGTCAGGGAACATACAGGCGTATGGAGCATTTCTCATCTTAAGATCGAGGACTGAGCCGGAGCCTCCTCCGCTCTACGGAAAGAAGGCTCCGGACTTTTCTTTGTGTCTACCCGATAGCCTTGTTTCCCCGTTCCCGGGTTCGGATGCGGACGCATTCGATCAGTTCGGTGACGAATATCTTGCCGTCGCCGATTTCTCCGGTATATGCGCCCTTGCAGATGGCGTCGATGGTGGTTTCCACGAAGTCTTCGTTTACCGCGATGTCGAGGCGGATCTTCTTGAGCAGATTGATTTCGGTAATAGCTCCGCGGAAGGTTTCGGTATATCCCTTCTGTTGTCCGCAGCCCTGGGAGGATGTGACGGTCATTTTATGGACGTCCGCCTCGAACAGGGCCTTTTTTACATCTTCCAGTTTTTGGGGTTTGATCATTGCTGTTATCAGTTTCATTGTTCTCTCCCTATTCGATTATCTGGAATCCGTTATACGACTCCACTCCGTGTTCGCCGATATCCAGGCCCCGGTATTCTTCCATGGCACTGACTCTTAGGCCGATTGTCTTCTTCAGGGCAAGGAATACGATGCCCATGCTTATAAAAACAAAGATCGCGATGGTGATGGTACCAAGAAGCTGAATGCCGAGCTGGCTGAATCCTCCGCCGAATAAGAATCCTTCGCCGGCGAGCCCGAGGGACTGTCGACCGAAGAGTCCGACGGATACGGCTCCCCACATGCCGTTGACGCCATGCACGGGAAAAGCGCCGACGGGATCGTCGATTTTCAGATCGTCAAGGCCAAGAGTCGCCAGGACTACCAGAAAACCGCCGATTCCCCCGATGATTATAGCCGAGACTGGAGAAACGAAGGCGCAGGGAGCGGTTATTGCAACCAGACCTGCAAGGGCTCCGTTCATGATCAGCGACAGATCGGGTTTGCCGACCTTGATCCACACGGTAATCATCGCACCGATTGCCCCGGCTGCCGCTGCGAGGTTGGTGTTGATGGCTACCAGGGCAATGAGCGAACCGTCGCCGACTCCCAGGCTCGATCCGGGGTTAAAGCCGAACCATCCGAACCAGAGAATAAACACTCCCAGGGCCGCGATGGGAATATTGTGGCTGCCGAGAACGTTCGGTTTTCCGTCGGCACGATATTTTCCTGTCCGCGGTCCGAGGATGATGGTTCCCACCAGGGCTGCCACACCTCCGGTTGTGTGAACTACCGCGGATCCCGCGAAGTCGGCGAAGTTAAGTTCAGCGAGCCAGCCGCCGCCCCATACCCAATGTCCAATAACTGGGTAGACCAGGGCTGACACTATAAAGGAGTAAATAAGATAGGCAGGGAATCTCATGCGCTCCGCCATTCCTCCCGCCACAATTGTCGCCGCGGCTCCTACAAAGGCCGCCTGGAACAGCCAGAAGGCGTAGAGCGGAACGTCGGCCCCGCTTTCTGCTCCAATCATCAAAAAGCCCGAAAAGCCGATAAAGCCGTTACCACTGCCGAACATGAGTCCATAGCCCAGGATAAAAAAGGCGATGGATGCCATGCAAAAGTCGAGAAAGTTCTTTGTCAGTATGTTGGCCGTATTCTTTGCACGGATAAACCCGGCCTCCACCATTCCAAAACCGGCCTGCATGAAAAAGACCAGAAAAGCTGCTAGAAGAACCCACACGGTATCCAGACCCACTCTGATTGTCTCCCAGTCTTCCATCGTCTGTGCGTAGAGCGAAGCGCCTGCGCTTAGCGCCATAATCAGTAGAATCAGCAGGGCTTTGATTCTTCCATTTCGAGTTCCATTATTCACAATTTCCTCCAGGGCTGTATTGCCTGTAAGAAAGCAAGAGTTGTGCCATATTGTATTAACGAGTGCCGGGCGTCAGAGCGGGCAAAGCTATTTTGTTGCCGGAAAAGTAATTGATTTTCGATGCTGGTATGTTATTTCTGTTTTGTTGATCTACCTGTTTGTAATAAGATGGACAAGAGCCTACAGAAATGTAGTTATTGCTTCCGGTTGATTTCTAATGTGTAGGATTTGCTGTGGGGGAGATGAGGAAAAATATCTAGGATGTTGAGAGATACCGCTGATATTCCCGGAGAAACTGAATCTGGTTGACAGTGAGATTTGTAGAGGGCCGGGCGGCATGCACAGCCGATATTGACTGGGCTGCAGTGCTGCCGAGCTTGATCAGTACTCCCGCTGCCACCATTGCGGTGCGGCTGCATCCCGTCTTACAGTGGATCAGTACATTCATCTTTAACAGTTTTTCGGATATACGGGTCATGATCTCATCAAAGACCACCAAGCCCCGGGGGGTACCGAAATTCTCCAGGGGAAAGTGGATTACCCCGAAGCCTGAACGGTTGTATTCTTCTATCAGATCGATGCCATCGTAGTCTCCGAGAAACTCTTCTCGCGGTAAAAGAACGGTAACGGACCCTACTTCCAGCTTCTTAAGTTCTGCAGAAAATGACTGGAGTTCCCCCGGGAAATCTCTCTTGTGCGAAACGTTCTCCAGCGGATGGGCAGACAGTATGACTGAATGTCTGCCCCTTATCTCAAGAACATCTAACTGTGTCATGCTTAATAGTATGCTTCTTTCGGGGGCTCTTGTCAAAACCAGCCGATACAGAAAGCTTATTGGTAATTTTTTAAATGCTCGTGTACAATGGTTTCAAGTTTTTTTATGCAAGGAGTGACACATATGGCTGGGGACTTTCTTTCTCCAACCTCGGTACTGGTATACCTGTATGCCTTGTTTGTCGTTTCTCTCACTATCCGCATTCTTCTGGATAACAAGGCCCCGGAGGTCTCCATAGCCTGGCTGCTGGCCATCTATTTCCTGCCCTATGTCGGAGCGGGGATGTATATTCTTGGCGGGATTAACTGGAAAAAGCGCAAAATCATGAAGCTTCTTCCGGAGAAAACCTTCGAAACCCTGCTGGGACCGATCCTGGAGCAGCAGATGGATTTTCTCAGGAATGACTGGGATTCCATGGATAATGACATAGCTAAATCGATTAATCTTGCCCTGAGGGCCGGAAACTCGATTATCACCCTGTACAACCAGGTAACGACCTATTACGAGGGACGACATTTTGTTGAGGATCTGCTTTCCGACCTGGAAAGCGCACAGGACTCCATACACCTGGAGGTATACATATATCGCTCCGATGAACTCGGCAGAAGAATCCGCGATGTTCTGTTGCGCAAGGCTGCTGAAGGGGTCAAGGTGCGGCTCCTTTTTGACGGAGTAGGGTGTTTCAACAAGATGAGCTGGAAGTTCAAGCGGGAACTCCGGGAGTCCCCCATCGAAACCAGGTATTTTCTTGACCCCATGAACGTGCTTTCCGGAAGGCTCCTGAACTATCGTAATCACCGCAAGATTATCGTCATAGATGGACAGGTCGGCTATACAGGGGGAATGAATATAGGTGTCGAGTACATAAGCGGCGGCCGGTATTTCAACAGCTGGCGGGATACCCATATTCGCCTTGAGGGTGAATCGGTGCAGCTTCTGCAGGCGGTCTTTCTTTCTGACTGGTACAATTCCGGGGGTGAGATGATTCAGGATCAGCGTTTTTTTCCGGAAGAGGGGCGGCGGCGGGGAAGGGCCGCACAGTTGCCCATGCAGATCGTATGCAGCGGCCCTGATTCAGACTGGAACAGTCTCAGAATGATGTATGCCAATCTTATCCATAACGCCAACCACCGCATCTATATTCAGAGCCCCTATTTTGTGCCTGAAGCTACCATTACCAACGCTCTAACAACTGCCGCCCTCTCGGGGGTTGATGTCAATGTCATGATGACCGGGGTACCGGATAAACGGGTCCCTTTCTGGGTCGCCCACACCTATTTTGAGGAGCTTCTTAATGCCGGTGTGAATATCTACCTGTATCAGGATGGTTTCTTTCACTCCAAAACACTTTGCGCCGACAGTTCCATAGCTACCATCGGCAGCTGTAATCTTGATGTCAGGAGTTTTCACCTGGATTATGAACTCAACGCCTTCTTTTATGATGTTGATATTGCTAGGCAGCTGGAAGAAAAGTTTCATGAGTACCTTCGATTCTGCAGAAAGATAAGCCGGCAGGACGTTGATACTATGAGTATTCCAAAAAAACTGCGGAATTCCTTCTTCAGGATGATTGCCCCCCTGCTCTGAGAGCTGTTTTTAAACCTGTCAAATCCCTTCAATCATTGATTTTTCCCGGCTCATTCTCTACTATGCATTTTTAAATATTTGATGACAAAGGAATCAAAGTGTCAAATCCGGGTCATTCACACAGAATACCTTCCTGGGCTCTGGCGATGGCGTCATGCCTGCTCTGGTCCAGTGCCTTCGCCGGGGTCAAAACAGGTCTGCTGTACGCTCCGCCTCTATTTTTTGCGGGTCTCCGTTTTACCCTCGCAGGGATTCTGCTGATCCCCCTGGCCGGCTCGCCGCTGAACTATCTCCGGGAACTGCAGGGGGCTCCGCTGCTGCCCTTCAAGGTCGGAATTTTCCAGACAGTGCTGCTCTACTCCCTCTTTTTCCTCTCCCTCAATCTGGTCCCCGGTTCCGTGGGTGCCGTGGTAAACGGCATGCTCCCCCTGTGGGCGGCCCTGGCGGCTCATGTACTTCTGAAGGATGACAAAATGGGCCGGCGGATGCTTGTGAGTCTGGGAATCGGTTTTGCCGGCATTGTCCTTTTGAGTGTGACCCGAAATGGCGGCTCCCCGGGGGAAATCGGCGGACCCGAGCTGATCGGCATTTTTCTTATGCTCGGCGCCAGCTTCGCGAATGTTCTCGGCCAGATTGTCGTGTATCATTCCCGGGGTGCCATGAACTCCATGGTTCTCACCAGTTCTCAGTTTATGCTGGGCGGACTTATGCTGCTTGGGATCTCCCGTTTTGTCGAAGGAGCCTTTGTCTTTCCCTCCGTTCCTGTATTCTGGGGGGCCCTGACCTACCTTGGCTTTCTTTCCGCTGCGGCTTTTTCGATCTGGTTTTATCTTCTGTCTGTTCGGGGGGAGAAGGTCTCGGTCATCGGCATCTGGCAGTTTCTGATTCCCGTGGCGGGGGCCGCTCTGAGCTGGCTTATTATTCCCGGGGACGACCCCAGCTGGCCGGTATTCAGCGGCATGGTCCTGATTGCTTCGGCGATTATCTATTTCTTCTACCCGGCAAACAGGAGTTCCCGATGACGGAGTTCAAACGCGATCTGCAGTACTGGAAATTCTCTCTCTACGGTTTCGTTAAAAACCTTCAGTTTTTCGATCCTTTCCTGGTGCTCTTTTTTCGCGAGATGGGGATCAGCTTTTTCCAGATAGGTGTGCTCTATTCGGTGCGGGAGATTATTACCAATATTACCGAAATCCCCACGGGCATTATCGCCGACACCCTTGGCCGACGAAGCGCCATGCTTTTTGCCTTTGCAGGCTATATTGCCAGCTTTGCTCTGTTTTATTTCTTCCCGGACTACTGGGTTTATATCGGAGCCATGGTATTCTTCGCCCTGGGAGAGAGCTTCCGTTCCGGTACCCACAAGGCCATGATCATGGAATACCTGAAAATCAACAACATGGCCGATCTGAAAGTAGCCTACTACGGACATACCCGGGCCTGGTCGCAGAGAGGCTCGGCGATTTCCGCGATAATAGCCGCCCTGCTGGTGTTCTTCTCCGGGAGTTTCCGTTCGGTTTTTCTCTGGAGCATCATTCCCTATCTGGCGGGAATGGTGCTTATCGCCAGTTACCCGAAGGAACTTGATTTCTCCTGTGACGAGGAGGAGTGCGACGAGGAACAGCGAAAAAAGGGGTGGAAGGATGTGCTTGCCACGGTCAGAAACTTTATCGGACTGTTCACAGAGCCGAAGATCCGTCGTGCCCTGGTCAACTCCAGCCTATTCGACGGCCTGTTCAAGACCGTAAAGGATTATGTGCAGCCTATCCTGAAGAACCTGGCCCTGGCCCTGCCGCTGTTTACCATGATGGAAGGAAATCAGCGAGTGGCGATTATGTCGGGGGTGGTATACACGATTCTGTACCTCCTTACAAGCATTGCCAGCAGCAGGTCTTCCCAGTTTCACTCCCTGTTTCCCGACAGGATTACCGGGCTCAATATAACCTATGTGAGCGGTGTAGCGGCGGTTGTCGGAATCGCCTTCTTTCTGAACATTAATATTCCGGCCCTGGCTGTTATCCTTTTTGTAGTCTACTATTTGCTGGAAAACCTTCGGCGTCCGGCGACTCTGGGTTTTATAAGCGATCGCATCAGAGGCTCGGTAATGGCCACCGGGCTCTCCGGGGAGAGTCAGCTCAAGACCCTGATGATCGCTGTACTGTCGCCCCTCTTCGGGCTGGCCGCCGACCGCCTTGGCATAGGTTCGGCGATGCTGCTGGCGGCCCTTGTCCCTGCTCTGGTATATCCACTGGTCCGGTTCCGTACCGAAGCGTAAGAGGATTTCTTCTGCGGCCCTTCAGTCCGCCGGCCGCAGAAGACGCATTCCGTTCAATATAACAAGCATTACCGAGGCCTCATGAATCAGCATGCCTCCGGCCATATGGACGTTCCCGCTGAGAACGCCGATTAAAAGTCCCGTTACGGTCAATACGGCCAGCGCGATGTTCTGCCGAATATTCCGCAGAGTGCCGCGGGATCGTTCTATTGCCCGGGCTACTACGCTCAAGTCGTTCCGCATAAGGGCTATGTCTGCTGTCTCCATGGCGATATCCGTTCCGCCGTCTCCCATGGCTATTCCTACATCGGCGCATGCCAGGGCGGGTGCGTCGTTTATGCCGTCTCCAACCATTGCTGTTGTGTAACCCTCCCTCTGGAGGGTCCTGATCTGTTCCAGTTTCTCCTCCGGCAGAAGTTCCGCATGCACTTCGGTGATTCCCACCTCACGGGCCAGGGCCTCCGCGGTGTGCCGGTTGTCCCCGGTGAGCATTACGATGCGCTTGACTCCGCTGGAGCGCATCCTGGCTATGGCTTCCTTTGCCTTGGTGCGCAGCGGATCGGCGACGCCTATCAGGCCGATCAGTTTTTCCTCCAGGGCGATGAACACTGTTGTTTCCCCCGCTTCGGTATATGACCTTCCGATGTCGGTGTTATCCGTGTGAATACCTGACTCCTCCATGAATCGCCGGGAGCCCACAAGGATGCGCTTTCCCTGCCAGACGGCTCGTATTCCCTTGCCCGCGACAGCCTCGGCGGTTTCCGGATGGGGAACTGGTCCGTTTTTTTCCGCTGCTTGTACGATTCTTCCTGCTATCGGATGCTCTGAGGCGTTTTCTGCAATCGCCGCGTAAAAAAGGAGCAGGTCGGCGCTGATCTCTTCGTCGCCCAGGGGGACAATCCGTTCCACCCTCGGATTCCCCAGGGTAAGGGTTCCTGTTTTGTCCAGGGCAACGGCGTTAATTTTGCCGCTTGTTTCCAGGTGGGTACCGCCCTTCATCAGGATGCCCTGCCGCGCTGCCCCTCCAATACCGGCGACGATGGAGACAGGGGTAGAAATTACCAGGGCCCCGGGACAGCCGATCACCAGCACCGTCAAGGCGAAAGCGGGGTCGCTGGTAACAAGGTAGATTGTGCCTGCAAGGCCGATGATCAGGGGGGTATACCAGCGGGCAAAACTCTCCATAAAGCGTTGGGACGGGGCTTTCGCTTCCTGTGCCTCCTCCACGCGGTGTATGATGCGGGCCAGGGTAGTGTCCTCTCCCACCCCGGTGGCAATGAGGGTTAGTACCCCGTTCTCGTTCTGGGTTCCCGCAAAGACAGTATCCCCGGACTGCTTGAGAACAGGCAGGGGTTCTCCGCTTATGGCACTCTCGTTGACTCTGGATGTTCCGCTCTTCACAATCCCGTCAACGGGTATACGTCCCCCGGGTTTTACCAGAAGCGTATCCTTGACTTTGATCTCCTCGATGGGTACGGATACCTGCGCTCCGGAGCGGAGGAGGGTCGCTTTGGAGGGCGCGACCTCGATAAGCTCGCCGATTACCCGGCGGGTCCTGGCCATGGTGCGGGCTTCAAGGTATCCGCCGATATTGAACAGAAAGGTAACCGCCGCGGCCTCCCAGTATTCCTGTATCACAAGAGCCCCGACAGCTGCCAGGGAAACCAGCAGTTCAATGCCGATATGCCTGTTTGCCAGACTCCGGACGGCCTTCACGCTTATAGGAATGCCGGATACCAGCGTGGACAGAGCCATCAGAATGGACCACAGCAGTTCATTCTGCAGCAGCCCCTTGGCGGCAAGGGCCGCGATAATGAGCCCCCCCGCCGTTATGACCGTTCCCCTGGAGCTTACGGTAATCCTGGTGAGTATAGCGGATATTGCAGCCTTCATATTCACACCTGAGACACACGGGCTGAATAGCCGGCCTGTCTGACCGCGCTGACCAGCTCCTCCCGGGATGTCTGTTCCGCGTCATGCTCAACCTCGATGCGCCCCGTATTAAAGTGGACCTTGGCGTAATGTACGCCCCGGTTGGACATAAGGTTTTTTTCGATCTTTGCCACGCAGGACGGGCAGGATAACTGATCGCTTCTCAGTAGTGTTTTCATAATTGCCTCCTCGCAATGTATCTGGCGATAAATTACAGGAGGCGGGGAAGGTGAACCATGATCCAGATCAATTAAGGGAAAATTTTTCAGTCGAATTCGTCTTCCGTCAGTTTTTTTAATCCTTCGGTATCCTTTATAGCAATCCAGCCGCGTCCGCTTTCTATGAGACCTTCCTTATGAAAACGGCTGACGATCCGGCTGGCCGTCTCCGTGGTTATCCCGATCATGGCGGCGAGTTCCTCCCTTGAAACGGGAGCGTTTATCAGGATTTTTCCTTCCCAGGGCCGCCCGAGTTTCTCGCTCAGTCGCAGCAACAGCCAGGCGCTGCGGTTTTCTGCCGGATACGAGCCCAGGCGCCTCAGCAGCTCGTGGGTAAAGCCCAGTTTGCGGGAAAGCACCTCCACCGTTCTGACCGCTACCTGGGGGTGCATATTGAGGACATGCTGAAAATTCTCCGAGGAAATTTTCAGCAGACAGCAATCCATAGCGGCGATGGCAGTCTCTTCGTAGCGGTCGGGGCCGAATCCGGCGACTGAGCCGAAGTACTCTCCTGGTTTCAGGATGTCGATCAAAACCGTTCCGCCGTCACCGTTGACACCGTAGAGCTTGACCAGTCCGGTGGCCACGATAAACAGAGCTTCCGCTTTTTCACCTTCCCGGAGAATTGTCTGATGTGCCGAGAAACCGATATCCCGGAAAAGCCTGTTTACTTCATCGACTTCTCCGTGTTCAAGGCTGGAAAAGAAAGGGCTTTCGTGTATCAGTTTCTTTCGCAGTTCCAGCGAGCAGTGTTCCCCGGGATCAGCCAGGGAATATACCGGATTGCGACGATGATGACTCATGTTGTAATAATAAGGGAAAAACAGAAGAGAGCAAAGAGACAGCTTCGGGAATCTGCTACTGTCGATAACTCGAGACAATTCGAAGCAGTTCCAGCCTGCTGGAGGCTCCGGTCTTTTTGAAAATGTTGTAGACGTGGGTCCTGATGGTGGGAAAGCTGACGAAGAGGCGCTCCGCAATCTCCCTGTTGCTCAATCCCCGGGAGATCATTTCGATTACCTCGGCCTCGCGCCTCGAAATCCCGAATTCCCTTATGAATTGCCGGCTTATCTTACCATCCTCTATGAAGGCATTGGGTTGCCGGATGTAGCGGACAAACGCGGCCAGGGTAAGCATATTCAGGAAAAAGAAGAAAAAGAACTCCAGCAGAACGACCTGCTCAACCCTGGTACCCAGGAGAGCAAGGACCAGGCTGAAAACCAGAATGGCGACGCCGAAGGCGAGGAGTGTAAACCCGTAGCCCCGCAAAATAAAAGCTGCTGTGTCCTGTTGAAGATTGCGGGCTGCCCTAAGAAAACCGCGCCCAATGTAAAAAACGAATATGGAACCGGCGGCCAGGTTAAAAAACATGAAGGGCAGGGGGTGCTTCTCTGCAAAAATGAAGATCCCCGGGACCGCGGTAAATCCCAGGATGATCAGCAGGTAATAGAGCAGCATGGGAGACAGGGCCAGCAGCAGCTCCGGTTTCCTTACCGGGGCAGGGGAACTCAGCATTGAAAAGAGCAGAAACAGATACGCCAGAGTTCCCATCAGAAGGTTGACTGGTCCCAGGAACCTCGCTGCAGGGATGCGGACTATCTGCTCCAGGTAGTAGACTATGGCGGTAACAAGAAGCCAGACTGTAAAGGTCGATACCACAGCAATAATCCATCCCAGAAAACGATGGCCCAATCTCTTCCAGAGTATCGATAGCATGGTAATTCCGGCAAAACCGGAGGAGAGGAAGATAAAATAGAGAAACAACACCAGGTGCCGCATACCGGAGAGAATAGTATGCCACGGAGGAAAGTCTGTAAATAGCTTTTTCCCCGGACTTCTCTCCGGTATGGCAGTACAAGGTGCTAGAATCTGTATGCAATCCCCAGGTCAGCCCAGAATCCGGAGAGTTCATCCGTATCCGCCAGATCGGTCCGGATGGGACTGGTCGTCCTGAATCCTCCACGGACAAAAAGGGAGTATCTTTCCCCCAGGTCCACCAGTCCTTCCAGCCCGGCGGAATAGACAGCGTAACTCAGCTGGTCAAGCACTTCCTCGGTCCAGCGCAGATCATCGGCATATTTGTGTTCATACCGGTAGACCAGCTGTCCCGAACCCATCTCCAAAGGCAGGGCCAGCTCTACACCCCGGGCAAGTTCCATCTTGGGCCGCAGCCGCAGCGCAGCATAGGCGGTTTCCATGTGATATTCCCGGCCCAGGGTGTCCTCCATCCCATGATCAATCCGGCTCATTCCCCGGACCGACACGCCGGCATCCAGCCAGTGTTTCATTTCCCGGGTAAGGGCGGCGCCGAATTCCAGGGTTCCCTCTCCGCCGCTTATTCCGCCGCCGGTTTCCACCTGAACAGACCATAATGTTTGGCTTTCCCGGGGGGACTGGCAGATCAGCGGAGCCGCCAGCAAGAGTAATACCATTGAAATAATACCAGTACGGTAGACAGCCTTCATAATTCTCCTCCAAGGCATTGTGATGACCTTACCGTACAGTTCCACAGAGGAGGGAGGAATCGGAAATTTGTATGATTCTTTAATCTAGGACGAAATTCCTAGGTCATTCAGAAGCAGAGAGTATATCCTGGCGGCGCGAAGCACCTCTTCAAAGTCCACGGACTCATCTATGGTATGGGCCAGGGAGAGCTGTCCCGGGCCTAAAATGAGGGCGTCGCATCCGGCATCCCGCAGAAGGTTCGCGTCGGAGTGGCTCCGGAAGGCCGCTGGCTTCCATTCCATGTGGGTCCTGCGGTACACCTCTTTGAGCCCACGGACAAGCGAGACGGATTCGCCTATGGTATAGCCGTCGGTACGGGTGGGAAACTCGATCTCGTAATGGGATGCCCCGGTGCTGTTTAATTGTTCGTTGGAAAACTCCTGAGCTTCCACGGCATAGTCGCTGGAGCTTACCCCGGGAGGAATATGAAGATCCACCGCAGCGGCGCACTGGTCCGGGACGGCAAACCCGGATTCGGAACTGTGAAGATCCCGGATATTTATGATCGTATCCGGTTCCTCCTCTATCCGGTCCTCCAGGCGCAGGAGATAGTTGAGCATGCAGCGTACGGCGTTGGTCTCCCGGCTGGCCATGGCGGCGTGGCGGCGGTAACCGTAGGTGCGGATAAGCATCTCCACGTAGCCGAAGTGCTCCAGGCAGGGTTGCAGGCTTGTAGGTTCCGCCACCAGGGCTTCTTTGAAAGAGAAGGTTTCCAGAAGCGCTTCGGTGCCGTCTCCGCTCTCTTCCTCCCCGACCACCAGGGCAAGGGTGGCGGATTCCGGCAGCCCGCCGTTCTCGCGGGCGCTGATGAAGCCCTCGATCATGGCAGCGCAGCCGCTTTTCATGTCCGAGGTTCCAAGGCCGTAGCAGCGTCCTCCGGACTGGCTGAATTCGAACTCCTCAATATCGAAGGCGGGGACGGTATCTATGTGGCCGAGAAAAAGCAGCTGGTCAGAGACATTCCCCGAGCCGATTATCAGGTTGTCCCGGCCTTCATCCACGCTTTGACGGCGTACCACCAGTCCGTGCTGCCGAATATAATCCTCGAGATAATCCGTCAGTTCTTCCTCTTTTCCCGAGGGACTGTAGATGTCCACCATGTCCTTCAGCAGGGCAAAGAGGCGTTTACGGTTTACCTCGAGTTCCTTCATCAGCGGGACTCCCGGTAATTCTGCAGGTTCAGGGTCATGTATATATGGTCTACCGGGTTTTCGAAACCCCGCCGCTCAAAGAAGCGAATGGCCTCCTCGTTGTCGGCCTGGGTGTCCACCAGGAGCATTCTGATTCCCTCTTCGTCCATGATTTTCCGAAAGCGGTCGAAGAGCATTCCGCCGATACCCCGTCCGGCGTAGGCGGGGTCCACCCCCAGCCACAGCAGGTGCCCGTAGGTCCAGGCGGAACGGGCCTTTTCTATGGTAGTACCCATGGCAAAACCGATTACCCTGCGGTTCAGGTCCGCCACCAGCATGTGTTCGGATTCGGAATTAAAGAGGTTCGTAACCTCGTATTCGTCCCAGGTCCGGTAGAGATTGGAGTAATTCTGGGGTGTAAAAACCTTCTCGCCAATATGGAAGATCGCCGCCAGATCATCGATTCCAGGGAACCGGATCTTAAGATCCTCAAGATTCTTCATTGCTCTCCTGCTCCGCCTGCATCAGATTGTATTTCCCGCTGCAAGCCGGGAAGGACACTTCTCGGGGGTTTTATACCAGAGACAGGGACTGCATTGACGGCAGGTGTTTATGTCGTCCGCCTTGTCCTTGATTATCTTCAGTGCCCATTCCGGGTCCGCCAGGATTCCACGTCCCACCGCGACAAGGTCGGCGATACCTGTTTTCAGCGCTTTTTCAGCCGTCCCGGGATCGAGAATCCCTCCGATTCCTATGACCGGAATATTCAGGGCCGGACGGGCTTCTCCTGCCAGGTGCAGAAGGGGATCAAAGCTGCTTCCTTCCGGACGTATGGAATCCGGCACGCCGTGAGCCCTGGAAATATGCAGTATGGGAGCCCCTTCGGCCTCCAGCTTTTTAGCAGTATCGATACCTTCCTCCAGAGCAAGTCCCCCCTCGTCCTTGTCGATGATACCGAGGCGGCAGCTCAGGAGTGCCTTGTCCTCCACGGCATCCCGGCAGGCACGGTAGGTCTCGATCAGGAAGCGCTGCCGGTTTTCCAGGCTGCCGCCGTATCGATCGCCCCTGGTGTTGGTCAGGGGGGAGAGAAACTGACTGCCCAGGTACCCGTGGGCGTAGTGGAGCTCTATATACTCAAAACCCGCCTTGACGGCCCTCTCGGCGGCACTGACAAAATCGGCCTGAATCCGGTGGATGTCCTCAAGGTTCAAGGCCCGGCATTCAGGGCTGTCGGGTCGTATGCTGCCGTCAACGGCAGGAGCGTGGGGTGTGAGTCCCCAGTTCCACTCGGGGGTGGATCTGCCTCCGGCATGATTAATCTGGATTCCCGGGAGGGCTCCGGTCTTCCGGATTGTCTCTGCAAGACGTGAGAGTCCCTTGATATGACGCTCTTCAAAAATTCCCAGCTGATTTTTATGGAGTTTTCCGTCGGGAGAGACGGCGGTAGCTTCGACAATCATCAGGCCCGGGCCGGCGCAGGAGGCGTAGTGCTTCAGATGGACATCCCGGACTTCGGCATCCTCGCCGGATTTCCAGATAACCATGGGGGGCATTACAATTCTGTTTTTAAGGGTAAAATCGGCAACTTGAAAGGGTGAAAGCAGCGTAGAGTAGCTCATTGATGGATCCTCGTATTCTTGGGTTATGCACTGAACCTATTATAGGTAATTCCCCGGGACTCGGGCAAGCGGAGTTCAGGTAATCTCTATGCGGAAATCTCGACGGTAAAACCGGGAAACTCCCGTTCCATCTCCCGTTGAAGCTCCCGCTGGATGGAAGAGCGCAGGTGTTCCGTTACAAGGGAGCATACCATACAGGTGGACCGGGGGTCAGCAATATCCATGAAAACGATAAGTCGCTTTTCGCTTTGGCTGTAGCGAACCCGTCGAACCAGGTTGAGCTCTCCGATACTGCGCAGGGTCTCGGGCTCCTTGACCCGCTGCAGTACCGAATCGATTTTCCGCTGTACCGGCAGCGGCATCGTGGCGCTCATTTTTTCATGAACTCCGGCAGCCCGGCATGGATGCCGCTAAGGAGCTGCTTGAGACCGGGCTCGGAGGGAACGCTGTGAATAAAGAACACTTTGTTGTTCCGGAAGCAGCAGAAGTGCAGCAGCGTATCGATACCCTCCGTATTCTCGATAAGGGCCCTCATTTTTGCCTCCAGGTGCGGATTGTCCCATAACATGATAAATTCTCCCTCCCGGGTTTGCACTGTGTCGCGCTTGAGTTTATCGATTCCCTTAATGTCCACCCGCATTTTTGGAAAATAGCGTTTCGCGATAATATGACATTCTCCCTGGAGTTCTTTGGAGGAATAGATGTGCAGATAGTATCGGTCGTGACGGGTTATCAACAGGGACAGGGGAAGGTAGAGTATGGAGTGCCGCGGCAGCAGCGTAAAAGTCCCCTTTGCCTCTGAAAAAGGCGGATCAAGCTTGTAGGTAAAATTGTGACCCAGGGTGCCGCCGATGTTTACATACTCCTTTTCCCGCGGAGAGAGGACATCTTCGGTTACAGCTCCGATCATGCCGCCGATTTCGCGGTTCTTTTTTCTCCCTTTGTAATAGCCAAGGGTGGTTGCAACGGCCAGAGCGATAAGAAGGTAAATAAGCGAGTTCATGCTGAAGGCTCCTGTTGACGTATGTGATCGAGAATTTTGTCGATTGTCAGGGCTGACAGATCTTCCGTCCTGTGGATACCCCCCGGAACGGATGCGATCTTGTTGATAGGAAAGCTGGCAAAGTGGTTCTCGATTTCCGGATGGGAATCAGCCACCGAGGGGATCTTGTTGAGACAGACACTGTTGATGGTTATCTGGAGCTTCTGCAGTTCCTGTCTGATCCTCTTGGACTCCTCCAGGCTGAGGCGGTCGTCGTTTATGACCAGGGACATGTAACTTCTTTCCGTAAAGAGCCGGTAAAGCTTTTCCAGACGGTCCGAGATCGATCCCAGCTGCATGGAGACCTTGTCGTCCTCTTTTTTGGTTGCTCCCTTCAGCACCGAAGCTTCCGGATTCAGCCGGGTAAGGGTCTGTCTCTTGCTGAGGATTTTCTCCCGCATGGACGAAAGCTCCCGTACCCACAGGCGCGTTATTGACGGCATGGCCAGAAACTGAAGTGTCAGGGCGGTTGGCGGAGTGTCGAAAACAAGATACTCGTACTGGTCCTTCCAGGTCTCATAGATGTGCTCTATTGCCCAGAGGGTAGCGTATTCCTGGGTCCCCGGGGAGTACTTCATGATGTTCATGTAGGAATCCAGGTTGATGGAGAGATTGTAGTTGTAGTTCGATATTATCTCGTCCCGGCTCTTCTTCAGATACCGCTGGACCCAGCCCTGGAGGTCGATCTCCATGGCATCGAGACCTTTAACTACACTGCGGCGTTCATCGGCGAGGCGCATATTGAAGATGTCCCCCAGGTTGTGAGCGGGATCCAGGCTGACGATAAGAACTGTGCTGCCCAGTCGGTTCAGCTGATACGAAACCGCCGACGAGATGGTCGATTTGCCGACTCCGCCCTTACCAAGAAAAAAGAGCATTCTTCGCATCAGTCGACCTCCAGCATTCCAAGAAGACTGCCCAGAGGGTCCTGGGCCATGTCTGCCCGGGAGATCATCAGTTTTATCTCATCTTCCATGTGGGGCATCAGCTCCAGGGCCATTGCTGAAGGAGGCGAAGGCAGTCCGACAAAACTGCCGAAGAGCAGCAGGACAAAGATGTTCTCGATTTCTTTAAGTTCGAACTCAAGCATTCCCGTAGCCTTGTCCCGGTGGACCTGCACGGCGGTTTCCCAGAAAACCTTGAGTCCCCTGGAGAGTTTTTCCAGCATGACTGTATGGTACTCCTTTTACTCCAATACGGAAATACGGCCTGTGGCCCCCGAATAATGGGGGAACTCACAGGCCGCAGTAATGATAAAGTCCGTAAAAAACTGCTCAGCTTCCGGACTTCTGGTTAAAGTTCTTGAAGAACGAGACGATCATGGTGATGTTCATGATCAGCATTATCAGGGTAATAAGCCCGACTGCAGTTCCGGTGACCATGCTCTTGGCAGTGGCTCCGGCGGCAAAGTGGCTGGGAATAATGACCAGCTCGTACCAGATAAGGCCGGCTGTTACGGTAACCCAGAGAAGGATTGCCGGAATCAATACGATATTGGTGTACTTGACGCTCAGCTGCTTGTGGACCCACATGGCAACGGTCAGCATAACGACGGAAGCTATCAGCTGGTTGGCTCCGGAGAAGGCAGGCCACAGAACGGTGTAGTTTCCTGTCCAGGCAAGTCCGATACCCAGGACTGCAACGACCATGGAGCCGAACCACTTGTTCTGGAACAGCTTGTAGGCACCGGGGTTCTTTTCTTTCATGGGCAGGGCCAGCTCGCCGAGAATGTAGCGTCCCAGACGGTTGGTAGTATCCAGGGTGGTCAGGGCAAAGGAGCTTACCCAGATGGAGGCAAAAAGCTTCATGAAATCCGCGGTAAAGACCGGCATTGCAGAGGCAACCATGGCGCCGTAGCTCGAGGTAAAGCGGGGCAGCGCACCGGTGGTCAGTACGTTTCCTGCACCCAGAGCCTGGATACCGAAGGCGGCAATGGATATTACAACGATGGTGGAGAGGAAGCCTTCAGTCAGCATGGCGCCGTAGCCGACGAAGAGGCTGTCTTTCTCTTCCCGAAGCTGCTTGCTGCTTGTTCCCGAGGCAACCAGAGCGTGGAATCCCGACAGGGCGCCGCAGGCGATTACCAGGGGTACCGTGGGCCAGAAGGGAGAGGGTTTTCCGCCGATGACCTTTGCGCTGAATTCTGTAAAGAGGGGAACGGAATCGAAATTCTTTACCGCAATGACGGCCGCTACTCCTCCGGCGAGCAGTCCAAAGTAGAGCAGGAAGCTGTTCAGGTAGTCCCGGGGCTGCAGCAGGATGTTGACCGGCAGCGCGGCTGCTATAAAGATGTAAACCAGAATTACCAGGAACCATGTGTCCTTGCTGGCGGGGATCCCGACATTGCGTCCGATCATGAAGGCCGCAACCAGCAGAACAAGGCCGATAATCGTACTTACGGAGAAGGGAAGTTTGGTCCGGTACAGCAGTATTCCGAGAACAACCGCCGCGGCACAGAAAAGGAAGAAGGTGGAGGCGACTGCCCCGTCTCCCGCAAATTGCCCTGCAACGATATCGCCGAAGGCCGCGACGATCAGAATACAGAGGAAGAGGATGAACCAGCCGAAGGATTTGCCGGCTTTTTTGCCGATCAGGTCCTGGGCCACAAACTGGACCGACCGTCCGTCGTAACGGACTGATGCTGTCAGTGCCAGATAGTCATGGATGGCCCCGATAAAGATATTACCGAACCAGATCCACAGAAGACCCGGCAGCCATCCCCAGGCAACGGCCAGGGCCGGTCCGACGATGGGTCCCGCTCCGGCAATCGAGGCGAAGTGGTGACCGAAGAGCACGAACTTGCTCGTCGGAATGTAATCCACTCCGTCGGAAAGACGCTTTGACGGTGCGTCCGCAGCCTCGTGCGATTTTATCAGGTTCAGCTGCAGTTTTTTTCCGTAGACGAAGTAGAAGACCAGATAAATCGCCAGTGCAACAAGAATAATTAATGTTGACATAGCTCCTCCTTGAAGGTGTGTTTGTTAAATCTGTCTTTATCCTACGCCCGTTTTGCCGACTGCGCAAATATTTTTTTCACTAAAAAGCTATTTCAGCGTCAGGTTGAATACCCCGTCCCAGTTTTCCGCCGGGGGGGTGCTTACAAATTTCCTGCAGCGTTCAATATAGAACGTCGACGGTCCGTCTCCGGGCAGCAGCTTGGTCACCGCCCGAAAGAGCTTTTCCGCCTCTTCCCAGTTCCGCTCCTCAAAGAGCTCCAGGGCGGCGTGGAAGGCGTCCAGTCCCTCCCGGGTGTTCGAGTCCAGATGTTCCGTCTCGTCGATGAGCTCAAACAGGCGCACCGGCTGGTGAATCCCCACAACCCGCACCCGGTCGAGCTGGCGGGCGGCGAAGGATTCTCCCGCCGCCTTTCGCGTCTG
Source organism: uncultured Spirochaetaceae bacterium (assembly GCA_964554875.1). Classification (GTDB taxonomy): domain Bacteria; phylum Spirochaetota; class Spirochaetia; order JC444; family Marispirochaetaceae; genus Marispirochaeta. The sequence continues at coordinate 71,919 of CAZKQJ010000009.1, read as the reverse complement.
CTCACTCAGCAGAATCCAGGTTCCGTACTGCTTGTTGACCCCCTCCAGGCGGGCGGCGAGGTTAACGGAGTTCCCCATGATGGTGTAGTCCATCTTCTGCAGGGTTCCCATGTTTCCGACGACCATCTCCCCGGTGTTTATACCCACCCGGGTCTGAAGGGGTGAGGGAGACATGCCGTTCTCCATGAAGCGCTCGTTCAGGTCCCGTTCCATCCGTTTCATACACACCGCGGAAAGACAGGCCCGGTAGGCGTGGTCGAACTGTTCGATGGGAGCGCCGAAGAAAGCGATAATCGCGTCTCCCTCGTACTTGTCGATCGTCCCCTTGAGGTCCAGAATCGTATCGCTCATTGCTGTCAGGTACTGGTTCAGCAGTTTGACCAGGTCCGTGGGGTCGAGCTGTTCGGAGATGGTGGAGAATCCCTTTATGTCGGTAAAGACCGCCGTAAGCTCCTTTTTTTCGCCCCCCAGGTTCAGGCGGTCCGGGTTGTCGATAATCTGCTTGATTACATCCGCCGACAGATAGCGGGAAAAGGCGTTCCGTAAAAAGCTCTTCTCTCCCTCTGTCTTGAGGAATTTGATACCCGAGATTGTAAGAAAGCTCAAGGAGAGCATGATAAGTGGCCCCAGCATGGGAAGGTATACTCCGCTGAGGAGAAAGAGCACCAGTCCTGCCCCGAGGGTCCCGAGAATGAATACCAGGCTTACGATGATGGATTTCATGGGCGACAGGCTGCGCAGTACTATTGCGAGGAAAAGGGTCAGCAGAACCGCCGCAAGAAGGGACCAGCCTGTGTGCAGCTCATCCAGAAAATCCCGCTGCAGAATGGTATTGGCCACCGCCGCATGGGTCCCCACATTCATATACTCCTTTTCAAAAGGATTGACTCCGATATCGGTGGTGGATATTCCCGTGTGTCCGATTATTACGAAGGATCCTGCAAGTTCTGTCTGCAGCTCCTGCCGCAGGGCCGTAAGCTCATTAACGTCCGCTCCCAGGGCGGCGAAGGATTCGCGTACCTCCTCCCGGACGGCGGCGTACTCATCCTTGAGGTAGTCCTCCAGGTCCGGAGAGTCCAGAATGCGGTCGATCTCTTCCAGGATCAGTGCCTCGGTTTCGCCGTTGGTAAAATCGGCGCAGGTCCTGAAGAACAGGGATCGAAGCTCCCGGTATTCCGAGAGCAGGGCATTATCCGGGGATGCGCCGCTGCCGGCCTCCAGGAGTTCCTCCTTCAGCTGCTGAGTATAGTGAAGCAGGTCGGCCAGAGGGGCTTCGCCGCGGTGAAAATCAAGATACCCCGCCTGTTCCATTATCTGCAGGTTCCTGATTATCTGGCCCTCGATTCTGTCGTGGACAACCAGCTTGTTGTAGGAGAGGTGCCGGAAGCTGTCGTCGAACTTTTTCGGCGGCCAGTTGATCAGCATTCTGCCTTCACTGTCCAGGGGGATGGAGACGGTTTTTTCCGGGGTTTCAAGGAGTATCCGGCTTTTGTGCAGCCTGATTTTTTCGATGCCGAGGCCGGAGACAAGCGGGCTGAAAACAAGCTGCCCGAACCAGCTGTCCCGGTAGCGGGCAACAAGGTCGATTCTGCGTCGTACTCCGTCCTCGTCCACTACTACATTCGGAAAGCCTGCTCCCGCTGCCCGGGAGATGATCGGATAAATCGTCGGCTGAAGGGCCTGCGCCGAGTAGGGATGGACGAAGCCTTCCTGTACCTCCAGGTTTTTCAGGCTGATCTCGTCTTCCACATGGGATTTCAGCTCCTCCCCGACCTTTACCAGCTCCACCTCATTTGGGAGCATGTTGACTGTCGCCCAGACGTTGCCGAAAAGACCGAGGGCCCTGCCCAGATATTCGTCGTTGTCCCTGGCTACATGCCGGACCGACTGGAGCAGTTCGTCCCGGATCGCAGTACTGATGTCCGTCAGTTCGTAGATGTACTCTTCCGCTTCATCGAGGGGAATGTAGCCCTGCAGAAGGGCGTCGAAGAGGGCGGTAATGCTCTCGTTCAGTTCTCCGAACTCCTCCCGGAATCGCTGGGGCACCTCCTGCTCCAGGTAACGGGAGTCCACCCCCCTGGGGCTGGGGTCCACGTATTCGATATCGAATACAACCGTATCCGTCTCGAACTCCTTCAGCAGCACAAGCCCGTCGGCAATAACGCTTCGACTCCAGGGCCAGGTCCCCACCTGGGCAATGGCCAGATCGTCGATATCCAACAGAAGCAGCGAAGGCGCCTCCTTTACCGCAGGTTTTATATGCAGGAAGGTGTCGTATATGCGACGGTCCGCGCCGCGTACACCAGGAAGCAGAAACAGCGCGCAGCTTATCAGGGCGATAATAAGGGGAGCCATGTAATAGTTACGAAACTCAAACTTTCTGGACATTTTTTCCTCCGTTTTCTCCGGGGGGGCTCTTGCACACAGGAAAATATGAAATTATAGTTTCCTTGTCAGTTTATAGAATGTATTATACCAGAAGAGGAAAGTATGAAAAGAGTAACCCTGATGCTGTTTGCTGCAATAGCGATCAGCACCCCGTTATTTTCTCAATCCAATGAGATAATTGACCAGATACTCCTTGAAGAGCGTCTCAGCGCCGGCAGCGCGGCCTACTTGCTCAGCATGCTGGAGGGAGATGTCAGCTTCGAGTCCCGGGAAGAGGCTTTTGCCGCCGCGCGAGGGAACGCCGTTTTTGAGCGCTTCGGATTGACCTCTTCTGCCGGAGAAGTACAGCTTGGTCTCTTTGCCCATCTTGTCCAGAACGAACTTGATCTGCCCAAAGGGCTGGGAAGCACCCTGTTTCCGGGACCCAGATACGCCCTGCGGGACCTGAAGTTTCTCAAAATGATTCAGGGAAGAGGAGCCCCCGACTCCCCGGTTTCCGGAGAGCGGGCTCTGCGCATCGTGGGGCGGGCCCTGAGTGAACTGGAGGAGCGTTCATGAAGAAAGGTATATTATTTGCAGCTTTGTGTGGTGTTTTCCTTCTTTCCATGGCCAGCCTGAACGCCTTTGACTGGGGCCTTGTGGTGGACAGCCGCTCCGATATCGACCTTATGGAGGACGAGGACGCCGAGTACACCCCACGGTTCAAGAGCTCCCTCTGGCTTAACCATTTCTGGGCCGATAACGCTGAAACCCGGTACAGTTTTGCCGGAAATTTCTTTTACCTCTACAACGAAGAGGAGTATCACATATTCGATACCGACCTGCTGCGTCTGGGCATCAAGAAGGGCGGACTCTTCGGCGGCAGCACGGTTCTTGACGCCTCCCTGGGGCGCTTCCGTTTTTCCGACCCCACCGGGATAGCCCTTGACCATCTGGCCGACGGCGCCCGGGCGCGTTTTGACATTGGATCCGCGGCGATTACAGCCGCGGCAGGCTATACCGGGCTTCTGACCAAGCCCGAAGCCTCGGTCAACATGACCGTTTCGGATATCATGGATGACGATGACGATGACGTCTACTTCGCGCCGAAGCGGCTGTTTGAGCAGGTTCGTCTGGAAATTCCAGGCGTCCCGGAGGGCCACACTCTCAGCATGGAAATGCTTCTCCAACAGGACCTGCGGAACGATGATGATGAGCAGGAAAGGGACAGCATGCACTTCAGCACCGCCCTGGAAGGCGGACTTGTGCAGGGACTCATGTACAATCTTTCCGGAGTCTACGCCTGGGATCAGACTAACGACACCGGCGGATATTACGGTTCAGGCGAGCTATATTTGTTCATGGAGAGTTTTTACGGCAGCCGGATTTCCGCCGGAGTGCTGGGGGGAAGCGAGGACTTCTTTACTGTCTCTTCTCCCACCCTCGGGCTGGTATTTTCCCCGGCACCGGCAAACCTGATGCGGGTTTCAGCGGACTATTCCATTCGTCCCTGGGCCGAGCGCTTTGATCCGGTGCTGCGGAACCTGCAGTTTACCGCCGGCGGGCGGGCCTTCTACTACGACGGTGAGTATACCGGCATGGAGGCGGAGGGGGGGATCCGTTTCAAGCCCGCCTCGGATATAGGCGCATCCTTAAAGGGCGGCATGTATCTGCCCGACGACGGCCCCAATCAGGGGCTGATCCGCCTGGACGTCTCCGTAGGGCTCTAAGGTATAAGGTATGGAAAGGAGAGAAAGTATGAAAATCAGATTAATCTGCATTACAGCGGTCCTTCTGATCGCTTTGACAGTACCCGCCGCAGCACAGACCAGCGCGGTGGTGGAGAGTTTCAGCGGCAAGGTGGAATACCAGAGCGCCGGCGGCGCCTGGACCGCCGTGAGCACCGGCCTGAGCATCCCTCAAGGCGCGACAATTTCCACAGGCTTCCGCTCTGAAGCCGTGCTGCGGATAGGAGATTCCACCCTGACTGTGCGGCCCCTTACCCGCATGCGCATCGACGAACTGGCTGAGCGGGAAGGTACCGTAAAGACCGACCTTTACCTGCGGGTAGGCCGGGTCAAAGCCGAGGTGCGGCGCACAGAAGGCCTGCAGCAGGAGTTCCGGCTTACAAGCCCCGTATCCACCGCTGCCGTGCGGGGAACCAGCTTCAGCTACGACGGCTACAACCTGCAGGTTCTTGAAGGTCTGGTGGCCCTGATAAACGCCTACGGCCAGAGCAGCGGTATTCCCGCGGGGGTCAGCATTACTTCCGACGGCATCGAGATTCCTCCGGGAACCCTTCAGGCTCTGGAACAGCAGTTCGGGGTGAACATCAGTGCAGCGCAGATTGAGGAGTTGGCGAGTGTATCTGCGTTGGCTGATTTCTTAGGAATCCAAACAGGAAGTGTTACAATTAATTGGGAGCTTCCAAATTAGCAGAAAGGAGGAATAAATGAAGAATTATATAAATATCGGCTTGCTGACAGTTTTTCTTGTCATCTCGCTTGCATTTGTTTCCTGCTACATTGAACCTTCTTCGTCTGCTGATGGAACTGTTTCTATTCAGTTGAATGGGCAAGATCTGCAAAGTGGATATACAGGGGACATATTGCGCGTCAGTTTATATCTGGACGGAGACATCAGCATTTCTGAAACAGATAATCCTTCCGCGTATCTTGATGAACAAGGGGATCCAATAGAAACGAACTATACAGTTTTCTCTAATACTTCCCGTGTTCCTATAGATGGCAAGCCCTATGAAGACTTTCCGGGGCCGGATCCTGGTAGTGGACCATATAGTGGGAGCATCCAACTTGACGGGATTCTTCCTGGTGTAAGATACCGGATAGTGTTGGAATCTTTCTATCGCTATTTGGAAGAGTTCTATGTAACCTATGCAACGAATTATGCAGGAGTTTCCGAAGCTTTTGAACCTGTCGCTGGACAGAGCGTCTCGGTTTCTGTTTTTCTGCAGGAATATTATTTCAGCTGACAGGTTTGATGGAGGCAGTTTTACTGTAACAACATAATGCTGCAAATTCCAAGAAACATGTGTGAGAACGAATAATGTATGTCGCATAAACAGAGGAATATATGATTCATAAACGTGTATTGGTACTGCTTATATTCTCATGTATTATCATGTTCATAGTAGGTTGCTATATCGAACCGGGGAATTCTACCGACGGAACAATCATCCTGGAATTAAGTGGTCAGGATTTACAAACCGGGTACAGTGGCGGATTTATCCGAGTCAGTTTCTACCTTGCCGACTCACTTAGCAGTATTGAGTTCATGGAGGTCGGCCCTGTACCAGTTGATGTTCCGTACTGGTTCAACGGGCAGGAGTTTTTGTTGAATCCAAACTATATGATAGTTTCTTCCCTGCCGCCAGTTCCTTTTGATGGAAAAATATATGAGGATTTCCCGATAGAGTGGGAACAATACTCAGGAACAATAAATGTTTCAGGATTAGTTCCCGGTATAGAATACCAGCTTATAGTTGAAATGCTCGAGGTTTATTATGAGGAGGAAGAGGCCTCTTTAAATCCTTTCAACTACGCAGGTATTTCTGATCCCTTTACTGTAGGAGCTGGAGAGAACACCATCGTGAGTATCATGTTTAATAATTACAATGTTTAATTAGGTAATTGTTCGTTTTGTACAATGGTTAATAGCATATGAGTGTACTCTAATAGTGGTAACCAACACCCTGATCCCAACCTGCCAGCGCCCCGAAATCCTGAAAGAGGCGCTGGTTTCTTTTATGCGGTATTTAAAGAAAAGCGCTAAGCCTGCGGATATCACCATACTCGACGACTCCATTGACCCTGCCGCGGTTGAGGCGAACCAGGCGCTTGCCGCCCAGCTGGAAGGAGACTTCGGCGGCAGCCTGCGCTGTTTCGGCAGATCGGAACGGGCCGGTTTCGCAACGAGGCTCGAAGCTGACGCTCCGGACCCTGTTCTCGATTTTGCCCTGGGCTTGCCGGGGAGGGATGCCTTGGGATTTCAGGGGAGCAACCGCAATGCAGGGCTCCTGCTCTACGCCGGCAAAAAGCTTATCAGCCTGGACGACGATACCCGGTTTCGCTTTCTCCGCCTGCGGGAGGGCATCAACTTTGATGAGGGCAGTGAAGGCCTGCCGCTGCTGCTTCCTCTGGGCAGCCGGAAGCGTCTTGAAAAACTGACAGTCCCGGCGGACTGGGACCCGGACAGAATGGATACAGTACTGGGAAAACCGCCGGAGAGCGGGGATGTTACCGGACCGGTAAAGCTAGTAATGACCGGTATCTACGGCGGCCGCTGGTATCTGAATCCGCATGCCTGTTGCGCTGTTCCGTCCCGGAGGGCAAAAAAAATCTGGTCCGGAAAAAAGGAGTACGATACAGCCCGCAGGGACCCCTGGGCACTTTTAATCCGGCCTGAATTAAGTTTCAGCACTGCCCCCTTTTTTATTTCCACCTGTTTCAGCTGCGACAGCTCTGAACTTGTACCGCCTTTTTTCCCTGGTATCCGCAGTTCCGACAGCCTGTGGGCCTGGCTGCTCCGGGCCATGTATCCGTCTTCTCCAATCTGTCATGTTCCTGTGGCTATCGAGCATGATCGGGAGATCAAACAGCGTTTTGGTGAGGAGGATTTTACCCGAATCGTTCCGGGAACCTCCGAAGTTATGCTTAAACTCCTCGATTTTATCCGGCAGGGTGTTCCCGGAAGCTCGGAAGCTTCCGGTATTCTCAAGGCCCTGGGCAGCGGTCTGTCCCGCTTTGCCGGGGAACCTATAAAGCGTCGGCGGGAGATCCTGAGCGAACTCTACCTGTCCTCCCTGGGCGGGCGTACAGGGTTTTTCAGGGAACGACTCGAAGAGAGCAGGGGAAGACCCCGCTTCTGGGCGGAGGATCTGGAACTGCATATCGGTCTGCTGCAAAATGAAGCCCTCGAAGCCCGGCCCTGGCTGCCCCGGGAGTTCAGAAACTCAAGGGAAGAAGGAGAGGGAGAAGAGGCCTTCCGGGAGTACCTTGCACACTGCGGGGAGCTCCTCTGCTCCTGGCCGGAGATATGGCAGCGGGCGGCGGAGTTGAACCTGAGCGGGGATCAGCCATCATGATGGAGGAGCGATTCTATCCCGCGGACTGTGCGGCCTTTTCTGCGGGGAGAGAGGAGGTTCTGGTCAGGAACCGGAATTCCGGTGAAACACTGATTTTGCCGACGGCGCAGTACGCTTTTTTCCGCTTTCTCGGGGGCTGTGTTTCCCTGGATACCCACCTTGGAACCCTGGTGCAGGCCAACCGTTTCGGTCTTGCAGTGGATGCCCTGCGGCGACTTCTGAGCGGATGGGTCGAGTCCGGTCTGCTCCGGCCGGAGGCTCTTCTTTCTGCAGAGAAAAAAGGAGGCAAAGGTCATACAAGCGGGGAGTTTTCTGCTGCGGTAATTACCGCGGACCGTCCTGAAACCCTGAAAAATTGGCTTGAGTCCAGGACAGGCCATCCGGACTTTGCGGGGCCGCGAATTCCTCTGTTTGCTATTGACGGAAGCAGATATCCGGATAATGCAAAGCGGAACCGTAAAATCACGGCCGCCGCTGGAAGGGAGTATCCCGGACCTCTTGTCTATTTCGGGGAAGAGGAAAAGCGCCTGTTTCGCGACTCTCTTGTTGATCTCTGCAGGAAGGACGGCGTCTCTTCGAAGCTGCTGGACTTTGCCCTCTACGGTCCTGAGGATGGTGCTGATTTCATCCGGACAGGGGCCAACCGCAATACCGCCCTGCTTGTTGCCGGCGGGGGACGGGCCTGGTACAGCGACGACGACCTGTACTACCGCTTGTTCTCCCATCCCGGGGCAGCCATGGCGGGCAGGCGTTTTGAGGGGGGAGGATACTCCGAGCTGAGGTTCTTTGCCTCCCTGAAGGAGCTGCGGGACTATGCGGTTCCCCTGGAGAATTACAACGTCCCCGGAGAGATCCTGCGGCATTTGGGGGCTCCCCTGAAAATTCATGGAAGGGCAAAGGAGGATCTGACATTCCTGAGCCCCGAAACAGCCAGAGCCATGGAGATGGGAAAAGCCCTGATCGGCGCAGTCAGTACCGGTTTTTGCGGCGCCCGCTGGTTTACCGACAGCTTTTTTATCGATGCCCAGCGATATTTTTCGGATGATGAGATGTACCTGGATACGAGTCGCTACTCCGAAGCTGTTCTGTCGGGTCTGAATATCCATGCCCCCCGGGTTCCAACCCTGCGGGAAGGTTTGAACCTGCAGGGAGGCAGTCTTGCCCTGGACGGTAGACTTGCACTGCCCGCCTGCTTTCCCCTTGATCGGCAGGAGGACTCATCTTTTGGTATGCTGTTATTGGCTGTAAATCATAGGGTACGGACGCTGTACCTGCCGGCGGCCCTGTATCATGATCCGGAAGTGGATAAACCGGATCTGTCGGGGACAGACCGGGACCTGCTGCCCGGACCGGGAAGGATGCACCATATAATTCTGGGAGACATTGTCAGGCAGTTTGTCTCGGAATCCGGAGAAGGCAGACTTCAGGAGACGGCGCAGAAGTATATCCAGACATCTTCTCTGGGTAAGGCCTCCTTTCGGGAGTACCTGCGTGCACAATACACACAATACTCAGACAGCCGCATCGAGTTCATAGAAAGGCTTCTTGACATCTACAACGCTGAACCCGGGTGGTGGGCCGAATCCTTGACATCCTACCGGGATGCCCTGACTGCAGGCCTTCGGGACCCCCTTGCCGGACTGCCGGAAAAGTTCCAGGAATGGCTGAGGCTTTACGGTGAGCTCCTGGAAGCCTGGCCGCTGATCCGGGAGAGGGCCTTGTTACTAAACGGGGAGAATCAGCTTATTAAAGGGGATTTTTAACCCTGAACAAATCCAGTGACTCAAAGTCCCGGGTGTTGCGGGTATATAGGCTTTCTACGCCGTGGTCAATCCTTATTGACCCTGTCCCTGCTATAGTGCGAAACTTTGCAGCGGAAAGCCCATGAAAGCCAGAATCATCATTTCCATTATGCTTGCCCTGCTGGTCCTTCTATTCCTGGTTTCCGGACTGCTGTTTATCAATGTCCGGCTCATACCGAACAGCATAAGCTCCGCAGCCCGGCGGCTCGAATCCCGGGCAGGCTTGAAGCTGACTGTAGATACTGCGGTCTATCTGCCCTTCAGGGGATTGCGCTTTAGCGGTGTTCGCATTGATTCCGCTGACGGCAGCTCCGGCGGACCCTTGTTTGCCGCCGGCAGGGCTCGTATCGATATTGATATACTCAAGTATCTTGGCCAAAGTACGGACTCGCCGGATCAGCTTGTACGCAGGGTCGGCCTTTTTAATGTGGAAGTTACCTTTCAGGAGAATCTTCTTCTGCCGGGAGACGGCCGGATTCCGAATAAACCTGCGCCGAATACCCTCCAGCCGTATACCGATGCTTCCGGTTCCGTTCCGGCTGTGTCCGAATCCGCAGAAGGGAGGGACAGCCGTAAGTCTGCCGCTGCCCGGATATCCCGCGGCTTTGACCGCTTCTGGAAGCTGGGCTTAGACATGATCGAACATCGCCTCTTTCCGGATGTACTCACTATAAACGGTCTCGTTCTGTATTTTTGGAGTGAAGGCAGCGCCCGGGAACCGTTGGGCGATCTCGATATGCAGTTTGTCCGCGGAGAATCACCTGAGCAGCTGCTGATTCAGGCGGCGGGCGACAGGATGAAAATCAGCTCCATGCTGAATTTTGCAGAGCGGCGGGCAGAGGCGGATTTTTCACTATCAGACATGGACCTCGGATACCTGTCATCCCTGTACTGCCGTGCCGATGATTCTGTGCAGGTTTCCGGGATTGTCGATCTTGACGGGAGTTTGATCAGTCCTGTTCCCGGGCTTGTGGAAATCGAAGGTATTTTACATGGCAGGGACCTTGCGGTATCCCACCGGGCCCTGGGGGATGAAGCAGTTTCGGAGATAGACCTTGAGTATGCTTTCAATCTTGTTTTTGATTCCGAGGCGCCGCTGCCTCCGCCGCGTATCTTGGGCAAGGCCACCCCGTCGAATCCCGCAATCATCGCGGCCATGCAGGAGTCCCATCTTCGTGATCCTGCTTCCGCCTGGGGGGAGCTGCGCTTTCGAAGGGGCGATCTAAGGGTTAACGGCATTGATCTGGTGTTCCTGCCGGCAATCCGGGGAATCTTTCCCCGCCTTTCAATGCCGGCCAGGCTCGATCTGCGTCTGCATCTACCGGATACCGGGGCAAATAGAATCCTCAAGGCGGTGCCTTCCGGCCTTTCCGGCCCCTTCGAGAAGATGGAGCTTGCAGGAAGCATATCCTGGGATCTGGATCTGGAGGTTCCTCTGGATATGATCAGGGAGATGAACTGGCGTTCTTCGGTCTCCATGGATGATTTTGCCGTTGCTGCAATCCCCGCGGAGCTGAATGTTTATAAACTGAAACGATCCTTTGTTCACACCCAGGATGAGGGGAAAAAATCCAGGGGGCTGGAAGTCCCGGAACCCAGGAGGGTGGATGTCCGGTGGATGCTGGAAAACTCGGAGCGTACGGAAGGACAGATTTACCGCCTGCGAAACTGGGAAAGGGCGGGGGCTCCCGAGCCCGAAGTCCTGGGGGCCGAAGAAACCCTGAGTCCGGTACAGAACGACCGAAATTATCGCTATGTCTACCTGGAGGATATGTCCCGCTGGATCCCCCTGGCGGTATTGACCTGCGAAGACGGGGACTTCTTTTTTCATGACGGAATAAACTGGCTCACCTTTCGTCACGCGGTGGAGCGTAATATCAGCTCCGGCGGTATCGAGGTGGGGGCAAGTACCCTGACCATGCAGCTGGTCAAGAACCTCTTTCTGAACCGCCAAAGGGTGCTGGCCCGCAAAGTCCACGAGGCCTTCCTGGTCTATCTTCTGGAAGGAGACGCCCGGGTCTCCAAGGAGCGGATCCTGGAACTCTACATAAACCTGGTGGAGTTCGGTCCCGGGATAATCGGTATACACAAAGCGGCAGAACACTACTTCGGAAAAGATCCCGGCCGAATCAGCGCCGCCGAAGCCGTCTGGCTGGCCTCCATTCTACCTGCTCCCCGCAGATACTACCGTATGTACCAGGATGGAAAGGTCCCTGACTCCTGGTGGGCCCACATGAAACGGTATTTCGATCTGATGCTGGAGCGGGGACGATTCAATGAGGATGAATACGGGCGGGCTGTTTCTGAGCGTCCCCGTTTCAGGAACGGAGACGAACAATGATTCTCAGGCTGTTTATACAATTCTTCCGTATTGGTCTATTTACCATAGGCGGGGGCTACGCCATGGTGCCGATTATCGAACACGAAATCTCCACAACTGCAAAGCTGCTCAACAAGGCGGAAATAGACCATGTTCTGCTGGTGGCCCAGTCCGCGCCGGGACCAATCGCCGTTAATACCGCCTTTCTGATTGGGCGCCAGATCCGCGGTTGGAAAGGTGCCCTGGCGACCTGTCTGGGGGTTTCTCTTCCGTCTTTCCTGATAATCCTGTTTATAGCCATGCATCTCTCCGCTTTTTTTGAATTGCCAGAGGTCACATCATCCTTCCGGGGTATCCGGGCTGCAGTTGTCGCCCTTATCGCGCTTACCGGAGTCAGGGTTGCGCGGCGTACTTTCTCCCGGTTTCTTATCATCCTTGCAGTAATTTGCTTTTTCCTGCTTATTTTTACCGGTATAAACCCCTTTCAGATTGTCGCCCTCTCGGTTGTTGCCGGACTTCTCCGGGAGTTCCTGCGCAGGAGACGAAAAAGAGGGAATGCCTGATGGAGCTTATTACCCTGCTGCTTGTTTTCAGCAAAATCGGAGCCTTCAGTTTCGGCGGCGGATATGCAGCTATCCCGCTCATCGAAGCCGAGGTCGTCCGGGTGCACGGCTGGCTCTCTCCCCATCGCTTCGCGGACCTTATAGCCATATCCCAGCTTACCCCGGGACCAATCGCCATAAACTCCGCCACCTTTATCGGATACAGGGTGGCCGGTATTCCGGGTTCCATCGCTGCGACATCAGGGGTCCTGTTGATACCAATCCTTATCGTGATCGTACTGTGGTCCGTGGCGGACCGTTTTTATCATTCCCCCTGGATTCAGGGGGCCCTGCTGGGACTGAAGCCTGCCCTTGTGGCCCTGATTTTTTACAGCGCCTGGTCCATCGGCCGAGTCGCCTTTGATTCGTATGGTCCGGTCCTTATTGCCCTGGCTGCCTATGCTGTTCTCAGACTTTTCAGACTGCACCCCGCCCTGATAATCGCAGCAGCGGGATTAATCGGTTTTCTTTTTTTATAAGGCCGCTGCAGGTTTACAGCCGAATCCTTGACAGGGGATTTCCGTGGGGTATTATTGAAGGTAATGACGATTTTCAGCCGCATGCTATCGGAAGGTTCGGTATTTATTTACCCGGCGGATCAACAGGTCAGCAAGGACTTGGTTATACGACGGCTCTGCGGTGCTGTGGCTGAAGATCTGGGAGGCATGGATGCAGCCCGGATAGAGGTGCTGGTTCAGAAACGGGAGGTATCCCTCTCTACCAGATTGAGCCCCCTGCTGGCTGTTCCCCATGCGGTAATTCCCGGCAGTAAAGAAAACAGAATGGCGGTGGCCGTTATTCCCGGAGGACTTGACTGGGACAGTGACCGGAATAATCCGGTACGTCTGGTGGTACTCCTTGCGGGAGGACGGGAAAGACATCTCAAGATTCTGAGCGAAATGGCGGCGGTTCTGCAGGATGAAGACCTTCTCAAGCGTCTTGTCTCCGCCTTAAGCGCCGCAGACTTTTTGTCACTGCTGCATCAGCCGGAGGAGACTCCTGACCGGCTGTACTATGATCGCCTGGGCCTGTCCTCGCTTATTTTTCACGAAGCAGTAAGGATCCGGGACTCAATTGAATCGGCACGCCTTATCCTGCATGCCGACGCCGTTGAGGATGATGAGTTTATTGAATCCCTCGTTGACGGAACGGACGCGGTTATAGTTACCAGCAGGGAGGGACGTTTTGATCCCGGGTCTTTTGACAAGAACAGTCCCATTGTTATGCCCTTTAAAGGGGTAAAGCGTTCCGCTCATGTGCAGTTTACCCTGATGTATCTTCTCAGTCGAAAGGTACTCAGCCCCGCTGATATTATTGTCAATGTCTTCGGCCGGCCGGGCTCCGGTTTTCTCGATTCCATACGGCTGACCCGCCTTGAAGATGCGGACATCCCCTTCTCGTCTGAAACCGAGGGATTTCCGGAGGACCTGGAAATTTCCACCTTTACCCGGGTTCTTCAGGTGGCGACGCAGATAGCCGTGGAGGGAAGAGAGGGCAAACCCGTGGGGACCCTTTTTGTGGTCGGCGATTACGAAGGAGTCATGCAATATACGAGGCAGATGATTGCCAATCCCTTTCACGGATATCCCCGGGAGGACCGCAATATCCTCGACCCAAGCATTGAAGAGACCGTTAAGGAGTTTGCCCGCATTGACGGGGCTTTTATAATCAACGGAGACGGCACAATCGAATCCGCCGGGACCTATTTGTCCGGCCAGCCGACCGCCGAAGAAATGCATTCAGGGCTCGGTGCTCGGCATGCCGCTGCTCAGGGGATATCTGCGGTCAGCTCCGCCCTGGCGGTGGCCATATCGGAATCGACACGAAAGATAAGCGTCTTCAAATCGGGACGGCTTATAATGGAATTATAGAATACTATATGTAAGGAGAATGTAGTGGGAAAAAGAATTTTATTTACCGGCGGAACAGGAAAAGCAGGAAAGCACGTAATCCCCTGGCTGGTGGGAAAGGGCTACAGTGTGTTGAACTTCGACCTGAAAGCCCTGGATACTCCGGGTGTGCATACTCTTATCGGGGACGTAACCGACAGCGGGCAGGTCTTCAATGCCATGACAAGCCATTTCGATTTTGACGGGCTTGAAATCGGAGCCGCTCCGGGACCTGTGGATGCGGTTGTGCACTTTGCGGCGGTTCCACGGATTCTCATGAACACGGATAACGAGACCTACCGGGTTAATGTCATGGGCACCTACAATATTATCGAGACCGCCATGAAGCTGGGGATTCGCAAGGTCATAATTGCCTCAAGCGAAACCGTCTACGGTGTCTGCTTTGCCGAAGGAGACACAGATTATCACAGTTTTCCGCTGGACGAGGAGTACGATGTGGATCCCATGGACAGCTACGGACTGTCCAAGGTGGTAAACGAGCGGACCGCCCGGGCTTTCGCTGCCAGGTTCAAGGCGGATGTCTACGCCCTGCGAATCGGAAATGTAATTGAACCTCATGAGTACAATCGATTTCCCGGATTCCTTGCGGACCCGCCTTCCCGCAAACGGAATGCCTGGAGTTATGTGGATGTCCGAGACCTGGCGCAGATTGTGCATCTCTGCCTGGAAAAAGGCGGACTGGGATTCCAGGTTTTCAATGCCGTAAACGACACAATAACTGCGGACATTCCTACCGAAGAGTTCCTCGGCCGCTGGTCACCCGGAGTCCCTCTGACCAGGCCGATACCCGGGGATGAAGCCCCCCTTTCCAATAAAAAGGCCCGGGAAATCCTGGGGTTCAGGGAGCAGCACAACTGGCGGGAGGAGGTTAATAAGCTGCAGAACCATTGAGAACCTGCGGTGAACGCATGAGTCTTGTTTACATAGTCGAAGACAATGATCTGATTCGTAACGGTGTTGCAGAATACTTCCAGATAAACGGGTATGAGGTCTCGGGCTTTCCTGATATTCAAAGTATCAGGGAGGCCCTTGCTCATCGCCTGCCTGATATTATACTCCTGGATGTCATGCTTCCCGACGGGAACGGTTTTATATTTGCCAGGGAAATACGGGAATCCTGGGATGTCCCGATCCTTTTTCTTACCGCCCGGGAGGATGAGTCTGACCGTATTATGGGTTTCGAGGTTGGCGGAGACGATTACGTGGTCAAACCTTTTTCAAACAAGGAACTCCTGCTGAGGGTGGCTGCCCTGTTGAGACGCGTCACGGCATCAGATACGAAAGAAGAAGAAGCAGAGGACCCCCGTGTGTATGCGCTGGGTGAGCACAGACTCATCATCGATTTACGTGCCCGGAAGGTTTCCGCTGACGGCGAGGAACGTAATTTGACCGCAACGGAATGGAATATTCTTACTTTTCTCGCTGAACGGCCCGAACAGGCGGTTTCCCGGGATACCCTTCTGGGAGAGTGCCTTGGGTACCTCTACAGCGGTTCGGAACGAACGGTGGATACCCATATTGCCAATCTCCGTTCACAGCTTGGAGGCGGTGACTGGATAGAAACAGTGCGCAGCTTCGGATACCGCTTTGCAGGGCTTAGAAAAGCCTGAGGTCTGTCCTGAATTTCCCTCGGAAACCGGGGGAATCAATCAGGAGATATCCGGCAGGGTCAGAATAAGATGGGTTGTCTGATCGATCTGTTTCATGATCGCGTCGCCTCCGTGGGCGCGCATGATACCTCTGGTTATTGGAAGTCCAAGGCCCGAGCCGGGTTCTGTTCTGGACCTGCTTCCTCTGTAGAGACGCTCAAAAAACCGGTCCGTCATCTCGGGGTCTATGGTGCCCTGATTGCTGATATCGAACACGATTACAGCATCCTGTTTATACACGTCAATATTTACCGGGGTGTCCTTTTCTCTGTATACAAGAGCATTCTGCAGGCCATTGTCTATTGCCCGGGAAAGGAAATTTTGGTCGGCTGTGCATTCGCTTAGCGTGCAGTGTATGCGGATCTCTCCTTCCGCCAGTTTCCTCCTTGCCGGAATATCTGTGAAACCCTGCAGAAAGGAGTGGAGCTCGATTCGCTCTTTTTTCAGGCGAATTTCCGGAGATTCCACCTTATTGAGTTCCCGCAGATCCTTTACCAGAAGGTCGATTCGCTGAATTTCCTTGTAGAGGGCTTCCAGTCGCTTATGTGTCGGAAGGAATACCCCCTCCGTAAGACCTTCAAGCTGGACCATGAGGGCGGAAACGGGGGTGCGCAGATCATGAGCAATGTCTTCCGCCCATTGCCGCCGCAGCTGCTCCTCCTTCTGCAGCTGTTTCTGGAGCTGTCTGGCGGATTCCGCAATCGCGTTCATCTCTTCCGACTGGGGAAAGGGAAATTCGACTTCCCTGTGCCCGCTGCTCAGCAGCTGAAGTCCGTAAACCAGAAGCCGCGCCTGACGGGAGAGTATCTTGGAAAAAATGTATGCCGCCGTCAGGGCCACTATAACGGCAATGGCGCCTCCCCATCCGATAAAAGAAAACACACTCTGAAGAAAACGCCGGTTCGCGATATCATGAGAAAAACCCAGGGTATCCGCTGCGAGATAGGCGATTATTTCGCCGTCACCTATTACTGCTGTAAGTGGACGTTCGCGTGCCCCCAGACGTTCCAGGGCATTCTCCAGGGCATGACGGTCGTAAAGGGGAACCCGGCCGCCCTGGGAATAGATATAAATCGGTTTCCTGTTTGTATCAAAAACATAGGCAAAAACGTTACTTGTCAGAAAAGGGGACACCTCCTGATGTATGGTAATCTCGTCAAGAATGCCGTGGCTGCGATATGCAGCATTTAGCATCGGCAGAATCAGGTTTTCCAGCCGCTGGCCTCTGTTGACATTCCAGGCTGAAACGGATCTGCGTATGCTGATAAAGAATATCCCCGAAAGAAGCGCGACGGCCAGAAGAATGGAGATGAAGATATAGGAAAACGACTCGGAAAACAGACTTCTTTTCATTCCGTGTTCCTCCCGGCCTCTTCGGAATCATCGGAGCTGAAATACTCGATATCCCGCAGCTCCTCTTTTATCTGGACAAGAGGTTCAGAACTCTCCCTACGCCGGATAGTGATTTTCTCCTGCCGGGAAGTCCAGACGCCTCGATGATCAAGCTGGTAGTCGTACTCCATTGATTCAACCCTGTTCTCCTGGGGCAGAACCTGGCGAACAGTCCCGATGTGGCCGTTGTCCAGATACTGCAGCCATACCTGGCGATGAATGCTTCCGCGGTCATCATACACTGTTCTGCCGGTAACCCGTCCCAATTCATCATATTCTGTGATTATGCGGCGATAGACCGTACCGATTTCATCAATATGAGTCTCCTTGATTATTTTTCCCCTTACATTATATGTTTCAACGACTCCCTTGATGCGGGTCCCGTCGGGATAATAGTATGAAATTTCCCGAACTTTACCCTTTTTGAGTTCTACTGTTTTGCGTCTCCATTGAACAGAGCCATCAGGACCATATGCCATGGTTTCTGTCCGGTCAGCTGAGTATTCATGTATCACGGTGTAGTCCGGCTGTCCGTACCTGTTGGAGTGGGTTTCCTGCAGCAGGCGGCCTTTCCGGTCATAACTATAGTCTATCGACCATACGGTCGTATCCTGCCGGTCAAGTGCGTATTTTTCTGCCAGCAGGTTATTTTTGTACACGTAGTGAACAGTCCAGAATGCTGAAGCGTCCCGTCGAACAATCTCTCTTTGCGGACGACCAAGACGGTCGTATATGGTTCTTTCAATCAGCTGGTGTTGCTTTCGACCAGTTTGATCGTCAAGAATCTCGTATCTGGATAAGGTTTTTACATTAGGCGGAAGAGCCTTATCGGGTATGTCGATCTCTATTGCGAAGCATGAAAAGGATGAAAGAATTATTGCCAGTAACAGAAAAACAGGCACACTGTATCGTCCCATGCAAACACTATATCCGCTTGGAAATCGTAATCACAAGCTATTTGCGCCAGCCGGAAGGCATCTTTGCACAATCTTAACAATCCTACAATAAATCCCGGACACAAGCCTGGTATCTTGATCCCGCATAGAGGGAATACACCGTAAGTGATATTCCCCTGCGGCGGTAGGCCGCAGGATCAATATGTTTTAAGGGAGAATCCATATGAAAAGGAAATTCTTGATTACTCTTGTTGCAGTTGCTGCAGCTTTATCCATGAATCTGGTCGTATCTGCCCAGACACTACAGTCTCCTCAACCCCAGGACCCGGTAGATGTATCTGACAGGGAATTGTCGGGTTTTGTCGATGCCTACCAGGGGGTTCAGAAAATTCAGCAGGAACTGAATGATGATGTAAACGGTCTGGTTCAGGAGTCAAATTTCAGCCAGCAATCCTTTAATGAACTGTATCAGGCCCATATGCGTCAGGATTCCGAGCAGCTGGCAGGCATGAGCAGTACAGAGCGTAAGGAATTTGAAGGTCTGGTTGACCAGATCAACGGGCTGCAGAACAGCATGCGAGAGAAGATGATCGACACGATCGCCGACGCCGGTCTCTCCATAGAAAAGTTCAATACGATTGGAGCCTCTCTGCAGCAGGATTCCGAACTCTACGAAAGATTCATGGAGATGGCACAGAATTAAGGCCTTCGAATGGTTATTGCCCCATCAAAAAGCGGCGCCCTTGATGGCGTCGCTTTTTCTGGAGCTGATGGGAGTCCTCTCCGACCGTCGACGTCCTGTCGCCGGTCTCCGAGCCGCCTTCGTTTGCTGCCGCGCACATCCTGTGCGCTTTTCCTCGCACCTGCTCGGCGCTCACTTCGTTTCGACTCCCATCTTTTCCCTTTAACGAAAAAAGGTCCACCGTACCGGCAGACCTTTTTTCGTTCTGGAGCTGATGGGAGTCGAACCCACGACCTGTTGATTGCGAACCAACCGCTCTAGCCGGCTGAGCTACAGCCCCGATAGGGTTTAAATAAACCCAGTCGGGGTTATCTGTCAAGCAATTTTTTAGCTACTGTCCCGAATCGTGGGGATGGATTATAACCAAAGACATATCAGGAAAACATTTACTCGCTGCACAGTGCAAAAACTCGCACGATGTCCTTATTTCCCAATAGTTCCCGGTCTTCAATTCAAGCTATCCCCACGATTCTGAACACTAGGTTTTATACAACCGCTTACATCAAATTACCATTTCCGTCAAAGCGGAAATCGTAGGGACCTTCCAGCACCTCCAGGTTGGGGTTCTCTTTCACCTCTTTAAGCAGGGTTTCCGAGACTTCGAACTCTTCCAGCGAGAGGGTATCGTGTATCCGCACCAGCCGGGCCCTGCTTTTGTCCCACAGAAGGCAGGTTTTTATTGCCGCCTGAATTGCCTGGCGATCGTTCTTCATGACCAGGGGGATTTTTGATGAAACTGTCACATTCGAGGTCAATGAGTTGGGGTAGGAGGCGGCAAAATCGAACTTTTCAAAGGCCCGTCGGGTTGTAAAATCCCCGATTCCCAGGCCGCAGCCGTTACCGTGGGAGGCTTCAGTAATATCAAGGATGCTTATCCGGGTTACCGAGGGGCCTCCGCTGCCGAGGCCGGTATGATAGCGGCCCACCACGTTGGGGTCCAGTCCCGCCCCGCTGATTTCCTTGCCTATGCGGTCGATTATCAGTGCCTCCAGTTCCTTGAAGGGTACCCGGGCAAGGAGTTCCTTGGCCCGTTTTTGAAGTTCGAGCTCTTTCTTTTCTATCTCTTCCCGGGGAATCACGTGAATTTCCGCTGTTTCGTGCTGCCCGTTTTCCAGAAGGGCCAGCCCGAACAGAATTGGAGCCTTCTCGAGTATTGTCCGGGAGATTTCCAGCAGGCGGGGTTCCATCTGCCCAAATCCCAGCTCGTGACATATTTCCGCGCCCTTCTGTTTTCCCAGCCCTATGACGCTCATCTTGATCAGTCCGCTTTCAATCTCGCCCGTAAAGGAGGTGTGAACCTTTACGCGGTTTACCAGGATTATTCCGTCGGCTTCGTGGGCGTATCTGTCGATATATACCGGAAGGCCCGAGGGGGTCTCTCCGATTTGTACAGTTTCCATGCTTGCCCGTATGGGTGCGCCAGTGTATTCCTCGGTAAAACCAAGATCCCGGAGAATTTCGATCTGTCCTTCCGCGGTGGCGCCGCCGTGACTCCCCATTGCGGGAATAAGGAATGGTTCGGCACCGGCTTTTTTGAGCTCTTCCACCAGGGTTTTTACAAGCAGGGGCTGATTGACGATTCCCCGGCTGCCCACGGTTATTGCTATTCTTTGTCCTTTCTGCACTCCTGCCAGTGCTTTCCGGCTGGCCAGCTGCGTACGGACTTCGCCGGGAATATCGGAAATGGACGGACTTTCAATACGGTGGCGCACGCGGTACATTTTTGGTAAGGGCATTGGATCAAGGATTTTGCTGATGGAATCCATATACTCTCCTGCTTGATGTATTGTCAAGATTGGTATACAAAAACATGAATATCGTATTCATTTAAAATACCGTTCAGGAATTATACGCTGTGTCGGAAGTCTCTTCAAGGCTAAAAGATCCTGTAAACTGATACGTTTATTGTTGACAGATGTATTATTTGATTTTAGAATAAAAAATATTGTTGGTATACAATAAAAATCAAAAAGTACACAATCTATTTCAAACCTAGGAGGTTCTCATGAAGGAGAAAAGGTTTTTCATTGGTTTGGTCGGTGCTGTGCTTATCCTCGCCCTGGCAATGCCGGTATTCGCCGAAGGGTCCAAGGAGCGCGGAGCGGCCGCGGAGTGGCCTACCCGACCCATCACTGTTATGCTTGGCTGGTCTGCAGGTGGAACATCCGATACCACCGCCCGCGCGGTAGCTCAGGAGATGTCTGAGTATCTGGGTGTCGAGATCAAGATCACCAATATGGAAGGCGCCAACGGCGGTATTGCGTATCAGAACGTGTATCAGGCTGAAAGCGATGGTTATCGCTGGTTCGGGGGTGCTCAGGTCCAGGCCACCTATCCTATTACTAAGCAGGCCAGGGTCGGATGGGAGGAGTTCTATCCTTTCCCCGCAGGTATGGGTGCTACGACCATCTATGTGCGTACCGATTCCGGTTATGATGATGTAACAGATCTGGTCGATGCCATTAAGAGCGGCAACAAGGTGGTCAAGTACGGTACTACCAGTCGCGGTGGTAACGGCTCCATTTTCGGTGAGGTATTTGCCCAGTCAGCCGGTATCTCCGACAAGGTACAGGAAGTTCCTTACAACGGCGGTCGAGAGGCAGGCCGGTACCTCCTTTCCGGTGATGTTGAGTACATCTCCGTATCCCTGGGAGACGTTTCCGACTGGGCCGAAGAGGGGAGAATCAAACCTGTTCTCAACCTGTACGACAAAGATTATGTATGGCGGGGTGTTACCTTCCCGACAGTCAACAAGTACTATCCTGAACTGGAAGTCTATATGTCCATCAACCCTTACTGGGGAATAGCTGTAAAACGGGATACTCCGGAAGCTGTCATCGAAAAGATGGCCGAGGCCTTCGTGTACGCTGTAAAGCAGGATCGCTTCAAGGCTGCCCTCGAATCCCGAGGTATCATAGTAAATCCCAAAATGGGAGACGCTGCGGACGAAGCAGCGGCTATTGTAGGTGCAGGCCGCGGTTGGGCGCAGTACGATTACGGTATTGTGGATGTCAGCCCCGCTACTCTTGGGATTCCCAGGGTAACTGAATGGAAATGGCCCTATAACGAAACGTCTGCCAACATCCGCCCCTGGCCTGCCAAGGCTGAGGAGCTGTATAAGACCGAGATCGCCGACTAGGCAGGCCCTGGTCCTTATACAAGGGTATTTTCTGAATAATTATCAGAGGCAGCTGTACAGCTGCCTCTGAATCTGTAAAATGTGATACTGATCTTACTGTAGCCTAATTTAGAGAGAGGCATTAATCATGAAAGATAATCAGCCGAATGAACAGACGAAGCCTTCAGGCAATGACGCGCTTTCGGATATCCTGGCGGCCTGTTTTTTTCTTCTGTTCGCGATTCTCATGTTTATCGGCGCAACCCAGTTTACCTACAAATCGAATATGGGCTTTATTACGTCGGCGGGTTTTACCCCGATGCTTCTGTCCGTATTTGTTTCCGTATTATCGGTTATTCTGATTATTGAAACATTAAAAAGAAATAAATCCGCGCGTTTGAGTATCAGCGAATGGTTCAATAACGCCCGTGGTGATGAAGCTGTCAGGCGATCAGTCGCTCTGATTATAATGACCGGGATCTATATTGTCCTGGTAGGCGTGGTTAATTTTATCCTGATAACCTTCGTTTTTCTGTTTGTCATCTACTATTACCTGCAGGTTGGAAAAATCTGGCGCGTTCTTTTATACAGTGCCATGAATACGGTTTTAATCGCCTATGTTGTTCCGGCAGTATACCAGATGCCGTTGCCGTAAACAGGATTTCAGATTGTTATGAAGAATATGACATTATGTACGCGTATGGAGGATAATTAGATGGATTGGGGCATACTTATACAGGAGTGGACGATGCTGCCGAGCATGGCCCTCTCTGTTCTTACAAATCCGCAGACCCTCATGGGACTTGTACTTGGTGGCCTGATGGGAATGATCGGAGGAATTCTGCCCGGAATATCCGCTGTCATGTCCATGACCCTTATGCTCGGTTTCGTGTTCAAGATGCCGGTGGATGCCGGGATCGGACTTCTGGTGGGAATCTACACCGGGGCAATTTATGGCGGAAGTATAACAGCTATACTGTTGAATATGCCGGGAACCCCGGCTGCCGCGGCTACCGTTCTCGACGGACACGCCATGGCCAGGAACGGAAAATCCAGGGAAGCCGTAGGACTTGCAACCTGGTCGAGCTTTTTTGGGGAGATCGGCGGTGAACTCGGTACCTTTATTCTGCTGCCCTTTATTGCGGTTGTAGCCTTGAAGCTCGGCGACTGGGAGATTTTTCTTGTCTCCCTGATCGGACTTACTCTTGCCGGAGCCCTGGGTGCCAAAAACCCGGTAAAAGGCTGGATTGCAGCCTTCGCCGGTTTTCTGGTCGTCATGATCGGAACAGATCCAATATGGGGCGTTTTCCGCTACGGATATACTCCGGACCTTATGCGGGGAGTGAAATTTCTGCCGGTTCTGATCGGTCTTTTTGGCATAACCGAGGTTTTCTGGGTATTGCGGGAGAAGGTTCCGTACCAGTTGACTGAAAAGCCTGGTCGGATGATAGCGAAAATCAGGGACTTAAAGGGCAATGTGAGGACAATTTTCCGCTCCATCATGATTGGTCTTGGAGTCGGTATAGTTCCCGGGGTCGGTGAATCTGTAGCTCCATGGCTGGCCTATGATATGGCGCAGAGAAAATCCAAGAACGGCGACAAGTTCGGTACCGGCATCCCTGAGGGTATCATTGCCCCTGAGGTCGCGAACAATGCCACATCCGGCGGTGCCTTGATTCCCATGCTGGTTCTTGGTATTCCCGGAAGCGGACCAACTGCCGTTATGCTCGCGGCTTTTTTCATGTATGGTATTCGGCCGGGTCCCATGCTGATCATAGAATTCCCCGGATTCATCGCGAAGGTCATCTTTCTGTTCTGGGTTTCCGCGGTGATATTCCGACTTCTATCCTGGCTGCTGTCAAAATACTTTATTGGTCTGCTGTCGGTCCGGCGGGAGGTCATTCTTCCGGTGGCTGTAGGGCTCGGAATAATCGGCGCCTGGGGCGTAGGCTTTAATACCTTTGATGTTCTTGTTATGTTCATCTTCGGAGTTGTTGGATATGTAATGCGTCTGAGAAGCTTTCCCCTGGCTCCCATGGTTCTGGGAGTAATGATCGGGACTGTTGCCGACCAATCGCTGCGTCGGGCCCTGGTAACCTATTCCGGTAATATACCCGGGATGTTTATGCGCCCCTTTGGTCTGGTACTGCTGATTGCATTTTTAATAATCATCTACAGCCAGATGAAATTCCGAAAGAAACTTAAAATTGTGGATGAATAGATATACAGAATTGAAATGGTCGGGGAGTCTTCCGGATTCTCCGACCGTTCGGATTCTGATTAGTGTATGGTGGAGTATACAGGGGAAGGATGGCGCTATACCTGCGGGTGCCGGGGCTTGACTATGGTATCCATACGGTATACAAATATTGTGCAAGGTGGACCAATCTGAAAAATGACAAAGAATGAAATCCTGAACGATCTGCGCGGGAAAATTTTAAACGAAACCTACAAGCAGGGAGAATCTCTGATCGAGAGGGAGTTGTGTGAGTTCTACGAAATCAGCAGAACCCCGATACGGGAGATTCTGTGGAGGCTAGTCCTTGAAGGCATAGTGGAACAGAAACCTTCCCGGGGTTTTTTTGTACGTCAGTTAGGGTGGGAACAGATTTTTGATATTTTTCAGACCCGGGAGGCTATTGAAGGCATGGCTGTCCGCCTTACATGCCAACGCGGAGAAGCTCAGATCTTTGAAAGACTGAAGGAGATACGGGCTCTGCTCGAAAGCTTTGACGAGTCCAATATGGCCCAGGAGGGGCCGAAAGCCGGCAGAACCTTCCATGAAACAGTCCTCGAAGGGTCATCCAACGCGCTTTTAAAAGAGATCTACCAGAAGGTCAGCTACATGGCAAAGATGACAAGCAATATAGCCCGACACTCTGTTTCCATCGAAAGTCTCTCACGGGATTATCATATCGCCATCATCGATGCCATACTCTCCGGAGACCCCGATAAAAGCGAATATCTCATGCGGGAACATCTGCGTACGACCTGCAGAGGGATTCTCGATACATTCTATCCCCAGGTCTTTGTCGGCCGGGGGAATAACGGAAAACCGAAAAAGGAAATTGAAAAGCTGTAATTAAAGCCTTGCCGCAATGTCTCTAGGGGGCTTTACAATATACCAGGAGGAATGAACATGGCAGTAAAGGAACTGCGAGAAGGAAAAAAAATTGTAGGAACAATGGTCAGGATGCTTCGAAATCCTGCTGTTGCACAGATTGCTAAACACGCGGGGCTGGATTTCATCATGATCGACATGGAACACGGCCCTCTCTCCATCGAGTCCTTTTCCGATGTGGCCAAGGTAGCACGCTCAATCGGGCTCGGCATTTTTGTACGTATACCGGAGTTGTCCAAGGGATATGTATCCCGCCTTATGGATGCCGGTGCCGACGGAATCATGTGCCCCATGCTGAGTACCGAGGAAGAGGCCAAAACCCTGGTAAAATACTCCCGCTACGCCCCTACCGGCATCCGTGGATTCGGCAGCAACGGTGAATTTACCTCCTTCGGCGGTGTTAAGACCGATGTGACTACCTTCATGAAGGAACAGAACCATGCAACCCTTGCCAT
This sequence comes from uncultured Spirochaetaceae bacterium, assembly GCA_964554875.1. Taxonomy (GTDB): domain Bacteria; phylum Spirochaetota; class Spirochaetia; order JC444; family Marispirochaetaceae; genus Marispirochaeta. The sequence continues at coordinate 46,441 of CAZKQJ010000009.1, read as the reverse complement.
TGCCCAGATCGAAACCAAGGAAGCGGTGGAGAACATTGACAAGATCGCTGCCGTGGACGGTATCGATGTTCTTCTGATCGGTCCCAACGACCTGGCGATTTCCCTTGGAGTCCCCGGCGATACAATGTGCGAGACCAACCAGGCTGCGATTGCCAAGGTAGTTGCGGCTGCCAAGAAGCATAACAAGTACTTTGCCCTCCATGCCGGCGGTGCCCTTTTTGACAAATGGCTTCCGGATATGGATGTAGTCATGAATGATCTGGATATCAACATTCTGAGCAACGGTTTTTCCGCCATTGCCAGGAAGGTAAAAGGCTAAGGAGCAGACAATGGCTGCATACAAGGTTTTAATTCCCCAGGATGTAATGGAAGAAGGAAAAGCCTATCTTAGGGAAAAAGGCTATGAAATAAAAATGGGCAGCGGTATCACGGTTGAAGATATTGTCCGGGATGTTGAAGACTGCGATGCCATTCTTGCCAGAACCGCTCCTTTTCCCGCGGAGGTACTGGAAGCAGGTAAAAAGCTCAAGGTTATTGGCCGCCACGGTGTGGGTGTGGATAACATTGATATAAGAAAAGCCGAAGAGATGGGTATCTGGGTCACCAACGCTCCCGAATCCAACTCAAACACTGTTGCCGAGCATGCCCTCGGCCTTATAATCGCCCTTGGTCACAACATTGTCCGCAGTGACAAAGCTTTCCGGGCGGGGGATTTTGAGATCAGAAACCGGGTCAAGGGAAGCGACCTGGAAGGAAAGGTCCTTGGCGTTCTCGGTATGGGCAAGATCGGACGCCTGGTGGCACAAAAGGCTTACCATGGGCTGGGCATGAAGATTATCGGATATGATCCATACCTGAAGGCCGATGAGTTTCCCCAGTGGGTCACAAAGGTTGACGACTGGGATGAGATTTTCAGGTCCTCCGATTATCTGACAATCCATATTCCCGCCACCCCCAAGACAAAAAACTCCATCGGTGCCAAGGAATTCGGCCTGATGAAAGAGAGCGCCTGTGTCATCAATGCCGCCAGGGGTGAGGTCGTTGACGAGCCGGCTCTTGTGGAAGCTCTTGAAAAGGGTGAGATCGCCGGAGCCGGACTTGATGTTTTTGCAGAAGAGCCACCTGCGAAGGATCATCCCTTCTTCGGTATGGATAACGTTGTTGTAACGCCCCATAATGCCGCACTGACCACCGAATGCATGATCCGGATGGCAACCCATGCGGCCCAGGGCATCGATGAAGTACTGAGCGGTAAAAAGCCGAGCTGGCCGGTAAACAACCCCGCAAATCCCAGATAATTCGGCTAATCGGGGATTCCCATTCGGGAGTCCCGTTTAAAAAACAGGGGAGGGTTTTCCGAACCTGTTTTTTTTGTTAAGCTTGAAACGAACCCAATTAACAGGAGTAATAATAGTATGGACTATCGAAAGACAGCTGAAAGCTTGCTTAAAGAGTTCAAGGGCGATAATTATCTCTATGGCAGAGATGTTCTTGGAGATGTCGGCAAGGTTGCCGCCGCCGTTGGCAAAAAAGCAGTATTTGTATGCGACCATTTTCCGGGAAGTGATGAGCATATCGAAAAGATCCGCAAGTCCCTCGCTGATGCCGGTGTAAGCATTGCCAAAGAGGAAGCCGGAGCAGGACCCAACGCACCCCGGGAAGACCTTGGCAGAATTACCAAGGCCGTTGTAGACGCCGATCCCGATGTTCTGGTAAGTTTCGGCGGAGGAAGCACCATTGATGCAGTAAAGTCTGCCGAGGTTCTCCGCACCCTGGGCGGCGACATAGAAGACTATTTTGGAACAGGACAGGTAAGCGCTGCGGTGGAAAAAAGCGGTAAAATGCTAACCCCCCACATTGCCATCCAGACTGCCGCAAGTTCCGGCGCACACCTGACCAAGTACTCGAACATTACGGACCTGAAAACCGGTCAGAAAAAACTGGTTGTTGACGAAGCTATCGTTCCCCAGTTTCCGGTTTTTGATTTCTCCGTTACCTACGGCGCTCCCAAGAGCCTTATCATGGACGGCGCCCTGGATGGAATCGCGCACTGCCTCGAGGTACTGTATGGAGCAGTCGGCAATCCCAACTACGACAAGGTTGAAAAAATCGCCGAGGCCGGTATCGGGCTGGTTGTCGAAAACCTTCCCAAGGTTATCGACAACCCCGATGACCTCGATGCCCGGGATGCCCTCTGTCTCGCCACAGACATGGGCGGTTACGCCATCATGGTGGGTGGTACCAACGGCGCTCACCTGACCAGCTTTTCTCTTATCGATATCCTGAGCCATGGTCGTGCCTGCGCGATGATGAATCCCTACTACACCGTCTTCTTTGCCCCGGCCATCGAAAAGCCCCTGAAACTTGTGGGCGGTATTTACGAAAAAGCCGGCCTGCTCAAGGGCGATCTTTCTTCCCTTTCAGGACGCGAGCTTGGTGTAGCGGTGGCCGAGGCCATGCTCGAACTTTCAAGGAAGATCGGATTCCCTGTAAAACTCTCAGAGGTTGAAGGATTTACCCAGGATCATATCGACCGCTGTCTTACGGCGGCGAAGAACCCCCAGCTGAAGATGAAGCTTGAGAATATGCCTACACCAATGACTGCAGACCAGATAGATGAGTACATGGGCTCCGTTCTCGAGGCCGCAAAGAGCGGAGATTTCGCTGTAATCAAAAACCTCTAAGTATAGCTGTAAAACAATTTTTCAAGGCCTGCCGCTTTAGTCGCGGCAGGCCTTTTATGTGCAGGTATGATATAATCCCCCTGTGAATATTCTTTTTATCGCCCCTTATCTGGATCTGGTAAAAACAGCTGAGGAGACCCTGAAAGACTCCCCGTATCAGGTAAAGGTTCTCCTGGGGGACCTGGAGAAGGGACTTCAGATAACTTATGATGAACTTGTTCGAAACCAGGTGGACGTAATTGTCAGTCGAGGAGGGACCGCCTCTCTTTTGCGGCAGAACCTCCAGATCCCGGTTTTCGAGATTGATGTAACCGCCTTCGATCTTCTGCGGGTCGTTTATCCCTACGTAAAGCGGGGGAGTAAAATTGCTGTTGTGGGCTACGAGAATGTAGTCAGCGGCGCGCGCAGTCTGGCAGAGATTCTCGGGGTGGAGCTGGGCTATTTTCTGATACAGCACAGAGAAAAGATTGATGCCGTGCTGGACCGGGTAAATAACTGGGGTGCGGATATCCTTATAGGGGATACCGTCTCCATTACAACTGCCCAGAGCAGAAACCTGAACTGCGAGCTGGTACGGTCCGGGCCGGAGGCCATCAGGGCAACAGTGGAAGCTGCTGCACGATTCTATGATCACATGCATGAAGGTATCGTTCGCAGTAACAGATTGCATACGATTCTTGAACATACCGACAAGGGGGTACTGTACCTCGATTCTGAAGATAAAATAGAGATTATCAACTCGAAGGCAGAAAAAATCCTTGGTGTCAGTCGCTCCAGGCTCACCGGAACAAAGATTACTTCAGATTTAATCCCCGGACAGATTGCTGATTCGGTTCACGGCAAGAATCGTAATCGTCTTATACAGATTGATGGAAAAGACTTTCTGCTCGAGGTCTCGGCGGTCCGGGTGGATGGAATACAGGAAGCGACGCTTCTCTTTCTTCAGAGTACGGGATACTACCATGATATGGAGGGAATGATCCGGCAGCATCTGACAAGCCGGGGACTTATTGCCAACGACACCTTCGATTCCATAGTCGCCCGCAGCAAGATCATGGTAAAAACTGTAGAACGCGCCCGGCGTTTCAGCAGGACGGACTCGACGGTCCTGCTTTTAGGAGAAACCGGCTGCGGAAAAGAGATCTTTGCCCAAAGCATACATAATGCTTCTCCCCGAAGAGACGGTCCTTTTATCGGGGTAAACTGCGCAGCCCTGCCTGACAGCCTGCTGGAGAGCGAACTCTTTGGCTACGCGGAAGGAGCCTTTACCGGTGCCAGGAAAGGGGGAAAGCCGGGACTATTTGAACTGGCTCATCAGGGGACAATCTTTCTGGACGAAGTAAACGATATGAGCAATGCTGTCCAGGCCCGCTTTCTTCGGGTTCTCCAGGAGAAGAAGCTCATGCGTATCGGAGACAATAAGATCTTTGATATTGACATTCGGGTTATTGCCGCGAGCAACAAAAACCTACTGGAGGAGTCCGAAGCCGGGAGGTTCAGAAAGGACCTCTATTACCGTCTGAAAATCCTGGACATAGAGATTCCCCCTCTTCGTAAACGAACCGAGGACATTCTGCCTCTCTTTGCAGCTTTCTATTCTACGGCGAAAAACAAAGACTCCGTGTCTGTGGATTGCATATCCGCGAAACTTTTAGACGTCATGATTCAGTATCCCTGGCCGGGAAATGTGCGTCAACTGCATAATTTTGCCGAGAAAGTCGCTGTTCTGACCTCTGTGGAAGAGGAGCGGGATGAGGTCTACCACGATCTGATTGAAGAATTGAAAACCGATTACCCAAAGGGTACCCGAAATGTCGAAGAGATTTCTGACAAGCAGGGGAAAACGCTGCGGGAAATCGAAGAGGAGATTATCCGTCGGCGCTGGGAAATGAATGACCGCAATGTTTCCAGAACAGCCAGGGAGCTGGGTATCGACCGGGTTACCCTGCGAAAAAAACTTGCCCTGTAATAAAGCGGGATACCGATGTATCCCGCCGAAACAGTGTAAGAGTAATTCTACAGGTATCCAGTAATACGCGGCAGAAAAAGTACCATATCAGGCAAGTAGGTAATCATAAGAAGTACCAGTATTTCTACAGCAATAAAAGGCATGGCTGCCTTCGCAATCTTTTCGAAGCGTACACCCGCAATGGGTGCGGCAGTAAAAAGACAGACCCCCAGGGGCGGCGTCGTCAATCCGATATTCAGGTTAACCAGCATGATCAGTGCGAAATGCAGCGAGTTGACCCCATAGAGCTGGGCGATCGGCAGGAGGATGGGCGCCAGCAGAATTACGTTGGCCCCGGTCTCGAGGATCATTCCCATGAACAGCAGAAAGACGTTGATAATCAGCAGGAACATGTACCTGTTCGTGGTCAGATTCACCATGAACTCAGCCAGGGCTTCCGGAATTTTTTCAATGGTAAGTACCGTTGAAAAGAGGGTCGCAGTGGTAATTATCAGCAGAATTACACCGGAGGTTATGGCGCTTTTACCGAAGCTGGCGATAATGTCCTTCAGAGAAAGATTTCGAAAAACAAAGACACCTATGATGAGTGCGTAGGCACAGGCTACGGCTGCAGCTTCTGTGGGAGTAAACACGCCGGAAAGGATTCCTCCCACGATAATCAGCGGACACAGGAGTCCTAAAAGTGAGTTTTTTGTTGTTACATACAGTTCCCGTGCGGGCATTCTGGTTTTACGACGGGGATGCTTGAATTTGAAAGCGTAAAACAGTGCGACAAGCATCAGGCCAAGGCCGATGAGCAATCCGGGTACAAAACCTCCGATAAAGAGGGCACCCACGGATTCCATCGTCGCGGTTGCGTAAATAACCACGATTATGCTCGGCGGAATAATCGGCCCGATGATAGACGAGGTTGTTGTTACCGCGGCGGCATACTCGGGAGAATAGCCCTCTTTCTTCATGGCGGGAATCAGAAGGGAACCTATCGCCGCGGTATCCGCAACAGCCGCTCCGGTCAGCCCTGCAAAGAAAATACTGGTTACGATATTGACCTGGGCCAGGGCTCCGGGGATTCGCCCTACAAGGGCTTTGGCAAAGCTTACCAGATCGTCTGTTATCCGGGTACGGTTCATCAATTCCCCGGCGAGAACAAAAAAGGGTATTGCCAGGAGCACATAGTTGTCCGTACCGGTATACAACTTCTGTCCGATAACCGCGAGGGGAATATTCCCGAAAAAGAGAAAGTATATAAGCGACGAGATTCCCAGCACAAAGGCAATAGGAACATTCAGAAGCATCAGTATAATAAAGGATGAGAAAACCAGTGCCATCTATTCACTCTCCTCGGGAAAGAATTGGGATATCATATGCGATACGGCATGGATTATCATGAAGGCAAATCCCAGGGGTATGTTCATTTTAACCCAGAGCATGGAATAGGGTATTACGTCGCCGGTCTGATTCGCGGCCTGCAGCGCTACGATATACGAGGAGTAAAGACAAATGATCATGAAGAACAGGACCGTGATGTCAGTAATAACCGCGACGGTCCGTTTGAGTACCGGAGGGAAAAGATCCACAACCAGTTCTATTCCTATGTGTTCCTTGCGTTTGAATCCTACGCTGGCGCTCAACATCGCCAGTCCCACCAGAAGCCAGCGGGCAAGCTCTTCGCTCCAGGGAAAGGGCCTGACTATGTTCAGTCCGATGTGTGCCTGAAGGGTAAAACCTGTACGAAGCAGGACCCCGGAAAAAACAATCAGAAAGACCGAAATACCATAAAAAATACTGATGGTAATTCCAATCTTTTCGCATAGCTCACTCAGTTTTTTAAAGAGTACCTGAACGGTTTTTACTGCTTGTAAACTGCCCATACAATGTCCTTAAAAGTTGAATATCCGGCCGCACCGGAGGAGGACCGGTGCGGCCGGATGATAGAAATTGTTTGCGGTAATCGTGGAAGAATCAGTATCCGAGTTCAGCTTCAGCTTCGGCAATGGCAGCATAGAAATCGTCTACTACCTTGGCGCCGACCTGCCCTTTGAGCCATTCCTTGACCGGTTCAACAGCGGCTTTGAACTGTCCCATTTCATTGGCGGTGGGAGAGTAGATGTCCATGTTCGCGTTCAGAACGCTGAAGTCGGTAATCTTGCTTGCCAGGGCTTCGGAGACACGGTCGGCCCACTGACCCTGAAGGGAGGCAACCTTGATGATCTGCTGAATATCAGCGGGAAGCTTGTTGAAGTAATCGTTGTTGATTACCAGCATGTTTTCACTCCACACGTGACCGTCGAGAGTCATGTAGTCCTGAACCTCGTACCACTTGTTGGCTGCAATGTTCCATACAGGGTTTTCCTGTCCGTCAACAACACCGGTCTGACAGGCGGTATAAATCTCGTTATGTGCCAGGGGCATGGCGGTAGCACCGAGAGCCTCTACCATCTGGCTGAAAATGGGGGAGGGCATTACGCGGAACTTCATTCCCCTCATGTCAGCAGGAGACTTGATGACCTTTTTACTGTTGGTAAAGTGCCGGGTACCGTTCTGACCCATACCCAGAACGAGCAGGTTGGATTTCTCCGCCATATCCGCAACCATGTTTTTCCAGAAGTCGCTCTCGTCGAATACTCTCCAGGCAACCTCGTCTGAGCGGAAGGCATAGGGAAGGCTGAATACCTGCATTGCAGGATAGAATCCGGCGATGGTTCCGGTGGTAATGGCCATTTCCAGGGTTCCGTTCTGTACCATTTCGGTGGCAGCCTTGCTCTGGGCCAGGGTTCCGCCGGGATACAGTTCAACAGAGGCTTCTCCGTTGGACATGCTCTCTACGACACTCTTGAACAGCAGTGCGTAGGCATGCTCCGCCTGGGGTTTTTCTCCCATGGCCGGCCAGGTACCTGCATCGGTGTAGGCCATGCGCATAACGTATTTCGCGTTGGGAAGGGCCTTGGTCAGGTTCGCGGGGGCGCTTTTTTTCTCTTCCGCGGGTGCAGCCTCTTTGGTCTCCTTTGCCTCCATGGCAGCTTTTGCTTCAGCGGCAGAGTCATCGGCGCAACCGACAAACAAGACACTCACCATGAGTACAGCGAGCGCAAGTATGCCGAGTGACACTTTGCTAATCTTCTTTTGCATTGACAGCTCCTTGTAAATAGTACTGAGTTTAGTAACATGTAATACATGCTACAGTCAGTATTATCGCAGTGAAATTGTTGTTTTGCAAGCTTTTTTTACAAAAATGTATGGTAATTCACTCGTACCATTGTATACGGTGTTGTATGGTTTGTAATACAAGTTACCACAACAGGTTTTTAAGGAGCAGGAATGAACGGCTACGAACGCATGAAAACAGCACTTGAAAAGGGGCTTCCGGACCGGCCCCCACTGTTTGAACTCAGTATAGCAAATTCTGTAATCCGCGGGCTCGGGTGCAGGGATTATTTTGATGTAATCGACTCCCTGAATGTCGATGGAATGACCCTCAACCAGGTGATCTATGAAAAGAAGGACTTTCCCTGGATAGATCCGGTCAAGAGGATCTTCAGGGACAACTGGGGCTGTCTGCTTGCTCTGGGAGAAGAGCCCTTTCCCTTTCTTCTCGAATGGCCGCTGAAAGATGTCGACGATATCACCAGGTTTCCCCCCCCCCGACCCCCGGGATGACGGTATGCTCACACTGATTCCGGAATTTGTGCAGCGCTACAAAGGAAAAAAGATGATAGCCCTCCTGAGCCGCGCGGTATTTGCTACCTCCTGGTATCTGCGGGGAATGGAGAATTTTCTGATGGATCTGGGTTTGTATCCCGATGCCGCAGCTGAACTGATGGAAAAGGTCGGCAGCTATTACCGGGAACTGCACAGTCTCGCCATCGAAAGAGGGGTGGATCTTATTGTCCTGGGGGACGATTATGCCAGCAAAACCGGTACCATCATGTCGCCGGATACCTTTCGTGAAATGATACTCCCCGGCCTCTCGGCAACGGTACGAAACATCAAAGAGCAGGGCGGATACTGCATAAAACATACCGACGGAAACGTTTGGGCCATTATCGAAGACATGGCTGCAACCGGCGCGGATGCCCTGGGGCCGCTGGAGCTGGAAGCAGGGATGAACCTCGCAGAAGTCAAAAAAGAATACGGTGATAGAGTCGCTGTTATGGGAAATGTGGAGGTCGACCTTTTAAGCCGCGGGTCGAAGGAGGATGTGCGGCGGGAGGTGGAAATCCTTTTATCCGGGGTTTCTGTAAAGGGGGGACACATAATGTCCTCCGGCAATTCGATCAGCAACGCCGTCCGGCCTGAGAACTACCGCTACATGGTAGAGCTGACACAGTCGGCGGGGTAGAAAAAAAGCCCCCGGCTCAACGGGGGCTTTGATAAAGCCGGAAGTATTAAACCAGCTTTTTGGTCTGTTCCGCTATATCCTTCGCGGTAAGACCGTAATATTCCAGAAGAAGTTCATAGCTTTCAGCGGACTGGCCGAAGGTGTCCTGAAGACCCATGTGACCAATCTTGAGTGCCATTCCAGCCAGGGCGGATTTTACCGACGACCCGAGGCCATTGATAACATTGTGCTCTTCCACAATCATGACCTTTCCGGTTTTGGCGGCGATTTCCCGTACCTTTTCGGTGGGGAAGGGTTTAACCGTACCAAGACTGACGACTTCGGCCTCGATTCCGTCCCTGGCGAGCAGTTCCGCCGCATCCATGGAGGTATGGACCATTCCGCTCATGGAGAAGATTGTCACGTCCTTTCCGGTTCTGAAGGTATCGACCTGGCCGATGGTATAGGGCGCCCTCTCGGTAATGACGGGTAAATCATTCCTGGGAATACGTATATAGCAGGGACCCTGGTGATTTGCCATGGCCTCTACCATTCCGTCCACCTGGTTGGCGTCAGCCGGCACGAGGACTGTCATGTTGGGAAGTACCTGCATGATGGCGATATCGTCCAGGGCCTGGTGGGTTTTTCCGTCACCGTAATCGCTGAGTCCGGCGCTGGATCCGCAGATATTTACATTGAATCCGGGAATACAGATGGAGCTTCTGATCTGGTCATAAGCCCGTCCGGTTGAAAATACCGCGAAGGAGCTGAAAAAAGGAATCTTTCCGGCTATTGCCATACCGGCGGAGACCGCTGCCATGTTCTGTTCGGCGATACCCACCTCTACAAAGCGTTCTTCCCCCAGTTCCTCTATGGCCCGTGAAAAAGTCGACTTTCCAAGGTCGGCATCGAGGGCCACTATGTCCTTGTTCTTGCTGCCGACACGTACAAGGGCTTTACCGTATGCTTCTCGTAAACTTGCCATCTCTGCCATTATTTTAAAGCCTCCTTAACTGCTAACAGGGCTTTCTTCCCTTCTTCGTGCTGTTCTTTGGTCATGGCACCGTTATGGAACCCGACAACGTTTTCAGCAAAGGGAAAGCCTTTGCCTTTAATAGTGTGGGCGATGATTGCTTTGGGTTTGGAACCGGGATCCCTGTCCAGGGCTTCGATAATCTGGGCAAAATCATGACCGTCAATCTCGATTACCTCCCAGCCGAAGGCCGCCCACTTGTCGGGAAGATTGGGAATATTCATGATGTCCACGCAGCTTCCGCAGGCCTGAAGCCCGTTCTGGTCAAGAATCATGGTCAGGTTGGAAAGCTCATAGGTGGCGGCGAATGCAGCGGCTTCCCAGAGCTGTCCTTCCGCCATTTCTCCGTCGCCGCACATTACGTACACCTTATTCTGAGCCTTGTTCATGCGCTTTTTGGCATACGCGATACCGGCTCCGATGGAGAGTCCCTGCCCGAGGGACCCGGTTACTGCTTCCATTCCCGGGGTTTTCATGTCCGGGTGTCCCTGGAGCATTCCTCCCAGGGTCTTCATTTTGGGAAACTCATCCTTGGAAAAGAATCCGGCTTCTGCTAGAGCCGCGTACTGGGCTGGTACGGCGTGCCCCTTGCTCATAAGAAAAAAATCTCTGTCGGGGCTGTTTGCATTCTTCAGGGAATAATTCATCTTGTGAAAATACAGGGTTGCGACAATATCCGTCGCGGAACTGCTGCCGCCTAAATGGCCTACCTTGCCCGGTTCGAGCATTTCAAGCAGGTCAAGACGCATTTCAACGGCTTTTTTTTTCAGGCTTTTTATCAGGTCGTCCTGAGTTGACATGGCCTATCCTCCTAGCATGTAACATGTATTACAACAAAATTGAACAAAAAAAATTCAATCCGGTCAGATAGTATCATACAGTATATTGCTAAATTGTCAACCTTTTTGAAAACGGAGATACTGGAGAGGGCTTTTTTTCAATCAAGCACGAGCTTCGGTATTTCCGCTGTCTCCTGTTTGTCGTAATATTCTTTTATCTGGTTGAAAGTCCAAAGTACATGTTCCCGCATGATTTCTTCTGCTTTCTGCTTGTCCCGCTTTCGAATTGCCTCAAGCAGCCGGGCGTGATAGTGAATACCCGCATCAGGACCCAGGATATTGCAGACTTCGTTCCAGGCGGAATTGAAAATCTCGAAAAGTACCCTGTAGACCTTGTAAACAACGCTGTTATTCACGATTTCCGTCAGTTTGAAGTGGAACTGCTCATCCAGCTGTGCATGTCTTCTCATGTTGCTGGTGGAGTTCTTCATTTTCCCGAGTATGGTTTCCAGGTCCTGCAGATCCTTTTCGGTGGCGTTTTCCACAACGTAGGGCATGAAGCTCGGCTCTGTAATCAGCCGGAATTTCAGGACATCCAGAACATCCTTTTTTCCCAGGGCGAATATGGGGAGCAGTAGATCGAGCTGGTCCGACAGGTTGAAGTGCTTAACGTAACTTCCTTCGCCCCGGCGTATTTCGATGAATCCCTGGGCTTCCAGGGATTGAAGGGCGGAACGAACGGATACGCGACTGACTCCCAGCTGCTCGCACAGCTGACTTTCCGAAGGCAGGCGATCCCCCGGGGCCCATGCCCCGCTTACGATCATGGACTTACATTTTTCATACACTTGAATCTTGATCTGCGATGTCTCAATCTTACCCAGTCTGGTCATGAAATTCTTATATTACATAATACAAGTGCTGTCAATCAAATAATTATACCCTCAGGCTCGTATCAGGGGCATGACCTGGTTGAAACGATCAATGATTGCCTTCTGGAAATCCTGCATCTGGAGACGCATACCCTCATACTGGGTCCGGAGTTCCTGGATATCCGCAATGATGGATTCGATCCTGCAGGCAGCTGTGCTCCTGGCTGCCTGCTTGAAACCTTCTGCAAGTTCTCCAATAAGCGCGGCCACGGAGAGAATTTTCTCTACCCGGTAGGCGTTGGAGCCTGCAAAGACAAAACCCTGGCTCAATTTTCCCCGCCGGGCGTTATTGAGAGCAATGGAGATGCAGTACCTGGCTTTCTCCGCCTTGCAGCTGGCAAGGCACTGCCAGGCGCATTTAAAGGAGGGCCGCCGTCCGGCCTCGGAGTCCTCGATAAAGCTGTTGCGAATTGCCCGTCCCGGCATGCCTACGGGACTCTGGATCAGCCCGATATCCTTGGCGCTGCACTGTACATACGCCTCCTTGAATGCCGCGTCGGCGTCGCATTCATGGGTGGCTACAAAGCGGGTTCCCATCTGGACTGCGGAAGCCCCCAGCTCCAGGGCTCCGTGTATGTCTTCTCCGGTAAAGATTCCTCCCCCGGCAATGACAGGAATTCTGCGCTGGAACTCCTTCTCGTAGGGCCGCACGGCCTCCACAACCTGCGGAACAATGGACTCCAGCTGAAAGGCGGGATCATCGATCTGTTCCACGCTGAAACCAAGGTGTCCGCCGGCTTTCGGTCCCTCGAAGACCAGGGCATCGGGTACATCGTTGTAGATCTTTTTCCACATTTTAAAGATCATCTCCGCCGCCCTGGCGGAACTGATTATGGGAACAGCCTTTACGCCGGCGGCGCGCATCTTTTCGACGGGGATATTCTTTATCGGAAGCCCTGCACCCATAAAGACCAGGTCAACCTTCTCCTCGATGGCGACATCCAGGAGCTCATGAAAATCGTTCACCGCCACCATGATGTTTACACCCAGTATACCGTTGCTCTTTTCCCGGGCACTGCGGATCTCCCGGCGAAGGGCCCGCAGGTTCGCCGCGCGGCCGTCCTTGAAGTAGTCGGGCTCCAGCATGCCGATGGCATTGGCGGCGATAATGCCGATGCCCCCTTCATTGGCAACCGCTGAGGCAAGTCCGGAAAGGGATATTCCTACTCCCATTCCGCCCTGGACCACAGGAATTCCGGCAGTAAGGTCGCCTATCCGGAAAGAGGGCCAATCGAAACGTGGCAGGGACAGATTGTTCAGCTTTTGAAGAATCCCCTTGACGGGGACGGAATCGGAAAGATCCGCAGCGATTTTTTTAAGAGAAGAAAGAGCGGTATCTAAACGCAAGTTTTGCATAACAGCCTCCAGAATGATTCGGCCGCCGGCCGAATGACAAGCAGTATGGCAGAATCCCTGAGATTAATAAAGGCATAAAAGCAGATTTCTCCCTATAATTCGGCCCTGAAGGCAAGTACGCCGTTCTGCCCGCCGAAACCGAAGGAGTTGGAGAGGGCCGCCTGAATCTTGAGAGAACGGGCTTCATTGGGAACGTAATCAAGGTCGCACTCGGGATCGGGGTTCTCCAGGTTTATCGTTGGAGGCAGAACTCCATAATAGAGGGCCAGACAGGTGGCCGCGGCTTCCAGCGCTCCTGCGGCTCCGAGGGTGTGTCCGATCATGGATTTTATTGAGCTGACGGGAGTTTTTTTTGCGGAGTCCCCCAGGGCGGTCTTGATAGCTTTGGTCTCTGTGGAATCATTGGCCCGGGTTGATGTGCCGTGGGCGTTTACGTAGCCCACATCTTCAGGGTTCAGTCCGGCTTCCCGCATTGCCGTACGCATAGCCTCCGCCGCCCAGCGTCCCTCCGTGTCCGGAGCCGCAATCGAATGGGCATCCGCGGTCATGCCCGATCCGGCCAGGGTGGCGTAGATTCTGGCACCCCGTTTTTGGGCTCGGTCTCTGCGTTCGAGAATCAGTACCGCGGAACCTTCTCCGATAACAAAGCCGTCCCGGTCGGCGTCGAAGGGACGGCTGGCCTGCTGCGGCTCATGATTTCTGGTGGAAAGGACCTTCATGCAGGCATAGGCGTCCACTGCCAGGGGAGTTATTGTGGATTCCGCGCCTCCGGCAACGATTATATCCGCTTTGTTCAGCTGCAGCAGCTGGGCTCCCAGAGCCAGGGTGTGTGCTCCGGTAGCACAGGCCGAAACGGCACCGAAGCAGGGGCCGTGGATGCCGAGTTCAATAGCTACATTCCCGGCGGCCATATTGGGGATTATTTTTGGTACCGCCAGGGGATGTCCTTTGAGGGGGCCCTTGTCCAGAAGGGTACTGTGCTGAACCTCGATGTTCTCATAATCTCCGGCCCCGCTGCTTACCAGAGAAGCTATACGGGCGGGATTCTCTTTTTCGATGTCGAGTCCGGCATCCTCCCAGGCTGCCAGAGCGGTGCAGACCGCGAGCTGGCTGAAGCGGGCCATTCGCTTGGACCGCCGTTTGTCCATTAGTTCCTGGGGCTTGAAGTCTTTTACCTCACAGGCAATGGTACTGCCGAAGCCTTCCGGGTCAAAGGCGTGTATGGTGTCAGCTCCGGATGTTCCGGCGATCAGGGATTCCCAGAAAGCCTCCCGGGTATTCCCGATTGAAGAGATGGTCCCGATTCCTGTAACAACAATATCATCAGCGTGTTTCATGTTAATTCCTCAGCCTCTATTTTATCGGCCGGCGGCCGACTTGTCAGCCACCGGAGGAAACAAAAAAGCTGTCCGGAAGAATCCGGACAGCCATATTAAACCGTGTTTGAGATTGTCAGGAACCGAACCAGTTAATCGCCTCGTTGGCGTAGTTCTGGTAGATGTGCTTGATTTCGGTATACTCCTCCAGGCCGGTCTTCCCGAGTTCCCGGCCGCTGCCGGACTGTTTGTACCCGCCCCAGGGGGCCTGAACAAAATAGACATTGAAGTCGTTTATCCAGACGGTACCCGCTCTGAGTCTGGAGGATATCCGCTGGGCCCTGTCCTGGTCTCTTGTCCAGACACCTGCGGAGAGGCCGTAGATGGTGTCGTTGGCCCGGGCGACAGCCTCCTCTTCGGTGGAGAAGGATTCTATGGTAATGACCGGGCCGAAGATCTCCTCTTTTGCCAGGCGCATGTCGTTGTGTACATCGCCTATAAGGGTGGGGAGATAGTAGTATCCTCCTGTGTGAGGCGGGTTCTCCGGTTCCGTTCCGCCGCAGATAAGCGTGGCTCCTTCCTTCTTTGCCAGATCAATATAGCTTTTCACCTTGTTCCGGTGCTCTTCGGAGATCAGGGGCCCCATCTGGGTATCGGGATCAAAGGCGTCTCCGATTTTTATATTTTCAATCCGCCGTTTAAGTTCGGCGGTGAATTTTTCTCGAATAGATTCTTCCACCAGAATCCTTGAACCTGCTGAACATATCTGTCCGGCATGAAAAAAGACGCCGTTCAGGGCAAAATCCACGGCGGTATCAAAATCCGCGTCGGCGAAAATGATATTGGGATTCTTGCCCCCCAGTTCCAGGGCCACTTTTTTGACCGTATCTGCTGCGGCTTTGAGAATCTTCTTCCCGGTAACAATTCCCCCGGTAAAGGAGACAAGGTCCACTCCCGGATTTGTGGTCATCTCTGCACCCACTGTGTTCCCGGCACCGAGTACGAGGTTGATCACCCCTTTGGGGAATCCGACTTCCTCGGCCAGCTCTGTTATTCTGATGGTAGTAAAGGGGGTTATTTCGCTTGGTTTCATTACAATCGTGCAACCCGCGGCCAGGGCCGGCGCGATTTTCCATGAGGCCTGAAGCAGAGGATAATTCCAGGGCGATATTTGAGCCGCTACGCCCACGGGTTCACGTACAACAAGACTGGAGGTATTGGGGTTTGGGGACTGGATAATTTCTCCCCCCTCCTTATCTGCCAGTTGACCGAAATAGCGGAAAATGCCGGCTATGTCGTCCATGTCCCAGCGGCTCTCCTCAACGGTTTTTCCCGTATCCAGGCTCTCCAGGCGGGCGAGGCTTTCCCGGTTCTCTTCCACTTTGTCCGCCAGTTTTTCGATGAGACGGCCCCGTTCGGCAGCTGGTGTGCCGGGCCATTCTCCGCGGTCAAAGGCTGAGCGGGCAGCATCGACGGCCAGTTTGACGTCTTCTGCGCTGCCTTCCGTTACTTTCGCAATTACTTCTCCCGTACAGGGATAGACAATTTCTCTCATGTTTCCGGAGACGGAATCGAACCATTCTCCGTTTAAATACATTTTTGTAATACCGGTATATTTAAGCTCGTTTGTCATACGCAAGTCCTCCGTAATCATCGGGATATAAAAAGATATGAGAAATACTCTGTTTTTCCTTTACCACAGGGAACCTCCGGAAACAGTAATGTCCTGACCGTTGATTCCGTATGCTCCCTCGCTGGTCAGGAACAGCGCGGTTGCCCCGATTTCTTCCGGTTTGATCAGCCTTTTCTGGGGGTTGTTGCCGGCTTCCTGGGCAATCAGTTCATCACCCTTCATGTTCATCTGTTTTTCGGCAATGTCGGAAATCCAGTCCCGTCCGAAATCGGTTTCAACCCAGCCGGGGCAGATGGCGTTGGCGGTAACTCCGTGCTCGGCTCCTTCCAGGGACATGGCACGGGTCATTCCCAGGACGGCCGCCTTTGAGGCGCAGTATGCGGGAGACATGGGGGCTCCGACATTTCCTGCGGTGGAGGATATCGTTATTATGCGTCCCCATTTGCGTTGCATCATGCCGGGAAGGCAGAGTTTGCTCATGCGGAAAGGTCCGTTGGCGTTTACGTCCATTACCTTGAGCCAGAGTCCTTCCGGATGATCCACAACCCCGTGCTCCGCGGTTATGCCAGCGGCGTTGGCGAGAATATCGACCTTTCCGAAGGCTTTTACGGTTTCCTCGTAGAAGTTCTCGCAGGATTCGGTGGAGGTAACGTCCAGCTCTAGCGCCAGCGCACGGACGCCAAAGGCCTCGATCTCCTTCTTTGTCCGATCCATCTCCTCAGATCCCGGCATATTGACCAGTTCTCCGTCGGTTTTGGTCTCCTTGCGGTTAGACAAAAGGGATCCGATTGAAACATCTGCGCCTGCTTTTGCAAAAGCGAGGGCCATGGCGCGTCCCATGCCGGAAGCGCCCCCGGTAACCATTGCTACCCGTCCTTCAAGAAATCGTTCACTCATAAAAACTCCTTAAAATAGTAAAATAATGTACATACACCTTTACCGAAGCTGTTGTACTGTTCGGATAAAGGTTAATACCAACCAAAAAAGTGAGGTCAGATCCGAGCGACTTTTTTCTATTACCGTGCCCTGTGTCTTCTAAAACACTGGAACGGCTGAAGGAGAAATTCCAGTATTCTTGCGTCAATAATCTTTAGACTACCACATAATTATTGTTAGAGTCCATAGGATCTATCAGAAAATGGGAAGACTTCTTCCTGTGGATTAAACAATTTCAGTATAAGGACGGGATGAACGTAAGCGTTTTATCCATACAAAAGAATTTGTATGATTTCTAAATAACTATATATTAAGGACATGTGACTGACCGTCAATCGAATATCCAGAAAGCTGCAGTAATTTCTCCTGTGCGGAGAAAAGTGCTTCCTGGACTTGATGTTTTGCCGCTATGAGTGTAAGCTTAGAGCACGAAGGAAAAAATTTCCATTCTTGCGAAGATCAAATCACCCATTAAAGGAGAAAATTATGGTGTTTAAAACAGGAAGAACCCTGCTGTCAGTCGTTTTTATTCTATTTCTTGCAGGCGGTATGACTTTTGCCGAGGGGCAGAAGGAAAGTGCCGCTGGTGAAACCGCGATTTCCGATGCCGATACAACAGTCGATTTTGCCGAGGTTCAGTGGACTGATATCAACTCGACCACTGCAGCCACCAGGATAGTTCTTGAAGCAATGGGCTATGAAACTACCAGCAAAATAGTGTCCGTACCCATCGCTTTTCAGGCTGTCAGTACAGGCGATATCGATGTGTTCCTTGGCGACTGGGAGCCTTCCATGCGTTCGATTACCAAGCCCCTTCTGGAAAAAGGAGAGATTGTTGATTACAAAACAAATCTGACCGGCGCCAAATATACCCTGGCGGTTCCGAAATATGTGTATGACGCAGGGGTAAAAAGTTTTCGGGACATCGCAAAATACGCTGATAATTTCAATCATCGTATATATGGAATCGAGCCGGGTAACGACGGAAACATCCTTATACAGTCAATGATCGATGAGGATGCCTTTGGACTTGGTGACTTTTCCTTGATCGAATCCAGCGAGGCCGGAATGCTGGCAGAGGTACGAGCCGTTACCCCCCGGGAAGAATGGATCGTATTCCTCGGTTGGGCCCCCCATCCCATGAATACCGTGCATGACATAGAATACCTGGCCGACGGTGATGACTATTTCGGTCCGAACTACGGTGCAGCCACCGTACATACCATAACAAGGGTCGGCTATGCGGAGGAAAACCCGAATCTGGGGCGCTTTTTCAAGAACCTGGAGTTTACCCTTGATATGGAAGGCGAGATCATGAGGATGATCGCCGACGGCATGACCGCTATGGATGCCGCGGAAGAGTGGCTGGTGAACAATCCTTCCATTCTTGATTCCTGGTTAAAAGGTGTAAAGGCCGTGAATGGACGTGACGCCCTTCCGGTGGTTCGGGAGCGCTTGAACCTGTAACCGGGAAAGAATACTGAAAACCAACGGATGGAAAAGACATCCGATTGCTGATTTTTCTATGAACAGGGCCCTGATGACGATGGAGGATTGTTAGCCCGTCGGTACAGACAGGGCCCGTTTTCTCTTTATTACAATGCGCCCCTTTATCTCTTGCCTCCTCCGTTTATATTCTGACCCCTAAAGTGATGGTTGATAATCCAGAAACTGGCAGCTATACTCGGACAATGCGTCGCTCTTCCAGCATTCACATACCTGTACGCTCTGCTGTTCATCTGACAGGAGTATACATAAAAGGTCTTCTGGGGGAGCAGGTAAAGTCAGTAGCTTTTATTATTCTGTATTTGATTATATTCCAGCGATTTATATTGGGGTTACCGTTAAGCGGTATCTCATGGATTGCCTTTGGCATTGCGATGGTCGTTATTGGTCTTACCTTTTTTCTTGAAGGAATAAGGTTTGGCCTGATGCCGTTGGGGGAGCAGGTTGGGGTAACTTTGCCTGCCAGGTACAGGAGCATTTTTGTAATAATCGTATTCGGTTTTCTTGTCGGTTTCGGTTCGACCCTTGCTGAACCTGCAATAGCGGCATTGAGAGAAATTGGAAGTACCGTACCTGCTTGGAGCGCACCTCTGTTATATCTGCTTCTTCAGAGATATACCTCACTGCTTATTTGGGCCATAGGGGCGGGGGTCGGGATTGCGGTTATACTCGGTCTGTTGCGGTTTCATTACGGTTTCTCCATAAAGATCCTGATAATGACCGTCATCCCCATGCTGCTGGCAGTGACCGTCATGGCTTATTTTGATGATAAGCTCCAGAGCATAATCGGATTAGCCTGGGATTCCGGGGCTGTTACGACAGGGGCGGTTACTGTCCCTCTTGTACTTGCCATCGGCATAGGTGTATCCAGAGCTTCCGGACGAAACGAAGGTGGGCGCGGCGGTTTCGGCATTATCATGCTTGCTTCTGCCTTGCCGATCGTAAGTGTCCTTGTATTGGGCTTTGCCATGCGAGAGAACGCGCCGGATCCCCGCACGGAGCACGATTTTTTCCTGCAGGAACACAGGGAACAGGCTTTCCAGCTATTTGATAGTGAAAAATCCCTGCAGCGGTATGCATTCCGGATAGCCGGAGAAGAAGGACGAAAAGCGTTTTTTTCGGAAAACGCTGATTATCGGAATGCCTTACGGTCTCTCGTACTCAATGAAGGCTTCAGGCGGGATATTCTCGGAGATATGAGTTTTTCTGAGTGGCTTCGTACGCGGTCATCAGAAAATGAACGGGAGTATCTTTCAGGCTTCTTCCATCGTGAGGTATCTGAAAAACGGGAATCCAGGGGAATAAGCAGTATTCTTTCTCAGAAAACAGCGGATGCAGCCAGGGCGATTATTCCGCTTACCGGGTTGTTGCTCATAGTACTGTTTATGTTCCTCCGCGAACGACCTCGATACCGCGACGAGGTGAGTTTAGGAATTATACTGGCGATTATAGGAATGACCTGCCTTACAAGCGGGATAAGTATCGGATTGACTCCCCTCGGCGAAGCTGTTGGTGAGGGTTTGCCTCGTTCCTTTCAAGCCAGTGAACAGGTTTCTGACCGGATAGTGATAGAAGGGTTCGATCCGGGTATAGTTATAAGAAGTATACAGCCGGACGGTAAAAAGACTGCGTATTTTTATCTTGAGCGTGATGGTCGGCTTGAAAGGATTCAGTATTTTTCGGAGCGATATAATCCGGAGAAACGGCAGTATGAACACATAATTTTTCGTAAACCGCTGTTCAAGGCTGAACTTACATTTCTGGGAATTGCTCTTGTCTGTCTATTCGCTTTTGGACTCGGTTACGGTTCTTCCTTAGCCGAGCCGGCTCTACATGCCCTGGGAAAAACTGTGGAAGAAATGACCATAGGCAGGGTCAGAGAATATATGCTGGTACGGGTTGTTGCCATTGGAGTCGGTATCGGTATCCTGATGGGGATAATGCGTATTATTTTTTTCATTCCTACAATCTGGCTTCTGCTTCCGCCTTACTTTCTTCTGTTGCCCATGAGCCTTATTGGAGACGAAGATTTTGTTGGAATAGCCTGGGACAGTGGAGGAGTAACAACGGGACCTGTGACTGTACCCCTTGTACTCGCGATGGGCATGGGTATTGGTGCTGAGCTTCATGCGCCGGACAGCTTCGGCGTGTTGGCCCTTGGATCTGTGTATCCGATTTTTACAGTCCTTGTATATGGATTATGGGTGCGGATAAACCAGCGTCGTTCCGTTTTGGAAAAAAGGGAAGAGTTGAACAATGGGTGATACAATTTTCCGTGACCGGAAGGCTGCTGGAATCACCTGCATAGTGCATCGAAGTCTTCGCAGACAGGTGATGGATTTCCTTGAAAAAATTGGTATTACCAAGATTTATGTGGAGGTAGGTAAAAGCGAAAGGCTTTTTATTAAGTCACGGCCATTTGGACTACCTGGAGCACATCAAACGCTGCATGATTCCCCTGTGGAAATCTTTCGGTTTTCCATTTCGACCGAAGATACTTCTTATGTGCTGAATTCTCTAATTGCAGCTGCAGAACTGGATGTTCAAGGACGCGGGATGATTTTCGCACAAGAGTTACATGAGTGCGGTAAAGATCCGCTACCGCACATCCCGATCGAGGAAAAGTCTGAAGAAATCGATGCGAAGTATTCGCTTTTGCCGGGGCTCTCACTGATAACCTGTATTCTGTCCAGACCTGGCGGCGGGGAAGAACTTGCCAGAACAGCCCTTGAGCTGGGAACCTGCGTACCTGTTATTACGAACGGACGCGGTACCGGGATGCGTGACAATCTGGGATTGTTGAGAATAACAATTCCTCCTGAGAAGGAAATAGTCCAGCTTATCGTTCCGGAATATGATGCCGACAATATTATTCGACTGTTGATAGAAGAGGCCAAAATGAACCTGCCAGGGCGCGGTTTTTTGTTCCGGACACCCATAGACATGGGCGTGGTGGATACAAGGCTACGCATCGGCCGTCAGGAGCATGCTGCAAGCATCGAACAGATTATTTCAGCTATTGACGAACTGAAGATGGGCACACACTGGCGTAAACGTTTTTCCAGTACAGATAAGAACTCATTTGGCGATATAATCCATCTTCTTAACAACTATCAAGCCATATCCTTTGTATGTAGAGAAGGAAAGGGCGACTCCCTTGTCAACAGGGCCATGGAGGCGGGCGCACCGGGTGCGACTATTTCCCGTATAAGCTGCTTGAATCTGCGAGACAGGGAGAGTGATTCAGCTGCTCGGGAGCGGAATGTTATCTGTGTTCCGAATAATCTCGCTAAAAAGGTTATTGATGCTCTGCTTCATGAAGAAAAGATAATTGAACAGTTTCTGGATTTCCTTTGGATTCAGGACGTTCCCAGTGTTTTCTCATATATCAGATAAAAGGAGAGTGTATGGATTTTTCTACAGGACAATGCATCCTTCTGCATGACAAAGACAACACACTGACAGCTCTTCTTTCCCTTGCCGCCGGAAAGGAGATAGAACTGAAAACTGCACAGGGAATTGAAAAGCTCTCTCTCCGCGACGAAATCCCCTATGCCCACAAGTTCGCCCGCCGTGATATTGAGGCCGGAGAAGATATTGTTAAATACGGCGAGGTAATCGGGTTCGCGACCTCCTTTATCCCGGCAGGGGCCCACGTACACGTACACAATGTGAAGGGAAAGAGGGCATGAACTTTTTAAAAGCACAATTTCTCGGTTATCACCGCCCTGACGGGCAGGTGGGGGTAAGAAATTACCTGGGCGTGCTGTCAACGGTTACCTGCGCAAACCAGGCAGCGGAAGAGATTGCCGGACACGTAAAGGGGACTGCCGTATTTACCCACCAGCAGGGCTGCGGACTCCTCCAGGAGGACCTGGAGCTTACCCAGCGGACCCTTATTAACCTGGGACGCAACCCCAATCTGGGGGCTGTTCTGGTTGTAAGCCTGGGCTGCGAAGGGGTGAATGCCGAAAAGATCGTTGAAGGCATCGCCGCTTCCGGAAAACCCGTGGAGCTGGTCAGAATCCAGCGGGACGGGGGCTACTTCGCCGCTGTCAACGAGGGAGGCCTGAAGGCCCAGAAGCTCGCCTCGGAGATCAGTTCTCATGTCAGAAAGGAGTCGTCCATAAAGAACCTGCGTATCGGCGTCAAGTGCGGCGCGTCGGACCCGACCTCCGGACTCGCTTCGAATCCCGCGGTGGGTAAAGCCCTGGACCAGTTGATAGCCGCGGGCGGCTCTGCCGTATTCGGCGAGACAACGGAGCTTATCGGGGCGGAGCATCTTGTGGCCGGGCGCTGCGAAAACAAGGGGCTTTCGGACAAGCTCCTCGGCATGGTAAAAAGGCTCGAAGCCCGGGTAATCCAGCACGGCAGCGATATGCGGGGTGGAAATCCCTCCGCCGGAAACATAGCCGCAGGGCTGACTACCATCGAAGAGAAGTCCCTGGGTGCTATTGTCAAGTCCGGTACTGCGCAAATTCACGGAGTTTTCGATTATGGAGAGTGTCCGCCTAACGAAGGGGGGATCTACTTTATCGATTCCCCAGGGAGGGAACCGGAACTCCTCGCCGGTCTCGGAGCTGCCGGGTGTCAGATTATACTTTTTTCCACAGGGATCGGCGCGCCCCAGGGTTTTCCCTTTATTCCGGTTATCAAGGTTTCCGGAAACAGGAACACCGTAAAGACCCTGGTGGATTTTATCGATCTGGATGTCTCCCAGGTTTTATTGAAGGGGGAATCCCTGGAGAGCGCCGGCAGCCGGGTGCTTGAATATTCCTTAAAGACTGCGGACGGGCATACCACAAAGGCGGAAACCATCGGCTACAACGGTTCGACCGCAATTTTTCAGAGGGGACCCATCGTTTAATACGATTCGCTGTCCCCGCTGTAGTAATCCTCTATTGCTGTTCCTGGATAGTAGTGTGCCAGTATTTCCTCCGCAGTCCATCCAGCTGCTGCCATACCTGCAGCTCCGCTCTGGTCCATCCCCACACCGTGGCCCCAGCCGCCTCCGGTAAAAAGAAAGGACTCCGGCAGGCCGTCCGCGCCCAGTACCGCTTCGGAAACAAACAGATTACTGCGCAATCCTCCAAGGGCTGAGCGGATGCTGTCTCCCCGGACCTCTGTTTCCCCACCGGTTCCCTGGATGCGAACCTTTTCAACACGGCCGCTTATGCCCCTGCCTGTGCTGGTCAGGGAGATGATTCTTCCGACTTCGGTTCCCCTGGAACGCAATCGGGCGGAAATCTCCTCCGCCGATACCCAGGCATGCCAGCGGTAGGCTGAGGGTGAGTGGAGTCCCGGTTCGGAACTGAAACTGGCCGGACGGTCCGCCAGCCACCGGGCCAGTTCCTCCGGCGGCAGGAAAGATGTCCTCTCAGGGAGGGTCGGATCGCTGACTGCCTGCAGGGCGGAGGGGTATCTCCAGACGCTTTCTCCGCTCTCGGTGTAGCCGCCGCTGTTGGCGGAATAGACGGCATCCAGGGGCTTGCCATCATGGATCAGGACCTTCCCCCGGGTGGCATCCACGGCGGCTGTAGTCCTTTCCGCCTCGTTGCTGGCTCCCCGATAGGAGGCGGAGCGGACGGAACCCATCAGGTCGAATCCCCGGGAGGAAAATCGTCCCAAATTGGCCAGGGTGTAGCTGCGTGCTGCAATGGCCTGGGCTTCCAGGGATTCCTGCGGCCAGTAGGCGGGAATCTCCGACGGCACCACCGAGTAGAGGTATTCCTCCAGGTTGACCTGATTGATTACGGTAATCCCCGCGGACGCAGGTAAAAACTCCATCCGACCCCGGTAGAAGCGGTCTTCGGAGCCGGCGAAATAGTATCCGCTGCCGTACTCCATATCAAAAAGCGCCGTGGTGGCCCCTGGGGATTCATAGATCAGCACAACGGGGTCCGAAGTTTCCATAATGCTGTCGCCGTCGCTGCGGCTCACGATTATCCGGTCCGGAGCGTGACTGATCGTAAGAATCTCTTCCCGTTTTCCCTGATAGAGAATCTCAGCGCTCTGAAGGGAAAAGGCCGCCCCTGTTTTCAGATGGAGGATCTCGGTATTCTCTGCCAGTCCTATCCGTATCCGGGTAAGCTTTTCTCTATCCTCCGGGAAGTGTTTCTTCTCCGGTGCCCGGACTGCTATGCGCCGTTCCTCCGCCTTTCGTTCCCGTGTCTCCGTCAGGGCCGGGTAGCGGTCAGTGAGGTTCCGGAGTTTCCGCGCCGCCTCCAGGTTGCCGGAAAATACGGCAAGGGCCCGCTGGAGGAGCCCGTAGCCTGCGTCGATCTCTCCCCGGGCAATCTCGGTTTCCGCCAGGGGCAGAAACGCCCGGGTCAGGTTCGGCTCCTGCTTCAGGGCCTGACGAAAATGATCCGCTCCTGAGTCGTAATCTCCCCGCTGACTTCTTAAGAGACCGAGAAAATAGTGAGCCCCGGGATTGTAGCTGTGCCCCTGAAGGGATTTTTCCAGAAGGGCTTCGGCCTTTTCAGTGGTCCCCTCCCTGAGCATTGCAAGTCCGTACCAGAAGAGTTCCTCAGGGGAAGAAGCTTCCCTCATTTCGGATTCCTGGCCACGGAGTGTGCCGGACAGCACTTCGGTTCTCAGCAGTTCCAGGGAGTATTGATCGTTTTCTGCGGCGGCATTGAGGATAAGCAGATGTTCCCGGGCTTCATGCAGTCGTCCAGCTTCACGTAAAAGCCTGGAGAGCTGCAGCCGGGAACGGGTATCCGAGGCGTAGTAGTCTACCCGCTTCCTGAAAGCCTCCAGGGACTCTTCGAAGTCCCCATTGTAGTAGAGGGCAACCGCGTCGTCAAAGGACGGAGCGGCCTCGGGGCTGATTTCCTTTGCCGGGTTTCCTGCAAGATTGGTTCCAAGGAGCATTAATAGTAGAATACCTGTAATGAGTCCCGCGGATTTCATGCTGCTACAGTAGGGTGAGCTTCTGTGCGTGTCAAGTTCATGTCGGCGGGGAAGCTGACCGTCAGTGCATGAGAAGTTTGTGTTTAATAGTGAAGGGTGTTGATCGCATGTTTACTTTCAGGGCATATTTGAATTATAATTCAGGCATAAATTGATGATTTTGTGAGAGACACACTATGAAGAGCAAGAAAGAACTGGTATACGAGAAACTGCGAGAACAGATTATCGACTGCAGTCTGTCCCCAGGGATGCCCATAAACGAAGCTGATTTCGCCGAGCGTTTTGGAGTCAGTAAAACACCCATACGGGAGGCAATTCGCCAGCTGGAGCGGGAAGGACTTGTTGACAGTATTCCTGGACGTGGATCGATCATTTCCTATATTTCATCCGGTGATATATATGAAATATTCGAAATAAGGGAAATTATTGAATGCGGTGCTACCAGAAGAGCTGCGAAGCTTTCCGACAAGGAAAAGCTTCTTAGAAAAAAAGAGGAACTTGAGGAAGTAAAAAAGCGCCTCAGCGGCGATGAAGAGGACTCGGCAAACTGGGAAGGCTGCAATGATATTCATCTTGTCATAATCGACAGTGTCGGCAATAAGAAGCTTTCGCGGATGTATGGCGAGATTCTGGATACGATTGAACGCATTCGGAACAATTTCGGTCACCGCTTCTCCGGACGACGTCTGGAGCATATCGTGGATGAACACCTTGCCATCATAAATGCCATCATTGATGGGGACGGCGGGAATGCCCAAAAGATGATGCGTAAGCATCTTGGAAACGCATATACCTACATAAACAATCTTACCTGATTTTTTCCAATGAACTGACACACTCCGGGAATACTCAGTACAGCCGGTATGGTTAATGCTCAACTGCCGGCTTTTTAATGCCCCTGCAGGGAGGCCTCATCATTTTGTGCACCGGAACACACCGATCCCTATCCTCAGAACCCGCACATAATTTGAATTGACAATATCTTTCTCTGGAGATTATAGGTATAATTAGAGTATAATGTAGATATATGTATAAAATATCTTATACTCTGTACAGCTTGCACAGGAGTTCCGGAGGATTGACTTGTGGAAAACAGAATCTGCTATAACTTGAGTGCCCTTATTCATCTTGATTTTGAACAGCAGCTGCTTGCGGCCTCCCAGGTCGGCTTTCGGGCGGTGGGTGTCCGTGACCGGAATCTGGAAAATTATCTATCCGCCGGGAATTCCCTGGCGGATGCACGGCATCTTCTCCATAAGTATAAGCTGATCTCTGTTGAATACAACTTCTTTTCAAACTGGGTTTATGCCCAGGATGGAGAACTGGTTAAGGTATTGCAGGATTTTGATCATTTCTGTGCCTGTGCTTCCGCCCTTGGAGAGGAACCTGTTCTTATTGCACCGGTGGCGTTTGAGAACAGAAACAGTACCTATGATTTTTCCCTTGCAGTCAGGAACCTACAGGAACTGGGACGCGTCGCTGCGCCTTATGGCGGTCGTGTGGCCATGGAGTTCCTTCCCTGGACCAGAATAAATTCGATAGAGACGGCCTGGAATATTGTCCGTGGTGCGGACAGGGAAAACATCGGGATTGTACTTGATACATTTCACTATTTCGAGGGGAGCTCAACAAAGGAAGGACTTCGTGAGGTCCCTGTTGAGAAGATTTTCCTGTGCCATCTGAACGATATGAATACCCGGGACGGAGACATCCTGACACGAACCAGAGAGTGCCGGGTACTTCCCGGTGAAGGCTTTTATGATCTCGGAGAGATTATCTCCATCCTGGAGATGAAAGGCTACACGGGTTACTACTCTCTGGAAATCCTCAATACGGAATACCGGAACCTGGATCCAACTGTTGTGTCTTCCCGGGCCTATGCATCCATGCATGAGATCCTGGGGGCTTATTTTCCGTAATTTTATTGACAGCTGGTAATATCGATAATATAATCTTGTTATACTCAAGGTATAATAAGATGGGGCAGGGTTGAAAAAAGCAAAGAACAAGAAGCAGCAGGTTTATGAAAAACTTCGTGGAGAAATCCTGAGCTGTAAGCTTGAGCCTGGTTTACCTATCCATGAGGCGAACCTTGCTGCGGGATATGGCGTCAGCAAAACTCCGGTTCGGGAAGCAATACGACAGCTCGAACGAGAAGGTCTGGTTAGCAGTATCCCCGGCAGGGGCTCGATCGTATCCTTTATTTCATCAGGCGATATTCATGAAGTTTTTGAGATTCGTGAAATGATTGAATGTGAAACAGCCGCCAAGGCGGCAAAGCTTGATGATAAAAGCGAACTGATCAAACGAAGAGAAGAGCTTTATCGCTTAAAAGAGAAACTGGACCAGGATGCTGCCGAAGAAGGCTGGGACTTTTGTGATGATATACACATGGAAATCATGGAAATTGTAAAAAATCGCAAACTTCTTCAGATGTACCGGGATGTTCTCGATTCCATTTCCCGCATACGAAATAACTATGGGCGCAAGTTTTCCTGTCGAAGGTTTGAGTTCATAATCGACGAACACATTCTGGTCCTGGACGCAATTATCGATGGTGATGAGGATCTGGCTCAGAAAAGGGTGCGGGATCATTTGGTAAATGGTTATCAGTACATAAATAGTCTTACATAGGGGTAGTTATATGGTACACGTGCACAGAAAAATCGACCGGCCTAGTAACGAGTTACTTGAATCTTTCAGGGGTGTTGGAAGCGCTACAGTTCATGAAGCAGCGGGGCGAATTGGCGCCGTCCGTTCCTGTATTAAACCTCTTACATCTGGAATGAAGATCCTTGGCCCGGCCATCACGGTAAAGTGTTTTCCCATGGATAATCTGATGCTTCACAAAGCTATAGAGGTCGCGGAGCCCGGTGATGTGATAGTTGCGGATACCGGAGGACACACGGAAGGCGGTTACTGGGGAGACTTGATGGCGTCCTCCGCCCTGGCGAGGAAGATAGGAGGCCTGGTTATAGATGGAGGAGTACGGGACAGCGAGGATATTATTGCAATGGGTTTTCCCATTTTCTGCAGGGGTACCTGCATCCGGGGTACGGTAAAACGGAATCTTGGGCTGGTAAACCATCCGATATTGCTGGGAGACGTTACCATCAAACCCGGTGACCTTGTTGTCGGCGATGATGACGGGGTGGTTGTTATTCCCAAAGCGATGATTGCTGATGTGGCTGATGGAGTAAAAAAGAGGATAGCCAATGAGAAGGAAAAAAGATCAGCCCTTGCAACGGGGATTCCGGGGGTACAACTGAACAAACTCGACAAGGTTCTCGAGTCCCTTGGCATGGTTGAGGAGTAGGGTGTGAAGTTTTCCTATGATTATATTACAAAGGTATCCACTGCGCTTCTTAAATCCCTGGGGGCTTCCAATGAAGAGGCTGCGGTTGTAGCACGCAATCTGCTGATGGCGGACATGCGGGGAATACATACCCATGGAATAAATTTTATTCCAAAGATTGCAGACAGGGTAGAAAACGGATTGCTTAACATCCCGACAAAGCTGGAGATCATTTCCGACTCGGGAGCCACCGCCCATTTTGACGGGAATAACGGATTGGGACAGGTTGCGGCCGAAAGGGCCATGAGACGGGCCCTGGAGCATGCCAAAGAGCAGGGCATAGGTATGTCGCTGGTCAGGAATACAAATCATATAGGTCTTCTGGCTTTCTATTCGATTATTGCCGCACGGGAGGGGGCGGTAGGCTTTGCAATGTGTAACAGCGCTCCCTCCATGGCACCCTGGGGCGGCTCGGAAGCCTTTTTCGGGACTAATCCATTTTCCATTGCCTTTCCAGTGGGAGGTCAGAATCCTGTTGCCCTGGATATGTCTACCAGCCTTGTGGCCCGGGGAAAGATCCGGCGTGCCTTGAAACTTAAACAGAATATACCTGAAGGCTGGGCTCTGGACAGCGAAGGGAAACCTACCGATGATCCTGCGAAGGCCATGGAGGGAACCCTGATTCCAGTAGGAGGACCCAAGGGATCCGGTATGGCACTGTTTATAGATGTCATATGCGGTATGCTCTCCGGTTCAAAATACGGGCGGGATATTCTTACCTTCCACAAACCCCTTGGTCCAACGGGGGTCGGGGCGATGCTGATGGCAATCGACATTCAGCATTTTATGAAAGAAGAGACCTTCCATGATCTTGCAAGGGACTATGTCGGAGGAATCAGGGAATCCAGAAAAGCCGATGGTGTGAGCCGGATATATCTTCCCGGAGAAATTGAAGCGGAGATGGAAGAAAACAGCATGAAGAATGGAGTCGAAATCGACGACATAACCGTTGATGAAATAAATAAGCTGCTGGAAAAGCAGGGTATTCCCCTTCGGCTCGAAAGGGATGAACTGGAGTAACAGGGCATATCTGTTCTCTCCAGGATATATAACTGAACGCAAAGGAGGAAGCAATGTCTTCAGTTAAGGTCGTTAATATCAAGGATGTGGAAGGGCAGAGGAGGGATCCTCCGAGAACTTCCTGGATTCTGGTGTCGGAAAAAACAGTCGGTTCCAAAAACCTCGCCATGGGGGTAAATGAGACCGATCCCGGGGGTATGGTCCCTGAGCATATGCATGAAACTGAAGAGGAAGTCATGTTTTTTCTTTCCGGAAAAGGTCTGTTTATTACCGAAGACGAGGAGATTCCGCTGGAAGCGGGAGTCTGTGTGTATAATCCTCCCGGCGGAAAACATAAAATAGTCAATACA
Organism: uncultured Spirochaetaceae bacterium; assembly: GCA_964554875.1. Classification (GTDB taxonomy): domain Bacteria; phylum Spirochaetota; class Spirochaetia; order JC444; family Marispirochaetaceae; genus Marispirochaeta. The sequence continues at coordinate 16,339 of CAZKQJ010000009.1, read as the reverse complement.
GGCGATGAAGTTCTTAAGTTTGTCTGGATTTACGCTCCTCAGCTTAAATCTCATCGGATCGATTCTTAAAGAAGACAGGAGACGAATATGGGAAATTGGGAACTCCCCCGCAAAGGCGGGAAAATGGAGAGTACGGAGAAGATTTATTATCAGACCATGACCAAGAAGGAGCTCGAGGAGCGCTTGGAGGTCAACGATGTTATTCTGATCCCCTTTGGCTCTACCGAAAACCACGGTGATTCACAGCCCATGGGTGAGGATGTTTTTATCGTTACCCGGATGTGCGAGATGATAGCGGAAAAGACCGGATGTACAGTCGCGGAACCCATGTGGTACGCATCCCATCCGTTCTCTCATTTAGGACAGCGTTTTACCGTGCCTATTCCGGATGACGTAAACTCCGCTCTTATACGGTCGATTATCTCAGGCTATTGGAATGCGGGCTTCCGCAAAATGATCCTGATGAGCAGCCACGGTCAGGAGTACATTATTCCCTCCGCCATGCAGGAATGGGCAAAACGCTACCAGGTTCCGGCGATGCTCTTTTTTATGGACGTGTGGAAGATTTCCGGTCAGTCCATGATGGACAAAGAGCATGGCGGTCCCTTTGAAACCCCCTTCCGGCATGGAGATGAAGCGGAGAATTCGGTGTGTCTTGCACTGTTCCCGGAATTCGTACAGATGGAACATGCCGTCGATACGGAGTGCTGGGGATTCCTGCCTGCCGGTCACATCGATAAGGGCGGAGACATCTACGGTCTGCCGATGGCCGGCCAGAGTCAGATCGGGGGCGGCGGTGTGGAGTTCGCCGTATATCCCGAAGGTGTACTCGGAAAACCCTCCCTTGCAAAGGCGGAGAAGGCCTTCGGCGCAATTGAGGATTACTGCGATTACGTAGTGAAGCTGCATAACGATATCCTGGAAAAATTCCCGGCGGGAAAACTTCCCGAGGCCAAATACATGACCCAGCGGAGTAAAGAAGAAATTGAAGCTCTGTTGAAGGGGCCGGACAAGGAAGGCGGAAAACATATCTGGACGGTTGCCTGGCCTTCCTGATTACATAAATGCAAAAAAACCGGTACCGATGGATTGAAACCCTCCGGTACCGGTTTTTTAATCGGTAAATGTTCAACTGTTTTTTAGAATTACTTTAATATCCTGGGACTTACCGCAGAATAGTTCGCTGAAAATCCTCGGTCCTTCGGATAAAGGGTATTCCGAGGTTATTATTCTTTTAACATCAATTCTTCCCTTGGCAATAAGATCAAGGCCTTCTTTCATCTCCGAGGTATACATATAGCTGGTAAGGAACTTTATTTCCTTGGCAATCGCATGCTTGAGTTCGATATTGATCTTTGGGGATGCCATTCCGACAAGCAGCACCGTTCCCCCATTTCTGACAACCTCAATTCCTGTATTAATAGTGGTTTCGACTCCGGCAGCGTCAAATACGCAGTCGAGACCGATTCCCTCCGTCAATTTTTCGATTTCCGAAATAACATTGTCTCCAGCAATTATTGTATGGTTAGCCCCCATTAATTTTGCCATTTCGAGACGCTTTTTTACCAGGTCGACAGCTACAATACGTTCGGCTCCTGCATGCTTCATGCAGGCTATGGCAAGTTGACCTATGGGACCCGCGCCGAATACACCGACGCTCTTTCCCTGCATAGTCCCTGCGTGCTTTGTTGCCCGCAGAGCAATTGACAGAGGCTCCGCCAGGGCTGCTTCGTTAAAAGAGACATGGTCCGGCAGGGGCACAATCTTTTCTGCCGGAGCAAGAACGTATTCTGCCATGGCCCCGTTGTAGCTTCCCGCCTTCATGGTAGTACCGATAATGAAACGGTTTTCACAGACGTTCTGAAGTCCCTGCCTGCAGTTAGCGCATTTTCCGCAATAGAGATTGGTAATGACTCCGACCCTGTCATCCTGTTTAAGGCCCTGTACCTTCTCTCCAAGTTCCGCAATTTCTCCGGAAAATTCGTGCCCCATTATCAGGGGCGGGACTCTCATCGGATTCCCGCCACGATATCCGGATAAATCGGATCCGCAGATTGATACCGCTTTAACTCGAACAAGCACTTCATTTTTCCCCGGTGTTGGGCAGGGCACTGATTCGAATCTCATATCCTGCGGTCCGTGAAAAACAAGAGCTTTCATTTCGCTCATCGAACATCCTCCCTTTGTATACATGTGCTAAACTACTGTTATAACCCGTTTGTTTAGAAAATATCAAAAATATAACATCAATATACTCAGATTATACCATTGAAAAGACATTGTCAATTTTTTTCTCCGCACAGAGAGGCTGTAAAAAAAACTTGACAATGTCTGTATTCATGATATTCTTAGTGGTATAACTAGAATATATTTCAGATATATTATTTAAAGGTGAATATGAAGCCTGGCTTCATGAAAAATAAACGGAGGTAGAACGATGAAGAAAATCTTACACATGATGATTTTCTTGGTGGTTATCGCTGGGATAGCAATAGCCGGTGGACAGGACGAAGCGAAGAGCGAACGCTTTGTTTTGTCATACAATCAACTTGAGCCTGAAGAGCATCCCCAGGGAGTTACTATGCTGAAGTTCGCTGAAAAAGTGGAAGAACTATCCAGTGGTCAGATAAAGGTTAATACCTATGCCAGCGGCACCCTTTATACCCAGGAAGGGGAGGTGAATGCACTGATGATAGGTGATCTGGATATGTCTACGCTGGCATTCCAGGACATGGCGCCTTATCTTCCGGCGGCCAGTATGTTTGCAGCTCCCTACATTTTTACCAGCTATGAACACATGGAAAAGGTTTTTGCGCAGGATTCCCCTGTAGCCAGGGATTTCTACAAGATGGTTTCCGATGCCTGCGGATATACTCCTCTCGGTGCAATGACCCAGGGGTCCAGGACCATTAACACAAAGTGGGAAAAACCAATACGAACGCCGCAGGATGTGAATGGCATGATTCTGCGAATGCCGAACGCTCCGGACTGGATTCATGCTGGACAGTCCCTTGGAGCAAAAGTAGTACCCATCGCGTACTCGGAAGTCTACATGGCACTGCAGACCGGAACTGTTGAAGGACAGGATAATCCGCTTCCCGGTACCTATGCCATGAAGTTCTATGAGGTCACTAAACAGATCGCCCTTACAAAACACATAATTGATGTGAAGTTGATGGTCATCAATAACCGTGTCTGGGAAAAAATGAATGATCAACAGAAACAGTGGATGCACGAGGCCGCCGATTATGCCTGCAAGGAAGGCAGCAAGACTACTTATGCGCAGGAAGCCGAACTCGTCGGTTTCATGAAAGACTACGGTATGATCATAACGGAACCGGATGTAGAAGCATTCCAGAAACATTCCTACGACTACTATGTTAGAAACGGACTCACTGAAAAATGGAATATTGACCTCTACGAGCGTGTACAGGCAATGAAATAATCACACCAGTTGTGCATCATTGCGGGCGCTGCCAAAAAGCAGCGCCCGTACGATAAATGGATGTATAATGGAATACTGTTGATGAGGGAGCGTTGTCAATGAGCCGGACAAAGAAGATTGCCAGGATTTTTATAGATTTTTTTGAGATCTATATTCCCGTTGTTACGTTTGTGCTTTTATTTCTTGTTTTCCTTTTAAATGTTTTTTTTAGATATATCATAAAAAACCCTCAAAACTGGACATTTGAGTTTTCTGTTAATGCCTTTGTTATTGTGGGGCTTGTGGGAAGCTGTATTGCCTATAGGAATGAAGATCATGTTGTCTTTGATTTGATATATTCGAGGATTTCCATCAAAGGGCAGAATATTCTGCGCATTATGTCGTATTCAATAATTGTTATTGCTTTCTCTATAGCTATTCCCCCCTCTTTTGTATACCTGTGGAAGCTGCGTACATTCGTCACGCCGATAATGAAGATACCGGTTTCTATTATATTCTTATCCTTTCCCGTTCTATTGATTTCTTCGGTAATACGTTCAGGGCACCGTCTTGTACTGGATATTAAATCATACAAGGATAAGATCTATATCCAACAATACAACACAGAAAAGAAGGATTCATTGATATGAGCTGGTACTTGATAATACCTTTTTTTGTACTGATTATTGCGTTTTTATTACGCATGCCCATAGGTTTTGGTATGTTGGTGGGTTCTATTGCCTATTATCTCGCCAAAGGAATAAGCATTGGATCCCTGATTAATACCATTGGCTATGGTTTAACCAACAGCTATATTCTAATAGCGATTCCCTTGTTTATTTTCACTGCTAATGTCATGAATTCCAGTAAGGTTACGGACAAAATATTCGATTTTGCACGATCAATGATTGGTCGTAAACCTGGGGCAACCGGCTACGTGAATATTCTTGCTTCGTTGATTTTTGCAGGTATGACCGGCAGTGCCGTTGCCGATGCGTCAGGCCTTGGTGTATTGGAAATTTCACAGATGAAGAAGGAGGGTTATGATATGCCATTTACGTGTGCGATAACCGCTTCTACTTCTGTTATTGGACCAATCTTTCCACCGTCAATTCCGTTTGTAATCTACGCAATGATCTCTGGAGCATCAGTAGGCAAATTGTTTATGGGGGGTATGGTTCCGGCTATTATTCTCTGTCTTGTAATCGGAGTATATGTCTATTTTATTTCAAAAAAGCGTAATTACCCAATTGGTACTAAAGTTGATTTCATGGATTTCTTGAAAAGTACTCTTGGGGCTTTGCCTGCACTGATGACCCCGGTTGTTCTGCTCTTCGGAATTTATACCGGTATAATGACGCCGACAGAAGCGGGAGCTGTTGCTGCTGCGTATACCTTGCTGATTTCATTCTTCGTTTACCGGACCATGCGTTTAAAATCTTTGGGGAGGATTCTGCTTAATACAATTCGTACATCGGGTACGATCTTCCTGGTTATCGCCGGAGCCTATGGTTTCTCTTATATAGTAACTGCTGAGCAGGTTTCGAAAGAAGTAGTATCGGTAATGAGCGGATTGGTAAGCAGTCCCTGGGCGTTCCTGCTGGTTGTTAATATTCTATTCCTTATCCTCGGATCATTAATAGATGTGAATGTTTCCCAGCTTGTGTTCGTTCCCATAATAATGCCCTTAGTGCATTTCTACAACATTGATATAGTCCATTTTGGGGTTATGATTTGTCTGAATATGATGATCGGCCTGTTGACACCTCCCTTCGGAATGCTTTTGTTTGTGACGGCAGGGATAGGAAACGTGTCTCTGAAAGAGATGATACGAGAGACTCTTCCCATGATTATTGTCCTGCTCATTGCTCTTGCCATAATAACCTATATTCCGGAAACCGTTTTGTTTATGACGCGATTGGTAAAATAGCAACGGAAAGCTGAACCTGGAAGATATTAAATCTAATCACTTACCGGATATTCAGGAGAGCCTTTATGATGATAACGTCTCGAGAGAGAGTTCGAAAATATTTAAAGGGGCAGATTTCTGAAGGTATATTGGTAAGTTGCGGTGCTCTTCCTACCGACGGAATCAGCGCGTTTGCGTATGCCGAGTTATTACGCTATCTTGGTTTTGATTCCATCCCGATCAAAGTCTACGATCTTTTTCAGTTTCTGGCAGAAATTGATCCGCAGATTATTGATATCCTTGGCGGGGATTTTGTTCAGGTACACCGTATGCGGTATCGGTTTAATATAAACGGCAAGGATTGGCGCGAAGGTTCTTTATATAACGGTGTTCCGTGTCTGTTTCCTGCGGAGTTTCATCCAGTGGAAGATAAGGACGGGGGCAGTCTGATCTATGTAGATGGGGAACCGTTTGCCAGAATGCCCTTCAGGGGACTTTATTACGACCAGATTTTTCATCCCTTGAGAGGGATCTCTGAAATACATGGATTAAGAAACTGCCATCCTGCAGCTCCGATGGATGATGATGAGATAGAATATATTATCAAAGAAATCGAAAGACTCTACAAAAACACTGATAAATCAATTGTGCTGATCTTTGGTGCCAGTATTTTTGAACAGGGACAGCGGGATTTCGGTCATGAAGAGTTCTTGTGTAATCTGATTACCGAGCCTGATTTAATGCATGCATATTTTCAGATGGTAACGGATGCAAATATTCATAACCTGAAGAAAATTCTGGACCAAACCTCAGGAAAAGTTGATGTGGTCCATTTCTTTGATGACATCGGGACACAATCTACTTTGCAGATTTCTCCTGAAACGTATCGTGAATTAATAAAACCTTACCATAAACAGCAGTGCAGCTTTATTCATAAGAATTATCCGAAGCTCAAGGTATTAATGCATTGTTGTGGAGCTATCTTTGATCTTATTCCTGATTATATAGAAATCGGGGTAGATATTCTGAACCCTGTACAAATAAGTGCCAAGGGCATGGACCCTGTTAAGTTAAAAAATACATATGGAAAACACATACTCTTCTGGGGTGGTGGAGCGGATACGCAGAATTTTCATCAATACAGGTCAATAGATGATGTGTGTCGTCATGTAGACGAACTGGTAAAAGTGTTCTCTCGGGATGGTGGGTATGTGTTCTCTCAGATTCACAACTTCCAGGGAGATACGGAACCCGAAAAAATTCTGGCCGTATTTGAAACTGCAGGAAAGTACAAATTAATGGGAAACTGAAATGGAAGTTAGCTGTAGATTGAGAGATTCGAGGAGAACAGCATGAACCGGAAAGTACGTTTGGCTTCTATCGGTGTAGGCATGATCGGGCAGGTACACGCCAGGGCTCTTGCAAAACTGGACTGCTGTGACTATCTGGCCATTGCTGATATGGATGCATCACGGAAGGATTTCGTCGATAGCCTGGGTGTACGGTACTACAGCGATTTTAAGGAAATGATCGCCCGGGAAAAGCTGGACGGGGTTGTTATCTCGGTTCCAAATGAAATGCATGCAGAGCTGGGCTCGTATTGTGCAGAGAACGGCCTGCATGTATTCATGGAAAAACCTATAGCCTCTTGTGTTGAAGATGCTGAAAGGCTTATAGAAAGTGCCAGGAAAAACGGTGTACAGCTCCTGATCGGGCACCACCGCAGATTCAATCCCCTTATCAACGCAGCGAAAGAAATTATCGCCGCCGGGGAGCTGGGAAACATCCTGGGGATCAATATGCTCTGGGCGATGTACAAACCTTCGGACTATTTCCGGAACAGCGGTGAATGGAGAAGGCGGAAAGGCGGCGGACCGATTCTGATTAATATCATCCATGAAATTGACAACCTGCGCTATATGTATGGAGAGATAGAACGGGTCTATGCGGAGGTCAACAACAAAGCAAGGAAGTTCGAGGTGGAGGACACTGTCGGTGTCACTCTCCGCATGAAGGACGGAACGATTGCAGGCATTCTGCTCAGTGATTCTGTCCCGTCAAAATGGGCCTATGAACAGACCATGGGAGAAAATGATTTCTTCTTTCGGGGGAACGGAAATATATATCACTTTCTCGGGGACCGGGGATCCCTGTCCTTTCCGGAGATGCTGAAGATAAGCTACGAAGATAAAAGCAGGGCTGGATGGCAGTATCCCCTCAAGATGGAAAGGCTGAATCTGAAGAGCGCAGACCCGTATCCCGCTCAGATGGAGCACTTCTGCAAAGTCGTGCGGGGTGAGGAAACTCCCAGGACGAGCGGAGAGGATGCCCTGCGGTCTCTGAAGGTCACCATGGCGGTAATGGACTCAGGGATTAATCATCGTCCTGTTGAGGTCTGACTGGTCCCGTGCAATCTGTATCAATTGGGGGAAACATGAGGGGAATAATAAAAGCTAACAAGGACGAATGGTCTCTGTCGGTTGCTGATCTGCCTGTTCCGGAATTGGGAAACGGCGATGTCCTGGTTAAAATTCGGGCAGCCGGGGTATGTTATACGGATGTTACAATTCTGAAAAACAAATACATAGGAAGAAAACCGGTCCCCATTCCCATTATTCTTGGACACGAGGGAGCGGGAGAGATCGTTGAGGTCGGACCGGGAGTTTCTGAATCCCGGGTTGGAGAACGGGTCGCCCTTGAACCGATAGGCGGATGCGGCAGCTGTTACCAGTGCCTTACGGGAAATAAAAACCTCTGTTCAAGTTGGGATCATATCGGTATCACCCGGGACGGAACCTTTGCCGAATATATTTCCCTGCCTTCGTCCCAGGCGCATGCCATCTCCAAAGGTGTCGATTTTTCGGTGGCCGCTGTGGCCGAACCCTTCGGTCTCGTCGTCCGCTCCCTGGAAAAGGCAAGGATGATGCTGGGGGAGAACGTGGCGATTGTTGGGCCGGGGGCAATCGGACTCATGCATCTGCTCGCTTTCAGGGCCGCAGGTGCCTCGAAGGTGATTATGCTGGGCCTTGAGAAGGACAGGAAAAGATTCACTGCAGCAGAGGCTGCCGGGGCTGACCATTGTATTGCTGCGGACAAAGAAAACGCTGCAGAGGCAGTCATGGAGTATACCGGAGGAAACGGGGCCGATATAGTGATTGAAACCGCAAGCTCCCCCAAGGCCACCAGCCTTGCCTTCGAACTCGCCGGTCCTCACGGAAGGGTTATTCTCTTCGGACTGTATCCCGAGGCGGTGTTCAGTCCTGTGAATATGCTGCGAAAGGCTGTTACCGCCTTCGGGGATGTCGGTCAGCTTACTCGGCATTTTATCCAGGGGCTGCGCATTATGGAATCGGGAATGCTGGATTTTTCACCGGTCCTCGATGCACGCTTCAGCTTTGAAGACGCCGGCAAAGCCCTGGAATCCTCGATGTCCGGGGATGTAACTAAAGTCGTATTTCTAGACTAACACCAGGGAGAGACTATGGTAAGCGTACATACAAAACTGCTCAGTCTGCTGGGAAATCCTCTTGGACAGACCTTTGCTCCTCAAATGTTTAACGAAACCTTCCGACAGCTTGGTCTCGATTATTTCTACTTTCCCATAGAAGTCGGAAATGACAAGCTCGGAACCATTGTCGAGGCCATCCGCTGCATGAATTATGCGGGATTCAATGTAACAAAACCCAACAAGATCAAGATCCTGGAATACCTGGATGAAATAGATGAACTTGCCCTTAAAATAGGCTCCGTCAATGTGGTGAGGATACAGGACAAGGTACTGAAGGGCTACAATACCGACGGGTCGGGCTTTGTTCAATCCCTGCTCGACGAAACATCCTTCGATCTGGCTGAAACGACATTCTTTGTTTTCGGAGCCGGTGGTGCATCCCGGGCCGTGAGCTCAACCCTGGCATTCAACGGGGCGCGAAAGCTCTATATCATCGATAAATTTGACAGTGCAAGTCAGTCCCTTGTGGAGGATATAAACACAAAGATACGAAATTGTGCCGTCTATGTTGATTCAGGTTCGGATGATGTTCCTGAATTACTTCGAACCAGTAATGTTCTCATAAATGCTACCGGTATCGGCATGTACCAGGACCTGGAGGGAACTCCGGTTGAAAAGAAGCATCTTTTCAGGGATCTTTTTGTCTGCGACATTACCTACAACCCACCAAAGACCCGCCTGCTCAGGGATGCTGAAAGCCTGGGCTGCGGCATCATGAACGGCGTTGGAATGGCAATCAACCAGGGGATCAAGGGCTTTTCTCTCATGACGGGGCTTCCCGAACCCGCGGAAATAATGCGAAAGGTCATGCTGGAGATAATAAAGGCACAGTAGTCGAAGGGGGGGATGATAGATTGCATCGCTGCCTGAAAGCCTGTATAGTTTTTCCAGAGCATTTCGTATAAAGCAAAGCGGATGCGGAACAAAGGAGTTACCCCGTGCCGAAAAGAGTGGCAGTAATCCACGGTCCTAATTTGAACATGTTGGGAAAGCGGGAAATTGGCATTTACGGTGGGCAGTCGATGGATGATATCAATGCCGATGTGGAGAATGAGGCGGAATCCCTTGGCGTCGACGTCGAATTCTACCAGTCCAATTCGGAAGGCGAGCTGTGCTCCTATATCCAGGGATGCAGGAACCGGGTGGATGGAATTGTGCTGAACGCCGGAGCCTATACTCACTATTCAATCGCCCTGCGGGATGCAATATCTTCCGCTCAGGTAGCGACGGTGGAAGTCCACATATCCAATATATTCAAGCGTGAATCCTTTCGTCATGTTTCGGTGCTTGCCCCTGTATGTATAGGGCAGATCTGTGGGTTGGGGTCCCACGGATATATTCTTGCTCTTCGTGCTCTCATGGAAGAACGCTTCGATCCATGGCAGGTTTGAGACAGATGGACAAGGAGCCCGTTATGAAAAAGAGACAATTCCTGGTTGTATCCGGCCCGAACCTGAATCTTCTTGGGTCGCGGAAAATTTCCATCTACGGGGAAGGGTCCCTTGAAGATATTCACAAAGGACTTGAAACACGAGCCCGGGAACTGGGTGTAGCGGTTGAATGTCGCCAGTTCAACAGCGAGGGTGCATTGATTGACTGCCTTCAGGCCGCACCTGAGACGCATGAAGGAGTAATAATAAATGCCGGAGCCCTGGCTCACTACAGCTACGCTCTGCGAAGCGCCATCGGTGCGATGCTCCTCCCCTGTGTGGAAGTCTATATATCAAATGTTCATGCCCGTGAGGAGTTCCGGCATAAATCGGTGATTGCTCCGGTATGCGTCGGTGTCATCGGCGGATTTGGCAAAAAGAGTTATATACTGGCCCTGGAGGCTCTCGTTAATCTGGGGGCACTATGATGACGATTTTTTACAGGCGGGAGTTGCAGGAATGAGTGTTCGCTGGGCCAGGATGGTGCATAATTTGTCCGGAATTCTGCAGTCAGGGTCAGAGGGTTTTGACCGCATACAACCCAGTCTTGAATTGCTTAACACCTTAAGCAGGGAGGACTGGGCGCAGATTGGCATGGTCCCCGAGGTCTGTTCCTCGCCCTTGCCTCCCGATGCTCATGTAACAGAGCGGGGATTCAACATTTACGCCTGGACGGAGTATCTGAAAAGGGCGGTTTCCAGGGCGGCAGAACTGGGATGCAAAAGGATCGCCTGGAGCGAAGGTCGCTCAAGGGTATTGCCTCTGGAGGGCGATATCAGCGCAGTCAAGGAACAGCTTATGCAGTTCCTGTACATGCTCTGCGAGATAGCCGGTAATTTTGATATATCCATTCTGGTTGAGCCCCTGGGACCCCGGCGTACCAATTTTCTGAACACCCTGGAGGAAGTCTCAGAGTTTCTTCCCCTGGTGGACAAGGACAACCTCTCGTCCATGATAAGTTTACGGGAACTTTCGGATATCGGGTTCTCTTTTTCGGATATCGACAGATACTTTTCGTTAATTAGCCATGTGCAAATCGAAAATCCGCTCCCGGAAGGGCCTCAGCGCAGGGCTCCAAAAAAGGAAGACGGGTTTGACTACAAATCTTTTTTTAGCGCCCTGCGAACAGCAGGTTATAACAATGTGATCACTCTTCCCGAGGACGCTTCCGCTGATTCCCTTGAATATTGCCGGGCTCTCTGGAAGAATCCGGACTGATTCCCGCTTATTAGCTCTTAAGCAGCGAGGGCTTCAGGACGATTATCCTCATCTTTTCCGGCAGACTTTCCCTGCTGATCTCAAGGGACGATGAGTCTGCTGTTATGACTTCCTCCCCAGAAAAGCGTTTCGTGAATTCCTCCACCGGAAGCATGGTGAATCGCGGACCTGGTATTTTAAAATGCATTGGAATTACGATCCTGGGTTGTATCCGACGCACAACCTCAACCAGGTCGTCCAGGTCTATTGTCGGAGGTCCCCCTGTGGGGGCAATTAGGATCTCTGTGCCTTCAAGGAACTTCAGTTGTTTTTCCGACAAAGCATTTCCAACGTCTCCCATATGCGCTACCTGTATGCCCTCGAGCTCGAAGCGATAAAAGGCGTTCTCCCTCGGGACTTCCTTGTGAACCAGGCTCTCCCTGGAGGGCATGAATTTGAATAGTGTTTTTCCCATCTGTACCTGGTTTTTGCCCTCGTCGACGTAATCCGTGGCTGTGAGGAGGGAGTAGCCTGCAGGAATCGATTCGATGTAGCAGTGGGCCATATCATCATCCGAACTCCGCAGAACAATATCCGCTTTTTCCTCCACAGGTTTAAGCCTTGTAATGGACGGATCGTAGGGATCGGTTATGATCCTTAAGCCCTCGCTTTGGATCAAGAATGACGCATGTCCCAGCCAGCGAATGATCATGTGCAACCTCCTTTGTTATCTGTCAACACTGCCGTCAGGCATTATTCAAGGTTCATATACCCTGAAAATCATTGACAAATCCTCTCTTTAAGATATAATTATAGTATAATCAGGATATAACCGCAAGGTGTTTGAGGCAGTTAAATTTTCAGACAGAGAGCAGCTCTGGTCTGTGGTTCCGGTCAGCCGGAAGAGAAATGGTAATTGCTGATTGTGCCGGCGAAGCTTATATCCCCTGGGAATCTGAGTCCGAAGGAGAAGGCATGAACACTGTAATCCGTATAAATACCCGAACCCGGAGTATCCTAAGAGAAACAGTTTCAGAGGATGACACAAAATGGGGCGGCCGGGGCTATATATCCCATCTGCTGCTCAAGGAGGTTCCGCCGGCCTGTGAGGCTGTAGGCAGGTACAACAAGTTGATTTTTTCCCAGGGGCTGTTAGCCGATACAAGCGTGACGACCGCCGGGCAAATGTCCATCGGCGGAAAAAGTCCCCTCACCGGCGGGGTCAAGGAGAGTAACGTCGGCGGATTCGCAGCCAGGAAGCTTTCCAGGCTTGGAATAAAAGCTCTTGTCTTTGAGGATACTCCCACGACGCCGTCCACGGATGTCCTTTTTATATCCCCTATGGATATGCGTCTGGATTCGATGCCCGAGCTGAAGGGAAAGCTCGTAGACGAGACTATCTCCCTTCTGAGGCAGAAGTACGGCAAAGGAATCGGTATTTTCTGCATTGGGCCGGCGGGAGAAATGATGATGTACGGTGCCGGCATTGCTTCTCCTGATTCCGATGACGTCCAGATCCGTTACGCCGGCCGCGGTGGGCTCGGGGCTTTGATGGGGTCCAAGGGAGTAAAAGCGATTGTCCTCGATGATCGTGGATCCGATTACAAAGCCCTCTACAGCGACCGGGAGGCCTTTCAGAAAGCCGCTAAATGGCTGATCGATGCATTGAGGGCAAGCCCGAAGACGGAAAACCGTCATGTATACGGAACCCCGGCTATTCTGGCCCTGGCGAACGAGGTCGGGCTTTTACCCACCCGGAATTTCAGCAGCGGTCAGTTCGAGTTTGCCGACGACATAAATGGCGAGAAGGTCCGCCAGGAAATCGTCTCCCGCGGCGGTCAGGGAAAATCCGGGCAACCCTGTGTTCCGGGTTGCATTATTCAGTGCAGTAATATTTTCCCCGACAAGAAGGGGAAAAAGATAGTGGCTTCCCTGCAGTATGAAAACATCTCGCTCCTCGGTTCAAACTGCGGCATTGGAAACCTCGATGATATTGCAGAGCTGAATCATCTGTGTAATCAGGTTGGTGTTGATGCCATAGAAACAGGTGCGGCCCTGGGGGTCGCCATGGAAGCCGGGGTCATTCCTTTCGGGGATGCTGAAGGGGCCAGGGACCTGGTCCGGCAGATAGGGGAGGGAAGCTACCTGGGAAGGATACTGGGCAACGGTGCTCAGATTACCGGCCGTGTATTGGGTGTTCGTCGGGTACCTGTAATAAAAGGACAGGCCATTCCCGGCTACGACCCAAGGGCCTTGAAGGGAAACGGCGTAACCTATACAACATCTCCCATGGGGGCGGATCATACCGCGGGTAACGCCTTTGAAACTCTGAAAACCATGGATCCCTTGAAACCGGAAGGTCAGGTGGATGCTTCAAAACGTCTTCAGCTTCGTGCGGCGCTCCTGGATACTTTGGGGCTCTGTCTGTTTGTGAGACCTCCCTTTGTTCAGAATCCTGAGAAATTCTGCGAGCTTCTGTATGGCCGCTTCGGCTGGAAGATGGATGTCAGGGATGTTATGGGTATGGCCTATGATGTTTTAAAAATGGAACGGGAGTTTAACAGACAGGCAGGAGTATCGGAAGAGTTTTTCCCCATGCCTGAGTTCATGTGCGATGAGCCCCTGCCGCCGAATAACGCAGTATTCGATGTCCCCATGGAGCATATGAAGAGCATGTGGGAGAATGAACCGGTGCTTACACAGTTTTAAACATGGGTGAGATTCAGGTCTATGCATCTCTGTTGAAATGGGTCCGGAATCCCCGGGCCCATTTCAATGCCGAGGGGAAAAAATCAGTAACAGATCTCCTGAAGGAGCTGGGGATTCCCGAAGATGATGTCGCCATCGTGATGATCAACGGAAAAAGGGCTCACCTTCAGTCTCCTGTTTACAATACCGATTCCGTAAAGCTCTTCCCCCTGATCGGGGGAGGCTGATGCGGAGCGTTATCGATACTGAACATACTTAACTTTGTAATTGGTATAGAAATCCTTGTTTGTCGAGCCTTTTGAAAACGGACCCAGACCGGAACTTTTTACACCGCCGAAGGGCATACAGGCATCGGTTACGGTTCCATGGTTTATGTGAACCATCCCCGATTCCACGTTCTCTTGAAACTCGTGAATCCAGCCAAGGTTATCAGAAAACAGAGAAGCCGCCAGTCCATATTCGGAGTCATTCGCCACTGAAACTGCCTCTTCAAAGGAATCGACCTTAATGACAACCAGCACGGGGCCGAATATTTCTTCCATGGCAACCTTCATCTTCGGGGTAACTTCTGTAATCAGGGTCGGTTCGATATAGAAGCCTTTGTCGAATTCGCCTCCCGTCAGCTGCCGGCCGCCGGCATGGATTTTCGCTCCATCCTCCTGTGCGCTTCGGATATACTGCATTATGCTTTCTCCGGCAGCACGATTGATGACGGGCCCCATGGTCACCTGTGGGTCTGATCCTTTCCCCAGAACGTAGGATTTCATCTTCTTTGTTATGAGGGATTCAAGCTCTTCCGCCTGGTCCCGCATTACGATTACCCTGCTTATCGAGGTACAGCGCTGGCCGGTAACAGCGAAAGCGGCGGCGGTAATCGCGTTAGCCGCTCTTTCCAGGTCCTGATATTGCGCGACTATGCAGGGATTTTTTCCTCCCATTTCGAGCTGTACTTTTGTAAAGTTGGCTGCGGCTATACGGTTTATTCGCCGACCTACTGTTGTGGAACCGGTAAAGGTGATTCCTTTTACACGGGGATCGCCGCAAATAGCATCCCCCATGGTGCTGCCCCTGCCGATGACCATGTTTACTACTCCCGGAGGAAAACCGGCCTGGTCAAACAGTTCCATCAGCATAACACCGCAAAGAGGGGTGTCGTAGGCCGGTTTGAAAACAACTGTATTTCCTGTCGCCAGGGCGGGGATGATCTTCCGAATGGGAGTAAGGAAGGGAAAATTCCAGGGAGATATGGCGGCGATTACTCCAAGAGGAACCCGGACGGCGACACTGGAAACGTTGGCACGGTCGCTGGGCATGGTTATACCGTCCAGGCGCTGTGCTTCACCGATAAAATAATTGCACTCTGTATAACCACGTTTTGGCTCGCCTGTTGCCTCCTTCAGAGTTTTACCCTCTTCACGACAGAGTCCCTCGGCGATACGTTGTATATTGTTTTCCAATAGCTCAGCAAAGCGTGTAATATACTCTGCCCGTTGCTGGGGGAGTAGCTTGCTCCAGGCAGGAAATGCTTGATGGGCCTGGGAAACAGCCTCAACCGCATCATCGGTTGTAGAAAGAGGAAAGTGCCCAATAATGTCTGTTTCATCCGCAGGGTTAATATCGGGGTAATACTCTCCGCTTGTGGGTTCTTTCCAGCCTCCTCCGATATAATTATTATACCGCTCGATTGATTCTTTTCCAGAACTCAAAATATCCTCCTTTTGGCATCAGTCAAGGCATATCTGATGTGTACATCTAAATATATTAAGATTATACCCAGATTATACCGATGATAAGCTGATGTCAAGGAATTTTGAGGACAAGATTACTGATGTGTTGTTTGAAACTTGGGTACTGTCTCGAATCGTGGGGATGAATTACGACCAAAGACATACCGGGAAATAACTTAGACGCTTCGCTATACAAAAACTCGCGGGATTCTCTGCTTATACCGATATTTCCCGGCTTTCAATTCGAGCTATCCCCACGATTCAGGACAGTACAAACAGATTTTAGAGGTGCCCGTAAAAGCTCTGCCAGGTCCTGGTAATCCCTGTTATCCAGTCACTGGCGGAACAATTATTCGGCAGTATTGTCTGGGGAGGGATATTATTCCTTCTTCTTTTCCTCTTCTTTTTTTGCCTCTTCGGCTCCCTCATCCATGC
>CAZKQJ010000008.1:0-123027 GCA_964554875.1 uncultured Spirochaetaceae bacterium | reverse complement strand
GCTTTTCTTCTTTTCCCGGGAGTACCTCAAGAAATATCTGCAGTTCAATCATTCATCTCTCCTTCGTATTTGAGGGTAAATTATTCAGAAGGATTCTGCGTCAAAAGCTATATTCCTGGTGCACTTACTCGCTGCTCCTTCTCTGGATAAAAAAGCTCAGTATTTTAATTTCGAATGTCCGACAATGAATAGTCAGAAAATATTTGTAACCTGAAAGCGAAGCTGCATATACGGAACCCTGCTTATACGTGTATGTCACGATTTCAAAACCGCAGATAAATTTAGCTTCGGTTTCCTGAACAATCTCAGTTGGTTGGCCAATGTAATCGTCCTGGCTGAGGGTTCACATGCCGTCCTCAACGCCGTACAGATCGTCTATCCTCGGTATATACCGGGTTATCGGTATTCCAGGGAGCTACCAGGATCGAACGGTTTTCGAAGACGATCTGAATTGATGTGTTTTCAAGCCAGAGATCATAAATCTTATTTTGTTGCATTGAGCTGTCTATGCAAGGATAAATATCAACCAGGGAATGATTTGATACAGTATACCACCACCAGTATCAACGAACAATTAGAAATAGTACCAATCATCAAAAGTGAAGAGGAGATGTTTTCCTGAACCGTGTGTAATCATATCCTTGTCTCGACCGGGTCGTTCGCCTTGCTCACTGCCCGGCATGAATCTGTGGGCGGGTAAGGGGGAAGCTTTGAAATGAAAAGGAAAAATGTGAGAGCAATATAAATAGAAATCTATAATGGAAAATTTCTGCTTGTGCGCGGGCAACGATCGGGGTTACAATGGGTTAACGTACACGCATTGACTCAAGGGTACGGTGTTCTATGAAGAAGAAAACAGCTAAACTGGTGATAATTGCTCTTGTCTGTGCAGTGCTGCCAGCACTCCTTGCAAGCTGCACAAAAAGCGATGAAAAGGGACGGCCGGAGGAGCAGAAGAACGGGATTATTCTCGGTTTTTCACAGATAGGGGCGGAGAGCGCCTGGAGAAAATGTAATACAAGGTCCATTCAGGCGGCTGCCGCTGAGAGTGGGGTACAGCTCTTATTTTCAAATGCCGAGCAGAAACAGAATAATCAGATAAAGGCTATACGGTCATTTATTGCGTATCAGGTGGATGTCATCGCTTTTGTCCCCATTGTTGCTGACGGCTGGGATAATGTACTGTCGGAAGCCCGGGATGCTGGAATCCCGGTCCTGATAACCGACAGAAAAATAAATACCAACGATGAATCGCTGTACGCCGGATTCATCGGCACCGACAGTGAGCAGGAGGGGAGGGATGCTGGAAAATTTCTTTTGCAGAAGTTTGAGAACTCCGGTGCTACTCCTTCCAATCCGGTAAAAATAATAGAAATTTCAGGTACTGAAGGCTCTTCTCCTGCAAAGGGAAGGGCTGCCGGCTTCCGGGAGATTATTTCCGGCCATCCCGAATTCAAGATAATATACAGTGAGTCCGGTGATTTTCTTCGCTCCAAGGGGAACGAGATCATGCGCAGAATCCTCAGCAGCAGGAACAGGGATTTTGATGTCGTTTTTTCCCATAACGACGGGATGACCCTTGGGGTATTGGAGGTAATGAACGAGCGGGGAATGAATCCGGGAAAGGACATTGTCATTATAACCATCGATGCAGAGCAGGCGGCCATTGATGCTCTTGGCAGGGGGGAGGTCAATTGTGTGATTGAATGTAACCCCAAGTTTGGTCCTGCGATAATGTCCTTGGCGAAAAGACTGGCAAGGGGAGAGATGATCCCCAGGCTTATGCATGTTCATGAAGAGGTTTTTACTGAAAACGATGATGTTTCTGCCATTCCGCCTCGGGGGTACTGATGGCTGCTGCTGGAATGAGACCGGTTTCCAGGATGATAAGCGCGGGTAAAAAAATTACCAGCCTTCAAAACAGAATACAAACTTCCTATATTATCATTATCACTCTTATGCTGGTCGCTCCGGTAATAAGTCTTGCGTCATCATGGTATCATACCATCCAGTATGACCGGATGATCGCAAATGTAAGCAAGACGAATCGCCTGAATCAGATTGTAAAGGCAGATATTTCCAATGAATTGTGGGACATTGTCGCTGGTAACAAGGCTTTTAACGAAGGCAGGCAGTACGGGATAATCCGGGACATAAACTCACGGCTGGAAAATATCAAATATGGTACGGAACAGCAGGATAACCGTCAGCTGTTGGAGGTCGCCGGCAGGGCCATGGATACTCTTTCGAGATATGTGGATCAGCTTGGCCTGCAGATGGATCAGCAATACCCGGTCACGGCGAATGAAAAGACCCTGGATGAGATACGCAGTGTTGCCGACCTGGTTTCGGATATTCTTCAGGATTTTATCGTTCTCGAGATTGAGTCGGTCGCCCGGACGAATGAACAGATCAAGAATACCGCCGCGGCACTGTCACTTGTCCAGATTCTTGTTGTTGCTTCCGTCATGTTGTTCGCCGTGCTGGCTCAACGGTCCCTGGCAATCAGTATAAACAGACCCATCAGCGAGCTGGAAAAGCTATCCAGCCAGATTGCTGCAGGGAACCTTGCTGCCAGGGCGGATCTGCCGAATGTGCGGGAACTGGATAACCTTACAGA
This sequence comes from uncultured Spirochaetaceae bacterium, assembly GCA_964554875.1. Classification (GTDB taxonomy): domain Bacteria; phylum Spirochaetota; class Spirochaetia; order JC444; family Marispirochaetaceae; genus Marispirochaeta. Next base: position 120,407 of record CAZKQJ010000008.1, on the reverse strand, counting down.
CAACCTGAACTCCATGGCAGTAAAGATCAAAGAACTTATTGATGCCAATATCCGGGAGCAGAAGAACCTGCAGAAGTCCGAGATGAAGGCTCTGCAGGCCCAGATTACACCACACTTTCTGTATAACACCCTCGACTCAATAATCTGGCTGGCCGAGGGGCGGCAGTATGATCAGGTAATCTCGGTTACCCGTAACTTTTCGAGCTTTTTCCGCCGTTCCCTGAGCCGGGGAAAGGAGTGGGTTTTTGTCAAGGATGAATTCGAGCACGTGCACAACTATTTAACTATCCAGAAAATCCGATATCGGGATATTCTTGATTACAGCATAGAATATGATGAAGAGATGGCTGATAAAACCATGCTTAAGCTCCTGCTGCAGCCCCTGGTGGAGAATGCGTTGTATCACGGGATAAAGAACAAACGGGGCCGGGGCAGTCTCTCGGTAAGAGGATGGAGAGAGAAACCCTACCTGTGTTTTCAGGTCGAGGATGATGGTATCGGATTGACACGTGAACGGCTTGAGGATATCAACAAGCAGATCGACGGAAGTCTGGACAGCTCGGAGCTCAGCAACGTTTACGGGTTATACAATGTAAATAAACGTCTTGCTCTCTATTATAACAGCGGAACAAAACTGCACATAGAGAGCCGTTATCGCGAGGGGACAAGCGTAAGTTTTAAGCTGCCGGAGTTAAGTGAGAATGTATAGCGTATTTCTTGTTGAGGATGAAATTGTTACCCGGGAGGGAATACGAAACAGTATTCCCTGGGAGCGTACACCCTATACCCTGGCAGGAGAGGCCCCTGACGGAGAAATGGCGCTGACAGTTCTCCAGGAGGCAAAACCGGACATATTAATAACCGATATAAAAATGCCTTTTATGGATGGTCTTACCCTGTCCAGGATTATAAAAAAGGATCAGCCCTGGATTAAGATAATCATTCTTTCTGGTCACGATGAGTTCCAGTACGCTAAAGACGCAATATCCATTGGTATTGACGAATACCTGCTAAAGCCGGTTTCGTCCGCGGATATGCTTGCTACTCTCGAAAAGGTTACGCGAAAAATAGAAGAAGAAAAGGAGCGGCTTACCAATATCGAGACCCTCAAGATGAAGATCAGTTCTTCCCAGGAGGTCCTGCGTGAAAAATGGCTCTGCGATCTGGCTACCGGTCAGCTGAGTTCGGCTGATGCGATAGAGTCGGCCCGAACCCTGGGGATCGATCTTATCGCCAACGGTTATATTGTTCTGATCGTGGACATCCTGCCTGGTTCAGACACCTTTTCTGACTATGCTGTTGTAAAGTCGATAGTATCTTCCCTTGTCAAGGATAGGGATGATGTTCTCCTTTTTTCACCAAGCCTGGAAAAGCAGGGACTTATCTTCAAGAACCTGAGCAGGGAAGCTTCGGACGACACTGTATATTCCTTTGCACAGGCGGTCCGTTTTGAGGCCGAACGAAACAGCAGCTGCAGGGTATCAATAGGGATAGGTTCAATGGTCAGTCATGTGGGTGAGATTGTCGATTCCTACTCCGATGCTGACAGAGCGGTACGATATATGTCCCTGACAGGAAAAAACATGATAATCGGAGTCAACGACATTCAGTGGAGCAGGAAGGATAATCCCAGGGGGCATGAAGAAGGACCGGTTGTAGAAAAACTGCGTTTTGCCGCCAGGGAAGAGATTGACGATATTATCGACCTGTATTTGGAGGTTTTCGGAAGGAAGTCTCTGAACGTACCTGACACAAGTTTTTTCCTGCTTGTATTTAACGATCTGATTGAGATTATTTCCGGCCTGGTTGAAGAGATTGAGGGCGATCTGCAGCAGGCGCTTCCTCCTGCCCTGCGGCACACTAGTCTGGAATCCCTCGAGGTGTCCTCGATTCCCTTCCGCGGGCAGCTCAGGAACCTGATGGAGCTGTGGATCGTCTACCGCGATGAACACATGAACACCCGTCATCACGGGATCATCCGGAAAGCAAAGATCTATATTGAAGAAAACTACATGAGTCAGGATATGTCGCTGAATACGGTCGCTTCCTTTGTTAATGTCAGTCCGAATCACTTCAGCACAATTTTTTCCCAGGAAGCCGGGGAAACATTCATCGAATATTTGACGAATACAAGAATTGAAAAAGCTAAAAAACTTCTATGCTGCAGTGCCATGAAGTGTTCCGATATTGCCTATGAAGTCGGATACAGCGATCCCCACTATTTCAGCTTTATTTTTAAAAAGAATACAGGTATTTCGCCCAGGGATTACAGATTGACTTCAGGTTCCAGGGATCCCTGCGCCTGTCCGTAATTTTACGTACTTTTTACCGTAAAAAATCAAACCTGATCCCGGGAAAGGGTAAAAAATCATAAAAAACTCAGGAAGAAATCTCATGTACCGCAAAGCAGGGTGGGGATACCATGAACTCAATCACAATCCCAAGGAGGAATTATGAACAAGGTATTAGTGATTTTCATGGTTTTCGCGGTATTCTCCCTCGGCTATGTGTTCGCGGGTGGACAGGATGAGGCTGCCGCAGGTGCAGAGGATGATCTGATTGTTGTTGGTTATGCTCAGGTCGGTGCTGAGTCTGACTGGCGTACGGCAAACACAGAATCCTTCAAGAGTACGTTTGTTGAAAAAAATGGCTATCGGCTTATTTTTGATGATGCCCAGCAGAAACAGCAGAATCAGATCAAGGCGATCCGCAATTTTATTCAGCAGGATGTGGACTACATCGTGGTTGCTCCCGTTGTAGAGACCGGTTGGGAAACTGTACTCAGCGAAGCTAAAGCAGCCGGAATCCCTGTCATTCTGTCTGACCGGATGATGGATGTGTCCGACGACAGCCTCTATACCGCATGGGTAGGAGGAAACTTCCTTAAGGAAGGCCAGGACGGTGTTAAGTGGCTCAATGATTATGTAAAAAAGAACGGCATGGCCAATGAAGAGCTGAATATCGTGCTGCTGCAGGGTACCATCGGATCCTCTGCACAAGTCGGCCGGACCAAGGGCATCCTGGAAGGTATAGATGCAAATCCGAAGTTCAAACTTCTTGCCAAACAGACCGGGGAGTTTACCCAGGCCAAGGGACAGGAAGTAATGGAATCCTTCCTGAAGGCATACCCTGACATAGATGTTGTATTCGCTGAGAACGACAATATGGCCTTCGGTGCCATTGATGCCATCAAAGCTGTTGGTAAAAAGCCAGGAAAGGATATCATCATTATCTCCTTCGACGCTGTTCACGAAGCTTTCAACCGGATGATCGCCGGAGAGATCAACTGCTCGGTCGAGTGTAATCCTCTTCATGGCCCCCGGGTCGCGGAGATTATCCAGAAGCTGGAAAGAGGTGAAAGGGTCGACAAGATCCAGTATGTTGTGGAAGAGGTCTTTGACACATCCAATGCCAAAGAGGTTTTGCCCACCAGAAAGTATTAGTCTCTTAAAACGCTCAAAAAGGCATGGGATGTTCCGCATCCCTGCCTTTTTTAGTCGAAGCGATCTATCTGGAAGAAGGGAAAGCGATGGAAGAGAACAGTATTTTAACCATGCGTCATATCGATAAGACATTTCCCGGCGTACAGGCACTCAAGGATGTGGACTTTTCATTAAAAAGCGGCGAGATCCATGCCCTTATGGGTGAAAACGGTGCCGGAAAAAGTACCCTGATAAAGGTATTGACCGGAGTCTATGATATGGATGACGGAGAAATCCGAGTTCAGGGAATAGACGGACTTGTGGTAAACCATTCCCCCGAGGAAGCTCAGCGAAATGGAATCAGTACCGTATACCAGGAGGTCAATCTTTGCCCGAATATTTCCGTCGCGGAGAACATGTTTCTTGAGCGGCAGCCTTTGAATTTTTTGGGCGGTATAAACTGGAAAACAATGGAGTCGATGGCCCGTAAGGCTCTGAAGGAAGTAGGCCTGGACATCGATGTTGCAAAACCTCTGGGAGAGTTTTCTGTGGCTATTCAGCAGATGGTAGCTATTGCCCGGGCGGTTGATATTAATTGCAGGGTTCTGATTCTTGATGAACCTACCAGTTCGCTTGATGAAAGCGAAGTAAAAACCCTGTTCGAGGTAATGAGGAACCTGAAAAAACAGGGGGTTGGCATCATTTTTGTGACCCATTTTCTTGAACAGGTTTACGAAATCTGCGATTCAATAACGGTTTTAAGAAACGGTGCGCTTGTAGGTACCTACCGCCTGGCGGAACTGCCGAAGGTTCAGCTCGTTGCAAGAATGCTGGGGCGCGAATTCGATGAATTGGCGGAGATAAAAAGCGCAAAGGCCGATTCCGATTCCGGGAGCTCCGAGTCGGTCCTGGTAAGGGCAAAGGACCTGACAAGGGCAGGAATGATCGATCCCTTTAACCTGCTCATCAAGAGGGGAGAGGTCATTGGACTCGCTGGTCTTCTGGGATCGGGAAGATCGGAACTGGCGCGTCTTCTGTACTGTGCGGAGAAACCGGACAGGGGAGAGCTTCATATAAAGGGGACTCCTGTACGGACGAAGGCCCCAATAGACTCAATGAAGTTGGGAATGGCATTCCTTCCGGAAGACCGCAAGGAGGAAGGAATCATAGAAGATCTCTCGGTGCGGGAAAACCTGCTGATCGCGCTGCAGGCAAAGACCGGTATCCTCAAGCTTATTCCGGAAGCTAAACAGAATGAACTGGCAGAGAAATATATCGAGCTTCTCCGGATAAAAACCCCGTCGCCGGAAACCCCGGTCAAACAGCTCTCCGGGGGAAATCAGCAGAAGGTGATCCTCGGTAGATGGCTTATAACCAACCCGGAGTTCCTTATTCTCGACGAGCCTACCCGCGGAATTGACGTGGGTACAAAAACGGAAATCCAGAAGCTGATTATTGATCTCGCGAAACAGGGGGAAACGGTATTGTTTATCAGCTCTGAGATTGAAGAGATGCTGCGGACCGTTAATCGTCTCTGCATTCTCTGCGACCGGCAGAAAATCGGAGAACTGAACAATGACGGCATTACCCAGCATGATGTTATGACGGCAATCGCCGGAGGAGCGCAGACCAATGAATCCTGATTTACGCAAGCTCAAGAATGCAGTGATTGCAGTTTCTAAAAAGCAGCTGTTTTTGCCTGTATTTGCCCTCTGTATCGTTTTGATTGTCAATGTCGTCAAAACGCCCACATTCTTCAATATATCCATCCAGAATGGTGTGCTTTACGGTTATATCGTCGATATCATCAATCGGGCCAGCGAGCTGATCATTCTGGCCGTCGGTATGACCCTTGTGATCGCCACAGGCGGGATCGATATCTCTGTAGGCGCTGTCGGGGCTGTGGCGGCCGCAGTATGTGTCCGTCTCCTTGGTTCGAGTTACGACGCCTTCGCAACTCCCTTGTTTCTCAGCATTGGTATAGCTCTTTTGGCCGGGATCGCCTGCGGTGCCTTTAACGGCTTTCTGGTATCGCGGTTGAAAATACAGGCCATGGTGGCTACTCTCATTCTGTTCACCGCCGGACGGGGGATAGCTCAGCTCATAAGCGCCAGGGAAATCGGTGGCAAGATGGTTCCGGGGCAGATCCTGTACGTGCGTATGGAATCCTTCAAAGCGATTGGCGGGTTTCTCCCCGGAGTGGTGGTTCCTACCCCGGTATTCATTGCTTTGGGGGTGGTGATTATTGCCTATTTCATTCTGACCCGTACTGCCCTGGGGCTCTATGTAAAAACTGTGGGAATCAACAGTAAGGCCGGACGACTGGTGGGTATCAATTCTACTTTCATCATATTCATGTGCTACCTTATCTGCGGTTTTACAGCGGCCATTGCCGGAGTAGTTACTTCCAGCCGTATCTATTCGAGCGACGCCAACAATATCGGGCTCTACATGGAGCTGGATGCAATCCTTGCGGTTGCCCTTGGAGGCAACAGCCTGTCGGGAGGGAAATTCAGTCTGCTCGGGTCAGTCATCGGTGCTATAACGATACAGGCCCTGACGACAAGTCTCTATGCCATGGGAATAACGGCTGATCAGTTGCCGGTATACAAAGCAATCGTCGTTATTCTGATTGTCTCGATCCAGTCAGACCAGCTGAAACACTGGATCCGGAATTTCCGGCAGAAATCTGGAACCGTAAAGGCGGTGGTGCAATGAAGATTGGCAATTATCTGAAAGAGAAAATGGCCAGTACCGGCTTTCTGCTGTTCATCACGATAATCATGTTCTTCATAATGTATGCCGGTGGTGTGCTCGTCTATCATAAGCAGGGTTTCGGCACAATACAGACCTTTATGAACATGTTGATCGACAATGCTGGCCTGATAATCGCTGCGGCGGGAATGACGGCAGTTGTTATTACCGGGGGGATTGATATCTCTGTCGGTTCTGTCATCGGCCTTGTCTGCATGATGCTGGCCTACATGATGCAGGTTATGGGTATGAACGCATACGTATCCATTGCTGTTGTTCTGCTTTTCGGGCTGGTTTTTGGAACTTTTCAGGGATGGCTGATCGCGTACATGCGGCTGCAGCCTTTTATCGTCACTCTGGCGGGGCTCTTTTTCTGCCGGGGACTGACGGCGGTAATCAGCGTCGATCAGATTGCCATTACGGAAAATGAGACTTTTCTCAACATGGCGACAAAGAATATCTATCTTTTTTTCGGCGCTACTGTAAACAAGAGGGGCATAAGGCTCTATCCCTTTATACATCCCAGTGTTGTCATTGCCCTGTGTGCCCTGGCAGTAATCTGGTATGTACTTAAATACACAAAATTCGGGCGTTCCCTGTTTGCCATCGGAGGAAACGAGCAGTCAGCACTCCTTATGGGGGTAAATGTGCGGCGCACGAAGATGATCGCCTACATCCTGAACGGATTCCTTGCCTCCCTGGCTGGATTCGTCTTCTGTCTGAATACCACCAGCGGTTTTGTTGAACAGGCCAGGGGATTTGAGATCGAGGTTATAGCTTCTACGGTAATTGGCGGTACCCTGCTCTCCGGAGGTGTTGGAACAGTGGTGGGAAGCTTTTTCGGGGTATTGATCAAGGCGATTATTGAAACCTATATCCGCTGCAACGGGACCTTGTCGTCCTGGTGGAACAAGATCGTACTCTCCGCACTTCTGTGCTTCTTTATCGTTCTTCAGAGCGTCTTTGCCTCTATCCGACGAAAGCGCAGTATCTGAATCGCCATCTGCTCTTAGCCCGTACAGGACCGGGAGTGGGCTGTAATAAGCGTTCCCGGTCCTCCATACGACGCTAAGTTGAAAATCGTATTGCAAAACATTGCTTCATAAATTATTCTACTACCAAGAGGTTTTAGGATGGCAGACGAAAAACAGCTACAACTGGTTACCTTTCAGCTCGGTGATGAGGTCTACGGCATCGATATTATGCAGGTTAACGAGATCCAGAAAGTCCAGGAGGTGCGGTCTATTCCCAATGCACCGAACTACGTTGAAGGTATATTCAATCTTCGGGGCCAGATAATTCCGATTATCAACCTGCACAAACGTTTTCATCTTCGTCGTGCTGTTCTGAGTGAAGAGGATAAACTGCTCTCCGGTTTTCTCATTCTGAACCTCGATGGTATGCAGCTGGGAGTCTTCATTGATAAGGTGTCGCGGGTTGTAAGTATTGACAGCAGCAAGATACAGCCCCCGCCGCAAATGATATCCGGTATTGGCGCTGAGTATATTCAGGGGGTAACATCCGAAGAGACGGGGTATCTGATTATTCTCGATATAAGAAGGATTTTCGATCCAAAAGAGCTGCAGCAGCTCGGAAAAATCGGAAAACGTTAAGAAAACAGTATGTCTATCCCAGTTTATAAACCTACCTTGAAGCGTCGGGACATGGACGCGGTTTTAACGTGTATGGTCAGTGATGAAATCGGGCCTGGAAGCCTGGCGGAGAGATTCAGTAAGGAGCTTTCCCGCTTTCTTGATAAAAAGCTCGGGATTGCCCTGCGTTCTCCTGCAGAGGCGCTCGGCCTTGCACTGCGCAGCCTTGATCTTCCTCAGGGAGCGAAGGTCGCCATCAGTGCTCTTTCGCCCCTCTACTATCTCGACGCCCTGGAAAACCAGGGCCTGCAGCCCCTTTTTATTGATGTGGATGAGTCGTCCGCCTGTGTTGCCCCGAAGGCTGTGCAGCAGGCTGTCGATCTGAATCCCGCTGCGTGGATAATTCATTCCCCCTTTGGAATCCGCCCGGATACGGAGTTGATTCAGGGGGAGGGTGCTCCGCTAATAGAGGATCTTACTTCGGTGGTGGCTGCTCCCGAGGAGGGCGAGCAGGGGGATGCTGCCTTTACGATGGTCCGTACGGAATACATGGACCCGATTACAACCGGCGGCGGTGCCGTTATTCTGCCTGGAAGCATGAAATATCGTCGTCTGTTGAAGCCCCTGGAGGAGGAGCTTCCTATCGAAACACGCATGCCGGATATAAATGCTGCTCTGGGACTTGCTCAGATGCAGAATGCTGAAAGCATGCATCAGCAGCGAAGTGAAATCTACGAACTTCTCTCCCAGGCCCTGATGAAATCCAAGCACCACGGCTTTTCCCCGTACAGCGATAAAAGCGTGGTCCCCACGGCTTTTCCGGTTGTAATCGATACCGGGATGAACGAGGTCCGGCAATACGCCCTGAAAAACGGGGTCCAGACGGAAAACGCCTTTGCCGCGACCCCCTATGCCCGGCTTCAGTCGGAGGAGATCGGCTGTCCGGTAGCCGCCAGTCTGGCTTTACGGACCATACTGTTCCCTCTTTATCCATCCATGGGTCGGAAAAACACGGAATTGCTGGTAAGAATATTATCCACTTTGCCGTAAAAAAGGTGTAGACTTGGAGTCGATGCGAAGAGAAGTTACACGTGCTCTGCTTGTTGCGAACTGCCTTAAGGAGAAGGCGGAATCCCTGATTTCGGACATAGGAAGCTACCTTCAGGACAACAAAATTTTCTATACGGTCAACCGTATCACCGGAAAGCCGGACATATCCAGTTTTTCCCCGGAGAATGCTGCGGATATTGTCTTCTCCCTGGGAGGGGATGGTACTGTTCTGTATACGGCCAGAGCCCTGGCGGGCATGAATGTGCCCATTCTGGCTGTTAATATTGGCAGTCTTGGCTTTATTACCGAGGTCACTCATGATGAATGGAAAGAGGCCTTTGAGAAGTATCGTTCCGGTCTCCTGGGCTTGAGCGAACGGGTCCTGGTCAATGTCTCGGTGGAGCGAAAAGGAGAAATCGTTCGTGATTTCGAAGGCTTTAATGATGCCGTTGTTGCCTCTGACGGGATATCCAAGGTTGTCCGTCTTTCGGTGGATATCTCCGATACCCCGGTGGGAAAGTACCGGGCGGACGGGATTATTGTCTCCACACCCACCGGATCCACCGCTTACAGCGCCGCGGCGGGGGGGCCGATCCTTGACCCGGAGATGGAGGCCCTGGTATTGAATCCCATTTGTCCTTTTACACTCTCCAACAGAACCATTGTTGTTAATGGTGACAGATGCATTACCATCATGGTGGAGAAGGAGCAGCGCACCAGAATCATATTAACCATAGATGGTCAGATTGTGTTTCCCCTGGAACCGGAAGACAAGCTGCATATCCGCCGATCCTCCCGCAAGGTATCGCTGATTCGTTCTGATAAGCGAAACTTCTACGAGGTTCTTCGAACCAAGCTGAACTGGTCTGGAGGACCCGATGCTTGATGAACTGAGAATCGAAAACTTTGCCCTTATAGATTCCATTCATATCAGGTTTTCCCGGGGGCTGAATATACTTACCGGAGAAACGGGCGCGGGAAAATCGATAATCGTCGGGGCGCTGGGTGCCATTCTTGGTGACAAGGCCGATTCCGGGGTAATCCGCAGCGGTGCCGATGAGGCAAAAATCTCTGGGGTACTCATGGTGGATCACAATCCCGACGCCCTCGTCTGGCTTTCCGAGCATGATATTGTCCCCGAGGAGGGGACCGTTATCGTCCGCAGGGTGATTCGCCGTAACGGCCGGGGCAGTGTTTTTTTGCAGGACAGCCAGATACCGCGGGCCGCGCTGCAGGAGTTTACCTCCCTTCTTTTTGATATGCATGGACAACATGAACACCAGTCACTGCTTCAGATTGATCAGCACCGGAAGCTCCTTGACTCCTTCGCCGGAATCGAAGACCAGGTATCCCTTTTGACATCCAACTTTGGTGAATTAACCCGCTTGCGCAGGGAATACGACTCCATGAACCAGGCTGAGAGGGAACAGCTGCGGGAACTTGATTTCCTGAACCATGCGATTGAAGAGATTGACGCGGCGAATCTCAAACCGGGAGAAGAAGAAGCCCTTCAGGAAGAACTTGAAATAATCTCCCAGGCCGAAAAGATCTATTCCCATCTCGAGGAGTTTTCCCGTCTATCCAGCGAAAGCAGGGGCGGGGCCATAGGATACTTGCGAAAGGCCCGGGATGAACTGAGTTTTCTGACCGGAATTGTCCAGAAACTGGAAGCCCTCCAGAGCAGATTCGAGTCGGCTTTTCTCGAGCTGGAGGATGTTATCGAATCTGTACGTGCCTATAACGATGAGGTGCAGTTTTCTCCAGGCCGTCTCGATGAGATTGAGCAGCGCCTCATGCAGATCCGAAGGCTTGAGAAGAAATACGGTGACAGCATTGCGGATGTCCTTCGATATCGGGAGGAATCTGCTGAAAAGATCAACTCCATCGACACCTGGCAGGAGAGAAAGGAAGAGATGGAACAACAGATATCCGAGCTGAACCGGAAAATCGGACAAATTGCCAGGGCGGTAAGTGAATCCCGCAAACAGGTGGCCGGGCGTCTGAAGTCCGCAATAGAAGAGAAAATCCGGCCTTTGGGAATGCAGAAAGCTGTATTTTCCGTAAAGGTTGAGCCCAGAATAGGGGAAAATGGAAAGACCGTGTGTGGACCTGCCGGGACAGACCAGGTCGAGTTTCTGATAGCGCCGAATCAGGGAGAACCCCTCAAGCCGCTGCGCAGCATTGCCTCCGGAGGAGAGCTCTCCCGGCTTATGCTGGCGATAAAAACAGTTCTCTCCGAGGCGGACCAGATTGACTCCCTCATTTTCGATGAAATCGATACCGGCATTGGAGGTGAAGTGGGTCTTGCCCTGGGCGAGCAGCTGTACCTGCTGGCAGAGCGAAAGCAAATACTTTGCATAACACATCTTGCATCTGTGGCTGTTCGTGCCGATAATCATATTGTGGTGACAAAAAAGATCGAGGACGGACGTACCATTACGCATACTCGAAGTTTGAGCGACGATGAACGGGTAACCGAGATTGCCAGAATGCTGTCCGGTGATCCCGTGGGTGCCGCCTCTATAAGCCACGCCCGCGAACTAATCGGAAAATATCCGCCCAAAGCGGGGCTCAAGAGGTCGGAGAGTGGGTAAGATAAGCGAAGAAGCTAAAAGACGCTATATCAATAAAATTGCCGAATACAAGGCCGCCGTTGAATCCATTCAGAAGCGTGAGAAGGAGCTGTCCGCTGAAGAGGGGAATGCTGCGAATCTTAACAAACTTGCCCTGTCCAATGAGGTCCTGAACCTGGTTTCCTATTACGTTCTTATGAATGCCCTTTCTCTTTCCCTTCTCGGGGTAAAGAATGAAGCCTACCTTAATGATGCCCGGAAAGGCTGTTACAAGGCGATTATCTACCTGGAGGATGCCGTTTCCAGCCAGATTGACGCTCCCTTTTCCGATTACGAGGAGTATCTCCAGAAGATTGAAAGCTTCGACGAGGGAAAACGCTGGGAGCTTATCAGAAAACTCGGGTTCTCCATCAACGCGGTGGAAGACGGTTTCGGTACGAATTCAAAGTGGAAATGGTCCTTTGTGGAAATTGAAGGGCGTTACGCCACAATCGTAAAGAATCTTCTGGACCTCAAGCAGCTGACCGCAGGACTTGATCCCCGGGCAGATTTTTACAGCGAACGGAACGCCCATTTACGCCTGACCAAGCAGCTGCTTGAACAATCCGCCAACAGGTATCGGGAAAAATACGAACTCTCCACATCCCGTATTGATGATTTCAAGCTGGCTATCAACTATCTTGCCGCCCTGCGCCGTCTTCACATACTTCTCGGAGAGGTGGAGGAGAGCGAGGTTATACGTAAAAAGATGGATGTCTGGCGGGCAAAAATGGAATCAGACTCCAAACGGGTGGATCAGACAAAACGAAAAAGCTGACACCCGGCCTTCGTTGACAGTATCAGCACAAGTAAGTAGGATGTCTCCAGATTATGAAGCGACGTTACCGTTTCCTGCTCTCTTTTCTGGCTGTCCTCGGATATCTGATTTTTTTTCCCAGAGAGCTTTCTTCTGCCTTAAGTCTCACTCCCCAGGCGATTTTTGACCTTGATGTTTCCAGAACGGCTCAGCCTGTCGAAGAGACTATACCTTTTGCTGCTTCGGGATATGCCGGGTTTATCGATCCCGAGGGGCGACCCGTCTATACCGAGAAGCTGCGGTACGGGGCTGCAGTCTCTCCGGAAGCTCTGATTAATTACGATTCAGTTTCCACACAGCTTGTTCTGCGAAACAATGAAGGGGATATTCGGTCGGTGATTGAAACCCGGGGGTACCCGTTTTTTCTGCAGGAACGTCTGCTGGTAATCTCTACGGACCGTTTAAAGCTTATAGAGTTCTCTTTGGATGGAGAGGAGCAGTGGCGCATGGCTTTTCCATCCCTCGTTACGACCTGTGCAGCATCAGGAGATCGCATCCTGGTCGGATTGTTGAACGGGACATTCCTTTTTCTTGATAAGGGAGGAGATATCCTCTTTCGATTTAAACCTCCGGAAGGTAGGATAAAGGTTGCCTATGGTGCCGCTATTGATCCTTCGACAGAAGCGTCTCTGGTTGTCGCCGGTATAGATCCGCAGACAGCGTACCTGCTGGAAGAGCTGAAAGGAGAGCTGAACAGCATAGATTCCTTTATACTCGACTCCGAACTACGCAGGAACCTTCTTGTTGTATCCCTTAACTCAGGCCGTTTCGCGATTGAGCAGAACAACGGGTTTATTCTCCTCGACCGTTCCAATCTGCGAAGGCGGAAGTTCAGCATTCCCGGACAGCTTCTGACAGTTGCAGGGCATCCCGGATCTGATATTCTGGCTGTCATGAGCCGGGATGGAACGGACCGCTACCTGACACTTCTGGGCAGTGAAAGCCGTTACCGGGGAGGTCTGATACTTTCAGGTAACGATACAGGAACCTCGATTGTCTGGTCCGGCGACAGACTCATTGTGATCGCAGACGGTCGCGTTCTGGTCTATCACCTGGAGTTTGTTTAGTATGTTCTTGTTAAAAAGGCCGGTAGCTGTTGCCCTGTTTGCTCTGTGTTCGCTGATCCTCTACGCGCTGGATTATCAATGGCCGGTAAAACAGGTATTTCTAACGGGGACCTTCGGAGAAGACCGGGGAGATCATTTTCACTCCGGCATAGATCTTGGAGGAGGGGAACAGGATGTTTATCCTGTTGACCAGGGAGAGCTGATCTATTTTTACGAGGAATCCGCCCCGGCCTCCGTCGTTCCTTCGGGTTTGGGTAATTTTGTCGTAGCCGAGCACTCAGGGAGTGTGCTCTCCCTGTATGCCCATTTAAAAGCGAGTCCCGATGGTCTCCGGAATTATCAGCTTGATCCTGCAGTACCTTTGGGCGTAATGGGAGAGAGCGGAAGTTCCCTGGGTATCCATCTGCATCTTTCGGTGATCGACTCGGACACGGATAATATTGTTAATCCTCTGCTGATCCTGCCGCCGCTGATAGATACCACCCATCCAGGCATCAGGGGGGTATTTCTTGCCAGGGGCCAGGAGGAGCTCGATCTGAATAAAGGGGATGAACCTCTTGCTTCCGGGCGATGGGACCTTCGGCTTGATCTGTATGATCAGAGCGAACACTCATACTACTGGCCTATGGCGCCATTTCGAGTAACCGTCTATATTAACGGATCGGAATCGGTATATATGACCTATGAATTCCTGTCCTTCGAGGACGGCACTCATTATCTGGTAAATACTCCCGGATTTTCCCACAGTTCCATGTATCTCAGCGAAACTAGGATAAGCCTTGGAGAGATCAACCTCAATCCAGGAGAAACCCATTTTGAAATAGTTGTGGCGGATTATGCAGGCAACGAGACCGTGTTTCAGCAGGCTGTGGAAGTCCGGTGATGAAGACCTTCTCCATGACCCCCGGTGAGGAAACGAAAAGGCAAATCGACTGTCCCGTGTGCGGATGCCCTGAGAACAGCCCTCGTTGGTCAGGAAGCATGGGATTTGTTACCTGCAACAGCTGCAAGTTGGTCTATCAGAACCCTCAGCCGGTGCTTGCGGATCTGGCACTGCGTTACGACGACAGGTACTTTGAATATGAACTTGAGAACGAAGAGAACTTCTTCTCTCTTATGCTCATGGGTCTTGATGATATCGGTTTTCCCGATGTTGTCGGGGATCTTCCCCGAAGTTTTCTGGATGTCGGTTGCGCTACTGGAAAGCTTATTGCCCATGTAAAGGGGGCAGGGTTTTCGGAGCAGGGGGTGGAAATCTGTGCTCCTTCAGCCCGCTATGGGATAGAGAAGCGGGGGGTGAATATCTTTATCGGTACCCTTGAACAGGCAGCTTTCAGGGATGAGAGCTTTGGAGTAGTCCACTGCAGTCACCTGATTGAGCATCTTACCGATCCTGCCGCCTTCGTTGAGGAGGTAAAGCGCATTCTTGTCCCCGGGGGGATATTTATCGTTACAACTCCGGACATCAGTGGTATGCAGGCCCGGCTCTTCAAAGAAAACTGGCGTTCCGCAATTCACGATCATATGGTCCTTTTTTCCAGGAACACCCTTCGTCGCCTGCTTGAAGATAAGGGCTTCAGGGTGGAGAAGCGACGTTCCTGGGGCGGCCTTGCAGTCGGTACTGCTCCGGCTTTTGTAAAAAATGCCGCCGATAAAGCCTGCAAACTCCTGAATCAGGGAGATGTAATGATTCTTCTGGCCCGTAAAACCTTGTTATAGCGGGGTATATCGTGAATCAGGTCCGGCTGTCCCGGTACTTGACAGGAATTTCTCTTTTTTCTAGACTTTCATAATGCTTCGTGGGAGGAATGCATGAACAAAGAGCGTCTTTTAGGACTCTCCGACGAGATTATCCTGGAGCTTGCACGCAGGGAAGGAGTTCATATTTCTCCTGAAACGGGAAGAGAGGAACTCGTCGAACAGATTATTGAAGCCCTTGATGAAGACCGCGTGGATCGCGAGGTGTTGAACAACCTCGCCATGCGGATCAAGGAAAAGAAATACGAGGTCGTACAGGATGAAGATTTTTTTATCTCTGACGACGATGAATACCCGATTCCCCAGAGTTACAATGAAACGAAAATCTTTCTGATGCTCAGGGACCCTTACTGGGCTTTTTGCTATTGGGAGATCTTCCCATCCGAGGCTGCAGAGATTAAACGCTCTGAGGGGCTTACAGAGCTTTTTCTCCGTGTTTATACACTGCCCGACGGGGAGCTGACGATCAAGAGTTTCAACAATTATTTCGATATCCCTGTTTCCCTCGTCGACGACTGCTGGTATATAAACCTGCCCCGGAGCGGAATCCGATACTGCATCGATCTGGTTTCTATTACCAAGGGTTCCATAAAGCGCCTGTGTCGATCGAATATCATTTCAAGTCCCCGTGGTGATGTTCAGGAGGAGATGAAGTCTGCAGATAATCCACTGCTTGAAACCCTTTTTCTATCGGGTCTCTTTGATGTCAATATCGCTGATGAGAATGATGAGATCCCACAGAGAATAATCTCACTGATAGACAGCCAGTACGTACATCTGACTAATTAAGAGGACTTGTATGCCGATAGGATATCTCAGTTTTGTTTTACACGCTCATTTGCCCTTTGTGCGCCATCCGGAGCATGAACAGTTTCTTGAAGAAAACTGGCTTTTTGAGGCGATATCGGAGACCTATCTTCCCCTGCTTCGCCGGTTTTTTGCGCTCAAGGAGGAAGGAATCCCCTTCAGAATCAGCATTTCCGTCTCTCCAACCCTTGCGAGCATGCTGAATGACGAACTTCTGCAGAAACGCTATACAGTTCATCTGGAAAAGCAGCTGGAACTGGCCAGCAAGGAGCTCCTGCGTACCCGGGATGACGATCAGTTCCGGCCGGTCGTGAGGATGTACAAAGAGCTGCTGGATCAGAATTACCAGGATTTTACGGTTCTCTATAAGAACAACATTCTCAGGGGAATCAGGGAGCTGGAAAAATCGGGACACGTGGAGCTTCTTACCACCGCAGCTACCCACGCCTTTCTGCCGCTGTTTGAGGAGTACCCGGAAGCCGTGGAGGCCCAGATCCATACAGCGGTGATAAATCACGGACGCCTCTTCGGCTCTGCCCCAAAGGGCTTCTGGCTGCCCGAATGCGGATATTACCCGGGGGTTGAGCGTATCATCAAACAGTATAATCTGAACTACAGTATAGCCTCTCCCCATGGCATTCTTTTTTCCGACACCAAGTCCCCCTACGGGATCTATGCTCCCATGGCATGTCAGAACGGGCTGCCCCTTTTCGGCCGGGATATTCCATCATCCCGGGCTGTATGGTCTGAAGAGGAAGGGTACCCCGGAGACTTTGCCTATCGCGAGTTTTACCGGGATATCGGTTTCGATCTGCCTTTGGAGTACATCCGGCCCTATATTCATGATGATGATATCCGCGTATATACCGGTTTCAAGTACTATGCAATTACCGGAAAGACAGATAAAAAACGGCCATACAATCCCGAGGTGGCTGCGGCGAAGGTCAAAGAGCACGCGGAAAATTTTCTCTACAACAGGGAAAAGCAGGCACAAAAACTCTCCCGTTTCATGGACCGGCCTCCGGTCATAGTCTGTCCCTACGATGCGGAGCTTTTTGGTCACTGGTGGTTTGAGGGCCCTCAATGGCTTGAATCGCTGATCCGCCTGATGGCTGAATCCGATAAGGATATTGAGATGCTGACGCCGAGTGATTATCTCGAAGTTTATCCGGATAATCCCAAAGGCGAACCCACTTTCTCCAGCTGGGGTAACAAAGGATATGCCGAGGTGTGGATCGACGGCAGCAATGACTGGATTTACAGGCATATTCACAAGGCCATAGAAAGGATGAAGGATCTGGTAAAACGTTATCCCGCCGAATCAGGTCTCAAGCTGAGGGTTCTTAATCAGGCGGCACGGGAGGTCCTTCTGAGCCAGGCCTCGGATTGGCCCTTTATTATCAAGACCGGCACCACAATTCCCTATGCGGAGAAACGTATCAGAGAACACCTGTACAACTTCAACCGTATTTACGATAACCTGTGCCGTAACACTGTGGATACCGAGTGGGTAACGGGAATCGAAAAGAAAAACAATGTTTTTCCGGATATTGATTACAGGATATTCAAGGCTAAGGGTTGAAAACCCGGGTTCTATACTCCGAAACGGGCATAGGATTCAAGTTGTTCCATGTTCAGGAGCTCGGCATAAAAGAAGTGCCGTAAATATCCTGTTTCTTCGGCTGTACGGACTTTGTATATCCGGTAGGCGATGATCCTCGGAGCCGGCCAGGAAGGACGAAGAGGTCTTCCGTTCAGGTCAACCACCTGGTTTACCCGAAGAGGGGCCTCGATTTCCTGGCGATCTCCATCGGGATAGACAATGTAATACTCCTGCAGAATCATTCCCCCTCTTCCTCTTCCTCGTTCTTGACAAAATTCAATGTCTTTGCACCGCCGCCGACTTCTTCTGGCAGTTCTTCTATCAGGGAAACGCTCTGAAAGGGCAGCATGATGTGTTTCGCCTCGGAGAATTCCTTACGGAAATCGTCTTCCGCGGGATTTATTATGAGGCTGCTGTTTTTCGGCAGAATGAGGTCCTTTATCGAAACAAAATAAGGGTGGGTCAGATCCAGACTGCGAGCCTTCAGGCTGACTTCCTTGCTTTTCCAGGTAAAGTGGACCCGGTATATCGACACGATAATTCCTCCAAGTCAATGATTACCCAGGTGTAAAAGTTTTGCTACTACACAAACGTAAAGCTGATAGTATCGGCATCTTTCCGCAAATACTTTAATTAAAAAGAATTGGCGTTGACAATATTTTCTGTTGCGGTAGTATTGTTATATGTGTGGGGAAAAGTGGGAGATTGTAGAGAAAAGTGGTAGGCAAGGGTGATTACCGGGGAATATAAAAACTCCCTGGATGACAAGGGACGACTTCTTATTCCGTCCAGACTCCGGGCGGATCTTGACGGGGAACAGCTCGTGCTGACCCGGGGAGTCGAAAACTGTCTCTGGCTTTTCCCTCTTGAACAGTGGAAGTCCCTGGCGGAGCAGCTTACCCGGTCGACATCGCTGTTTCAGAAAAGGGCGCGCATTCTGAAGCGCCGTATCATTGCTCCTGCTCAGGAAGTCGAGATTGATAAAGCGGGCAGGATCACAATTCCGCCGACCCTGCGGGAATACGCGAATCTGAACAAGGAGACGGTAATCCTCGGGCTGGAAAACTACATGGAAATATGGAACGAGTCTTCCTATCAGGAGGACCTGGAGTCCAACGAAGAAGAGTTCATGGCAGCTGCCGAGGAGCTGGGAAAAATACTTTCCCTGTAATTTTATGAGTAAGGATTGGGGATGACCGATATTGTGCATGTTCCGGTAATGAGCAGAGAGGTTCTGGAGTACCTTGCGCCGGAAAAGGATAATTCCCTGTTAATCGATTGTACTATGGGTGAGGGGGGACATTCTGAACTTTTTCTGCAGAGGTATCCGGATCTGAAGGTTGTCGGTCTCGATGCCGACACTGCCATTCAGCGGATCGCCAAAAAGCGGCTGTCTCCCTACGAGTCCAGGGTTCGTTTTTTCAATACCTGGTTTAATATGTTTTTCAAGGACTATCCACTGGGAGGGGAACGTCCGAACCTTATACTCTTTGACCTGGGTATTTCCGTCTTCCATTTTGAAAAGGGAGAGAGAGGATTTACCTTCCGCGCAGATGAGCCTCTTGATATGAGGCTCGACACCAGTCTCGAGACCACTGCCGCCGATATCGTAAACGATTATCCGGAAGAGCAGCTGGCGAATATTATCTATCACTACGGTGAGGAACGGTATTCACGGCGCATAGCGGCGGCGGTGGTCCGAGCCCGTGCGGTAAAGCCTGTCGGCAGCAGCAAGGAGCTGGAAGAGATAATCTGGAAAGCTGTTCCCGCGAATTACCGTCGCGGCAGAATCCATCCGGCTACACGGAGCTTTCAGGCTCTGCGGATTGCGGTGAACGGAGAACTTGCTCGACTGGAGCAGGCTCTGGAGTATGCCTTGCGGGCGCTCGCTCCCGGGGGAAAAATGGGGGTAATTTCGTTTCACAGTCTGGAGGACCGGATTGTGAAACATTTTTTTCTGGGCAAGAATAAGACCTGTACTTGTCCGGAAGATTGGCCGATGTGTAAATGTGAGGGGGAACCTATTGTTTCTATTATTACCAAAAAGCCGATTGTTCCGGATGAGGAAGAAAAACGCAATAATCCCCCCTCGCGAAGCGCAAAATTTCGCGTTGCCCGGAAAATGAAAGAGTGGGAATAGGTATGAAGCGTTTACTTGTGGTTTTCATGTTAATCTCGGTTCCGGCTCTGCTTTTTCTGAACATCTGGCAGGGCTTCCGCTTCTGGGAAGCCGAACGGTACATCGCCAGAATGCAGGATGAACAGCAGCAGCTTTTTGAAGAAAACAAGCTAATGATTGTGAATATCGCAGTTGCCTCGTCTCCCTCAAGGATAAGTGAACTTGCCAGAGAGTTGGGGCTTGAAAAGATCGGGCAGCAGGATATCCTTCGCGTGCGTATACCCGGAAGGGGAAACGATGGCTGAGCCCCTCTTTACGCTGGAAAATGTTGTAGATGCTGTGTCGGGACGTTTTATCGGGGCTTCCGGCGCTGCACCTGTCTCGGGGATATCCATCGATACACGAACTCTCGAGGCGGGCGATCTTTTTGTCGCCCTGCCGGGGGAGAATACTGATGGTCACGCCTATTTGTACAAGGCCTTCGAAGCCGGTGCAGCAGGTGCCCTGGCGGATCCTGATAAGTGGGAACTCCTGCCCCTGGAAGTGCGGGAGGCCGGACCTTTTATTCTTGTTAAGGATCCCCTGGCGGCGCTGCAGGAACTGGCGCGCTGGTATCTGGACAGGTTTCCCTCGGTGCTGAAGATTGCCGTTACCGGCAGTAATGGAAAGACCACAACAAAGGAGCTTCTGGCTTCAATCCTTCGAAAGCATCGTCCCACTTACGCATCCTCAGGTAATTATAATTCCGAAATAGGTCTGCCCCTGTCGATTTTCGGGCTCAGAGATGAACATGTATTCAGCGTCTTTGAACTCGGAACGAATCGCCGGGGAGAAATTCCCCTTCTCGCTTCTATCCTGAAACCGAATATCGCCCTGATTACCAATATCGGGACTGCACATATCGGAATGTTCGGTTCCCGGGAGGCGATTGCTGATGAGAAAGGGGGCATTTTTTCTAGTTTCGATTCCCTTTCCCGTGGCCTGATTCGGGAGAATGAATCTTTTGCCTCTCGACTGGTGGCCGGAAGGCGTGGAACCTTTGAGTATTTCGGGCCTGGAAGCACTCCCGGCGTTGAACGAGTGGAATCCCGGGGGCTTGAAGGCTCTGTTATTTATTTCAACGGGCAGCAGATGAAGTTGCGTTTGCCCGGTGAACATAATGTCATGAATGCCTGTGCTGCAATCTCTGTGGCCACAATGTGCGGTGCAGATGATCAAGCTGTTATCCGCGGCATTGAAGATGTGCAGCCCTCCTTCGGACGCAGCGAGTTTATACCGGGCACAATCTCCGTGTACCAGGACTGTTACAATTCAAATCCCGAGAGCCTGAAGGCCGGTCTCGACGCGATTCAGGCCGGCGGATGGCCGAAGGGAAGAAGAATCGGTGTGTTCGGTTCCATGAAAGAACTTGGGTCATTTGAGAAGGCCCTACATGAAGAAGCGGGCAGGATATGCGCGGAAAGCGGTTTTGATGCCTGGTTTTTTCTTGGTTCCGAAGCAAGCTACGCCTGTTCCGCCTACCAGGCGGAGGGAGGCGCCTGTGCTTTCTGGAGCGCCGAAGAGGATAAGATCAAGGCGGAGCTGTTGGGATACGTTCGTCCCGGTGATCTCGTCTATCTCAAAGGTTCCCGAGCCCTTGGTCTTGAGAGTATTGCCGAGGCTCTGCTGGATGGCACGGCAAGGAGGCAGGTATGCTGAAAGAACTGCTTTTACCTCTTGTAAGATTCGAAACCGCCTTCAACATTTTTCAGTACATTACCTTCCGCGGGGCCTACGCGGCTGTTACGGCCCTTTTTGTCTCCTTTATTCTGGGCCCCTCCATGATCAGCTTCTTGAGGCGTCTAAAGTTCCGTCAATCCATTCGTAACGACGGACCGGAGAGCCATCTGGTCAAGTCCGGCACCCCAACCATGGGCGGACTGATTATTCTGGTTTCCATTCTTGTATCAGTCCTGCTGTGGCAGGATCTGCATAACATGTATACCTGGATTGCCCTGGCTGCTCTGATGGGTTTTGCGTTTATCGGTTTTCTCGATGATTATCTCAAGATTCTCCGGGGTTCTTCGGCAGGCTTAAGCGTAGCCTCCAAACTCCTTGGGCAGGTACTGATTGCCGGAGGGGTCGTTATCTATCTGTATATGAACAGGACCGACTATACCACACTTCTGTTCATACCTTTTTTCAAGCATCCTGTTGTCGATCTCGGGCTTATGTACATTCCGTTTTCTGTTCTTCTGCTGGTATTTACCTCCAATGCGGTTAATCTGACCGACGGGCTCGATGGGCTTGCAATTGGTCTGATAATTCTGGTCGGGCTGGCCTTTACGCTGCTTACCTACCTGACGGGGCGTGCTGACTATGCAGAGTATCTCCTTGTTCCCTATATCCGCGAGGGCGGGGAACTTGCCATTCCCTGTCTTGCCCTTGTCGGAGCAAGTGTCGGGTTTCTCTGGTACAATGCCCATCCGGCGGAGGTCTTTATGGGCGACACCGGAAGCCTGGCCCTGGGAGGAGTTCTGGGTGTCATCGCCCTTATGATCAAGAAGGAAATTCTTCTGTTCATCGTAGGCGGAGTTTTTGTTCTTGAAGCAATGTCAGTGATTATACAGGTGGTTTCGTACAAGTTTCGAAAAAAGCGGGTCTTTAAGATGGCACCGCTGCATCATCATTTTGAACTGAAAGGGTGGGATGAAAGCAAGGTTGTAATACGCTTCTGGATTCTTGGCGGTCTGTTTGCGATTCTCAGTCTTTCTACATTAAAGCTGCAGTAATGAGAAACATATTTGTTGCGGAAAGAGTAGATACCCGTCCTCCTGATTTTGTCTTCACCGGGGTAATGATTCTCCTCGCGGGGCTCGGGGCTGCTTTTCTGTTTTCCGCCTCCTACTACTACGGCGAGCTGAAATTCGGAAATTCCTATCATTTTCTGATAAAGCGGGGCATCTTTCTTCTCGTTGGCGGAGTCGGGTTTCTCGCAGCTGCCCGGGTACCACTGGAGATTCTGCGGAGAATGGTGGCTCCTTTTCTCCTTTTTAGCGGTCTTGCCCTGCTGCTTCCCTTTGTTCCCGGTATCGGCGGTGAATTGATGGGGGCCAGGCGCTGGGTTTTTCTTTTCGGCAGCTCTTTTCAGCCCTCGGAACTGGCAAAGCTCGCCCTAATTGTTTATCTGGCCCACTTTTTCAGCAAAAAAAAGGATCGCCTGGACGATCTGGTCAATACTGTTCTTCCTCCTCTGATCATAACGGCCCTGTTTGCCATTATAATCTACAGCCAGAACGATTTCTCCACGGCATTTTTTCTGATCGCCGTAAGCGGGGCGATTTTCTTTGTTTCCGGTGTAAGAATTTCCTATTTTCTCTACCTTATGACTGCGATAATTCCGCTGGGGGCCATGCTGATTTTTACAAAAGAGCACCGGGTTCAGAGAATAATAGCCTTTCTGCAGCCGGAGCTCGACCCTGTGGGGACGGGGTATCAGGTCCTTGCCGCCAGGGATGCCCTGGAAAAAGGCGGTTTCATGGGGGCCGGTCTCGGGCATGGGACTGAAAAAATCGGAGGGCTTCCCGAAGCTCATTCCGACTTTGTGTTCGCAGTACTTGCAGAAGAGGCCGGCTTGCTTGGAGTTATTGCAATAATGAGCATATTCGTTATTTTCGCGGTCCGGGGCTATGGAATCGCCCTGAAAAGCGGGGATTCCTTCTCGTTTCTGCTGGGCTTCGGCTGCGTAAGCGCGATTTTCCTGCAGGCCCTGTTTAATATGGCGGTTGTTGCCGGACTTGTTCCGGCTACCGGGATCCCGCTGCCGTTTTTCTCCTCCGGGGGGTCTTCCCTCATGATTACCATGATCATGTGCGGTCTGCTCCACAATATTTCCCGAACAGAAACCGGACAGGGAGGCCCCTGGTGAGCAGTTTCGCTGTTTATGAACGATACTACGCGGACAAGCAGTCCCCTCTGGGCAGGAGAAAAAACCGCGATAAGCGGAGCAGGCAAAAGGGTGCTGTGGACCTCAACAGGATCCTGTCCGTACTGATTGTTTTCCTCCTCCTCGTGCTCGCCGGGGAGCTGGTTTTTCATCTTGTAATCACCCCCCGCCTCGTCCTGAAAAAGGTTTCGGTAAATATCGACGGGTATTATCCCTATGGTAACGATGAGATCCTCAGGATTGCCGGTATCGAGGGAGGAGTGTCCTTTCTCGGCGTCAGGGAACGTGAGCTTGAGGGGAAGCTCATGGAAAACCCCATGATCAAGGCTGCCACGGTGACGAAAAAATTTCCCCACTCCATCAGCATGAGTATCCTTCCCCGGGAGGCTTTGGCATCGGTTCTGGTTGATACCGGAGATTTCAGCATGCCCCTTTGTGTGGACAGAGAAGGTTACATAATTGCCGCTGAGGCGGGTGAAAACAAGCCCATGCCTGTAATCTCCGGAGTCAGATTCGTCGACGCCAGACCGGGAATGCGCTTCCCAGTGGAGCTTGTGCGTTATCTTGAGCAACTTTCCTCCCTGAAAGCGGCTTCTCCCGAGCTTTTCAACTTGATAAGCGAGATAAAATTCGTTAAAAAGAGTACAACCGACTATGAAGTTGTGCTATTTCCGGGGCATGCCCGGGTCCGGGTCCGAACCGGTCCGGAGATTAATCCGGAACTGCTGAAGGGCATTCTGCTGGTAATAGATGTTGTTCAGAAGCAGGGTCTCACAGAGAGCCTGGCGGAGCTCGATTTCAGGGCCGGAGAAGTCGTATACCGGACAAGGGGGGGGTGACGGTGCCGCACGACGGTTTGATTGTCGGACTTGATATAGGAACAACCAAGATCTGTGCCTGTATCGCTGAGACGAATGACAACGGCATCCTCGAAGTAATCGGCGTAGGCACGGCCCCGTCACAGGGACTGCGCCGCGGTGTTGTTATCAACATCGAATCCACCCTGAAATCGGTGGCGTCTGCAATAGAAGCTGCCGAGCTCATGTCCGGCCGGGAGGTTGAATCGGTCATAACCGGTATAGCCGGGGCCCACATCGAGGGTATCAATTCCAGGGGAGTGGTGGCTGTCTCCGGTCGGGACAGGGAAATCTCCTCCGAGGATATAGCCAGGGTTATCGAGGCGGCCAAGGCAATCGTGATTCCCATGGACCGGGAGGTTCTGCACGTTATTCCCCAGGAGTTTATCGTCGATGATCAGCGGGGCATCAAGGACCCCCTGGATATGATCGGGATCCGTCTCGAGGCGGAAGTCCATATCGTAACCGGTTCGGTAACCTCTGCCCAGAACCTTCTAAAATGTGTAAACAGGGCCGGTTTCCGCGTCAGTGAGATCGTTCTTGAATCCCTTGCGGCTTCCCGGGCTGTACTGACGGAGGATGAAAAGGAACTCGGGGTACTGCTCATCGATCTTGGCGGCGGAACCACCGACGTTCTTGTTCACCTGGATGGAGCTCCCTATCATACCGATGTGGTGGCTCTGGGTGGTAGCCAGGTAACCAACGATATCTCCATAATCCTCAAGACTCCCCTGGATGTGGCGGAGCGGATCAAGAAGGAGTCAGGATGCTGCTACCTGCCTTTGGTGGATAAGGACGAGCGGGTCATGATTCCGGGAGTCGGAGGGTGGCCCGCTGCCACGATTCCCCGGCAGGAACTGGTAAAGATCATTCAGCCCCGGATGGCGGAAATCTTCTCCATGGTTCGGGAGCAGCTTGAAAAGAAGGACTATATGCGCCACCTGGGCGGCGGTGTCGTCCTGACCGGCGGTGGGGCTCTGATCCCCGGGGCCGCAGAACTTGCCCTTGAGATTTTTGGTATTCCCGCACGAATAGGTGTACCCGACAAGCTGCGGGGACTTGTGGAGGAGTATCAGAATCCCGTATTCGCCACGGCCATGGGCCTGGTGTTGTACGGGAACGAAGGCGCCTCCGTTAGCGATGGCGGCATCGGCCGCAGAAAGGGCGAGGGCCTTATGAGCAGGCTCAAAGGCTGGATGAAAGAGTTCTTTTAAGCCATGGCACCCTGGAAATTTTTGGGGTGCCAGGAAGCTGAAGCCTTCCTGAAGGGTTTTGCCGGATTTTGGTAGGGTCCGGGTGAATCTGAGGGAGGGATAATTTATAAAAATGCTTCAGGGAGGGGGCAATGCATATTGAAGTTATCGAAGAACAGGGCGCTGATCCTACATTGATCAAGGTAATCGGCGTCGGCGGCGGCGGAAGCAATGCTGTAAACCGCATGATCGCATCCAACCTAAAGAAGGTACAATTCATCGCCGCGAACACGGACCTGCAGGCTCTGCAGCGCTCACAGGCGGAGGTGAAACTTCCCCTGGGAACAAAACTGACCTGCGGTCTCGGTGCGGGAGGAGTCCCTGAGGTTGGTGAGAAGGCCGCGGTGGAGGACTCCGAGAAGATCAAGGAGGCCCTGCGGGGAGCCGATATGGTCTTTATTACCGCCGGAATGGGTGGCGGAACCGGTACAGGGGCAGCGCCCGTGGTAGCCAGAATCGCCCGGGAACTGGGCATTCTCTCCGTGGCGGTTGTAACCAAACCTTTCGATTTCGAGGGGCGCAAAAAGCGCAGCCTGGCGGAGGAGGGTATAAGCAAGCTTCGGGAGGCCGTGGATACCCTGATTACCATCCCCAATCAGTACCTGCTGAAAATCGTAGAAAAACGGACCCCCATCAAAGAGGCCTTTCTTATGGCGGATGATGTTCTTCGTCAGGGGGTCCAGGGAATATCCGAGCTTATAACCGTGCCCGGAGAGATAAACATCGATTTTGCCGATGTTCGTACCGTCATGAAGGGGCGGGGCGATGCCCTGATGGGTATCGGAGTCGGCCATGGTGATAACCGGGCGGTGGACGCGGCCACAAATGCCATTAATAATCCTCTGCTGGAAGACGCCCGTATCGAAGGCGCCAAGGGTATACTGGTGAATATCACCGGAGGCGAGGACCTTTCCCTGTCGGAATATGAAGAGGTTGTCCAGATCATCACCGCCAACGCCGATGATGACGCCCTGATTATTCCGGGAAGTGTCTTCGAACCAGATATGGAAGACGAAATACGGGTAACAGTTGTCGCCACCGGCTTCAAGTCCGAAGCTGTCTCCGCAGATACAGAAGGCGCGGAAGAGGAAAATGAGGACGAGATTATCAAGTACAGGGACTGGCTGGAAATTCGCGGAAAAGGACTCTCCAAAGGAGGTACTCCAAGCCTCTTTCTGTCCGGAAGAAACAACGGCGATACTGATCTTGGAATTCCAACCATTCTGCGGGACCGGAAGATAGCAGGCCAGGGGGAGTAGTGCAGAACCTGCTCCGGATATACCGTGATTATCTCTCAATCGAACGGCATTACAGCGAAGCTACGGTGGATACCTATGCCGGGGTGGTGGCCCGCTTTCTGGATTACCTTTCCGAAGCGAATATCCATCCGGCTGAAGTGGAGGAAGGGCATATATCGTTCTGGCTCATGAATCAGCGAACCCCTGAGGGTCTCCTCCCTGATCCTCGAACCGCAGCCAGGGGAATCAGCGCCCTTCGTTCCTTTTTCCGCTTCCTGGTACTGGAAGGCCTGCGAAAAGATAATCCTG
Organism: uncultured Spirochaetaceae bacterium; assembly: GCA_964554875.1. Classification (GTDB taxonomy): domain Bacteria; phylum Spirochaetota; class Spirochaetia; order JC444; family Marispirochaetaceae; genus Marispirochaeta. Next base: position 93,224 of record CAZKQJ010000008.1, on the reverse strand, counting down.
CGCTTCTGCTGGAACGACCCCGGCCGGGTCGACGCCTGCCGGACACTATGAGTCTGGCAGAGGTGGAACGCTTTCTGGAGCAGATCGATACCAGCTCTCCCCTGGGTCTGCGGGACAGGGCTCTTTTTGAGCTGATCTATTCCTGCGGTCTGCGGGTATCGGAAGCCTGCGGTCTCAGTCTTGACCGTTACTATTCCCAGGACCTGGTTGTCAGGATAGTGGGTAAAGGGGACGCCGAACGCTTTGTTCCCATGGGCGAAGCAGCCAAAGAACAGCTGGACAGCTATCTCGGTTGTGGTCGTCCGAGACTCGTTGCCATGAAGCACCCGACCAATGCGGTCTTCCTGAACCATCGCGGGAGGCCCCTATCCAGAAAAGGAATGTGGAAGCGTTTCAGGGAGATTGCCCTGAAAGCGGGTGTGGAGGGGAAAATCCATACCCTCCGGCACTCCTTCGCTACCCACCTGCTGGAAGGTGGTGCAGACCTCCGTTCCGTACAGGAGCTTCTGGGGCACAGGGATATAACTACAACCCAGATTTATACCCATATTGCCGAGGGGGGGCTGCACCGGGCACACAGGGAATTCCATCCCAGGGGTTGAATCCCGGAAATGGTGAAGCAGGAAGGCCTTGTGCAAGGTTATGATAGAGAGGAGGAAAAGGATGCATAAAATGAGTTCATTCTCGAAACTGATCATCTTTTTACTTGTTCTTGCCGTGGCTCTTGCATCGTGCTCTCCCCAGCGCAGGGAGTACCTGGATCGGGTCCGGGCTCTTGAAGGCGGGGAAACGGGCTCTGTAACCGAAGAAGAGATCCGGACTCTGGAGGAAGATATTCGGGCCATGGAGGACGAGGTGGAAAAGATAGTCTCGTCCACGGCCCGGCTTGGCACCATGTACAAAATGCTTGCGGTAGATTTCTTCGATAAAGGAATGTTCGGCCCTGCCCTGGATTACCTGGATAAGGCTCTGAGGATCTATCCGGAAAACCACAGCCTTTATTACTATGCTGCCCTCTCGTCCGCGAGAATCGCCAAAATCAGGGGAGAAGAGACACGTCGGCAACAGGGAATGCTTGCGGCGGAGTACTATTATCTTGAAGCCCTCAGATATAAACCTGATTACCGCGACGCCCTCTATGGCCTGGGGGTGCTCTATGTATTTGAGCTCGGAACCCCGGAGCGGGCCATACCCCATCTTGAGCGACTGGTTTCCATCAGGGAATCCAATACTGATGCCAGGTTCGTTCTGGCCCGGGCCTATGCGGCAATCGGGGAATACGAAGCTGCTGAGGAGCAGTACCGGACAATAATGAATATCGGCGCCGGCAGCAAAGCCGCAGGGGAGGCCGAAAGGCTCCTGGGAATCCTGCAGGAGGATGACGGGTGATCGCAACCGCTTTCATACAGCATTTACCCAGGCTCTCCCTGCGGGAACGCTGTCTTCTTCACGAAGCAGCCGGACATGATTGTGCCAACCTGAATGCCCGCAGGGTTGCCGATCTCATCGGCCGGGGATACAAGGAAAACTGGATTGCCGGCGAAATTTATGATAAGGCCGCGGCGGAGCTTGAGTGGCTGGATAAAAACGGCGGAGGGATAATCCCGTTTACTTCCGATCATTACCCCGAGCTGCTTAGGGAGATATATGATCCTCCCTTTGCCCTCTGTTATCGCGGCAGGCGGCCCGCATCCGGAATGCCGTATGTTGCCATGGTGGGGACCCGTCGACCAAATGGACGCGGGGCCCGGAGTGCATATGAACTTGCCCGGGAACTCGCCATGGTCAATATTTCGGTTGTTTCCGGACTTGCCCGGGGCGTCGATCGTCAGGCTCACGAGGGATGTATCGATGGGGGCGGACATACTGTTGCGGTACTGGGTTCCGGAGTTTCCGAGGTAGGGCCCGCTTCGAGCAGACCCACAGCGGAAAAACTGATAGCTTCCGGCGGTGCTATTTTCAGCGAGTATTCCGTTTTTACCCAGCCCCGGCGCTACCATTTTCCCATGCGGAACAGGATTATCAGCGGCATGTCACGCTGTTGCGTTATCGTTCAGGCACCAAGACGTTCCGGCGCCCTGATCACGGCTGACTATGCTTTGGAGCAGGGACGGGAGGTTTTTGTTCATGCCGACTGTTTACAGAAAGGTGTCGGCGACGGAGGCCATGCCCTCCATGAAGACGGGGCCAGAGGGATACGCTCTGCGGAGGAACTTCTCGAGGGCTGGGATCAGCAGTGGAGATCTGCTCAGCCGGAGTATAGCGGGGAGCGGATGTCATGAGTGTAAACGGAGAGTATTCTGCAGCCTTTCTGGCAGAGGAGTATCTTGAATATATTTCAGGAGTGCGTCGGCTCTCTAACAGGACCCTCAGAGCCTACTCCCGGGATGTCCGGCTCTATGTCGAGTATTCACAGGAGCAGGAGATTCTCTTTCCCCCTGACCGCCGCGCTATACGGGGATTTATCGGTTTTCTCAACCGATGCGGTCTTGGGGCCCGCAGTATCAACCGGGTACTTTCCGCCCTGCGTGGCTGGTTCCGTTATCTTCAGAAGCGCCGGGTCATCGATACGGATCCCCTGACGGAGATCGTGGGACTGAAAACTAAGCGAAGGCTCCCTGATTTTCTTTTTATGCAGGAGATCGAGAGCATGCTTCAGCTTGAGGAGAAGGGCTTTGCCGGCAGCCGTGACCGCTTTATCCTGGAGCTACTCTATTCCACAGGCTGCAGGGTGAGCGAAGCAGCGGGAATAAGAATGAAAGACCTCCGGATTCCTGAGGGCAGGATCAGGGTTCTCGGAAAGGGCGACAAGGAACGTTATGTCTACCTGGGATCACCGGCCCGGAAGGCGCTGAGGGAGTATCTCTCCTTTCGGGAAGAGCTTCTCAGGAGAAAGGGGAAAGGCTCATCGGAAGCGAAGAAACACATGGAACCGCTTTTGATAAACAGGAATGGCGGGGGCTTGAGCGATCGCAGTATTCGCACAGTCGTATCCGAGGCGGCGCGGCGGGCGGAGCTGGGAAAAAAGATTACTCCCCATACCCTGCGTCACAGTTTCGCCACCCACCTGATGGACAAGGGGGCGGGGATTCGAACCGTGCAGGAGCTGCTGGGTCATTCATCCCTCAGGGCGACCCAGGTATATACCCACGTGGAACTGGACAGGCTGCGGGGGGTTCACGCCATGGCCCATCCGCACGGAGGCAAATCTACCCCTGAAAAGGGAAGTGATGTGAAGGATAAGAAGAAATGAACCAGATGAAAGCGACAACCATACTTGCGGTACGCAAAGACGGAAAAACAGCCATGGCCGGGGACGGTCAGGTAACGCTGGGAAATACAGTCATGAAGGGTAATGCCAGAAAGGTGCGAACAATATACGGTGGGAAAATCCTGGTTGGATTTGCTGGAGCCACGGCGGACGCCTTTACGCTCTTCGAGCATTTTGAAGGCCGTGTAAAGGAATACAAGGGCGACCTTACCCGCGCTGCGGTTGAGCTTGCCAAGGACTGGCGCACCGACCGTATGCTCCGCCGTCTGGAGGCAATGCTGCTGGTGGCTGACCGGGAGAAACTCCTCCTGATCTCCGGAACCGGAGATGTCATAGAACCCGAGGAGGGCGCCATTGCCATCGGTTCCGGCGGAAGTTACGCCTATGCGGCGGCCATGGCCTACCTCGATTCGGGTGCCGACTTGAGCGCCCTGGATATCGCACGCCGCTGCCTGAAGATAGCGGCGAGAATTTGCATCTACACCAATGAATCCATTATAAGTGAGGAACTGACATGATTATCGACGACATGACTCCCCGGGAAATAGTGGCGGAGCTTGATAAATACATCATTGGTCAGGACGAGGCCAAAAAGGCAGTGGCTATCGCATTGCGGAACCGGACCCGGCGGAAGAAGCTTCCGAAGGAGCTGAGGGACGAAATCGCTCCCAAGAATATCATCATGATCGGCCCTACCGGGGTCGGTAAAACCGAGATAGCCCGCCGCCTCTCCCGTCTCAGCGGTGCCCCTTTTGTAAAGGTGGAGGCCACCAAGTATACCGAAGTCGGCTACGTGGGACGGGACGTGGAGTCCATGGTCCGGGACCTCATGAGTGTAGCTGTTTCGATGGTCAAAGAAGAGCTTCAGGAGGGTGTCCGTGAAGAGGCTGAGCGGCGTACCGAAGAGGCGATTCTCGATCTCCTGCTCCCGGGAATAAAGAAGCCCGATGCCCCGAAGGAGGGCACGATGCCTGTTCCCGTGGAGGAGAATGAGGGAGGCGATACCCGTGAGAAGTTCCGGAAGATGCTCCGGGACGGCAAGCTCGAGGACAAGAGCGTTGAGGTCAGTGTCTCCCGGGGTGGCTTTCCTACCATCGAGGTTTTTGCCGGAAACAGTATGGAAGAGATGGACCTGAACCTGGGGAACCTTTCCAATATCCTTGGCGGAGGCAAGAAGCGAAAGCGGGTGACGGTAAAACGGGCCCGGGAGATAATCATGTCTGAGGAGCTGGATAAACTGATTGATACCGAAAGGGTTTCGGAGATTGCCAGGGATCGGGTCCAGGAGATGGGAATCATTTTCATTGACGAGATCGATAAGGTCGCGGGAAAGGAGAACCGTTCGGGAGCGGACGTGAGCCGCGAGGGGGTTCAGCGGGACATTCTGCCCATAGTGGAGGGAAGCACCGTCAATACAAAGCACGGAATGATCGACACCGGCCATATCCTTTTCATTGCCGCCGGGGCTTTTCATATTTCCAAGCCGTCTGACCTGATTCCCGAACTCCAGGGTCGTTTTCCCCTGCGGGTCGAGCTGAAGGACCTGGGAGCCGAGGAGTTTGAGAGGATCCTGACCCAGCCGCAGAACGCACTGATTACCCAGTACAAGGCGCTCATCGGTACCGAGAATGTTACCCTGGATTTTACCCCCGAGGCGGTGAAGCGTCTGTCGGAGATCGCCGCTCAGGTCAACAGCATGAGCGAAAATATCGGGGCCCGGAGACTGCATACCATCATGGAGCTTCTTCTGGAAGAGGTCTCCTTTACGGCACCGGAAATCGGAGGCCAGACCATACGCATAACCCCGGCTTACGTGGATGAGCGCTTGAGCGAAGTGCTGCAGGATAAGGATCTGAGTCAGTACATCCTGTAAGCAAGGTATAAGGAGGGACGCTGTTCCTGCCGAAACTAGGGATAAGAAAGAGAATCATGCAAGGAGAATGCTGTGTTTTACGGTAACAGTTTTGGAAAAACCCTTGATCTGCTGCATCGGAATATGGATGTGGCTGTCCTCAGGCGCAGTGTTATCTCCAACAACATTGCCAACGCGGATACACCAAATTTTAAACGCAGTGAAATCAATTTCGAATCTGAACTTAAACGGGCTCTGGATTCGGAAAAGCCCACGGGACGCCTGAAGGCCGCATTGACTGATCCAAAGCATATTCCTTTTCATCGGAGCACCGATTACCGGACAGTAAAACCGAAAAAGGTGCTCGATTACCTGACTCAGTCGGATAACAACGGAAACAATGTGGACCTGGAAGAAGAAATGATGGCCCAGCTGCAGAACCAGCTGCGCTACGAAATAATGACCCGTTCGGTGGCGAATCAGTTTACCCAGGTGAACAGCGTATTGCGCTAGCAGGCGAGTAGAGAGGAGATAGAAAGTAATGGGAATGTTTACCAGCATAAGCACAGCGGCATCGGGCTTGAGCGCCCAGCGGCTTCGTCTTGATGTTATTTCCAACAATATTGCCAATGCGGACACCACCCGAACCCCCGAGGGAGGCCCCTATCGCCGAAGCCGGGTGATAATGAAACCAAGGGTTTCGGAACCTTACTTCAAGATTCCCTTTTTACCGAAGAGGCTGGATAACGGTATCGGGAAAGGGGTGAGAGTCGCAGAGATTACCAAGGACAAGGATGCTAAAACCAGGCTTGTGTACGATCCGACCCATCCGGACGCAATCAAATCGGGGCCGAAAACAGGCTATGTTGAGATGCCCAATGTCAATATTGTCGAAGAGATGGTGGATATGATCTCCGCAAGCCGTTCCTACGAGGCGAATATCGCCCTGGTAAACGGCTCGAAGACCATGTTCATGCGTTCTCTGGATATAGGAAGGTAGGTAAGGTATGGATATTTTTGATTCAATGCAGGTCTCGGGACATAAAATAGGAATGGAAAGGACAAATCCTAAACATCTGTCCGGCAAACTTCCCCAGAATCAGCCCGAAGACAGCTCGGCTGCCGGTTTTTCCCAGGCAATGATTAAAGCCCTGAATGGAGCGAATGCCCTGCAGCAGGAGAGTACGTCCCTGACTCAGGCAATGCTTACGAACCCTGAGAGTGTTGATTCTCACGATGTTACAATTGCCATGGCGAAGGCGAATATGGCCGTCACCATGACCAAATCCGTTGTTGACGGAGCAATACGTGCCTACAAAGAGATTATCAGTTTACGGTAGCCAAGTATCTTGTTCTGCGGTAAGATGATAAACAGGTAGGTTACAGATTTCTATCAAACGGAGCTAATTAACCATTAGTGCCTTGGGAGGGGAGATGAACGAATGGTTGAAGAAGTTCCTGGAGCAGGTAAAGGGCGGTTGGAATAAGTGGTCCCTGGTTCAGCGGATCATGTTCATTGTAATCGTCGTAGTGGTAATCGGTGCGCTGGCAGGTCTGGTGACCTTCAGTTCCCGGCCGAGTATGGTACCGCTGCTGACTTCCGCGATTACCGATCAGGAAAAGTTGTCAAAAATTTCCATGCGTCTCGATGAGGAAAAGGTGGAGCACACCATCTCTGCGGAGGGACGGATATTCGTTAAAGACAAAATTACCGCCCAGAGAATGATCTCGATTTTAATGCGGGAAGATCTTATTCCCAGGGATGTATCTCCCTGGGACGTCTTCAAGCTGGACCGATGGACAATTACCGATTTTGAACGAAATGTAAACTTGCGGCGGGCGATAACCAACAGCCTGGAGCAGCATATAGAGGCTCTGGCGGATGTCGACGATGCAAAGGTAACCCTGGTGATGCCGGAAACCGAGCTCTTCAGCGATAACCAGCAGCCGGTAACCGCCTCGGTCATCATTACCCCTGCTCCGGGCTCAAATATTACCACCCATCGGGCAAAGATCGAGGGCATTGTCAAACTGGTACGTTTTGCCGTCGAAGGACTTCGGGAAGAGAATATTGTTATCAGCGACCACAACATGAATGTGCTGAATAATTTCGATGACCTGGCTGACTTCGACCGCCTGGAACTTACCAAGCGTCAGCTCGCCCAGAAGGATATCCTGGAAAAGGCTTATCGAAACGAGATACAGAAAGCCCTTATGCAGATATTCGGCGAGGACCGGGTACGGGTCCTCAAGGTCGATATTGATCTGGATATGAGCAAACGGATCGTGGAAACAGAGGAGTTCTTTCCTATAACCATGATTCCCGATAATCCTGCAACACCCTATTCTGAACTGCAGGTTGTTCCCTCGATTACCCGTTCCAAGGAGCTTATCGACGAACAGTGGAAGGGCACAGGATTTAATCCTGAAGGGCCTCCCGGGGTCGAAGGGCAGGTGCCGCCTTCGTACAAGGATGCCGATGCCCTCTTCGGAGAATACAGGAACAATTCAGTCACCCAGAACGAGGAGATAAACCAGAAGAAGTCCTACGAGGAAAAAACCCCCTGGGTCATTAATCGCATCAGCATAGGTGCGGCGATCGACGGCCTGTGGCGCAGGGAATATACAGATAAGGGCACGGTAAAACTCGACAGCACCGGAAGTATCGTCCGTAACTATACTCCGGTTTCCGACGAGGACCTGGCAAAGGCCCGGAGCCTGGTGGAGCATGCTATTGGTTACAATCGAAACAGGGGCGACAGCGTTTCGGTTGAACACCTGCAGTTCGACCGGACTGCCCAGTTCGCCATGGAAGACGAGGAGTTCAGGGCCAGGCAGCGGCTGCAGCAGATGATAATCTACTCTCTTATTGCCGTAGCGGTGCTGATTATCGCCCTTATAGTCTTCCGTCTCATAAGCCGTGAACTCGAACGGCGGCGAAGACTCCGGGAAGAGGAGCTCTCTCGGCAGCATCAGGCCATGCGGGAGGCTGCCCTCAGAAGTGCGGAAGAGGAAGGGGTGGATGTCGAGATGTCTGTGGAGGAACGGGCCAGGCTGGACATGCAGGAACATGCCATCAACATGGCCCGGGAACATCCCGAGGATGTCGCACAGCTGATTCGCACCTGGCTGCTTGAGGAGTAGCATCGTGACGAAGGAGACTCGATATGGCCAAACAAGCTAAAGCACAGACCCAGGGGGCCGCCGCCGGAGGGGCTCCCAAGAAGGGAATGAAGAAGGATCTCACAGGGCGGCAGAAGGCTGCCATCTTTCTGGTTACCCTGGGGTCGGAAATTTCTTCGGAGATATTCAAGCATCTAAGGGAAGATGAAATTGAGGCCTTGACCTTCGAGATCGCGCGTCTGGATAACATCGATTCCGAGGACAGGGACACTGTACTGATGGAGTTCAAGGAGCTCATGATGGCTCAGGACTTTATTACCTCCGGAGGAATCGATTACGCCAGGGAGCTGCTGGAAAAATCCCTGGGTGCTCAGAAAGCCGTTGACATTATAAACCGTCTGACCAGTTCGCTGCAGGTGCGTCCTTTCGACTTTATCCGGCGTACTGATCCTGCACACCTCTTGAACTTCATACAGCAGGAGCATCCTCAGACCATTGCGCTTATTCTGGCCTATCTGGAGCCCCAGAAGGCTTCGATAATTCTCGCCAGCCTGCCCCACGAGATACAGTCAGATGTTTCCAAACGAATAGCGACCATGGACCGTACGGACCCCAATATTCTGAGGGAGGTTGAACGGGTCCTTGAGAAGAAGCTTTCCACCCTCAGCTCCGAAGATTATACCGCCGCCGGCGGTGTCGAGAATATCGTGGAAATCCTCAATATGGTGGATCGTTCAACGGAAAAAACCATTATCGAGAGCCTTGAAGAAGAGGATCCCGAACTGGCAGAGGAGATCAAGAAGCGTATGTTCGTATTCGAAGATATCGTGCTCCTCGACGACCGGGCCATTCAGAAGGTTCTGCGGGAGGTGGATACCGGCGAACTGGCCAAAGCTCTGCGAGGCGTGGAGGCGGAGGTCCAGGACAAGATTTTCCGGAATATGTCCAAGCGTGCCGCTGGTATGCTCAAGGAGGAAATGGAATATATGGGTCCAGTACGGCTCAAGGATGTTGAGGAGACTCAGCAGAAGATCGTTTCCATTATCCGTAAGCTTGAGGACCAGGGTGAAATAGTGGTCGCCCGCTCCGGCGAAGATGAGATGGTCGTATAGGGAAGGTAGGGAATGGCAAAGAATGTTTTCCGGCCCACGGAGGTAACACAGTTAAGTTCCGGCAGAATCGTCCTTGATACCCCCTTCAAGGAACAGAAACCCGTGGAGGTTCCGACTCCTGCCGAGGAATACACCGGACCCACCGCCGACGACCTGAGACGAGAGGCTGAGGCCTTCAGGGCTCAATGGGAAGAGGAAAAAGCCGGGATGATCGCCTCTGCCCGGGAAGAGGCGGAGAACATCGTACAAGAGGCGGAGGAACGGGCTTTTCAGGTACTCAAGGCGAAGACCGACGAAGGGGAAAAGCTTAAGCAGGAGTCAGAGGATCATGCCGCCAGGATTGAGGCGGAAGCCGAAGAAAAGCGGGATGCGATTCTTAAGGAGGCAAACGAGCAGCTTGAACAGATCCGCCGGGATGCCTACGCCGAAGGATTTGAATCCGGCAGGGAAGAGGGATATCAGGAAGGACGGGGAGAAGTCGAGCGGCTGATCAAGCACCTCCATGCTGTCATCAGCTCCGCCATCGAAAAGCGCAGGGAGATAATCGAAGAATCAGAAACCCAGGTAATCAACCTTGTTCTTCTGATCGCAAAGAAGGTAATCAAGGTTATTTCGGAAAACCAGAAGAACGTGGTTATCAATAATGTTATTCAGGCCTTGAGAAAGCTCAAGAGCCGGGGTGACGTCATACTGCGGGTTAACCTTGAAGATGTTGATCTCACCACCGACCATGTCAAGGATTTCATGCGCATGGTTGAGAACGTCAGGTCCATAACGGTAATGGAGGACTCCCGGATTGACCGGGGAGGCTGCATCATCGAGACGGATTTCGGGGAGATCGACGCCAGAATAAAATCTCAGTTCAATGAGATTGAGGAGAAGATCCTGGAAATGGCCCCCATCAGGGAGAAAGGGGAGGCCTGAGGTTCCAGTTTCATCCTTTAAGGGAGGGAAGGATGTTCGAAAAGTATAATACAGTTCTCAGCGACTTTGATCCAATAAAATATACGGGGCGCATTCAGCGGGTCAAGGGACTCATGATTGAGAGTCTCGGCCCTCATGGAATGGTTGGCGAATTATGCCATATCAATGTACCCAAGGGAAGGGGTACCGTGCCGGCGGAGATTGTCGGTTTTTCCGAGGAGGCGGTTCAGCTTATGCCCTTTCTGGGTATGGAGGGCATCGAAGCCGGTTGCCGGGTCACCGCCATGGGAGAATCTCTCTCCATCCCCGTCTCTCCCAGGCTGCTGGGCCGTGTACTGGACAGTCTCGGTCATCCCATGGACAACGGACCAACCCTCGGTTCCGTGGAAACCTACCCTGTTGTAGCCGAGCCTCCGGATGTTCTGCGCCGAACCGCCATTCAGGAGCGTATTGTAACCGGAGTCCGTTCCATTGATGCCTTTACCCCTGTGGGGAAAGGTCAGCGGCTGGGTATTTTCTCCGGTTCGGGTGTCGGCAAGTCCACCATTCTCGGAATGATTGCCCGGAACACCTCAGCCGATGTCAATGTAATCGCCCTGATCGGAGAACGCGGCAGGGAGGTCAAGGAGTTTATCGACAACGATCTTGGCCCTGAGGGACTCAAGCGTTCGGTGCTGGTGGTATCCTCCTCCGATACTCCTCCTCTCGCACGACTCAGGGGCGCCTATGTTGCAACGGCTATCGCCGAATACTTCCGGGACCAGGGAAAGGATGTCATGCTCCTCTTTGATTCGGTAACCCGATTCGCCCGGGCACAGCGTGAAATAGGCCTTGCCGTGGGCGAACCGCCCGCCACCAGGGGATACACCCCCTCGGTTTTTTCCCTGCTGCCGAAACTCCTTGAACGCTGCGGTACCTCCGACAAGGGTACAATTACCGGGTTTTACTCCATTCTCGTTGATGCCGATGATATGGATGACCCTGTCGCAGATACAGTGAGGGGAATCCTTGACGGACACGTTATTTTAAACCGGCAACTTGCCCAGAGGTATCACTATCCGGCGGTGGATGTCCTTGATTCTCTTTCGCGCCTGGGTAACAAGGTTGCGAAGGATGAGGACCTGAAGGCAGCGGGTAGACTTCGGCAGCTGCTTTCCGCCTACTACGAGTCCGAGGACCTTATCAATGTGGGAGCATACGTCAAGGGAGCCAATTCTCTCGTTGACGAAGCAATCGCCAAGATGCCTGCAATCCGGGATTTCCTGGTTCAGGGCATTGATGAGCGATCGAAAATCGAAGATACCCTGGAAACTCTGCGAAGACTGGCGGAGACGAATTAGGCAATGCGACGCTTTCATTTCAAGCTGCAGAAACTTCTCGAACTCAAAGAGTACCGGGAACGGGAATGGGAACAGAAGCTCGGTGAGATTACCGGACGCATGGAAAAAATCCGTCAGAGGATCGCGGAGTGCGGGCAGAACAGGCGGCGGGCTTTTATCTCCGGCGCTGCAGCAGGAAATGATTTTATTACCAGGCTTGCTGCAGAGAACTACATCAGGAGAATGGAGCATAGCAGCAGGGAACTGCATAAGGACCTCGGAAGGCTTGGAAAAGAACGGGAAAAAATACAGGCCGGGTATGTTGAAGCGTCCCGGGATCGAAAGGTATTCGAGAAGCTGAAAGAAAAAAAAGCGGCGGAATTTTACCGGGAACAACGAAAAAACGAGATCATGAAGCAGGACGATCTTAACAGCAGCGCCGCCGCACGTCGGATTGAAGCGGGAGGAAAAGAGTAATGGCAAAGGTAAACGCAGGATACCGGATTATCGTCCTTGTCCTGTTGATAGGTATTTTGTTCCTCGGCGGATTACTCTGGTTCGATCATCTGGGCCTGGTAGATGTCCGGGAGCGATTGAACCCGGTTTTCAGGCTGCTGGGAATGGAAACCCCGGAACAGGTCCCGGATGACGGCTCTGCCCTTCTGCTGGATAAGGCACGTCTGGAGAAGCTGTGGGAAGAACTGGACCGAAGAGATGCCGTACTTTTGGAGCAGGAGGAGCTGTTGAATGTCAGGGAAGAGGAGCTTGTTCAGAAGCTTGAAGCCCTTAGAGAGCGGGAGAAGGCTCTGGAAGATCGGGAAAAATCATTCAATGAAATTGTAAAACAGTACGAAAATAAGAATGCGAACCTTCGTCAAGCTGCGGAATACTTTGCCGGGATGCCCCCGGAAGCGGCTGTTGAACGGCTCGTTGAAATGGACGACCAGGATGTGATCGACATCCTGCGTATGACCGAACGGATGGCCCGGGAAGGCGGGAATGTTTCGGTTGTTTCGTACTGGTTGTCTCTGATGCCTGCGGACAGGGCTGCGGTAATAAACCGTAAAATGCTCAAGAAACCGGAGGTTCAAGGAGGATGATACAAAAAGATGATATCCCCGCTGGATTTTATATCCTACGATCACCGACCTGCGGATTTCGCTTCCCAGGGAACGGAGCTTGAGGGGCCTCCTTTCGGCGAATACCTTGCCCGGGCCGAAAAGGACAGGGGCGGGACATCCGCGCAGCATGAAACCGACAGAACGGAGAACGACTCCGATTCGAAGGTCCTGAAAAACGCGGAGGATACAAAAAAAACGGAAAGCGCAGACGACACCGCCGCAAGTACTGAAAACAGGAAAACCGACTCCCCCGATGACGCAGAAAAGGTGAACAAAGATTCCGGTGAAGGGCCGGACAAAACTGTTGATAGTAAAAAACGCGAGGCACAGAACAGTGCTGTACCTGTCCGGACAGAAGAAAACGAGCATAAAAGGGATTCTCAGAAGACCGGACTGAAGGTGGAATCCGCCGGAAACAATCGTACGGCGGCCCGGAAACTTAACATGGATGACGAGTCAGATACAAAGCTTCAGGCTGGTTCAGGAACTGAAACCGGGAAAAATTCGGAAAAAGCGGACATCTCCAAAAAAAGCGACGAAGCTGCAAATTCCGAAGAAACCACAAAAGAAAACCCGGCGGTAAAAATCGCGAATCTATCGGGCGAAGGCCTGGTGGCCCCCGGGAATACAGAAAAAGGGAAGAGCGAAGGAAACCAGCCGGCAGAAAGATCCAGGAACACTGATGATGCTTCCAGCGATTCTTATGCTGTCGGCAGACGGCACACCGGCGGGGAGACCGAAAGGCAGACGGCAAGAGCCGAGATAATAGATCTTCGCAGCCGGAAGGAAACAAAAAACGAACAGACCGTTTCGCAAGCCTCGCAAAAATTTGACGGAGTGAACATCCAGGAATCCTTGAAGACTGAAGGCCAGAACCGTCAGGACTTCGTCGTCATCGAAGCTGCCCAGGGAAAGACTGACGGAAATATTTCCCGCAGCGAAGCCGGACCCGCTCAGGCTGCTGTGGACCTTTCACGTGCCCTCAAGGAAGAAGGCAACGGTGAAATCATCAAAAAGGCACAGTTTGTACTCAAAGACAGGGACCAGGGGGAGATTCGTCTGATCCTGAAGCCGGAAAAGCTGGGGGAAGTGCGGATACGTTTGAATCTCTCGGATAATAGGCATATAGCCGGCCGGATAATTGTCGAAAATAATAGTGTGCGAGAGGTTTTCCAGGAGAATATGGAGGCTCTGAACCGGGCATTCCGGGAAAACGGCTTTCAGACCGCCGGACTCGACGTTTCCGTTGGAGAAAGGGGAGGTTTTTCCGGAAGGCGCAGAGAGAAAAATATCGAAGGCCTTCCCGTGGAAAAAATGACAAGGATTTTTGATGACCAGATACCCAGGGTCGAAGAGACTATCTTCGGCGAGAGTCGGGTCAATGTGTATGTGTAGGAGACGAGCAGGATGGATATTTCCACAAGCATGAACAGCGCCGACAAGGCCAGAACACAGATGCAGGTCGATCTGCTGAACAAGACGATCGCTCCCGGCGGGCAGTCCAAGCAGGAACTCGATAAGGATGATTTTCTTAAAATTCTTTTGACCCAGCTGACACACCAGGACCCCACAGAGCCCATGAAGGACAAGGAGTTCATTGCCCAGATGGCCCAGTTCTCAACCCTTGAACAGATGACGAATATGGCAAGTTCCTTTACTCAGCTCTCCGGGGTAATGGCTTCCGCCAGGGCAATGAATACCCTGGGTCATCAGGTGGAGATTGTCCGGGGAGAACAGATTATTCACGGTACCGTAGAAGCTGTATCAGGACGGGATTTTCCCCAGGTACTCGTAAACGGAACCTATTACGATGTGAATGAGATTGAGAAGGTAATGCGCCAGGAGGATATGAACATATGATGCGGTCCCTTTATGCCGGTGTTTCCGGTCTGCAGAATCACCAGACGCGGATGGATGTTATAGGTAACAACATCTCCAACGTCAACACAATCGGTTTTAAAAAGGGTAGGGTGAACTTTCAGGATATGCTGTCCCAGACAATGTCCGGGGCCGCCCGTCCTACCGAGGATCTGGGGGGAGTAAACCCGAAGCAGGTTGGCCTGGGAATGACCATTGCTGCAATAGATACAATCCATACCCAGGGTTCGCTGCAGACCACCGGTGTCATGACTGACCTTGCGGTACAGGGAAACGGATTTTTTATTCTCAAAGAGGGTGATAAAGAACTCTACACCAGGGCAGGTGCTTTCGGCCTCGATGAAGACGGGACCCTGGTGAATCCGGCCAATGGCCTTAAGGTCCAGGGCTGGATGGCCCAGGAGGTTGAAGGACGGACCGTTATCAATACCGCATCCGATGTCGGTGACCTGACAATTCCTGTGGGCGGAAAGGACCCTGCTTCCGCTACCACCGAGGTAAACCTTGCCTGTAACCTGGATAAACGACTTGGAGAAATTCCCCCCGATGCAGGTCCCGCAGAGACCCTTCAGAACACCTGGACCATCGATAAGACGGTATATGACGATTTCGGTAACACCCACACCATGCGGATAAACTTTACCAAGACCGTGGGTGCCCCCAACAGCTGGGATGCGGTGGTCATCATGAATCCCGACGCGGACGGTGCAGATACTGCCAATACCCTTGCGGAGGTTGGAGAGCTCAACAACGAGACCGCGACCTTTACGGTGAATTTCAACAATCTCGGGACCCTTGAATCGGTAACCGATGCCCAGGGTGATATACTGACGGAAGGGGCGCTCCAGACGCAGATTTCTTTTGACGTGCCTGACGCCAATCTCGATGAAGAAGGTGCCGTGCTGCGTCAGACCTTCAATCTTAATCTGGGAGAGGTAGGCAGTGTTGTGAACTCCATGACCCAGTTTGCAGAAAAGAGCTCGACCAAGGCTTTCAGTCAGGACGGTTACCCTATGGGTTATCTGGAGAGTTTCAAGATTGACCAGTCCGGAATGATTACCGGGGTATACTCCAACGGTACCAACCGCAGCATTGGGCAGGTCGCTTTGGCGAGTTTTATCAACCCGGGGGGTCTCGAGAAGGCCGGCGAAAGCACCTACATGGTGACAAATAACTCTGGAGACCCCAATATCTCCGAGAGCGGGATTGCGGGAAAAGGCAAGTTTATTGCCGGAGCCCTTGAGATGAGTAATGTAGACCTGGCGGAACAGTTTACCGACATGATCGTTACGCAGCGGGGCTTCCAGTCAAACAGTAAAACGATACAGACATCGGACCAGATGCTGCAGGAGCTTTTGACCTTAAAGCGTTAAGGGGTTAGAATAAGCCGCAGATGATTGAAGTAACACGATTGGATGGAACGGTCTACTGGGTTAATCCCCACCAGATCGAATACATGGAAGCCAATCCGGATACAACCCTGATTATGCTGTCGGGTAAACGTCTGGTGGTCCGGGAGGACCGCCGGACGGTTCTGAATTCTATTGTCGAGTATCGCCGCCGGATAGGGGCCTTCAAGAACGAGGAGTAACCGAAGAATGGATTTAGGAACGATTATTGGATTGATACTCGGATTCATGATGATCCTGATGTCGATCTTTACTTCCGGTGGAAACCTGACTTCCTATGTTGACATTCCATCGATCTTTATGGTTATCGGCGGCTCCTTTGCGGCCCTGATGGTGTCCAGTCCCCTGCAGCGTGTACTGGGCTTGATGCGCTATATGAATCACGCTCTCAACGTTCCAAACTGGGGCGAAGAGGCAATTATTTCAACCCTGGTGAACTTTTCCGAGAAGGCCCGCCGGGAAGGACTCCTTGCCCTGGAAGACGACCTGGAAGAGGTTGAGCAGGAGTTCATGAAAAAAGGTATTCAGCTGGTGGTCGACGGTACCGACCCGGAAATAATCAAGAACCTTCTCTACAATGAGCTGAACCAGATCCAGGAACGGCACCAGGACGGAATTCAACTCTTCGATTTCTGGGGAAAGGTCGCACCGGCCTTCGGTATGATAGGTACCCTTGCCGGACTGATAGCCATGCTGGCGAATCTCAACGATGCAGATTCCATCGGCTCCGGTATGGCCCTGGCACTTATTACCACCATGTACGGTGCCATATTCGCCAACCTGGTGTTGATTCCCATCAAGGCGAAGCTGGAGGATCGTGACAAGGGAGAGACCCTGGTCAAGGAGATAATGATCGAAGGGATTCTCTCCATACAGTCCGGAGACAACCCTCGAATTCTCGAGGTAAAATTACTGAGTTTTCTGCCTCCCCTTAAAAGAGAGGCGATTATGGCGGAATCCGCCGCTGAATAGGATTTGTAGCAGTTATGCCAAGGCCTAGAAAATGCAAGAAATGTCCCCCCGAAGGCGCCGCCGACTGGATGCTCACCTACGGCGATATGGTGACACTTCTTCTGACATTTTTTGTAATGATGTATACCACCGCTGAAGTGGACGGTTCGCAGCTCAAGCTGATTCTGGCTGCTTTCTCCGGTCTTGGAGTACTGGAAGGGGGCAACACTCTTCAGGCGGGGGAACTGGCGGAACTGGGAAACAACATCATGACCCTGCCTTCCGTTGACAAGGGACGGGCCCTGGACAAAGCCCGCAAGCGGGCGATCAGCCAGTTCCAGCCGGAGATCAAGACCAAGAAGGTCAGGGTTACCGAGGATGAACGGGGCCTTATAATCAGTCTGGCGGCGGATTCGTTTTTCCGTCCGGCCAGCGCGGAGATAGATATAGAGAACACCAGGGAGACCCTGCAGAAGGTGTCTCAACTGCTTATTTCCCTTGAAGGGCGGAAATTCAGGATAGAAGGTCATACGGATTCCGCCCCGACAGACCCGACGGGTCCCTGGCCGACGAACTGGGAACTCTCATCTGCACGATCGATAAATACCCTGAAATATCTGGTTCAATACGGGGTTCCGGAGGACCAGTTTCAGGTAGCCGGTTTTTCCGATACCGTACCCCTGGCGACGAATGATACACCTGAAGGCAGGGCTTACAACCGGCGGATAGACATTGTGATCCTGAGTGAAGGGCACTTATAGGCAGGCGGCAATGAGGGTTTGCATAAGCAACATTTATTTGATACTTTTTTATGTGAGGGCGGTATTTACCGCCCTTCAGGAGTAGGTGGACATGGCAGACGAAGATGTCGTATTCGGCGACGAAGATGTAACCGGCGGTGTTGAACCGGACTCCGGAGGAAGGGGTGGTTTCCTCCCCGAAATAGTAATAAAAATCCTCAAACTGGTAGCCATGGGGCTTGCTGCCATTATATTTATTGTCACTGTGGTGGTCATTACCATGCAGATTCTTGGACGCGGCGGTGCACAACAGTCTCTGCCTGCAGTCTCCAGGGAATATCAGGGAGTCGCACCGATTCTGCAGTGGTGGGACGGAATCGATGAGATCCGCACCAGGACATCGGATACCGAGCCCATGACGGTAATAGTCAAGGTCAAGATCGGCTTCGAAAAGGACAATAAAACCATCCTTACGGAACTGAACGACCGCCAATCCCCGCTGCAGGCGGAAATTCGGCACTACTTCAGTACAAAGAACGCGGCAGAACTCACCCCGCGGCACGAAGCCCAGATAACAAACGAGCTGAAGACCCTTGTCAACGACAGACTTACCGGTCCAAATATAGAAAGGGTAATTATTATGGACCTTCAGATACTTGATTTTTAGCATCCGAGATGATTGTAGAGGGTAGAGGATGAATGAGGTTTTATCCCAGGATGAAATTGACCAGCTGTTAACGGCAATTTCAACAGGGGATATCGAAAGCGAAGAGGTTTCTCAGGCAACGGATCAGCGGAAGATCAAGATCTATGACTTCAAGCGTCCGGACAAGTTCTCCAAGGAACAGATCCGTACCGTGTCCATCATGCATGAGACCTTTGCGCGTCTAACCACCACCGCCCTCTCCGCGCAGCTCCGTAGCATGGTTCATGTACACGTAGCTTCGGTTGATCAGCTGACCTACGAGGAGTTTATCCGCTCCATTCCCAATCCCACAACCCTGGGGATAATAAACATGGACCCCCTGAAAGGATCTGCTGTTCTGGAGATCGACCCGGCCATTACATTTTCCATTATCGACCGTCTATTTGGCGGACAGGGGGAAGGTACAAAGGTGCAGCGGGACCTCTCGGATATCGAGCAGTCGGTAATGGAGGGAATCATTGTACGCATACTGGGGAACCTCCGGGAAGCCTGGAGCCAGGTTATCGATCTCAGACCGAGACTCGGACAGATCGAGACGAACCCGCAGTTCGCCCAGATTGTACCCCCCACGGAGATGGTAGTGCTGGTCACCCTGGAAACGAAAGTAGGGGAAGTGGAAGGGATGATGAATTTCTGCATACCCTACCTGACCATCGAACCGATCATTTCCAAGCTTTCAGCCCAGTACATGTATTCCACCGTGCGTTCCGGTGCAACAACGGAAAACCTGAACATCATCAAGGAACGTCTGTCTACGGTGCACGTCAATGTGGTGGCGGAAATCGGTAGTATAAACCTTACCGTTCGGGACGTATTGTCTCTTCGTGTAGGAGATGTTATACGGCTTCAGGATACCCGAACAACAGACCCGATGGTTCTGAAAATCGGAAACCGCAAGAAGTTCCTGTGCAGGCCGGGCCTTGTGGGAAACAAAGTGGCGGTTCAGATTACCCAGAAACTTGAGGATATTGAAAAAGAAGAGTTCGAAGAGCTCGCCGTCGAAGGAGAAGAGTAGCCATGAGTGATGGTTCATTATCGCAAGACGAAATTGATGCTTTGCTGCAGGGCGGCGGCGGATTTGATTTTGGTGGAGAGGAGAACGCAAGTGAGACTCCCGCCGGATTGTCCCAGGAACAACAGATGGCCTTTGCCTCCAAGCTGTCCGGGGCTGTCTCGAGTCAGGCCTCGAATCTGAGCGGCATAATAGGAAAAAGCGTAAACATCGGAAAACCCGAGGTGGAATTCATGACCCGGGAGGGCTTTGTCGGGGCTTCCCCGGAACAGCTGGTGGTAACCAGAATAGGTTTTTCCGAAGGAATCGTGGGTGAACATATGTACCTGATGCCCGTCAATCTTGCAACCACAATCGCCGGATTAATGATGGGGCAGGATGAGATCGAATTGGATGAAGCCGCCTTGTCCGCTCTTTCAGAAGCGGGGAATACCCTAGCAGGGGCCATAGCGACCACTCTGGGAGATTCTGTCGGGAAGACCGTTATGACTACTCCCGGGGAAACAGAGCTGCTTTCCAAGGAAGATATATCCTTGCCCGGGGATGGTATCCTGCGTGTCAGTTATCCAATCACCATTGAAGGGGAAAAGCCGTCTCAGTTGATGGAGGTATTTTCTATCTCCGCTGTTTCTGATGTAGTAAAGCCCCAGAAGGCTTCTGCATCTCCGGGTGCGCAGACATCATCACAGATGGGTGCCATGGGACAGGGAATGATGGGAGGAGGCATGCAGCAGCAGATGCAGCAGGGCATGAGTATGAGTTATCAGCAACCGCCGAATGTCCAGTCGGTTCAATTTCCGAATCTCTATCCCCAGGCTGCGGCCGGTGATCAGGGTAATATCGGACTCCTGATGGATGTCTACATGGAGATGACCGTTGAACTGGGAAGAACGAAGCGGCTCATCCGCGAGATCCTCGGTATGGGAGAAGGAACGATTATCGAGCTGGATAAACTTGCTGGTGAACCGGTGGATATCCTGGTTAATCACAAGCTGATAGCCAAGGGTGAAGTTGTTGTAATTGATGAAAATTTTGGTGTTCGGGTGACTGAAATCGTATCTCCCATGGAAAGAATGTCTGATTTGACATGATATAAGGAGTTAAAACTGGACAAACGCCGACTTTGTTGGTAGGCTTGTTATATAACGTCTCTGGGGGGGGACATTGAAAAAAAACGTGCTCCTGTTCCTGTTGTTAGCGGCGGCTGTGGTTGGTAGCCTCTCAGCACAGGAAACGGAAGAAAGCGAAGCTCCTGCAACGAATACACTGATGTCCGAAGAGGACATAGTCTTCAACGGCCAGGACGGAGTTTCACAAAACAACACCGCAGAAGCTGTCGAACCCGGTGGAAACCTCACGATCTGGAGCTTCGTCTCCATGGTGCTGGTCCTGGGGGGAGTTGTTGCAGCTATCTACGGTCTGTTCTTCCTGCTGAAGCGCATTGCAGGCAGGGGATACCCGGATAATGATCTTATCCAGATCCTCTCTTCCAAATCCCTCTCCAGTACGCGCAGTGTACATCTTATTTCTCTGGGACGGCGTTTCCTTCTTGTTGGATCTGCCGAAAACAGCGTCAACCTTATAGCGGAAATCGATGATAAAGAGAGCCGTGACGAGATTGATGTTTTTCTTGCCCGGGAAGATTTCTCACCGAAGAAAAGCTTCAGAAAGCTCATCGGCGGACTTCTTTCCGGAGGCGAAGAAAGCGGTGACGCTTCGGTGTCGTCGTCGGCCCACTTCCTGAAAAACCAGGGCGAAAGGATGAAAAATCTGTGAATATGCTGAAGTGAGTAGTTTCTATATGTACTGGGGGGGGAATGAAACAAAAAGTGCTCGTCATCCTGCTGATTGCGGTGACGTGTAGCGGTATATTGACTGCCCAGGAGGCTCAGGATGTCAATGTACCCGCCGACGGCTTGAATATTCCGTTTGTCGATCTCACGATCCGGAGTGCCGGCGACAATCAGGAAGTCGCACTGTCGTTACAGCTTCTTCTGCTTCTGGCGGTTATAACTCTTTCTCCTTCGATAATAATACTTACAACAGCATTTTTACGCATAGCCATTGTGTTTGATTTTATTAAACGGGCTCTTTCTCTGCAGCAGGTGCCGCCTAACCAGGTACTCATGGGTATAGCCCTGTTCCTGACTATTTTCATAATGTGGCCGACTCTGACCCAGGTGTATGAAGACAGTTTTGTACCTTTCGCTGAAGGGGATATTGGTTTTGAAGAGATGTACGCGAACGCTGAAGGCCCCTTGAGGCTTTTCATGTTCAGGCAGATGCAGCGGAATTACGATAATATCGAGCTTTTTATGCGACTGTCCGACTTGCCGCGTCCGGCAAACGCGACGGAGGTTCCGACTCATGTACTTATACCGGCCTTTGTGCTGCATGAACTGACCGTTGCCTTCAAGATCGGAATTCTGCTGTTCATACCCTTCATCATTATCGACATGGTGGTCGCTTCGACCCTTATGTCCATGGGTATGATAATGCTGCCGCCTGTTATGATTTCCATGCCCTTCAAGCTGATTCTGTTTGTTCTTGTCGACGGTTGGGGACTGATTACAGAACAGGTTGTGGCCAGTTTCTTTTAAAATTACGGGGCGTCGTAAAAAGGACGCAGATTTTTCGGGAGGAGAAAATGTCAATCGGATATGCAATCGCCCTGATGCGTAATGCGGTTTTTCAGGTGCTGATAATTTCTTCTCCCATGCTGCTTATTGGTATGGGAGTCGGGCTGATTATCTCAATTTTTCAGGCCACTACGTCAATTCAGGAACAGACTCTGACCTTTGTTCCAAAGATTATAGCAATTTTTCTTGCCCTGGTCCTTTTCGGCCCGATTATTTTCGGTTCCATGCGGGCATACACAATCGATATTATTCGACAAATACCACAGATGGTATTTTAAAGGGATGATGTAGTTTCAGATGGAGTTTGAACAGGTTATCGTGAATGCCCAGATTTATCTTCTCATTTTCGCACGGATATTTGCCCTGTTTCAAACGGCTCCGCTTATTTCGTCGTCTTCCATTCCCGGGGTCGCCCGGGTCGCCCTTACGCTTTTCACCAGCCTCGCTGTTTTTCCCATGGTACAGGGATTCGGATATCCCCTGCCTGACAACGCCCTGGGGTATGGGCTGCTGATGATAGGAGAGGCGATGATTGGTATTCTGGTGGGATTCTTTATTACCATGATCTATTCGGTACTCCTTATTTCGGGGCAGTTTTACGCTTTTCAGATGGGATTCGGTGCTTCCGTGGTGTTTGATCCCCTTGCTCAGATTGAGCTCCCCCTGATGGGACAGTTTCTGAACCTCCTGGCAATGTACGCCTTCATGGCGGTGAGCGGATTTATGGATATATTCCTGAAGGGCATTTATCGCTCCTTTCAGGCCTTCCGGGCCATTGATCTGGTGTTGCAGCAGGAGTATATCGTCTCCATGCTTGGAAGAGGTCTTACGAACCTCTTTGGACAGTCCCTTATCATCGCCTTTCCGGTTATGGGTACCCTGATGCTGGTAACGGTTTCCGAGGGACTCCTGGCGAAGGCCGCCCCCCAGATGAACCTGCTGATGCTCGGATTCCCCATACGTATCGGGGTCGCCTTTATAGTACTGCTTCTTACACTGCCTGCAATAACCTTTGCCTACGTAAATATCCTGAACTCCGGTTTCCTGGAAGTCATGCGTCTTTTCAGAACCGGAACAGGAGCTGCTGTGTGATCAGAAAGGGACTTTCCACCGCCCTGGAGAATATTCAGCACATCTATTACCTCCTGCAGATACGCAGCAGCATGCCAGGCAGTCATGCTGCAGGTTTAATGCCCTGGGAGATACCTTTAAACTGGTTCGCCGCTGAAGACGAAGGGCGTACAGAAGACCCGACGGAACATAAGATCCGAAAGGCCCGGGAAGAGGGCAAGGTCGCCAAATCTTCCGAGTTTTCTGCAGCCATAGTCCTGCTGTTTCCTATTCTGGCAATCGCGCTTCTCGGATCCTACACCCTGAAAACGATGCTCGAAATGGTTCAGTACTTTTTTACCGTATCGGTAGAAACAAATATAATCGGTGACAACGGAATATTCCCCGCTTTTGTAGGGTATTCCGCCCGCCTTACCCTGCCGGTTTTCGGCATTGCCTTTGTTTCCGCCATAATGGCGAATCTTCTGCAGGTGGGCTTTCTGTTCACTACAAAGACCATTACCCCCGACATGAACAAGATCGTACCCAACCTGGGGAAATTCCTGCAGCGCTCATTTTTCTCAGCAGAAGCCCTGTTCAATCTGGGAAAGACCTTCTTCAAGGTCATCGCCATTGGCCTGGTCGCCTATATAAATATAAGGATGGAGCTGGACAGAATTGTACGCTTCGTAGATGTTCCCTTTTTCATGTCCCTGCAGGCAATCGCGATTGCAGCCCTCAGGATTTTGATTGAGGCGGCCCTTCTTATGCTGGCCCTCTCGTTTCCGGATTATATGTTTCAGCGTCATCAGCACCGGGAATCCCTGAAAATGAGCAAGCAGGAATTGAAGGAAGAACGAAAAATGACCGAGGGAGACCCTCTGGTAAAGAGCCGGCTCAGGGAAAGGATGCAGCAAATTCTCTCCCAGAATATGATGCGGGCTGTCCCGGAGGCGGATGTGGTTATTACGAACCCGACGCATTTTGCCATAGCCCTGCAATGGAAACGTGAGACCATGTCGGCCCCTACGGTCAGTGCTAAGGGACAGGACAACATGGCTCTGAGAATAAGGGAGATTGCCCGGGAGAACAATGTACCGGTTATTGAGAACAAACCCCTCGCCCGGGCTCTTTACGCAGAGGTGGAAATAGGCGATGAGATACCGGAAACATATTACGAAGTAACCGCCATTATCCTTGCCCAGGTTTACGGCATGGCCGGGCGTGACAGGGAGGTAGGCTGATGTCGGACGTACAAAAAATACTCTCCACCTCTTTTCTGAGCAACCGAAGTGATGTCTTTGTGGCCGTCGGGGTTCTGTTCTTTGTAATGATGCTGATTATCCCTCTGCCCACGGTCATTCTTGACCTCTTGATGGCCATGAATCTGATGCTCGGCCTTGTGGTTATCCTCATCGTATTGTATACCCACCGGGCCCTGGATTTCTCGGTGTTCCCGACACTGCTGCTTATAACCACCGTTTTCGGTCTTGGACTGAATATTTCCTCCACCCGTCTGATCCTTTCCCAGGGAATCAATTTTGACGGACGGATTATACGGGCCTTTGCGACCTTTGTCGTCGGAACCTCCGGTTCCGAAGGGCTTGTTATCGGTTTTATTATCTTTATCATAATAATTGCCGTACAGTTCATTGTCATTACCAAGGGAGCTACCAGGGTAGCCGAAGTCGCCGCACGTTTTACCCTTGATTCTCTTCCAGGCAAACAGATGGCAATCGAGGCGGAGTATAACTCCGGTTCTCTGACCGAAGAGGAGGCCCAGAAAAAGAAGAACGATCTGCAGCGGGAGGTTGACTTTTACGGGGCCATGGATGGTTCAACAAAGTTTGTCTCGGGTAACGTAAAGGTTGGTATTCTCATTACCCTCATTAACATGATCGGCGGCATAATCGTTGGCATGTCGATTCATGGAGAACCCTTTTCGGCAGCCCTTAACAACTATGTTTCCCTGACTATCGGCGACGGACTGGTAACCCAGTTCCCGGCCCTGCTGGTCTCCACCGCCACCGGACTTATCGTTACCAGGGCCATATCGGACGGCACCTTTGGTTCGGATGTATCGAAGCAGTTCTCCCAACAGTCCCGGGTATACTGGATCGCCGCAATTGCATTAATCATACTGGGCCTTTTACCGGGATTCCCCTGGTATATCATGGTTCCCCTGGGACTTCTTACCGGTCTGGTGGCTTTTCGGCTCACCCGCAAGGAGGTCCGTTTCCGGGAGCAGGCGGAGGAAGCGGCGGAGAGGGAACACGCACCCGAAGGGCCGACGGAGTTTGCCCCGGTTGTACCTGTGGATCCCCTCTCTCTGGAACTGGGCTACGGCCTTATACCTCTGGTTGACCGTGACCAGGGGGCTGAACTTTTAGACCGGATTACCCGTATACGTCGGGAGACAGCACTGGAGCTTGGCCTGGCAGTTCCGCGGATCCGTATTATCGACAACATGCGTCTCGAGCCCTCCGAGTACTGTATAAAGATAAAGGGAGTCGAGGTCGGCAGGGGTACCATACGTACCGGACAGTTCCTGGCCATAAATCCCGGTGGTGTGGAGACAGAACTGGAGGGTGAATCCACACGAGACCCGGCTTTTGGACTTCCCGCACTCTGGATAACGGAGGATTTGAGGGACAAAGCTGAACGAGCGGGGTATACTGTCGTGGACAGCCCATCGATTATTGCGACACACCTGACGGAAATAATCAAATCCCATGCCTGGGAAATGCTTGGACGTCAGGAAATGCGAAAAATCCTTGATGAGCTCAAGCGCGATTATTCGGCTGTTGTTGACGAGGTTACGAAGGTTCTATCCCTTGGGGAGATTCAAAAGGTCCTGCAGTCCCTTCTGGCCGAGCACGTTTCCATACGGAATATGGTTCCCATCCTCGAAGCCCTGGCGGATTATGCCCCCGTTTCGAAGGACACAACCTTTCTTACTGAAAAGGCCCGGCAGATTCTGGGGCGGCAGATATGCCTGCAGTTTACCGACAGCGATAAAATCCTGCACGTTTTGACGATAAATCCGGAGATGGAAGGGGAGATCATCGATTCGAGAACGGAAACTGCCTCCGGGGTCACCGCAGGACTTGAACCCGGACTGTATCGCCGCTGGATAAACGCCGTCGCGAACGCAGTACACAGCGTGCAGCGACAGGGCTATGTTCCCCTGATCCTCTGTTCCGAGGCTGCCCGTCCCCTGGTACGGGCAAGTCTTCTGAGGGATCTGCCGGAAGTAGCCGTCCTGTCGGTACCGGAGATACCGACGGATATAAATATCGAACCCCTGGGCGAAATAAGCCTGGATGAGCGCGAAAGCGCCTGAGCTTGATATACCGCGGAGTCTGAGGACACCTGTCTGAGGACGACCGTGAGAAAGCGAAGGGGCGGCTTTGCCGACCCTGAACGAGGCAGAGCGGAGTCTGAGGACCCCTGTCCGAAGACGACCGTGATAAGGAGCTGGCATGGAGTATTTTACCGAGCGGGCGGCTTCGCACCGTGAAGTACTACAAAAAATACGCGACCGTTATGGAGAAAGAGCCCGAGTGCTCACCCAGAGAAGCATACGTCTGGGCGGTTTCCTGGGAATGTTCGCCAGGGAGGGAATTGAGGTAACGGGTTATATTGCGAAGGATGCACCGAAGCCGCAGAGAAAGATGCTCGATCCTGAAGAGGAACGGAAGAAAATCCTGGAAAGTGTAAAAGGAAGCAGCGACGGAACCTTGCAACAGGTCCTGAAAGCAGTGAACGCCATACAGGAACGTCTGGATACCCATGAACCCAGGAACCCGGAAGAGCCGCACTCATCAATTCTGGCGATGGAACAGCTTCTTGAGGAGAATGAGTTCAGCGCCGGATTCATCCGTGAAATGAGCAACCGATTACGACGGGAGATGTCTCTTGAGGATCTGGATCGCCGGGATATTGTTGAGTCTTCGGTTTTTCAGTGGATTGGAGAGAAGATAACAATCTACGAAGCCCGGGAAACTCCCAAGATAATGATCCTGGTCGGTCCAACAGGGGTTGGCAAAACGACCACTATTGCGAAACTGGCTGCCATCTACGGCCTGGGACACAACGGCCGTAAACCGGTGGATGTGCGTATGATCACCATCGACAATTACCGGATAGGGGCCAAACAGCAAATTGATACATACGGCAGTATTATGAATATTCCGGTTAGCGGGGTGGAAAGTTTCCAGGACCTGAAAAAAACCCTTGCCCTGTATGATGGTGCGGATCTGATCCTTATCGATACCATTGGCAAGAGTCCTCGGGATTATATGAAACTTGCCGAGATGCGGGAGATGCTGGATGCCTGTGGTCATGATGCCGAGGTTTTTCTGACCTTGAGCTCAACGACCAAGGTTTCGGATATAAAAGACCTTTTTAAAACCTTTGAACCCTTTGGATACCAGGCGATTATTCTCACAAAACTGGATGAAACCCAGCGTATTGGTAATGTTATCAGCGTCATAACAGAGCACAATAAACCGATAGCTTTTCTGACCGACGGACAATCGGTCCCTCAGGATATACATGAAGCATCGGTCCCGCGTCTGTTGATGAATCTCGATGGTTTTAAATCTGCCAAAATGAGTTTACGTCCCAGGGAGGGGAGGCCAAGTGCATCCTCGTCGGGGGCTGAATATGTCAAGAACGGAGTATGGGAATGACGGATCAAGCGGAACAGCTGCGGGAAATCATGCGCTCAAAGAACGGCGCTGGGAATCAGAAAACCCGCATTATTGCCGTGGCGAGTGGAAAGGGGGGGGTCGGGAAGACAAATCTTTCCATAAATATTGCCCTTGCCTATGCCCGGCTGGGAAAAAAAGTGATCGTAATGGATGCGGACCTTGGACTGGCCAATGTCAACGTGGTCCTGGGAATTATTCCAAAATACAACCTCTACCACTTAATTCGAAAACAGAAGAACCTGCAGGAAATTCTCCTGGATACCAGCTATGGGATCCAGATAATCGCGGGTGCTTCCGGCTTTTCCAAGATAGCCAATTTGTCTGACGAGGAAAGGGAACACTTTATTGAAGAACTTTCGGGCCTGTCGGAGGCGGATGTAATTGTCATCGATACAAGTGCCGGAGTATCCCACAATGTACTGGATTTTATCGCCGCTGCGGATGAGGCTCTTATTGTAACGACTCCGGAACCCACCGCCATTACCGACGCCTACGGTATTATCAAGATAATTGCTACGGAAATAGACAACATGAACCTGGGGCTGAAGCTGATCGTCAATCGCGTAAAATCGGTGACTGAAGGTAAAAAGGTCTCCGAGAGGGTAATAAGTATAGCCGGTCAGTTCCTTAACCTTAAGGTCGACTATCTGGGCTATGTGTACGATGACCCGGTGGTCAGTTCTTCTGTACTGAAACAAAAACCTTTTATGGTTGTTGATCCGAACAGCAAGGCTGCAATTTGTGTAAAGCATATTGTAGGTCGTCTTGAGAAGGTGGAATACCGCGAAGGGAGCGGCATTGGTAATTTTATTCGGAAACTCCTGGGTAAAGGATAGGCAAATACGGAAACCTTGACTGCGGGAGTCATTTCCCATAATCTGTATTAAGGGTAGGTGTGCATAAAGTGGTGTCCTGGTTTTTCGCGGCCGGCCCTGCCGGTTTCGCCTTTATAGTATCGTTTTTAATCGGACTCGTAAGCGGGGTCGGCTTCCTGAGCATCATTTTCCGGGCATTTGTTTCCGGGGTGATTTTTGCCGGCCTGGGAACCGGGATTGCCCTCCTTGGCAGGACCATGTTTCCTGAGCTTGTCATGGACCGGCAGAAAACGATGGATCAGGATGCACATGCAGAGGATGAACCGGTAAAACGCTCCGGGGCAACCGTGGATATTACCCTCGAGGATGAGGAAACGGATAAAACGGCCGGGACTTCTCCCGGCGGTGGAGACTTTTTTTCCGAAGGCGATGGCTTTGTTGAGGAAATCCAGGCCTCCGCTACATCGGATTCTGATGACTCCTTATCCGATGAGGGAGGCGAGGATACTGTTGACTCGGTTGAGGCAATAGACGGTCTACCCAGCCTGGACGCGTTCAGCGATTCCTTCGATTCCGCCTGGGGATCGGAATCCGACGAGGAACCTTCATCCGCAGGCAGGGATTCCGAGGTGGACATTCTGGGGGAATCCCAGAATCCGGGAGATGTTGCCAGGGCTGTGAAAACAATGATGAAACGGGACCAGGAAGGATAAGATATGGCAGAGACCGCATTGCAGGGAAAGACTGAAGAAGAACTCTGGGCCCTTTACAAAAAGAACCGGGATCCAAAGATACGCGATGCTTTTGTAAAACAGTACGCGCCTCTGGTAAAATACGTCGCCGGAAAGGTCGCCATGGGAATGCCCCATAACGTGGAGTTCGATGACCTGGTGGGCTTCGGAGTTTTCGGACTGATCGATGCAATAAACAAGTTTGACCCGGAAAAGCACGTTAAATTCAAGACCTATGCCGTTACCAGAATCAGGGGTGCCATTTTCGATGAGCTCAGGTCCATTGACTGGGTTCCCCGATCAGTACGGCAAAAGGCACGGGAAATCGAGGATACTGTGCAGCGACTTGAAGCGTCTCTGGGGCGAAGTGCTTCGGATCAGGAAATCGCCGCAGAAATGGGTATGGATATCGATGAGTATCACCGGGCGATGGTAAAGATAAGCGGTACCTCCATCATGTCGCTCAATGATGTCTGGTATTCGGGAGAGGAAAACGACAAGATTTCCATCGTTGACAGCATTGAATCTCCCCAAAGTTTGAATCCGGACATCATTGTTGAAAAAGAAGAGATTAAAAAGGTAATTGTAGAGGCGATCAATGAGTTGCCGGAAAAGGAAAAAAAGGTTCTTGTACTCTATTACTATGAAGATCTGACACTGAAGGAGATCGGAAAGGTTCTGGAAGTGACGGAATCACGAATTTCCCAACTTCATACCAAAGCGATTATGCGTCTGAGGGCCAAGCTCACGAACATCAAGAAAGGGATTATGTAGTGATGGTCGGAATGACTCGAATCCGGGAGTATATGCGAAATCAGGCGGAAGAAGACAAAACCCGAAAATCCGTCAATGTCAGCGGTCCCAGTATCGAAGATGCTCTTACTCAGGCTTCCATAGAACTAGGCATTCCGGTTAAGGACATTGAATACGAACTTCTTGAACCCGGCAGCCGAGGAACCTTTGGCATAGGAAAAAAGGATTGTATTCTTATTGCCTATAAAAAAGCTGAAGAAAAACTGCCCGAAGAAGAAGCCCTCGATATCGATCTTGGTTTTGCAGGCGATTCATTCGAGAAGGAAGAGACAAGAAACGGAGAGGTTTTTGTCCGTTTGTCTCCCGAGGGTGTTCTGCTGAAAGTTACACCTCCCATAGGGGGCGGGAAAAAGGCAACGGAACGTCAGGCCCTGGACGCGCTGGATCGCAGAGGGGTAAGCCGTTTTGATAAAAACATGATAGCCCAGGTGGTTAAACAGGCTTCGGGTGATTATATTCCGGTTGGTGAATACGCCTATAATCCGGCTAATGATCCGATAATGACCGTGGATATCACCGATTTCGAAATGAAGGCTTATGTTGTTGTGCGGCCTCCGGGAGAAGGGGGAGCGGATCTCAGTTACGAAGTAATCGAGAATTTTCTTAAAAACAACGGAATAATCCATGGTCTCAAGGAAGATACCATCAATGCATTTATTGATCGTCCCATATACAACGAGTCAATTTTAATGGCGGAGGGGTCGAAGCCTCAGGATGGAGCAGATGCAAGGATTATTTACAACTTTGAACGGGATTCCAATAAGATCCAGCTGAAAGAGAAGAACGGAAAGGTCGATTTCAAGGAACAGAATATTGTTCAGAACGTCGTGGAAGGCCAGGTCCTTGCCCGGAAAATTCCCGCCGGTGAGGGAAAAAACGGACGAAGTGTAACAGGAAAACTGCTGCCGGCTAAGAACGGAAAAGATATTAACCTTGGAATAGGCAAAAATGTCAATCTTTCTGATGACGGCATGACCGCCTTAGCTGCAATAAACGGTCAGGTTGTCATAGTAAACGATAAGCTGAATGTTGAGCCGATTCATGTTGTTAACGGAAGCGTCAATCTGAAAACCGGCGGTAACGTGGTGTTCCTCGGCACCGTCTATGTAAAGGGCGGCGTGGAAGACGGATTTAAGGTCAAGGCTGCCGGGAACATTGAGGTAGTAGGGAACGTTGGAAAATGCGAGCTTGATGCTGAAGGGGATATCATCATTCATCAGGGTGTCAACGGCCGGGGAGGCGGCAGTGTCCGGGCAGGGCGCACGGTGTGGGCCAAATTTATTGAAAACTCCCATGTTGAAAGCGGCGAAAACGTAGTTGTGAGCGACGGAATCATTAACAGTTCTGTGGACGCGAATCAGCGTATTATCTGTCAGGGAAAACGGGCAACCATTGTAGGCGGACATCTTCGGGCCAGTGAAGAGGTTCATGCCAAGAACATCGGGTCAGTAGCCGGGGCGGAGACTATCGTCGAGGTGGGATATGATCCAAAGAGTATCGAAAATATCCAGCGATTTGAGAAGGAGATTAAAACCTTTGATGATCAGCTGGAAGAGATAGGATTAAACATTCATACGCTGGAAAACATTAAGAAGGTTAAAAAAGCGCTGCCGGAGGAAAAGGAGCAGTATCTTGAGGAGCTTCAGGAACAGCAGGGTAAAATTGAAGTTAAACGAGACGAGAAAAAGGAAGAGATAAAGAAAATCCAGGAACATCTTGCGTCCCTGAAGGTACATGGAAAAGTCTCCGCTTCAGGAAAGGTGTATCCCGGGGTTAAAGTGGTTATCAAGGATGCGAACCTTAAGATTCGAAACGAGTTCAAGAATGTTACCTTTATTAATGAATTGAATGAAGTAAAGGTCACAAAATACGAAGCTCTTGAGGAGGATTTTTCCAAAAACCACTGATGTCCATTAAACCAATCGATCTGCAGACACTATTTATGCACATGAACCAGGTTGGACGTGATCAGGCCCAGCTGAAGCAGGGATTGCATCTGCAGCAGATTGTCGCAGGATCTGAACTCGTACGCGAAACCGAGCAGAAAGATTCCAGTGTCAACCAGACGAATCCTCTTTCCGATGGCCCCGAACAAATTCATGAAGATGATGAGGAACAGAGGGGTGGAAGAAAAAGACGAAAAAGTAAAGAAGAAAAAAAAGAGCCCAGGGAAGAATCCCGTAACTACTATAGCGACCCTGACTTAGGCAAAAAAATCGACATAAGCGGATAAACATGAGTCTGGGAATAATCCTGTTTGCAAACGGCCTTGCCTGGGTAATTTTTATCCTGGTTTTCCGGATTGTACATAAAAGAACGGTCAGGCCAAAAAAACTCTTGATGGAAATTGAATCTGAACTTGACTCACTCCTGGTGGAAATGAACGGTACGACGGACAGAAATATCCGGCTTATTGAAGAGAGCATTCGTCGTCTGAAGGACGAGGTGGCAACAGCGGACAAGCGTATACGAATTCTTCAGGGAGAGATCCAGAAACGGGCAGAAAGCTCCCGGACCGATTATCTGCATCTTGCACGGCATAAACCTCTCAATATTGAAGTAATAGACGACAATGTTAAAAAGAAAGACGAGTCTCCATCGTTACCTGAAAAGGAGAAGGAAAAGGTCTCCAAGTTAAATACCGGCATTTCCCGTGAAAATTCACGAGCTGCAGGCATCAAAGAGGAAATCCTGGAGCTGAACAGAAAGGGAATAGATGCTAAAATAATTGCCGGCAAGGTCGGACGGCCTCTTGGGGAGGTAGAACTGATAATCTCGCTGTCGGAAAAAACCGATAGATAAAGAGTATGGTAGCAGGCATAGATTTTGGTACAGCGAATACATCAGTTGCATTATTTGACGGAAAAAAAACACAAGCCCTTCCTGATCCGTATGGGACTCTCAGGTATCCGGTAACATCTTCATGCAGTCCTGAGTTGCGTTTCAGACTGATTCAGGAGCTTGTAAAACGGCAATGCGGCAGTCGTGCGGATAGTGCGGTAATCGCGCTTTCCGAAGGCACAGGTGGCACGTTTGCCCGGAGGATTACCGAAGCAGGTAAAAAAGCCGGTTTTCAGCATATTCTCTTAATCCACCGGGCAGAGGCCGTCGCAATTGCCGTGAACAAGGGGCGGTCCGGTAAGATTATTGTGCTTGATTTTGAAAAGGGCAGGTTCGCGGCATCCCTACTGGATATCAGGGATACTTTCGTTGAGTTGGAAAGGGGACTGAGTAATCGCTCGTCGGGGGTTATCCGTTTGACCCGTATTGAAGAGCTCATACGGCAGCTGTTACGGGCATCGGGATACCGGGGCTCGGAAATTAATACTGTCCTTCTTACAGGTGGAGGATTACACGTTCCTTCAATTCGAAAGTGTGTGGCGAACATTTTTCCTGAATCGGTATACATAAAAGTATGTCCTTCGGAAGAAGCAGCTCTTGGGGCCCTTATTCTGTCACAAATAAAAACGGCCCCGGTGCAGAGTTCGGCTGCTGTATCGGCAGCGGACATCGGACTGGAAATAGATTGGGGAAGGTCCTTCTGGATGCTGAAAAAGAACAGTCCTCTGCCTGCCTCGGAACAGAGGATCTTTACCACCCTCGCGGAGAATCAACGCCAGGTAGAGATTCATGTTATCCAGCGAAGTACTGAAGATCCAACCCGGGTTATTTCTCTCAGCCGTATAAGGCTCCCGGAAACTCTCCCGTCCAGTCACGGGCGCCCGAAGATTTATATTCAGTTCATGTTGCAGCCCAACGGCCTGTTGACTGTCCGCGTGCAAAGCTCCACAGGAAGTATTTCGGAAACCATGAGGATCAGTGCATGCCATTCCTCCCGGGAATACCAGGGCTATAGCAAAAATGATATTGATATGCTCATTTCCAGGGTTGAACGGGAATATCGGGGACGAAGATTTTTTATCGATCCGGAGCTTTCAGAAGATATCGATGCTATACTGGAGCTTGCCCGCAGGGAAAAGAAATCAGCTGATCCCGGTTTAAAGCGGGAGTGTTCTATCGCTTTATGGAGTGTTTTGAAGGAGATAAAATCCATGGATGCGGGCAGGGAGGCTGATTGTGCTGGATAGGGAATGTTTCAGAATACTGGGGATCCCTGAATCGGCTCCGGAATCAGAGATAAAACGCGCCTATCGGCGTATGGTTATGGAACTTCATCCGGATACCGGGCAGCGACCGGACAGCCTTGCTTTTACAAAAGTTGTTGAGGCCTATCGATCAATCTCTAATTTTAAATCAGCCAGGAGAATTCTCGATTTTCCACCCCGTTCGGAAGCTAGTGCTTTCCGCAAAAGCCAGGGGGTAAGGAAAACACGGACTGATCGGAACCGGGGACAAAACGAGAGTCTTTACAGCATTGGAAATACCCTGCTGAACGGAAAAACTCCCTATCTGCGATCTTTCGCTGCGCTGCGCCTGGGAAACAGCGGCCAGAAAAGCAGTTATGTCTATTTACGAAAAGCCCTCCGTGATAAGGATCCCCAGGTTGTGATATCCTCGGTACACGCCATAGGGAAGCTGAAGCTTGAACACGCAGCTCCGGATCTTGCTTTGCTGTTTCGCCGGGGCAATACTGCAATAAAAAACTCGATTCTTGAAACCATAGGAATAATTGAAAACTATTCAAGTTTCAGGGAAATCATCATCAGCGGAATGCAGGACACAAGTTCGGTTATACGCAGAAAATCGCTACGCCTTTTTAATTATCTGCAGCGGAAGAGGAGTGCCAGGTGACAGCCTATTATCAGAAGATCTTTATACAGGACTCCAGGGATTATCTTGCCCAGCTTAACCCTCTTCTTTCCATGCTGGAATCGGGGACTGCGGAGGGTGAAGACATTGATACGGCCTTTCGCCTTATGCACAGTATAAAATCGGAAGCGTCTCATTTAAGAAAAAAGAGTATTG
Source organism: uncultured Spirochaetaceae bacterium (assembly GCA_964554875.1). GTDB lineage: Bacteria > Spirochaetota > Spirochaetia > JC444 > Marispirochaetaceae > Marispirochaeta. The sequence continues at coordinate 58,117 of CAZKQJ010000008.1, read as the reverse complement.
CAGACTTGGCTCACATAGCCGAATCGGCTCTCCAGGAAATAAAGGAAGAACCGGAGTACGGGGGACATTTGAACCGTCTGTTTGAAGCAGTTTCGCGACTTGAAGGTGAAATTGCCCGGGAAGCGGGCTCGTTCAGTGAATCCTCTTCGCCGCTTGACAAGGCACACCTTCTTCAGAACAGAACCCCGGAAGAGAGTCTGACAAATCCTGCAGTCCTGGGTGAATTCCAGATCACGTTTCTTACGGAAGCCCGGGACAGGGGAGAGTTTTTTTACCGAATGATATGTGAATTTGAAGATAACACGGAGATGCTGTATCCAAAGGCAGTTTTGATTCTGAATAACCTGGAGCAGATTGTAAATGTGATAGGGAGTGTTCCGGACCTGTCACAGCCTTTTGATGAGAAGGGAGTAAATCCTGAATACTATTTCACGACCTCCAAACCGGAGAAGGATCTTTTTAACGCGGTTAAGGTTGATCAGGTTAAAAGGGTTTTTCTTACCAGGTTAAGCTGGGAACAGTATCTGTTTGACGCCCCATCCAGAAAAGGCCCAAATAAAACCAGGGAAAACGATTATCAGGTGATTATTAATCGCCATGATCTTGTTTCTCTCTGGTATAACTACCTGCAAGGAAAGATCCGGACAGCGCAGATGGAATCCTCCGTTGATCACGGGTCTGTACGTCTTGCAGAGATTTTCTCAGACATGGGAAAAACCCTGCAGGCGACCCGATTTATTTCATTTGAAACAGGGTTTCACGATTTGCCGGAAATAGTCCAGAACAGTGCCGCAGGACAGGGTAAAGAGGCCCGCTGTCTCTTACAGGGCGGGGAACAGCATATTGAGAGCTGGTTTGTTCAGAGTTTACGGGATTCTCTGGTTCAGCTGTTGCGAAACGCTGTAAGTCACGGTATAGAAGAGCCCTCCGAGCGTCTGAAAAAAGGGAAATCCCCGCGGGGTGAGGTGTCGGTTCGATACCAGCGCAACGAAGAGGAAATTCGTATCTATATTCAGGATGACGGCAGGGGTATGGATGAGAAGGCCATTCGGAAGAAGGCGCTGGAGCATGGAGTGGATGCAGACGCTCCGCTCATGGACATAATTACATCTCCGGGTTTCTCCACCAGCGAGATTATCTCTCTGGAGGCGGGGAGGGGTGTGGGGCTGGATATTGTTGCGGAGGAGATAGGCAGGATCCCCGGAGCAAGTGTCATCCTCGAGAACAGGGGGAATCAGGGGGCCGAGTTCTGTATCAGAATCCCTCTGGAGGCGGCTGGCAGAAAGGTCTATTTCGCGCAGTATAAACAGTACACCCTTGCTGTGGAGGAATCAGTTTTTCTTGAACACGAGAAACCGCAGCAAAATGAGTTCCGCGACGACCAGGATGGGCATGTGCGGTATCGCGGCTGTCCGGTTTATACCTGTGAAGGATATCTTTTCTGGAGTGATAATTCTGTTCCTGAGGATACCCTGATAAAGATCAGAAGCAGCCGGGAAAACTATTATCTTCTTGTCGACAGGCTGCTTTTTTCGGAGACATTTCCAGCCGATCTGTTCACTGTGCCGGAAAGAGCGGGTAGTGAAGCCCTGTCGCAGCTCTCGATCGGTGATCTGAAAACTGATATACGTTTTCTTCACAGTGATGACCTGTTCAATCTGAAAAAACCTGGAAAGCATGACACATGAACTTGTCTCCGATAAAGATGCGGATAGTCTTTCTAATTATTATTGTAATTGTCATATTAGCGAGCTGTGCCGAAGATTATACCCTGTATGAAACACCTTCCAGGGTTCAATCAGTCTCCATTCAGGAGGCGGATACGTCGAGCCTTCTTATCAAAGGAGACTGGCAGTATCCGCCTTTTGAATTTCTGGATGGAAAAGGGCAAGCCTCCGGTTTCAATGTGGATGTCATGAAGGCCATACAGGAGGTTCTGGGGCTGGAAATGATCATCGATCTTGGCCCCTGGCATGAGGTCAGGGAGGAACTCGAGGATGGCAGGATTCATGTTCTGATGGGAATGTTCAGGACACCTGAAAGATCAAGAAAAGTTGATTTTACCATTCCCCATTTTATCGCCTCCTATAATCTCTTTGTTCCCAGGAATTCGTCTATCAGAAAAATTGAAGATGCCAGAAATGTCAGAATACTGGTACAGCGGGGAGACCTGGCACATGATTATCTGCTGGAAAACGGGTTTGAAGAAAATCTTGTTCTGAAGGATTCTGTTATGGAGGTCATCCGTGGCCTGGCGGATGGTGAGGGAGCCTGTGCCCTTGCATCCCTTACTCAGGGGGGAATTATCCTGGATCGTTACGAAATCAAATCGGTCAAGGTTATTCCTGAGCCGGTTTTAACCGGTTCATATTGCATTGCCGTGCGCAAGGGAGACACACAATTACTTGCTATTCTGAACGAGGGGTTGAATCTTATAAAAATCAACGGCGAATATGACAGGATATACGAAAAGTGGTTTGGACTTATTGAGGAGAAACGGCTGCTGGGATCAAAAGTAGCCCGTCTCATACTTATAAGTGTGGGAGCTGTTTTCCTGATCGGACTGACCTGGACCATTACTCTGCGGCGTCAGGTTTTCCAGAAAACCGCTGCACTGAACCGCGAACTGGCCAGAAGCAGGGAGATTCAGGCAGACCTTGAAAAAGCTGTCAGGGCAAAAACCCTTTTTCTGGCAAATGTCAGCCATGAACTTCGTACACCGGTGAATGGTTTTCTTGGAATGACAGCCCTTCTCAGAAATACCGAGCTCTCGGATCTGCAGGCCGAGTATATCGATATGGCAGATTATTCGGCGGACTACCTCCTGAAACTCATCGATGACCTCCTCGATACAGCCCGTCTCGAGAATGCCAGTCTGCGCCTTAATATCGAGGAGTTCAGTCCCCGGGAGGTGATTGAAAATTGCTTAATGATGCTGGAGAAAACTGCGAAAGAAAAGGGTTTACAAATTTTTTCCCAGTTACCTGATAGAAAAATCCTCTTCTCCGGAGACAGGACACGGACAGGACAGGTGGTAATCAATCTTGTGTCCAATGCCGTCAAGTACTCAAAAACCGGTACCATTACGATATACGCCCGCGTGGATTCCGAGCTTGTACTTGGTGTCCGGGATGAGGGTATCGGCATTCCCGGTGAAAAACTGTCCAGTATTTTTGACTCTTTTCGGCAACTCGAGAATCCCTATACAAAAACTCACCAGGGTGCCGGACTGGGACTGGCAATTGTCAAATCCCTTGTGGGCCTTATGAAGGGGACATTGGAGGTTGAATCAGTTGAAGGGAAAGGATCGACCTTTACAGTTAGAATTCCTCCGGCTCGAACGGTATCCCCGGATGGTCCTGAAAAGAGCGGCGATGGTGAAGATCCCGGGGAAATTGAGGAAAAAGCCGGTGTAGGGAGAATCCTGATTGTGGAAGATGAACGTATAAACATGCTGTATCTGCGCAGGGTGCTGGAAAACGCCGGGTATACGGTACTGGAGGCTTCAAACGGGCAGGAAGCAGTTGAAACGGCTATCCAGGAAAAGCCGGATCTGATTTTCATGGATATAGGACTTCCTGTAATGGACGGGAAAGAGGCTACCCGCGTTCTCAGGTCCCGGGAAGATTTTACCCGGGTTCCTGTTATTGCCCTTACTGCCCATTCAGGAAGCGATGAGGCGGATGAGTTTATCAAGGCAGGGGGGAATGATGTTATTGTCAAACCCTTTCGGGAGTTCCAGATCCTGGAGGCAATAAAAAAACGGTATGCCTGGACGTCAAATAAGCATACCGTTTAATTAACAAGAAGTTCTTCTATCCTTCTTACTTAACTGTTCGGCTGTATGCTGCAGAAACTTTAGGGTCTGGCGCTGATCATTCCGCGGGCCCGCTGAAGGTGTTCCCGGTGATACAGGACAGATTCAAGAATTGAAGAGTAGACCTTTCGGGAAGACTCAAGCGGATCCTCCGCAGGATCGGGTTCGGAATCAAACAAGAAACCGGCTATATCCTTGGCCTGATTTTCCATAATTTCGGTATCTATATTCGAGAGGGCAGTCAGGAGTTCTCCGCTGGTGCCGGAGGACTCATCAAGGACAGACAGTGCCTTGCGACAGAGCTTTTCCAGTTTCGTAAGGGTACCCTCAAGATTATTCAGTCCCTTGAGAATTGTTTCGAAAGCATCAGGATTACTTCTGTCGGAGCGGTAATGTATGTCAGGCAGCAGATTGTCCAACTCCTCCCGTACTTCAGGAAGATCCATGAGCTTACGAAGGGGAGTATATTCCATACCCTGAATACGAACCCCTTTTCTGGATAGGGTAAAGGTGGGCGGGGATTCGGGCTCGATCATCCGGTTTTCAAACCACCAGCGGTAGAGGGATAATCTTTTATCGCTTAAAACCTTCTCTCCTGAGGTCGATTCACTCAACACCGGACTTCCATCACGAATATAGCGGAAATGCTGAGTCATTGAAGGCTTGGTTCTGCACGACCAGATATGTGACAGTTCTTCGAACAGGCTCCCGGAATAATGGGTCCTGAGCTCCGGGTATCCGAGATCAAGACCGGCACAGTAAATCGTCCCCGCTCCGAGAAAACGCCCCAGGTCCCAGGCACTGGTGGATACGGAGCCTCCCGCTCCAAGTTTTCCATATATTCCGAGGTCCTTTTCAAAAAAACTCCCGAGGGGAAAAAGGGATGAACAGAAAAAACGGGGCCCGGAGATTCTTCGGAATACCGCGGGATGGGTAGACGATTCGGAAACCAGCACCTGCTCCCGGTCAACAGGATCGAGATGTCGGGTATTCCAGTACTGGGGGTCAACAACAACGAGGAAATCCGGCTGAATGCCTTTTTCGCTGCACCAGGCCGCCGAAGTGTCTACCGCTATCAGTACCATCCTTTTTTGCAGTTCATGTATATGCTCAGAAAGGGCATCCAGGCTGGGTCCTGCAGCGAGAACAAGACAGGGCAGTCCTTTGAGAATACCTTCGATTTCTCCAAGGGGGGCTGCCTCTGCAAGGATCTGAAGGTTGGAAAGGAGGTTGCGGACCCATACGCGTCCGAAACGCCTGAGGGTATTACGGTTTATATCCCGCCTGGAATGAAAGCGATGCATCCATTCCTTCAGAGCTTCCAGATATTCGGGATGCAGTCGCGCAATGCTCCTGATGGAGTAGAGTTCCACCGAATCGTTCCCACGGTCGTTCAGAAAGGCAGCAAGAGACGAGGCAGGGGTATCCAGGAGAAGCACGAGTTTTTCGTGCCTAAAGAGCTCCCGGTAATCTCTGGCACTGAGGGCGGTCAAAAAGAGGGGAATGTCCGGTTCCAACAGAATGACAGATGTATCTGGAAAGCGTCGAAAGAAAGCCTCCAGTTCGTAGCCGAGCCCAAAGTGAAGAAAGACCGCCAGATCGGGGGCTGCAGGAAAACAGGCATCAATTATTCTCTCCGCCTCCCGGATCGGGTCTCTCCGGGGACTGAGAAAACGGCCGTCGAGGACCAAAGCGGCTTCCCCTGTATCTGTAGAAATAATTCGGGCTTCCGGATGGGGAGCATACCTGCATGTAATCTCTTTGCGGAAATCTGGCCATAGACTGCTGAGGGTGCTGATGTTCGATTCATACATCTATTCAAGCTCCACGACAATACGCATGCCTTCACGAATGGGTGTCCCCGGGGCAGGGGATTGTCTGCTTACCCAGCCTTCCCCGCGAATCTCTATAACGGCGCCGGGAATATTGTAGAGCGGAAGCAGGTCCCGTTTGGGCCGGCCGGTTAAATCCGGAAGGCTGTCTGTTATCCGGAGGGGAGAGGGAACGTTTATCTGGACTCTGCCGGGATGTTCAATCAGGGTATCTCCCTCCCGAGGTATTCCCAGGTGACGTATCACCTCTTCAGCGGCTTTCCCCACAAGAGGAGCAGCAATGCGACCACCGAAGGTGGAGGGACCTTTGGGTTTATGTATTGCTGCGTAGAGGATGATCTGGGGGTCCTCGCTGGGAAAGAGGGCGAGGCAGCTGGCAACGTAATCCTCTTCCGAATATCTGCCTGTGCGGGGATCGATGAGCTGGGCTGTTCCGGTTTTTGCGGAAATCCTCATGCCCTCTACTGCTGCCCGGTGAGCAGTTCCGTCGGGCTGGGTTACCGACTCCATCATCATGAGTATCTCTCTGGCAACATGAGAGGAAACGACCTGTCGCACAGGTTCGCGCTGGAACTCCTGCAGGGTCTTTCCCTCCGGACTGACGATCTTTTTTACCAGCATGGGGCGCAGCATTACACCGTCATTAGCAAAGGCGCTGGCGGCCTGTATTACCTGAAGCGCGGAGACGGAAATCTCCTGACCCATGGCGATGGTTGGTTTTGTCCGCTCCGACCAATCCTGGGGTTTTCTGAAAATACCGTTGGTTTCGCCCGGGAAGGGTATGCCTGTTCTTGTTCCAAATCCGAAGGCGCTAAGCAGGCTGTGAAAATCATCTTTCCCGACTGTTTCGGAGGCGTAACCCGCTCCTGCATTACAGGAGTTTTTCAGGATATCTTCGGCATTTACAAGCCCGTGGTAACCAAGACAGTTGATGGGAGGAGTGACGTTTTCGTAACTGCCTCCGCAGAAAAAGGTCGTTTCAGGAGCTATTCCGCCCAGTTCGAGAAACGATGCAATGGAAAATACCTTGAATACGGACCCGGGCTCGTAAGCCACGGTGGCTGGAACGTTTACCTTTTCCTGGGGAGAGAAGCCGGAAAATGTATTGGGATCAAAACCGGGAATGGATACATATGCGAGTATTTCCCCCGTCTTTGCATCAGAAGCTATAAGGGTAACTGATTCAGGTTTGTTTTCTTCAAAGGATTCGAGGGCGAGTTCTTCCAGCAGATGCTGAAGATTGACATCGATGGTCAGAAAAAGCTGGTTTCCGTATTGGGTATTCCCGGACTCGGGTGCTGGAAAGAGGACCTTGTCGTAGGTATACTCGATTCCCACAAGGCCGACATTATCCGTTCCCGCAAAGCCAACCACGTGGGAGGCCAGTTTCTTTTCCGGGTAAACCCTGCCGTATTCGGGTATGAGGGATATCCCTCTAAGGTCCTGACTGGCCATAAGCTCCTGCATGGAGCGACTTTCGCTGCGGGAAATTTTCCTTTTTATGTAAAAAAAACCGCTGCGGGTTTCAAACTTGCGCTTCAATTCCTGTCTGTCCAGGTCAAGAGCCTGGATCAGGGCATTGTAGGTTTTTTCAGGATCACCGACACTGGGCATCCAGGCTGTGACCGTATCCAGCTGGGTCTGAATTGCAAGTATGCGTCCGTCCCTGTCAAGAATCGGACCGCGTTCGACAATCTCACGAGTCCGGTACTGTCTCGCTTTCGCGGGAGAGGAAAAGAGCATTATTTCGGTATACCTCCAGACAACAAAAACGATAACAATTGCTGTCAGGATTGCGAAGATGGTGAATCTGGTCAGTCGCTGCTTTTCTATCATAATTTCAATGAGTTCCGGGCCCCGGGAACGATCAATATAGTAATATGTTGGTGCTTTATTGTCGATATCAATAGTGAAGGTTATGATTGAACTAATACAGCAGCAGAGCATACGTAAACGCAAAAGGCCGTCACGATCCAGCTTCCTTGATGGGATAAACCCGCGGAAATACTTGATCCTGGGGTATGAAATACTCCGGGATACTCCAGAAAGGATCGCATGGCTTTCAGTGTTTCTTGGTGTGAGCCTGGCTATAACGGCAGTGCTCTATTCTCTTGCGCCATCGTTCAGTATGGAAGACGGAGAGCTTTTCCACCTTCCCAAGGATGACCAGTTGTATGCCAGTATGGTTTCGTACCTTGAGGGAAAGCAGGCCTCCGAGGAAGAACTGGCTTCCGACCTTCCTCCCCTGGCGAGCTATCTGGGAGGAATCAAGGAAAACATTCACACAGTGACCCGGGGAGATACCCTCTCCGAGTTGGCCCTCAAGTACGACGTAAAAATCGGGACACTTATAAGCTACAACGGAATTGAGGACGTGCGCCGCATCGTTCCCGGTACACGGCTCAAAATCCCTTCCCATGATGGCGTCCGCTATGTGGTTCGTCCCGGAGACAATCTCTCAAATATCGCTGCCGGTAACGGCATCAGCGTAAATCAGGTCCTGGATGCCAACAACCTGGAAAGCGCTCTTATAAAACCCGGGGACGTACTTTTTCTTCCCGGTGCGGCCATCAGTGATTATGATTACAAGAAAGCAACGGGAACGCTTATTATCTACCCGACAAAAGGACGGCTGACCTCTCCTTATGGCTACCGCTCAGACCCCTTTACCGGATTGCGGCGTTTCCATTATGGTATTGATATCGCGAATGGAACGGGAACAGCGATCATTGCCGCCATGGACGGTGTGGTTCTGAGCGTGGAAAACCGCCCTGCCGGTTACGGCAGGTATGTGGTAATAAAGCACGACAGAGGATACCAGACATTGTACGGACATATGAACACCATTAGCGTACGGGAAGGGCAGAGGGTGCGTCAGGGGCAGAGCCTTGGTACGATGGGGAACACAGGCAGAAGTACCGGTTCCCACCTGCATTTTGCCCTGTATAAAAATAACCGACCCGTGGATCCCCTGTCCGTTTTGCACTGACAGATATTCTGAAGCGAGGAACAGAAAATGCGAAAGCTTGTTTTGATATTAATGGCCCTGGTTGCCCTGTTTACCTTCATTCGAGCCTATACCGACGAGATGGCGGCCCAGAAGGCCGCCTCCTCGGGGACCAGCTATCAGAAATCAGAAGTCTGAGATAAGCTAACGTCCGTGGCAGTGTTTGTACTTTTTTCCGCTGCCGCAGGGACAGGGATCATTCCTTCCGACCTTGGGAACAGAGCGTTCAACCGTAACGGTTCCCGTCCCCATGTCGCCTTTTGGCTGTGTCGGTCTGGAACCCGCTGCAAACTGACCCAGTTGACGGTGGCTTTCCGTAAGTGATGATGCTGATGGAACCCGTCGGGGGGAATCCGCCCTTTCTATGCGTACGGAAATAACCTTTTTCGCCAGTCCCTCGCGAATCTCCTGTATCAGGGTATCGAAAATCTGGAAGCCTTCCAGTTTATATTCCAGAAGGGGGTTCTTCTGGCCGTAGGCCCTCAGATACACCGCCTCCCTGAGGGATTCGAGGTTCTCCAGATGGTCCTGCCATTTTGAATCGATAAGACGCAGATACTCGAAGCGGATAAAGGAGTTGAAATTCTCTTTTCCGACCTTGTTTTCCTTTTCCCGAATGTCTGCCTCGAAACTGGAAAGGAGGAACTCCTTGAGTTCCTGAATCGGTATTTCCAAAAGCCGGTCCCGTTCCATATCTGGGGAGTAGAAAAAGCGTTCCTGCAGGCCTTCCAGTAGTTCTGTGACACCGCTTTCGCTGCGATCTGCAGAAAAATTTGTCAGCAGATCATCAATCAATTCCTCAGCGGCCCCCATTATGCGTTTATAGAGGGAATCATCCTTCAGAATTTCATCCCGCTGATTGTAGATGAAGGTCCGCTGTTCATTCAGAACATCGTCGTATTCAAGAAGATGCTTACGGATCTCGAAGTTCCGGTCCTCTACCCGGGTCTGGGCCCGTTCTATGGTTTTGTTGAGCCATGGATGGAAGAGAGGCTCTCCCGAAGACATGCCAAGTTTGCCCATGATGTTCTTCATGTTGTCATTTGCAAAAAGACGCATAAGGTCATCGTCCAGGGAGAGAAAAAAGCGGCTGACTCCGGGGTCGCCCTGTCGTCCTGAACGTCCCCGCAACTGGTTGTCGATTCGGCGGGATTCATGGCGTTCAGTACCGAGGATATAGAGCCCCCCCAGGGACTTGACCTCTTCGTAATCCCGGCGGGTTTTGGCGTAGATCCTTTTGTAGGCCTTTTCGTATTCCTCGGCGCCTGCCTCGGTTCCAACCTCCTTGCGGGTCCTGAACTCCGGATTTCCCCCGAGTTTTATGTCCGTTCCCCGGCCGGCCATGTTAGTTGCGATGGTAACCGATCCCCTGGCACCGGCTTCCGCGACGATCATGGCCTCCCGGTGGTGGTTCTTTGCATTGAGTACCTCGTGGCGTATGCCGCGCTTTGTCAGCATTGACGAGAGACGTTCAGATTTTTCGATGGATACTGTTCCAACGAGAATGGGCTGGCCGATTTTATTGACCCGCTCTATCTCATCGCAGATGGCGTTGAACTTGAAATCTTCGTTAAAGTAGATGGCATCGTTTTCGTCTTTGCGCACAACCGGGCGGTTGGTAGGGATGACCACCACATCGAGGCCGTATATCTTTCCGAACTCCTTTGCCTCGGTGTCCGCCGTACCGGTCATACCGGAGATTTTATCGTACATGCGGAAGAAATTCTGAAAGGTTATGGTTGCCAGGGTCTTATTCCTCCTGGCGACGCGGATACCTTCCTTGGCCTCAATAGCCTGGTGAAGGCCGTCGGAATACCGGCGGCCATGGAGAATGCGCCCGGTAAACTCATCCACGATCTGGACCTGACCTTCCTGTACAACATAGTCACGATCCAGCTTGAAGAGGCGGTGGGCCTTCAATGCCTGGGTAAAGTAGTGGATATACTCGAAGTTGTCCTCGGTAAAAAGGCTGCCGGAGATAAGCTGTCCCTGCAGGAGAAGTTTTTCGATGTTGTTCATTCCCTGGTCGGTAAAGGTTACTCGCTTGGATTTTTCATCGATCTTGTAATCTCCCTCCGGCTCTTCGGGATAATCCCCGGTTTCCGGATCCTTGTCGCATTCCTGCAGACGACCGACGAGACGGTTTACCTCGGTAAACATACGGGTGTCGTCTTCAGCCTGACCGGAGATGATCAGGGGGGTTCTGGCCTCGTCTATGAGTATGGAGTCTATCTCGTCGATTACGCAGAAGTGATGGTTTCGCTGGACCTTGGAGGCGATGTCCCAGGCCATATTGTCCCGCAGGTAGTCGAAACCGAATTCGTTGTTGGTTCCGTAGGTAATGTCTTTGCCATAGGCTTCCTTGCGGGTATCGGTATCCATATTGGAGAGGATCGAACCGACGCTGACGCCAAGAAGGTCGTAAACAGGGCGCATCCAGGCGGCATCACGCTCAGCCAGATAATCATTCACGGTGATTATATGCACCCCCTTTCCGGTGAGCGAATTAAGATAGGCGGCCGTTACGGACGAAAGAGTTTTTCCTTCCCCGGTTTTCATTTCCATGATTTTGCCGTGATGAAGGACTATTCCCCCCAGGAGCTGAACATCGTAGTGGCGTTCCCCGAGGACCCGGCGGGCGGCCTCTCTGGCCATGGCAAAGGCTTCAGGCAGAATATCATCCAGGCTCTCGCCTTTTTTCAAGCGGTTTTTAAATTTCTCTGTCTGATCGGAGAACTGACTGTTTTCGAGTCCCATGGCCCAGGATTCCAGGGCGTTGATTTTATGTAAAACAGGCAAGAGCTGCTTCAGGTCCCGCTCGTGCTGTGAGCCGAAAAAGGCATTCATGATTTTCTGTATCATTATGTGTGCTTCCTCCCTTTTCTGTCATACTATACAGAAAACTGCAGGTAAAGTCAGCCGGGTGCCCTGAAGGGCTCCGGAAGGCTTTGTTGACCTTTTATGATACCGGTTGTAGAATCCCAGGACAATGATTTGCCGCAGAACTTTCGGGGTTTTTCTTCTCATTATCAGCTTCGGGTTACTGTTTTTCTCCTGCAGTCCCGATTCTTCGTCGAGCCTGGAACAGCAGCACCTGTTTTCTCTCCCCATAGGCCGTATGGAAGACCAGCTGGATATCTATTACGACGGATTTTCATCCTTTGACGATAAGGTGCGGGTTGTAATGCAGGATGGTCTTGTTTTTGTTGCCAACAGCCGGGGAAAGAAGGTCATGGAGTTTTCATCCTACGGCGATCTTCTCAGTCTCTACTACAACCAGGCGCAGAATCCGATTCCCGTACTGTTGCAGAATACCAATGACAGAGACCATGTATCAAGCAGAGCGGCTCTTTCATTTCCTTTTCTCGACGTGGGGGAGATAGCGGTTTCCGATTCGGGAATACTTTACGTGGAGGACGCCATTCCGGAAAACAGGGCTGAGTATGACGAGGAACAGCAGGCCTATCTTGACCGTATTATCCGCCGCTTTGACCGTTCCGGGCTCTATCTGGATTACCTGGGACAGGAAGGAGTAGGGGGAACTCCTTTTCCATATATAAACGCAATCTACGTTAATTCCTTAAACGACACAATTGTTGTTTCCCGGGCGGAACAGGCATGGCTTGTTTTCTGGTTCAGTCCGACGGGTAATCTAAAGTACAAAGTTACCATTCCCCTTACCGATCTGCCCGCTCCAGATGAGCCCGGGATCCTCACAACCCTTGAGAGAATTATCCCTGATCCCGAGGAAGACATCCTGTATATCAAGATCGATACCTACAAAGAGTCCCGGGAATCACTGAGAAGTACCGGTTCGAGCATAGAGTACTTTGCATCCTATTTCTTCTGGCTCAATCCGGCAAACGGCGAGTATGAAGGTTCCCTGGAAGTTCCACATGTGGTTCGAAAACAGGATATACCCGGGTTGCAGAACAGTCAGGACGAGGAGGTCCTGCATGAATTTCTCGGCGTTGCCCATGGAGGCTTTTTCTTTCTGATGGGCCCATTCGGCCCGGACCAGTATCAGCTTCTGGTGGTTGATCGGCAGGGTGTAGTTATCGCCCGTCCTCGGATCAGTCTTCAGGACCGGGAAATTTTCTTTCGGGATTTTCATTTGAACCGGGATGGTCTTCTGACTGCCATACTGGTCAGGGATTTTCAGGCCGATGTAGTCTGGTGGCGAACGGACAGACTTCTGGAGGATGATAGAGGGAATGAAAATCGTCGATAACCAGGGGGCGAGAAAGGTAGATCGGATTTCCCAGGAGAAATACGGCATTCCCGGGGATATCCTGATGGAAAACGCCGGCATCAGGATATTCGATGCCCTGGTCCGGGAGCTTAATCCCGGATTTGATACTCCCCTGGTGTTTCTCGCCGGGGGAGGCAACAACGCAGGAGATGCCCTGGTTATGGCCAGGCAGGCTTTTGTTCACGGCTACCGTAAGCTGTCAGTTGTGAGGATCAGGATTGAAACCCGGGGACTGGCCGCGACATGGCTGGATGTCGTGGGGCGAATGGGTCTGGAAATCCTCTCATTTACGGATGATTACGAAAAATCCATGGAAAGAATCTCCGGTTCCGGACTTGTGATTGACGGCATTACCGGCACCGGACTCTCCGGTCCCTTGAGAGGAACGGCCGCGGAGTGTGTCGAGGCGGTAAACCGCCTCGACATTGCCGAGAGAATAGTCGCTGTGGATGCGCCTTCGGGAATCGGTGATGATTTCCGTGCAGATTACCCGGTTCTCAGAGCCGGTTTAACCCTGAGCGTTTACCCTGTAAAATCGGCCCTGTTTAATCCTGCCGCAAGACTTCACTGCGGGAAGATCCTTCCTGTTGCAATCGGATTTCCCCCCCAGGCTGTTGAAGAGGTTCCGGGCTGGACTCTGATGGACCAGAATGAACTGAGTAAAAAACTTTCTCCCTTCAAGCCGGGTTACTATAAAAACCGCCGGGGCCATACCGCTGTATACGCAGGCTCCCCGGGGACCCTGGGGGCAGCGCTGCTCGCCGCGGAAGCTGCGGGTCGCGGCGGCGCAGGTCTTGTTACCCTTTTCTGTGATTCCGAGGTATATACGTCTGCTGCATCCCAGTTGCGTTCGGTCATGGTTCGCCCCCGGACAGCTGATGGGTCTGAAACTCCGGAAAAGTATCAATCCTGCGTAATCGGACCCGGGTGGGGAATACAGGGGAGGGAGGGGATGTTTGAGAAACTGCGGGGAAGCTTCCGACGAGGTGTTATCGATGCCGACGGACTTAGCCTGCTCGCCAACATGAAAAAGCCTCTGGAAGGGGACTGGGTCCTGACTCCCCATCCAGGGGAGTGCGCCCGTCTTCTGGATTGTTCCTCCAGCGAGATTATGGATGAGCCCTTCAAGGCTGCACAGGAGGTCTCCCGCATGTATAAGTCCATTGTTCTGTTAAAGAGTCATGTGAGCTGTCTGCACGCTCCCGACGGGCGTACTGCCCTTGTTGACGGTATGAACCCACTGTTGGGCACCGGCGGCAGTGGAGACATTCTCAGCGGATTTATCGGCGGTCTTCTGGCGGACACCGCTCTTGACCCCTTCGATGCAGCTGCTGCGGGGTGTTTTCTCCATCAGCAGGCGGGAAGAGTTGCCGCCCATGAGGAAGGAGTTTTTCTTGCCGAGGATCTGTTGAAATACCTCTCCCGCCTTACCGGGGAATTCCGTTATGAAAGGACCTGAAAGCCGCAGCCCCGGGGACTTTGCCTACCATTACAACCGTGAAGAACGGGAGTCCCGTCTCCCCGAGTATATGCGTGAGCCACAGACCAGGGGATTCTGGGGCAGAAACCGGCACCTCATGATTATCTTCGTCGATATCCTCGTAATCGCCCTGGTTTTTATGTTTCTGCTGCCCTATATCCGCGGGGGTAACCGTGTCCTCGGGGGGTACAGCTTCTCCCTGAAGCTTGTCAACTTCGACGGCATGATTCTGGCAAGCCTGAAGGCGGAAAGGGAATCCGGAGCCGAAGAGACTGCTGGTACAGAGGATGTGACCGTCAGGTTTCTGGTCTTGCCGGAGGGGCGTCAAATACGGATTTACGATGTTCTGCAGCCGGACCGGGACAACCTGATCCGTGGGCGTATACCCCTTCAGGAGGGAGACAGACTTGTCAGGGTTGAAATCTCCTTCAACAACGAGACCCTGATTATGGAAGAAGAAATACCGGAAGAATAGCAATCTTCAGCGATATTTCCGGTATGAATTATCTACTAAATAAAAGGTCCTATTGATTTTTGCATTCTCCTTCGGTATTCTTTTGAACAGGAAAACATTAAGGGGGAGCATATGTATCAGGTCTATCTTCTCACAGTAATCGTCAACATATTCGGCGGCATTTTACTGGCCTCGGGATTCTTCAAGGAGAAATTTCCCTCCCTCGAGCAGCTGGAGAAGTTTCTGGCAGATAACAAAGCCTATGTTACCATGCTGTCCCTGGCTCTCCTCATCCTGGGTGTGCTGAAACTCATTGTTCCCGCCGCTCCGGCCGCCTCGATAGCCCAGGATCTTGTTCCTGCTTTACTTGCCATAATAAGCGGCGTCAGCCTCTTTTACGGTTATTACAAAAAGGTATCCGACATTGATTCGGGGGCGACTTCCTTTATGGACAAGTATGTCTACAAATACCGTGATATTATCGGTATTCTCACAGCCCTTTCTGGACTGGTCCATTTCATTCTTCCCCGCGTGATTCTTCTTTAGCTTCTGCATGAGAATATCCACCGCCGGGGTTGTACTGCGGGGCGACAAGGTACTGGTCGCCCTCAGAAAACCCGGTACGAGCATTGGTGAAAGCTGGGAGTTCCCCGGAGGAAAAGTAAAGAGAGGAGAACACCCGGTCGAAGCCCTGCAGCGGGAGTTCCGGGAAGAGCTTGGCATCGGCGTACAGGTGGGAAGGCTCATGTATGAAGGAAAATTCGCAAACCGGGGGCAGGAATACCGTCTGCATGCCTACAGTGTCGAGCTTGATTCTGAAGATTTTCTGCTGAAGGAACATCAGAGGGTAGAGTGGCACGATATCAGGGATCTGGAATCCCTGCCCATGGCGGAGTCGGACCGACAGATTCTGGCCTTTCTGCTCGTTTCCTGATCAGGGCAAGAATTAAATAATCGTCCCCGGGGGTATTATCGTATTTTTTGGAATTACTATAATCCCGTCCCGAATATGGTACCGCCCGTAATCCCCGTCCTGTCGTTCCATTTCGTCAACCCCTATACGGCAACCGTCGCCGATACGGCAGTTCTGGTCTATGATTGCCCGGTGTATATGGGTTCCCCTGCCGATGCCGATATCCGGACGGCCGAGCTCCCTGTTCTGTTTTCGTTCTTCCGGTGTTTCGTATTCGCTGGCTCCCATGACGATTACGCCGTTCAGTTCGGAGCCGGGTTCAATTATCGTCCGTATACCGATTATTGAATTGCCGATCTTGGCATCGGTTATAATGCTCCCTTCCGCCGCAAGGGAGAGAGAAAAATTGCAATAGTTGATTTTCGTAGCCGGTAAATGACGCCGATGGGTATAGATGGGCATATTTTCATCATAAAAATTGAAGGCGGGATTCAGGCTGGCCAGATTAATATTCGTTTCATAAAAGTTCTTGATGGTTCCGATGTCTTCCCAGAATCCGGTAAAGATGTAGGACTGTACCTTCCTGGACTCGATGGCCATGGGAATGATCTCTTTTCCAAAATCTGCCTTATCGTTGTTCAGCATCTGTTCAAGGACATGGGCATCGAAAACGTACATTCCCATGCTGGCCAGATAGTTTCTTCCTGCATCCTTCATCGACTGGTCTGGATGCAGATTTTCCGGAATCCGCAGGTGCTCGATGTCCACGTCCAGGGGGGGCTTCTCCAGAAAACTGCTGATCCGACCCATGTTATCCGCCTGCAGTATCCCCAGGGCTGTGGCAGCCAGCCGGTCGACCGGGGTCGAGGCAATTGTAATCTCGGCCTTACTCTCGATATGGGTCCGGAACATCTCCCTCAGGTCCATACGATAGAGCTGGTCGCCCGACAGGATTATGTAGTGGGTAGGCTTTTGCACATTGAAATGGGGAAAATTCTTCCGAACCGCATCGGCGGTACCCTCATACCAACTGGTGTTCTCAAAGGTTTGTTCCGCCGCCAGAATTTCCACAAAGCCTTTGCTGAATACATCAAAGATATAGGTCCTTGCCAGGTGGTTATGCAATGAAACAGAATTGAACTGGGTAAGAATATAGATCTGCTTCATGTCCGAATTAATACAATTGGATATGGGTATATCGACGAGTCGGTATTTGCCGCCGAAAGGAACAGCCGGTTTTGCTCGCTGCTGCGTCAATGGATAGAGGCGGGTTCCCTTTCCCCCGCCGAGAACAATGGCCAGAATTTCCGGCATAAATACTCCTTCCTCTTCAATAGTATTTCACCCCCTCTTCCTGGTCAAGGAAGATCTATTAAAATTATGCTCTCTTTGTGCTACTATCTTCTCGATGGAAGATGCGATATTGAGAACCCTCAAGGCTGACCGGGACTTCATGGAGCAGGTTGTACGCTGGGAGACCATACCTGCCAGGGAAGGACGGTACCAGGATTTTCCTCCGGACCTTGATCCCCGCTTAACGGAGGTGCTCTCACGCAGGGGGATTACCCGCCTCTACAGTCATCAGGGCAGGACCTACCAACAGGTCCGGCAGGGACGGAATGTTGTTGTCGTCACCCCCACTGCATCGGGCAAGACCCTCAGCTATAACCTGCCGGTACTGCAGGGGCTGCTGGAGAATCCTGAATCCCGGGGACTCTACCTTTTTCCTACCAAAGCACTGAGTCAGGACCAGCAGTCAGCCCTGAACGAGATTATGCTGGCCGGGGAGGTTGGCATAAAGATCTCCACCTATGACGGCGATACCCCCTCGTCGGTCCGGGTTTCCGCCCGGGATGAGGGGAGAATCATCATCTCGAATCCTGACATGCTCCATTCCGGGGTTCTTCCGAATCATCCCAAATGGATCCGCTTTTTCAGTTCCCTCAGCTTTGTGGTCATCGACGAGGTTCACTCCTACCGGGGAGTCTTCGGTTCCCACATGACCAATGTTATCCGCAGGCTTAAACGGATAGCCCGTTTTTACGGCTCGGACCCTGTATTTATCTGCTGTTCCGCTACCATCGGTAATCCCGGGGAGCTGGCGGAGCGCATCCTCGAAGAGGAAGTGGTCCTGATAGACGAGAACGGGGCCCCCGCCGGAGAAAAGCAGCTTATCCTCTATAACCCTCCCTATGTGGACAAGGTGCAGGGCATTCGCAGGGGAACGGTAAATGAGTCCCAGCGACTGGCCCTTAAATTCATCCGTGGAGGAGTAAAAACCATTGTATTTGCCCGCTCCCGGCTGAGGGTCGAACTGATCGCGGACTACATCAACACGGCCCTGGCCAACCACTATCTTCAGGGAGAGATACCCAAGGTAGAGGCCTACCGGGGAGGATACCTGCCTTCCGAACGGCGGGAAATCGAACGGGGATTGAGAAACGGCAGTATTATGGGGGTTGTTTCTACCAACGCTCTCGAGCTGGGAATCGATATCGGGGGCCTGGATGCCTCCATCATGGCGGGATTTCCCGGTTCCATCGCCTCATCCTGGCAGCAGGCAGGACGGGCCGGACGCAGTTCGGCCCTCTCGGTGGCGCTGATGATCGCCTCTTCAGGCCCGATAGATCAGTACATTATGGCCCACCCGGAGTATTTCCTCTCCCGTCCGCCGGAATCCGCCCACCTTGATCCTGACAATCTCTATATATTGATGGATCACATAAAGTGCGCAGTATTTGAACTTCCTTTCAGCGATGGAGATGAGTTCGGCGGACCGGTGGAGGATTTGCTGGCGGAGCTTCAGAGCGAGGGAGTAGTGCGGCACACCGGCGGAAAATGGTACTGGGCCGACCGTTCTTACCCTTCCGAAGAAATAAGCCTTCGCTCTGCCACGGCGGACAACATTGTCATTGTTGACACCACCAAAGGCGCCCACCGGGTGATCGGGGAGATGGACAGGCCTTCGGCAAAAGAGCTGATCTTCGATAATGCGATCTATATGCACCGGGGAAAACAGTATGTGGTCAAAAACCTTGATATTGAGAACCGACGCTGCTACGTGGAAGCGAGCAGGGTTAACTACTATACCGATGCGGTGGTAAAGACGGACATAAAAATTCTTCAGGAGGACATCCGGCAGGAGCGCGATGGGGTGGTACTGATCCTCGGAGATATTCTCGTTCGAAGCCAGGTGGCGAAGTTTAAAAAGCTGCGCTTTCACTCCCACGAGAACGTAGGCTACGGGGAGATTCATCTTCCAGAAGAGCAGATGCATACCCGGGGAGCAATTATCGCATTTACTCCAGGTACCACGACGGGACAGGCCTTTTCCCGAATACCCCGGGAAGCTCAGGAACAGGTGATTGCCAGAATCGGTACCCTCATGAAGAATGTGGCCCCTGTTTTTCTGCTCTGCGACAGAAACGATCTTGGTGTCGCGGAGCGTCTGAAGGATCCCCACCTGGGAGTACCAGCCCTTTTTCTCTATGACCGATACCCGGGCGGAACCGGTCTTGCCGACGCTCTGGGCGAGCACCTGTCTGCTATTCTTGATGCTGCAGAAGAGGTTGTCCGGCGATGTGGATGCCAGGAGGGCTGTCCTTCCTGCATCGGACCTGCTGAACGTGACGATGCAGAACTCCCGGATACCATGAACCGTAAAACCATAATTCGGGACTTTCTCGCCGCCTGGAGGAGCTCAGGCTGATGCCGCGTACAGGACTCTCCTCGCGTCTGAAACAGCTCAGGACAATCCGGGAGCACGCCGTTCCGCAAAAATACAATGAAGCGGAGGCCCCTCAGGTTCTGTGCATACCAGGATTCAGCAAAATAGGGGACTACACCTATTACCGCCGGGAGCATTTCGGCGGGCTAAGCCCTCCGAGAAATCTCTCGGGACTGCTGCTTTCTGCACAGCAGGACCCCGGGGAGCTTCTTTTTTTTGATCTGGAAACCAGCGGCTTATCCTCCGGAGCAGGAACGCTGGCATTTCTGGCCGGTTTCGGCTGCTACCGGGAAAACGGTTTTCTGCTGGAACAGTTTTTTCTCTCTGACTATCCCGGAGAGGCGGAATTCCTCGAAAGAATACGCCGTCGGCTGGAGCCGGCTCCTTTTCTTGTGAGTTACAATGGTAAATCCTTCGATGCCTCCCTGTTGAAGACCCGTGCCGTTCTGCAGGGAATTAATTTCAATTTTTCCCGGCACCTGGATCTTCTCTACATAAGCCGCAGACTTTGGCGCGATGCCCTTGGATCCTGCTCCCTGGGAAACATTGAACGAAATATTCTGCACCTGAAGCGGGATGGAGACCTTCCCGGAAGGGATGTGCCGGAGCGGTGGTTCAGTTTCCTGCGGAGTTCCGATCCCGGGCTTCTGGGGGATATTTTCAGACATCACCGTCAGGACATTCTGAGCCTCGAAATGCTGTGGAAAAGTCTTGAGGAACTTCTCCTGAACCCAAATCGTCGCGGAGCTGCCGATCCCCGGGCCCTGGGACTGCATCTTCTTTCCAGGGGCGATTACAGGGGGGAGGAGTTCCTGCGTATGGCCTGGGAAAAGGGAGATTTTCGGGCAGGCAGGCTGCTTGCATTACATCTGAAACGCAAAGGCGACAACGATGAAGCACTGAGTCTGTGGCTCCGGATGGCAGCATGGGATGATCCCGGGGTTTACGAAGAGCTTGCCAAACACTATGAGCATCGGGAGGGGCGCTGCGACGAAGCTCTGCACTGGGCTAGACTGGGTATGAACGCCGTTGCCGGGGACCGAGGCGTAAGGTCGGAATTGAGGATAAAGGAATTTCACCGACGGATCAGCCGCCTGGAAAGGAAGCTGCAGCGTTGAGCTATGTCTGAAAATTACCGGGACGTTGCGTATCAGGATGCCTGTTACGCCGCAGACCATAGCGGTACAATTCAACGTAGCGTTCCGCCGAGTGATTCCAGGAGAAATCCTCCTCCATCCCGTTCACGCGCATTCTACGTATTCTTTCCGGTTCCTCCCGATATATTCGTATAGCCTCCGCCACTGCTGAGCAGATAGCTGTGCCTGTTATTTCGTCGAACAAAAAACCGTTCTCCCGAGAAGGGTCCTCGTCGCAGCTGATTACCGTATCCGCAAGACCTCCGGTTCGCCTAACGATGGGAATTGTGCCGTAACGCAGAGAATACATCTGATTCAATCCGCAGGGTTCATATCTGGAAGGCATGAGAAAGAAGTCGCTTCCTCCTTCGATCAGATGCGCGAGCTCTTCACTGAAGCCTATTTTTACATGGAGGTTCGCATATTTCGCATTCAGGGCTGTAAGGGCTTCTTCGCACCACTTTTCACCGGTCCCGAGTATAACAACCTGGCAGTCTCCGCGGCTGAGAATGTTCTGAAGGGCGCTTTCCCCCGGACCGCAGAGTTCCCGGAAGCCCTTTTGTTCGACCAGACGAGAGACAATACCGATAAGGGGAATCCCGGGGTCACAGGTCAGTCCGGCCTTCTCCTGGAGGATCACTTTGACCTTCTGTTTTCTGTCCAGACCAGTTTTTGAATAGGTCAGGGGCAGGTATGCATCGGTCTCCGGATTCCATACCTCCGTATCTATACCGTTGAGAATACCGAAAAGGTCTTCCCGTCGTTTCTCCAGCTCGGCTTCGAGTCCGTGTCCAAACTGGGCTGTGCGTATTTCCCGGGCGTACTGGGGCGAAACGGTATTTATGTAATCAGCGCAGCGGATTCCTCCCCGCAGGAAGTTGAGCTGCTCTGGAAGTTCGTCCTGTTCCAGACAGACATCCTTAAGGCGAAGCCGGGTGTAATGAAGATCATGAAGAGAAAAGATTCCCTGATACCCGATATTGTGAATCGAGAACAGGGAGATGCATCTTTCATTCCCTTGAGTCCTTTCCAGGGTTCTGAGATAGACCGGTACAAAGGCTGTGGGCCAGTCATGGCTGTGAATAACATCCGGTTTCCAGTCAAGGGCCTTGAGAAGGGAAAAAGCTGCCCTGGAAAGCAGGGCAAAGCGCTTGGCATTATCCGCAAAAAACTCCTCTTCGTCGTTGCCGTAGATGCCCTGTCGCTCGGTAAAATAGGGATGTTCAAGAAGGTACACCGATACATTCGTACCGTCGAGGAGTGTTCTGCCGCAGACTGTATTCACAGTTTTGAATCCGACATTTACCTCTATATTGATATTTTCTTCTCTGGCATATTCAACGCCTCTGTAAGCGGGAATCAGCAGTTTGACGTCATGACCAAGTCTTCCTAAATGCTTGGTAAGGGATCCAACCATGTCGGCAAGGCCTCCTGATTTTGCGAAGGGCACCGCTTCGCTGGAGACCATCAGAATTTTCAGTGCTTTCGGTAAGGGCATAGGTTAGGAGTATATCCTGCTTCCCCGGCCATGGAAAAGGGGCCGGGTTCATGAAAAGTTCGTGCGGGGATCAGCGCAGATAGTAAGCGATGGAGAACGGTCCGGTCTCGGAAAATCCGACCCTTCTGTAAAGACTGACGGCTGGGATGTTCTCTGGCTTGACAAACAATGTAGAACCAAGACCCTGTTCGTCCAGGTTTTCCAGAAGCCGGGCCATTACACGGCGGCCCACACCCCGTCCACGGAACCCGGGGAGGGTAAAGATACCTCCCAGCTGAACCCAGTTTACACCCAGGGCGTTTGTCCCGGCCTTGGCTGCCAGCATCCCGTTTATCCGTGTTCCGTATATCTGCTGTCTTTTAAGGGCCTCCCGAAGATGGTTCATGCAGATAAGGGGATTAAACTTTGTCGGGTCAAGCAGCACTTCTTCTATTTCGTAGGCCCGCTGCAACGGATAAATCTCCCTGACCTGTCCCGGTTTCAAACGCTCATAGGTTTCCCGGGGAACAGGATTCTCCGGAGAAAAGCAGGTGGCTCCGCGGGGACGGATCATGTGCAGGTAATCCACCCGGTAGGCCGGGGCTTTGCCCAGAGCCCGGATACAGAGATCAATAACCCAGGAGTTACCCATAAGGGTCGTTATCTTATTGAAGGATCGCAGGGTCTCCCCCAGGGATGCTCCGTCGCCCGGCCCCAGGGGCTTAATTATGGCGGGGAAGGTGAAGCCTGCCGGTTCATGGTAAACCAGGCCCCGGAGCCCCTCTCTTCCTTCAAGTACATACAGATCCTTGAGCTTATGAGCCGGCCGGAGCCGATTCTTGTAATAAAGCCTGTCGGTAAGGGCGGTCCAGTGTTCTTCGTGGGCCAGAAGAAAGTCGGAGACAAAAGATGCATGTCCCGGATGACAGGGCCGGAGCATAGGTCTCACTCTCCAAACGCAGTTTTACTTATGGGAAGCTTACCCCTGGGAATGAACTCCCCGGAGAGTGCTGCAAAGGCTGCAGAGAAGGATTCGTCTCCGGTTCCATAGGCGGCCAGGGCTGTATGTACCCAGTCCATGGAAAAAAGATATACCGGGGTAAGTACCGAGATGATCACGATGCGCGGTTTCAGTTCAGGAGCCCTGCGGACAACTTCGTTAAGAACTTCCGCACTCCCCGGTGTCGCCAGCAGAAACACAAGATGTTTGTACGACCCGGAACGTCTGATTATTCCTTCCGCTGCCCCGGGGGGAGCGGTATAGAAGGGTGTATAGGAAAAGTCGAAAACATCAGAGGCGGGGAACCGCTTTCTTCCTTCCCGGAAAAATCCCCCAAGCTGGCCGACAAGGAGCAGTTTCTCGGAAGGATCAAGGGGAAGTTTCTCATCGGCCACCGCTGTAATTGCCCTGCAGGCCTGCTGAAAGAGATACTCTGTGTCAGCAGGAATAGCCTGATCCAGAACGGCAGGGTCGGGTTCAAGGGGAACTGACCATGGACGATTAAGGTATTCTTCCTTTACAGCGAGAATACGGGTCACGGCGTCCAGCAGGATCTCACGAAAACCGGGATCGGTTTCAAGTACCCGTGACAGATGATCCCACACCCGCTGATGAAGGCGGGGATCCAGGGAGATCATGATCATGTCGTTACCGGCACGCAGGGCAGCCTCCGCTGCCTGGGGAATGCTCTCTCCCCCCTGCTGGGCCCCGCTCATCCGCAGGTCATCGGTAATGACCAGCCCTCTGAAACCGAGGCGCACGCGAAGCAGATCATGAATCAGCTTCTTCGAAAGAGAGGCAGGTACAGCCTCACCGGTAACAGCCGGAAAAGCCAGGTGGCCGGTCATTATTGCGGGCAGCCCTTCAGGAATAAGCATTCGATACGGCAGAAGGTCCCGTTCCAGCAGTGTTTCGAGATCATCATTAATTATGGGAAGAAATCCATGGGAGTCCTCGTCGGCGTTGCCGTGACCGGGAAAATGTTTGGCCGTGGAAATTATTCCCTCCGACCGCATGCCGTGGTAGTAGGCCTGGGCCATGACGGCCACCATCGCGGGGTCCGAAGAAAAAGCCCTGGGTCCTATAACGTGGGCTTCCGGATTGACGTAGACATCCACGGTGGGGGCGAAGTTCATATTGATGCCCAGAACCCTCAATTCCGCAGCGATAAGTTTACCGCTCCGGTAGGCATCGTAGGGGAGTCCGCCGGCTGCAATACCCATGTTGCCAGGGGTAATGGAGGTTTCTCCCTTAACATGACGTACCCATCCCCCTTCCTGGTCAGTGGCAATAAAGAGAGGTATCCCGCGGCCGCTTTCGATTGCAGCCCTCTGCATGGTTCCCGATGTCCTGGCAAGGACCTTGAGGTTTTCTCCGTTCCATCCGAATATCTTGACGCCGCCGATATGCTTTTCTCTGATCCAGGAGAGAATGGCTGAATCTGCCCCGGGGCCGTGAAAGCCTATCATAAAGACCTGACCCAGAAGCTCTTCGTCGCTCATGGATGATGCCATGGATAAAGCCTGGGATTGTCCCATGTCTCGGTCTTTCCAGGAGATAGTCTCCGCCTCTGGTCCGTTGACAGCAGGGACGAATACGAAGAGAACAAGCAAAAAGACCAATCTCTGTGGGATCATCATCAGTGCTGAGCCCTGGAATTAATATACTCGGCCGCGCTTTTAGCTGCTATTGCACCTTCTCCGGCAGCAACCACGATCTGACGGAATGGGGTATTGCGTACCTCCCCGGCTGCGAAGAGTCCTGAAACGCTGGTTTCCAACCTTTCATTGGTAAGCAGTCTTCCCTGACGGTCTTTTCTGGCTTCCATGGAAAGCTCACTGCGCGGAACAGATCCAACGAAGACAAAGAGGGCATCCGTCCCATGTTCGGAGGTCTCCCCCGTTTTTTCATTCTTTATTGTAAGGGACTGCAGCTTATGCTGTCCATCTATTCTGATAATTTCACTAAACGGAAACAGCCGAATATGGGGGTTTTTTTTAACCCTTTCCACGAGACCCGAGCGGGCGTTCAGGCTTTCTCCCCGGTGAACAAGGCTGATTCTCTCGGAAAGGCCTGACAGGTACATGGCTTCATCACAGGCAGAGTCACCGCTTCCAACGACAGTTATACGTCTGTTTTTGAAAAAGGGGCCGTCACAGGCTGCACAGTAGGAGACCCCACGGCCGGTAAATTCCTTTTCTCCGGGTATATCCAGCCGCCGTGGTTTTGAACCGGTGGCAAGAATTACAGCCTTTGCCTCCATATCTCCTTTTGCCGTTTCCATAACAAAGCCGGCTCCCTTACGCTTCAGGGATATAACGCTGGTATTGAGGATTTCCACTCCCTGATTGCGGACCTGCATCTCGAGGCGCATTGAAAAGTCAACTCCGCTTACGGGATTCGGAAATCCTGGATAGTTTATCAGTTCGTTTACCACCAGCGACTGCCCTCCGGCAGCCATTTCCTCGATTACAAGGGTATCCAGTCGTTCTTCAAGGGCATATAACGCAGCGCTCAATCCCGCTGCTCCTGCGCCAACTATTATCAGGTCTCGCTGGGCCTGCATGGTTCAAGCTCCTTTGTTCTGCTTTCTGACATATTCCATATAAGACTAATCAAGTATTTCTTGATTCGAATGTAGTATACTCGTAATATTCTGACTATGGGAAGGCTATGAAAAAGGCAATACGACCGGCTTTATTCGCCGTACTGTACATTCTGTTTACTGTGAGTCTTCGGGCCCAGGATTTCCCCCGAATTGAACCGTCTCCCTGGACTTCCGAAATCGGCAGTCTGAAAGGCAGACCCTCTGTTTCCCGGCTCATTGATGCGGCCTTTTACGCATCGGGTCTCGGGAAGCAGGATTTCCCTGAGTATCGCAGAAAAATAAACTCTCTGCTTTCAGGGCTGCAAGGATATATGCAGGAAAAGCGAGGTACCCTTCCGCCGGGAGAGGCGGTGCTCCATTATCTTCATGAAAGACTTTTTACCCTTTACGCGGAACCCCAGACTCTGATTCATGTAAGCCTGGATACGGGCCGATACAACTGCGTCTCTTCGGCGGTTCTGTATACCATCGCTGCTCGCCACGTCGGATTGCAGGTCGAGGGTGTCGTGACTCCGGACCACGCCTTCTGCAGGGTAATCGAAAACGGCACCGGTACTGATGTAGAGACAACCAATCCCTACGGCTATAATCCCGGACAAAAGAGGGAGTTTATCAACGCCTTCGGCCAGACCGGCTTTACCTATGTACCACCGGGAAAGTATCACCTGCGGACCAGTATCGACGAAAGGGAGCTCATCGGTCTCATCCTGCAGAACAGGATTTCCAGGGCCCAGAGGGAAAACAGGATTGACCTGGCCGTTCCCCTGGCAGTGGACCGTTACGCCATGACGCGGACTGAAAGAACTAAGGCAGAAATGATCAAGGAATTCGTCAATTTTACCTCCGTTCTGAACGGAGAACGGCGATTCGACGAAGCTTTTGACTTTCTCGACGCAGTGCGCCTTCGCTGGGGGAACCATGATGAGTATGGTGCAATTATTGATACCCTTCTGTACAACTCCACGGTAATCGCTGGCCGGGAAGGACGGGAAGACGAGGCACTGGACAGGCTCTCCTTCCGTTATGAACAGGGGGACCTTTCGGAAGAGACCTTCCGGGACTACCGGTACACGCTGGGGGAGGGCCTTATCTACCGCTACAGTAAAGCCGGAGATCCCCTTGAATCACTTGCAGAACTGGAACGCCTTCGTCAGCAGGAGCTGATTTCCGACTCTATATACCGGGAGTATCGCGCTGTTCTTCATATCCAGAGGGCAAAAGAGATTTCCCGGGACCAGGGTGATCTGGAAGCACTGGATTATTTCAGGAGGGAAGGGCTTCAGTCCTCAGCGGATCCACGTCTGCGCCAGGCTTTGGAGGTATTTACCCACAACGCGGCGGCCTTCTATCATAACCGCTTTGTTTCTCTTTTTCGGGAAAAACGCTACAGGGAAGCGGAACTTCTGATCCAGGAAGGTCTTGAGAAGCTCTACGGAAACCCGCTGCTGTTGAAGGATCAGCAGATTCTCCGGCAGACGCAGAATCGCTGAATAAGCGTTTTCTTCCAGCCCATGGAACTCCATTTTCTTCTTAATCGGCGCTGTGAAACAGCCGAATATAGAAGAAGAGGAGTATCTATGTCTACCAAAGGTGTAAAAACTGCCACTGAACTTGTTCAGGTTATGAAACAGGAAATCTCTCTCATGGAAGAGTTCCGGTGCAACGAGGAAAAACTTCGAGATGCCCTCAAGCAGAGCGACTGGGCTTCGCTGTCGGACCATATGGAACGCATGGGTCAGATCGCCGACTGGATTGATACAACGGAAAAAAAACGCCGGGATGCCTATTCCGCCCTCTGTGCGGATTTCGGTGCCAATGAGTCTATTCCATTTTACCAGGCAATAATGAGTCTTCCCGAAGAGCTGCGCTGCGAGTGTGCAGAGCTGTACCGCAGTCTGAAATTCACGACCGTTAAAATCAAGGGTGTTACCTGGAGTCTTGACAGCCATATACGCAGTGTCAGCGATACCATGCAGGCTGTACTGAACGAACTTTTTCCGTATCGCAAGGGCAGGATCTATTCCCGTCATGGAAAGACCAGAACCGCGGACACCGAACCGCTGGTGGTCAACCAGCACCTGTAAGGAGCTCTTAGAATGCAATCTACCTTTTCCGGTATAGAGATTGGAAAACGAAGCCTGATAGCCCACACACAGGGCATGACTACCGTGGGACATAACCTGAGCAATGCCTCTGTTGAAGGGTATTCACGTCAGCGGGTCCATTTCAAAGCAACTGATCCCCTCTATATGCCACAGCTGAACCGGGAGAATACTCCGGGGCAGATTGGTCAGGGGGTGGACATTACCCGGATAGAACGGGTTCATGACGAACTTCTGGAGGGCAAGATCGTCTCCAGGGCCAACGGCAGGGGGTACTGGGAGGCCAGGGACTCATACATGCTGCAGCTTGAACAGGTGTATAACGAGCCCACCGAATCTTCGGTCAGGACCCTGATGGACCGTTTCTGGGACTCCTGGCAGGAGTTATCCATACATCCCCAGGAGGGGGCTGCCCGTCAGGCAGTTGTCCAAAGGGGGGAGGCCTTGATGGACGGTATTCACCGTCAATACTCCCGAATGAAGGAGATTCGCAACATGGTGGAGGATGATCTGACCGCCACCGTGGGCAGGGTTAACGCGATACTCAACGATGTCCGCTCCCTGAACGAGGAGATCCTGAAAGTAGAAGCCCTGGGCGACAATCCTAACGATCTTCTGGACCGCCGGGATCTTCTGGTCAAACAGCTCTCCGGGCTCATAAATATTACCGTGGATAACCGCGATCCCGACGAATTCTCCATCCATACCCAGGGACGACATCTGATGCAGGGCAGGGTTCTCACTCCCCTGCGTACTGATCCGAATCCCCTGAACGAAGGGTATTCAACCGTACGCTGGGCGGAGAGCGGTGAAGAGGCGCATTTCACCGGCGGAAAACTCCAGGCTCTGCTGGATCTGCGGGACGGTGACATCCGTGGGGAAATACAGAAGCTTGATGTCCTGGCGATGAACTATATCGATCTTGTCAATGAAATCCACCGTTCCGCCTACGGTCTGGACGGAGAAAACGGCCGGGCTTTTTTCGAAGAGGTTCCCTTTGTAACGGATGTGGCGGGAAACTACGATCGCAACGGTGACGGGGAGTTCGATTCCTCCTATATCTTCCGGGTTACCGGTACGAACACTCTAAATCCTCAGGATCATGTTGGTCTCCAGGGAACCATTACACTATCCGGACCGCAGGGAAATATAGAAATACCCTATAATCCTACGGATACCGTCGGGGATGTGATCAGCCGAATTAATCGTGCCGGCGCCGAGGTCGTTGCCCGGCTTGACCAGTCCGGAAGGATGGCCATGAAGGCACTTCCTGCGACTGAGATAGAGAACCCGGATTTCGTTATACGCCATATAGAGGATTCAGGACAGTTTCTTGTGGGCTATGCCGGTATTCTCCAGAACTCGGGGGCCGAGGGTGCCTATGACTGGGAACAGGCAGATGCGGTTCTGGCATTCAGAGGCGGCGGGGACAGTTACGCCATAGCGCCGGTGGCCCATCCCTCAGGCTGGATAGAGATCACCGGAGCCCTGAAAAACGATATCAACAGGCTTGCCGCGGGCTTCGGTGAAAACGGCAGACCGGCAAACCCCGGGGACGGGAGCGCAGCCCTCTCTGTAGCCCAGCTCCGCACACGTCCCGTAATGCTTGGGAACCTGATGAGTTTCGACGATTTCTTTGCAGAGACCATAGCCGACGTTGGATTACGGGGAGAACAGGCCCAGCGGACCTTCGAGACGGAAAACCTGGTAATGAAGGAGCTTGAAGGGATGAAACAGGCCCTCTCGGGAGTCAATATAGACGAGGAATTCTCCCAGCTCATTAAATTTCAGCACGGCTACAACGCTGCCGCCAGGTTCATTAGCACCTTTAATTCCATGCTGGATACTATAATAAATCGCCTTGGAGTTTAATAATGAACAGAGTCAGCACGAACCAGGCAAATAATGATATGATCTACCATACTTATCGCCGTCAAAAGCTCATGAACGATCTTCAGAACAAGATGGCGGAGCAGACCAGGATCAGGGAGCTGCGGGATGATCCGGTCGCAGCGGCTCATTCAGCCCGTTTCCTCTCCCGGATATCCCGACTGGAACGCTTTCAGGAGAATGTGGAGAATGTTCAGAGTTTCCGAAGGGTAGCCGAGGGATACATGAACGAGGCCAACCAGATCCTCCACCGGATACGGGAAATTGCCGTACAGGGGGCTACCGGCACCTTTACCAAAGAGGACAAGAAGATCATGGGGCAGGAGGTCAATGAACTTCTGAAGGAGCTTGTGGAAGTCGCCAATGCCTCCGGTGCCGACGGCAGCAAACTCTTTGGAGGAGACCGGAACCTCACCGAACCCTTTCGTGCCCTGGAGGGAAGGCACCCCGAAATAAACGGCCGGGTAATATCCAAGGTAGACTATGTAGGGGGGAATAAAGACAACTTTGTCGAGATCTCCGACGAAAATCTGATTCCTTCAGGGTTCCGGGGTAACAGCATATTCTGGGCGGAACAGCATCAGATTTTCTCAGGTGTTAATGCTGAAAGCTATACGGTTCCAGAGGATACAGCGATCATGATCGACGGTGTCCGCATTCCCCTGGCGGCGGGGGACAATATTTACGGTATTATCGCCAGGATAAAGGACTCGGATGCGGCGGTGGACGCCTATCTGGATCCTGTTTCCAACTCCCTGAATATCCGCAGTACCGTACCCCATCAGATCCTTCTGGAGGATGAACAGGGAGGGTCGGTTCTGCAGGACCTCGGTGTGGTTTCAGGAAACGGCAGACCGCCTTTCAATATTGCCTCTGATGCACGGGAATCAGGCGGATCGGTCTTTGATATGGTAATATCCCTGCGGGACAGTCTCTACGCGGGGGACACTCTCGATATCGGAGGCCGGGGTATACAGGGGATCACCTCAGCTCAGAATAACCTGGTGCAGGAGATCGCAAAACTTGGATCCGTGGATGAACGGATGGAGATCGTCTGGAATCGTCTGAACCGAGAGATCCCCCAGACCCAGGAGCAGAACTCCCTGGCTTCGGATATTGACATGGCGGAGGCCATTCTTGAACTCAAGATGCTGGAATACACTCATAAGGCGGCCCTTCAGACCGCCGGACGCATACTGCAGCCGACTTTAATGGATTTTCTGCGTTAAGCACCAGTCTGAAAAGGAGTGTACCGTCATGATGATTGATACCAAAGCCTACGGGGCTACGGAAATAGACGAGCGGCAAAGGATTACCCTGCAGAAAGGACTCTTTGGTTTTGAGGATTATAGAGAATTTGCCCTGCTGGACTCGGATCATCCTCCCTTCTACTGGTTTCAATCCCTGAGCGAACGGGAAATAGCCTTTGTTCTGATAGACCCCCATATATTCCGTCCGGATTATTCTCCCTGTATTTCCGCTGAAGATCTTGAAGCCCTGGGGATAATCGGAGAAGGGGATGAAAATCTTCTGGTCTTCTCAATCGTAACCATCCCTGAGGAACAGAAGAGGATGACCGCCAATCTGCAGGGACCGCTTCTTGTTAACCGAAAGACCCGCCAGGGACGGCAGATCATTTCTGGCGACGAACGATGGCATGTACGGCACAGCATAATCGAGGAGATGAAACATGCGGGGGGAGATAGCGCATGCTGATACTCTCGCGAAAGCTGAATGAAAAAATCATTATTAATGATTCGATAGAGGTCTCTGTGGTGGAAATAAAGGGCGACCATGTAAAGCTGGGAATCCTTGCTCCGCGAAGTGTCAAGGTGTATCGTCATGAAATATACGAGGCAATCCAGAAAGAAAACAGGGCGGCCTCGAAAAGTCCCACGGACCTTGGAAGTCTGGCGGATTTCTTCAGCTCTTCTTCCCGTAAGACGGAGGATGATTAGCATCCTCGAGTTCATTGAAAATCTCGGCGAATCTTCCGTTCAGGACCCGGAATATCTCAACAAGGTCAGGGTCGAACTGGGTTCTGCTTCCAAGTAAAATCAGTTCCGAAGCTTCTTTATGACACATTTCATTCTTGTATGGGCGCCTGCTGCGCAGGGCATCGTACACATCCGCAATGGTAACGATCCGGGCGCTTAAAGGAATCATGTCCTCCATCAGTCCGTAGGGGTAGCCGGAACCGTCCCAGCGTTCATGATGGCTCCTGGCAATCTCAACAGCCATGGGATCAGGATAGGCAGCAAGAATATAGGCGCCGTTCAGGGTGTGGGTTGTCATGATTTCCCACTCCCAGTCCGCCAGGGGCCCTTCTTTATTCAGTATATCGTCAGGAACACCTATCTTGCCCACATCGTGCATGGCGGCCAGAAAGGAGATGTTATCCACAAATTCCCGGTCCACCTGCAAATCGGTTCCGTCCTCGTACATATACTCAGCCATAAGGGAGGCAAAGCGGTTTACCCGTTCGATATGATTACCTGTATCGTTGTCTTTCATACGGGATGCTTCAAGAAGACTTAAAAATATTGCCCGTAAACTTTGCTTGTGGCTTTTGGTAGCATCATGAAAATATGCACAGTAGCCTTCGATGATTTCATCGGAGAAGGGTTCCTGAAAGATGGGTACTATGTGAACGTTGGTAATAAGCCTTGGGTGATGCTGGAACCTGCTTTCTCCATCACCAGTAAAGGAATAGCCTGTAGAAGGATCTTTGAGTTGATGGAAGAGAGATCTACCATCAAGTCCGGTAAGCTGTGCAAAGCTCGCTATGTGTTCACCGGTGCAGTCGTCCGGGCGATGAAAGAGAATCTGGAAGGCTCTGTTTACCCAGCTTACATGCAGATCAGCCCCCAAAACAGCCTGTGGAACCGCGCTATTCCTGTGATGATTCTCCTTGAAACGGATGATATCCGTCTTTTCATTCTCCATTGCCCTTCTCCATGCCCAGCTCTGCTTCACTTTTTCGAATGTACAAGGGACCCTGGGCAGGGGCATCCGGGCCCTGCTTGTCAAGTTGAAGCGGGCCCAGAATAAGCATGTCAAATACTGCTGTCGGCGAAAATGGGGCAAAGGAAACATTCTCTGTAACGGGAAGTCTGGATTTAAACAGCTCAGCATCAGGACCTGCAATAAGAATCCCCTGAGATGTATGGTAGCGGCGGATAATCTCCATGGCGCTCAGATCGAAGTATTCACTCTGTCTGATTCCACCGGTATAGCAGGCGCCGTAAAAGCGCCCTTTCCTGGCGTCGATTACCGGAATAACAGGAAATGCGCAAAAAGAGTAGGGGCGAACGAGAATATCCGGTACGGGTATGGATACCACCGGCACTCCGCTCCCGGCAGAGAGCCCCTTGGCAAGGGACATACCGATACGCAGGCCGGTAAATGAACCGGGCCCGCGGGCGCATACAATAAGATCCAGATCCTGTATGGAAGTTTCCGCATCGGAGCAGATCTGCTGAACAAGAGATGCCAGCAGTTCTCCGTGGCGAAGGCCGGTGTCGCGAATTACGGCGTATCTTCCCTTCGGGGTTTCAAGAGCAAGGGATAGTACAGGGCCGGAGGTATCAAAGGCCAGAATTTTCATCGGCTGCAGGGTCCTTCGATCTTTTCTACTGTTACGATCCTGTCTCCCGTGGACCGGACAATTTCCAGGGTAACCCGCAGGTAGCAGGAAGGTAATTCGGGAAGGCGATCGATCCATTCTATTATGGAAATTCCCCCGTCATACAGGATTTCATCAATCCCCAGATGAATAAGTTCCTCTTCGTCCTCCAGGCGGTATAGATCCATATGATATACCGGAAGCCTGCCGTAGTATTCAGAAATTATGGTAAAGGTCGGACTTGTTACGGTATCTTCTACACCCAGGGCTTCGATGATCCCCTTGGCCATGGTTGTTTTCCCCGCCCCCAGGCTTCCCTCAAGAG
Organism: uncultured Spirochaetaceae bacterium; assembly: GCA_964554875.1. Taxonomy (GTDB): domain Bacteria; phylum Spirochaetota; class Spirochaetia; order JC444; family Marispirochaetaceae; genus Marispirochaeta. The sequence goes on along the minus strand of CAZKQJ010000008.1, from coordinate 24,472 downwards.
ATACAATATCACCCGCTTTCAGGGTACTTCCTATACTGCGTCCCAGGGAAATCGTTTCATCGGGAGAACTGCATCTGTGGGAATTCAGAACAGTCTCCCCTTTTTTTCCATAGTAGAAATATAATCTTTAACTTTTTTCAGGGCAGGGACCAGGGGGTAATGGATTGAAGTGGGAAAAGAGACTGATATATCGAGGTTTCCCGTGGCTGTTCGCTCGAGGGTAAATTCAACAATCGCTTCCTCTTCTATTTTTCCGGCGGAATATACGAGTGAACCGGTGTATTCGTTCCTGTAATGAAGGGGCGTCTCTTTCTTTGTGAGATTGCGAATCTCATGTATTTTCATGGGCTTAACTTTAGGCAAAAACTTGTGAGAGGTCAATATCAGGAAACGGGGAATCAGGAGTTGCTGTAATTATAGATATAGGCATTAATATTGTTGAGGTTACGCTTGCTGATCCGGGTAAACATGATGTGCATTACCCCTCCGAAGGGTCGCGCTTTTCTGGTATGCATAACCTTGCCGTAAAAGGAGATCTTTGATCGCTGATCGGTTTCAAAATCGACCTTGACAAGATCTCCTTTTGCCAGGGGTCTGGATGTGCGGATGCTGCACCCTCCGCTGGATATGTCCAGCATGGTGGCCAGGGTTCCGCGATTGCCTTCCACGTAAGCCCGCTTTTTTGCGTCTTTTCCTATGCCGTCGGTCAGGATTCGCACGGGGAAAAAGTATGCAGGACGCTCTATGCTGCGCCGTCGATATTTCCGCTGCTGAGCCTGGGTTATGGCGGATGTGTGGTTCAATAACAGGGCATCTGCAGACCGGACTTTGCCATAGCCGCTGATCTTTGTTGTAAAGGAGTATCCCTGTCCGTTGGAACGCCAGAAAAAAACATTGACCTTTGTCCAGCGTTTCCATCTGATCTGATGGCCTTCCGCATCCTGTGGAACGGAGACTGCCAGAGACCCTTTGAGATTGGTAAGAAGCTTGCTCTGAAAACGTCCCCCGTGTTCGGGGGTAAGGACAAGCTGTATTCCCGTATTCAGCTGTTTCGTGTTCGAATAGAGGGTCTTGCGGCTGGCATTACGTTCAATAGTCTGCTTTATACGGTACAGTTGGAGCTTCTGATTTTCTTTCTGCTGCTCCGAAGCGCTCAGGCTGTCGATGCTCTGAATCCCGCGTCTGAGGAGTGAGTCAAGCTGGGAAGAGTTGTACAGAATATTGTTGGGATTGACCGGCTGAAAGCGTTTAATCAGGTTCTGAATGGTCTTAATCTGGGCATGATTCAACCCCAGATTTTTAGCCCGAACATAAAAGGAGCGCTTGCTGAAGCGCCTGTTAGCCCCGGAAGATGGACGAGCTGTGGAATTCCTGGAAGCAGCATTGGCTATAAAAAGAAACACGATAAATCCGGCAAAGATTACTCCGGCAATCACCATGGAGACCGGGTCTGTCTCTTTCCACTGAAAGGTCGTCTGGATAAGTATATTCATAGGCTGCTGTCCGTAAAAGCCGGCAAGTTTTCGATAGAATTGGTCAGTTCCCGAATTTTCGGAGCGATCTCATATTCCAGAAGATCACCTATAAGGATCGAGTCCTCGGCTTCCATAGCTTCCGTGAGTTCCTGGAATTTCGTGTTAAGATCGATATAAAACTCTTCAAAGGATACCCCGTCTATCTGCCGGGTCATAAGGTTTTCCCCGTCCCGTTCCTTGAGAAGGGGATACAGCCTGGTAAGCTTCTCACTTATTTCGCTGAAGGCTATAACCATCTCCATAGCCTCTTTTTCCTTGCTGGTCTGAAGCAGAATCGGGATCTCTTCGAGTTTTGTTATGTAGGATTCAAGCAGAGAGGCAGTCGAACGAAGTTCCATCAGGGGATTTGCGATTTCCCTGATTCGTCCCTCAATAAATATGCAGAGATTGGCTGAAAAATCCTTGAGTTCCCCGGGAATGCTGACGGACTCTCCTTTGAAAGTAAGCTCCGACATAAGCCGCGAGAAGACCTCCGACACGGGCTTGTCACCAACCTTCAGCCTGAGTATTGAATCAATATTGCTGATGACAGGCCCTGCTTCTGAGGATAAATCCTTGAGAAGTTTGACGTCACCGTCGTGAAGAGCCCGGTACATGTAGGAAAAGTACTGCAGAAGGGTAGAGTAGCGCTCTATACTGAGTTCGTTGAGGGCTTGGGCAAAAACTTCCAATTCCCCTATGGAATCCACAGGGATATCCATCAGGGCCTCGTCATCGGAAATTGAGGCAGCTTTTCCGTTAATAAGCAGGCCGGTAATAAAAAAGCCTTCCGCCACAAGCCATGTATCCAGTTGTCGGACAACCTCCCAGGCATTTTTTTCTTCTTCCAGGTGCACATCTATCGGATTGCTGTTTATTCTGATTTCCATGGTCGTCCTTACCGCTTATGTACTGGTTTTAATCACGGTTGCGATTATTAAAATTCTCCAGAGATCTGGAGCTATCCTCAAGCTGCTGCAGGGCTCCCTCCATCATACCATACTCCCGGCGTAACTGCTGCTCTTTCCGTTCGAGACTGCGTTCGATATTGACGATTTCCCTGTTTGTTCTGTCGATCTGGCCATCGATTGCCGAGGTTTTATAGGCAATTATGCCCCCGGTCTGAACGTAAGGCCGGATATAGCTGTCAACGGAGACCGCTGCTCCCTGGTCAACGATCAGGTCTCCGTCGGAATCATAGCCGAAGAGGTCCTTTACACTTTCCATTCGGGACTCAAGTGCCTTGTCAAGGGCGGCTTCGTCTATTTCCAAATAACCACGAAGCCTGGAGGCGCGCAAGCCCCCACCTGTTCTGGTATTGGTGGAAATTCCGATCTGTGCCAGCAGCGACAATTCACTTCCGGACCGGGTGGTGTAAGGATCCATCATTATCCGCTGAAGACGGTTTTTCATTTGGGTCAGGCTGGATTCTCCCTGAAAAAGCCCGAGCTTTTCAAGGGCGCTTTCCCGTTCTTCGTCGCTCAGATAATCCAGTTCATCAACAATCGTCTCATCGCGACCGGTATAAATGTTTATCTGGCTGATCAGCTGATTGTAATAACCCACGAATTCGATTATGGAATCCTTGGCGGCTTTCCTGTCGGGGGTTATTTCAAGGTCAACCGTTCCGTCTCCGGGACGCCGAAGATCCAGGGTTACCCCCTGAATTACATCATCAATCTCGTTGGATTCCCGGATTACCTCGATTCCGTCCACTTCGATGACTGCGTCCGAAGCAGTGGCCACAGGATTCTTCGGTTCGAGGTCTCCCCGGGAATCGGGATCGTAAAAACGGACCGCCGAAACACTGAGCCTGCGATGAGTGTTTAAATTATCCACCATCAGAGCACTTATGCTGCCGCTTCCGGCTTCCAGGGGAACCTGGACAGTCTGTGTACCCCCCTGGTCCCGCAGAGGGGGGAGCCTGACTGTGCTGCCTGCCTGCCGGAGACTCAGAATGTTCATGTCCAGGGTTTTTTGCGGCGGGGGAGGAGCTTGCCAGGCAGGCAATGAAGGATCGGTACCGAAATTGCGTACCGTTACATCATCAATGCTTACCCCTCCCGGATCGGGGGCAGCCGGTCCGGAAGGAGGTTCGGGAGGAACGTATTCGTCCTCCGGCAGTTTCTCTATCTCCACGGTGAACTCGAGCACGAAGCCCGATTCGGGTCTGATGGGGGGAGTGAACTGAATCTCCCGGCGGCTTTGGGGTTCAAGAAGCAGCTTGCCTTCACGTATGACAGATGATCCTGAATCTGCTCCAGCGGGAGTGCGAACCGTATCGGGGGCCGGCTCTATGGTACGGGAGCCGGCAGCTGCCTGTTTGAGTATCCCTGCCTGCAGGGCAAAATCCCGGGAGTCCTCGAGAAAGTTTATAGTATTTGAACTGCCCGTACGGGTTCCCTCTATCATCAGTACCTGACTTGAAGGCGTATTCTTTACAACCGAAGTGCGAAGCAGACCGTTGGACCTCCGTTGAAGAGTCGCGGCAAAGTCCGCAAGGGTTCCTCCTTTATAGGAAAAGGAGAATTCCCGTTCCCCGATGCTGAAGCCGTAGGTGCCCTCGGAAACACGAAAATTATTGTCAAGGCTGTCGGATAAAAACCGGTCGGCCCGGGCGACTTTTTTTACACTGATGGATCTGGTCTCTTCAACCGCCTCTCTGGAGGCAGTTGCTCCCATAACGCTTTCATCGCTGGAGACGGCCAGTCGTTCCATGAAGGGATTTTCAAAACCAAAAAGCTTTTTGGCACTGTCCTGGACCCGGGCGAGGCCCCTGTTGATCTCCTGCCAGTTGCGCTTCTGAAGCTTGAAAGTCTCAATGCGCTCCTCGGCCCGGGTAAGGGGAACTCTTTCAAGCTTCATGAGATCATCGATCATTTTGTTGGTATTGTATTTACTTGATACACCCGGGATCGAGAAGTCGGACATTAGGCGTTGCGTCCTCTACAAAGACTGGTTTTAAATCTCCTCGTCGAAGAGCAACCCGATGGCCTCCTTGAGCCGCATGTGCAGTCGCTGCAGCCCTTCGTGAGGGATTTCCTTAATTACTTTATCGGTTTCCCGATCAATCACCTTTACCACTACCTGGTTCAGGTCCCTGTTGACAGAGAACTTGAGCCGACGGTTAAAGGCATCACTGAAATTGACGATCTCCCTGAGCATCCGTTGTACCTCTTCAGGACTCGGGCCCTTTTCGATGGGAATCGTTCGTGGTTGTTCAGCCCTGGTTTCAACCGGACGCTTCGGCTTCCATGCGTTTGCGTCGTTCAGGTGTCCCTGAACTGCTCCACCATGACTGATTGCGTTAATGTCAAGGTCCATTGTTTTTCTCCCTGGATTACTCCATTAATACCAGGCTCTAGGTCAGTTCACGTCGATGAAGAACAATGAAGTAGAATGAACTATGATAATGGAGAGAAGGGAAGAAGCGCGGTTTCTTCCCAACCCCCTTTGCCTCAAGAGATGACGTCCAGAAATCTCTTGAACAGCAGTAAACGGAGTATGATAAATACTAAAGAAGCTGTAGAACAGATTGGGTCTTCATGTTAGCCTGAGCGAGCATCGCCGAACCAGCCTGAGTCAGGATCTGGTTTTTCGCATAATCAACCATTTCTGTGGCCATGTCGACGTCACGAATTCGTGACTCCGCAGCCTGAAGGTTCTCAGCAGCGATAGCGACGCCTTTCGAGGCTTCTTCAAACCTGTTCTGATAAGCACCCAAGTCGGCCCGCTGTTTAGAGACGGTCCGCAGAGCACTATCTACCATACCGATAGCCATGTTCGCCGATTCAGGGGTGGAAATAGAGATCATCTCTCCTGCCGCTCCCTGAGCGCCTTGCAGACCGAGAGCCTGAGCGGTCATCGTTCCGATATATACCCGCTCGCTCTGGTCCATGTTAGCTCCTACCTGGAACTGCATGACCCGGTCGGATTCCCGGGCAAAAGCGCCGGTCAGCATATTCATGCCGTTGAACTGCGCGTGGCTCGCAATCCGGTTGATTTCATCAACCAGCTGAGAGACTTCAACCTGGATCTGCATACGGTCCTCGTCAGAGTAGATACCGTTGGCAGATTGTACAGACAGTTCCCGCAGGCGGTGCAGAATATCCTGGGTTTCCTGAAGGTAGCCTTCAGTAGTCTGGATAAAGGAGACACCGTTTTCTATGTTGCGTTCTGCCTGGTTGAGTCCACGAATCTGGCTCCGCAGCTTTTCGGATACCGCAAGCCCGGAAGCATCGTCGCCGGCCCGATTGATACGCATACCGGAACTGAGTTTTTCTATGTTGCTGTTCACCTCTTTGCCTTTCAGCGCGAGGTTCCGGTTGGCGTACATGGCTGACATGTTGTGATTTATTATCATATAACCCTCCTGGATCGATTGAGAGGCATCCTTTGCCTCTCTGGAAAGAAAGTATGTCACTATCGGACAGCCGAAAGGCTTGTTGTTCCGCGCGCCTTTCGCTCCGTTATGCCATCCGACGTAACAGGGAGGCCTTCCGCATCCACGGTTTTAACCGGGAAGGGAAGATCTCCCCATACCGAACATACTAAACCCGGAGGGTTTTTTTCAAAGAACTGACGGTTTTACCTTACTAATATAACCCTCTATCCCAGAAGTTGCAACACAGACTGTGTTTTCATGTTGGCCTGGGCCAGCATAGCGGTTCCAGCCTGTACCAGAATCTGGTTCTTTGAGTAGTCAACCATTTCAGATGCCATGTCCACGTCACGGATACGGGATTCCGCTGCCTGGAGGTTTTCTGCTCCCACGGTAATCCCTACAACAGCGTGCTCAAGACGGTTCTGGTAGGCTCCCAGATCAGCCCGTTGTTTGTTGATCTTTTTCAGTGCAGCATCGAGGGTTCCGATTGCCCTGTTGGCATTGTCGGGTGAAGACATGCTCAGAATTTCGTTGGAACCGATGTCCCGAACACCCAGGGCGTTGGAGGTCATGGTGCCGATAAAAACCCGTTCCCGCTGGTCCATGTTGGCGCCGATGTGGAACCACATGGAAGCTGTGACGACGTTTTCCCCCATGTCGGCTGCGAAACGTCCGGTCAGCATGTTCATTCCGTTGAACTGTGCGTGACTCGCGATACGGTCGATTTCATCAACCAGCTGGGAGATCTCAACCTGGATCTGCATACGGTCTTCGTCGGAGTAGATGCCGTTGGCGGACTGAACAGCCAGTTCCCTCATCCGGTGCAGTATGTCCTGGGATTCCTGCAGGTAGCCTTCCGTGGTCTGGATAAAGGAGATACCGTTCTCAGCGTTGTCTGCAGCCTGATTCAGACCGCGGATCTGGGAACGCATCTTTTCCGATACCGCCAGTCCGGATGCATCGTCCCCGGCGCGGTTGATCCGCAGTCCCGAAGACAGCTTTTCCATGTTGTCGTTGACAGTCCGGTTTGTCTGGTTGAGGCGATTGTTTGCGTAAATCGCGCTCATGTTGTGATTAATGATCATCTCTTCCTCCATGAAAAGATTGTTAGAAAAAGGCATCCTTGCCTTTTTTCTTTTTCAGGAAAGTTTTGCTAAACCCTGAATACGCTATTCCGATAAACAGAATAGGGGGGAGAAGACTCCCGACGTACCACAGTACAGCCTACTTTACCTTACTCACACCTTCGGTACCCCGGACCTTAAACTTTAGAGAGAAAAAGAAGAATATGTGTATTTTTTTCCAGTTTTATGGTTCCAGAAAATTCAGAAAGTTCAAGGCAATGGGATCCTTCGGATCAATCTCGAGGACTCTTCGAAAGTGTTTCCCGCTTTCTGCCGGGTTTCCCTGCTTCAGGGCGATTATCCCCAGGTTGGAGTGAATTTTGACGTTGTCCGGTTCCAGTTCCAGCGCCTTTTCCAGAAAACCGCGGCTTTCGTCAAATTTTCCGTTCTCCATTGTACAGATGGCCAGTTCATTTAAAATGTCCGTCTGGGCTTCGCTTAAGTCAAGGGCTGTCCTGAAGCATTTTTCAGCCTCGTGATAATTTCCCGTTCGCCTCAGGGCCCACCCCCGGAGAAACCATGCCGTCCAGGTTGCATCGGATTCAGCCAGAAAGGTATCAATCAGACTGATGGACTCCTTTTCCCTGCCCTCCAGGATTGCAGAGTAGGCTTCCTGAAACTGGGCGTCCAGCCGTTTTCTGGTTTTCAGCTCGTCAATAATCTCCCGCACCCTGCTGCTGTCTTCCTGTTCTGCCAGCTCTTTGAAGGTGTAAAGGGCTTTTTCATGGTTTCCGATACGGAGATAGAATTCCGCAGCCGATTGCAGAGCCTGAACAGACCGGGGATCTATGCTCAGGGCGCTTTCGTAGGCCAGACTGGTTTTTTCCAGATAGGTCTGACACAGGGAGTCATTCCCAAGCTGCTGATACGAGCGTGCACGGCTTTCGTAAACCTGGGCACGGTTGAACCATGAAGCAAGTGAATTGGGGTTAACCGCAGCTGCAGTGGTAAAGAGCTCTTCCGCCAGATCGTAATCGTGGTGTTTTGCCTTTTCAATTCCCGCCCTGACAAGCTCCGATTCAATATTCGGTTTTACGGCAAGAACAAAACGGCGATAATAGTCGGCATTTTCATGCTCCGGTGAAAAGGTGATTACCCTCAACATTCCGGAGACGATCATTTCCCAGCTGATTGATGATACATCCAGCTTATCCGACGGCGACTGTACCTCCACCGGGAGGAGTATGGCGGGATCGATGGAAAAATCTCCCAGCGAGAGGCTGAACTGTTCAGGGATGGAAATAAAATAGACCGAATCGAGGGGGTTTCCTGGCATAATCAGCTGAAGTTTCCTTTTTTGCTGCGCTGAGCATTAAAATACTCGTTAATCAGGAGTTTGTATTGGTAGGGGACCTTGGCGTCGTCAAAATTGATGGCAGCGGCTACGAGGTCCTTTCGGCCCGCTACCGTTTCGGTTCGTACCACCGAACCGTCAAGGCTGATCTGCTTGTTCCGTTCTGCGAGCTCAAAGCGGAGAAGTGCATTCTTGTTCAAAAGAAATTTTCCAATTCCCGGAAGAATCAGCTTTGATCCGGAGAAAGAAAGGTCCCGAATAATGCACTTCCGGGGAATCCCGTCTATATAAACAAGACCTGTTTTGGATTTCAAACCGAGTTTACGTATCGTTTCGGCGGTAATCTCTATACGTTCCTCTCTGCGCTGGGAGGAGTTGATATTGGCCTCTGCCAGAGTTCCCAGTATCAGGATAAGATCGTCAGGAGGCCTCTGGGTGTATTCGAGGCTCAGGAAATTCAGATTCGGTTTGGATTTATCGTAGGGGGTAAAGCCGTTAATTTTGCTGGTGACAAAAAAACTCAAAGGAGTACTCTTGTCTTCCTGGGCAAAGGCCAGATGCAGGGTAACAAGATTATTCGCGCTCTTGAGTTTTTCGTAAAAACTTTTATTCAAGGAGGCGATAACCTTGGCTCCCCTCATTGAACACGAATAGAGCACGCAGGGCCAATGATCACCGAGGCACTTGATATGGGTATTGCGCTGCAGCAGCCGCGTAGCCCGGATGACATCCTTTGTGAATGTCAAATTTACCTCATTATGCTTCTCAAAAAAACGCGAAAGCTGCTGACTTGTAATTAAGGCCATACAGCTAAGGATAGTAACTTCTGGCTGTACCCGTTGTCAATCGCAGGCAGGAGAGAAAAGAGGGAACGGCATATGCGGCAGCGACGACTCAGTCGAGACTCTCTTCCAGTTTTTGAATCATTCTGCTCGTGAGCTCAGAAAGGGCGGTATCGTCCTTTTCTGCAGACATATCTGATCGCTCCTTGTAGAGCTCGTCAATCAGGAAGAGGGAAGTAAGGATGGAAATCTTCAGGGGGTCATCAATTCTTGTCGAGTTCCGGACTTCACGGGTTTTTTCGTGAAGATAATTAATAAGCTGGGAAAGGTACTGAGGATCTTCATCGGTATTGACCTTGAGAGTCGTGCCGAGAATATCAATCATCAGCGGTTCCTTTCCCATTATATGCGCCTGTTTCGGCTTTTAGAATATGTCGAGTTCCGCGTCTTCAGATTCCGGCTCGGTATCAGTTTCCGAAGACTCTTCCTCATCCAGGTCGGACCCTTCGTAGGTTTCCGGTTCTTCTTCAGTGGAATCTGATTCGGTCTCGAAGACTTTTTCCTCTTCAGATGAGGGTTCCGCACTTTCTCCGGTCTTTTCCAGAGCCGAAAGGGTATCCAGGGCCTTTCTAAAACCAAGCTCTACTTCCGACTGGTCTTCTTTCAGCCCGGACAGCAGGACTTCCAGCTCGGATATCTTTTTCTGATAGCTCTCAAGTTTATCCTTGAGCATCCGGTTTTCGGATTTCAGGGATGAAATAAGCTCTACCGCCTGGTTGACCTTCTGATCAAGCAGGCGGACCTGTTCAAGCGTAATCATACGCGTTTAAACTCCCAGAGCTGATTTTGCCGTATCCACAACCGCATCAAAAGCCTTCGGATCTTCGATAGCCATGTTCGACAGGGCTTTGCGGTTTATCTCTACCTGTGCTTTTGACAGACCGTTGATAAAACGGGAGTAGGTTATTCCCCTGTCCCGGCAGGCTGCTGAAATACGGGCGATCCACAGTCTGCGGAATTCCCGTTTCTTTGCCCGGCGGTCCCGGTATGCATATACGCCGGCTTTGGCTATAGCGTCTTTTGCTGCCCGAAAGTTACTTTTTCTTCGTCCCCAATATCCCTTGGCGGATTTGAGTATCTTTTTTCGTCTGTCGTGACGTCTGGTTCCGTCTACTGCGCGTGGCATTTATTAGGTTCTCCTTTGCTTAAGTATAAGGCATGAGCACTCGGGCCCGCTTGACTTCCGCTTCACTCAAAATTCCGGTCTTGCGAAGTTTGCGTTTCCGTTTCGTACTCTTTTTGGTCAGAATATGCCTGAGGCCCTGTTTCTTGTACTTGATTTTGCCGCTTCCGGTGTAGGAGTACCGTTTCGCGGCGGCCCTACGCGTCTTCATCTTTGGCATCTGCCGTCTCCTCCTTCGTATCGCTCTCTTTGCTCTTCTTCTGCTTTGCTTTATTGGAGGCCTTCGGATTCAGAATCATCGACATGAAACGCCCTTCCATGGCCGGCGGGCGGTCGATTACAAAGGAATCACCCAAAAGCTCCATAATTTTTTCCAGTACCACACGTCCGAGTTCCGTATGGGCCAGTTCCCGCCCGCGAAAGCGAATCGTGACCTTGACTTTGTTTCCATCTTCAAGAAAGTCCCGAATATGCTTCGCCTTGAACTCCATGTCGTGCTTCTCGATCTTGGGTTGCATCCGGATCTCTTTCATCTTCAGAAGCTTCTGCTTCTTTTTTGATTCCCGGTTTCGCTTTTCCTGATCGAATTTATATTTTCCGTAATCCAGGATCTTACAGACCGGCGGATTCGCGTTCGGGGCGATTTCTACCAAATCGAGTCCGGCATCCTGGGCAAGCTGTATTGCCTCATTAACCGGCAGCACTCCGCGTTGTTCTCCGTCGCCATCAATCAATCGTACTTCGCGAACTCGGATCTGTTCATTGATCCGCAGGTCTTTAACAGCCAATCGTCCTCCAAAAATATCTGGTATGAGATGGAACTATACCATCCCTCGTGGAAAGAATCAATAACTCATCCCGGACGACTTTCGCTAAAGTGCGCCGCGGATGAGCACCAACGGGGCATCGGGACTAAAGATAGCAAGCACCGCGCCGAAATGTAAATACCTGAAAGGAATATATTTGCATCCTTCAAGAAATTTGATATATTTTAGCTGTTGCATCATGGATATCCAAGGGGCGCTGATATGAAAGATACCGTTCTAAAACTCATTGATGCCTCCATAAGCGAATATATGCGTTACAGCAATTCCCTGGAAAAACCCTCCCTCAAGCGCCTTATGGATACGATTATTGATCAGGAACGACAGCACAAAAGAGAGATTGAGGAACTTGACGAATACTTTTTTGAAGGCCTGACAAAAGAGAGTCTGGAAGAAAACATTCAAACCCTTTTTACACCCTTGGAAATGAAGGACGATTTGGCCGGTTTGAATGAGATCATGGGCAGAGAAGAGGCCATGGCAGACCTCTTTGAAGGTTTAGCAGAAAAAATGACAGAGGGGGAGGCACAAGTTTTCTTTACCCAATACTCTCTGGATGAGCGAAAGCATTCCGGTCTGGTTCGAAGTCGTATCGAGCTGGAATCCCTGGCTTGAAAACATTTACAATCTTCAAGGTATGCCACATTCAGAATCGCCATGATTGCACGAAGCCTCTTTTCCTGCTACTATTCCATCATATGATCGCTTTTATGCTGTTTTCTCCATTACTGCTGCCGTTCTTCGTGTTTCTCCTTAGAGGAAACGGACTGCCTGAGCAACTGGACTGGTGGAAATCCCTGGCGGCAGGGGTCTGGTCCTTTTTACTCTTCCTGTTTTTCTCGTGGCTTCTGTCCTTCCCTGAAAGGATGGTTCCTTCATTTGCGGCCGATCTTTTCATTTGGGGACTGAAAACCTATCTGTCGCTCGGGCTCGCGGCAAGCGTCGGAATGCTGATTTTTCGTTCCGGTTTTTTCAGCGGGTTTCTCTCCGAAGCGACCCTGTTGCCCTTTGTTATGGGAATTTATATACCTACCGGCGCAATAAACAGTGTAAGATATATCCACGTTCAGGATCTTTTTGTTCTTTTCGGATTACCCCTTACTGAATTTATCTTTCTTGTCCTCATCATGCTTGTTTTGATCCAGTTCCTCCAGGCCAGGGGTGCAATACGGCTCGTGTATCCTGTACTGATTGTTCCGCTATCTCTGCTCATGGCGCTTGTTCCCGCTTTCTTCTACAGCTTTCGCTGGGGTTTAAGCCTTGCGGTATTACTGCTGATTGGAACCGGAGTTATTCTTCTCTCTCGTCGACAGCATCTGTACTAGACTATCCCTGTAAAAAAAGGCTGCCAGGGAGATTCCCCGGCAGCCTTTTTTCAGCCTTCTTTCGCGTTTACTCAGGCATGCCCGGCAGAGCCGAGAACAGTCTTGTTTTTGTGCATATAGAGCTCCTTGAGGGAGTCCCTTGCCGGACCAAGATACTTGCGGGGGTCAAATTCGCCGGGTTTGGTCGCAAGCACTTCCCGTACGGCGGCGGTCATTGCAAGCCGGCCGTCGGAATCGATGTTGATTTTGCAAACCGCCGACTTGGCAGCTTTTCTCAGCTGCTCCTCGGGGATACCCACGGCATCCTTGATGGCTCCGCCGTGCTTGTTGATCGTCTCTACTTTGTCGACGGGCACGGAAGATGAGCCGTGAAGTACGATGGGAAAGCCAGGAAGCTGCTTTTCGATCTCTTCCAGAATGTCGAAGCGCAGGGGCGGGGGAACCAGCACGCCGTCGGCATTGCGGGTGCACTGATCAGGGGAGAACTTATTTGCGCCGTGGCTGGTACCGATGGAGATAGCCAGGGAATCGACGCCGGTTCGTTCTACGAATTCGATTACCTCTTCCGGTTTTGTATAGGTGGATTTTTCGGCCACCACATCGTCCTCGATGCCCGCGAGAACTCCCAGTTCTCCTTCCACCGTTACATCGTGGGCGTGGGCGTACTCCACAACCTTTTTGGTAAGGGCAATATTGTCTTCAAAAGAGTGATGGCTGCCGTCGATCATTACCGAAGAGAATCCGGAGTCGATACAGTCTTTGCAGAGTTCGAAGGTGTCGCCGTGGTCCAGGTGAAGAACAATAGGGATGGCGTAGCCGAGTTCTTTGGCGTATGCCACGGCTCCCTGGGCCATGTAGCGCAGCATTGTGGAGTTGGCGTATTTTCTCGCTCCGGAGGACACCTGCAGAATAACAGGGGATTTGGTTTCTACGCATGCCTGGATAATAGCCTGCAGCTGTTCCATGTTGTTGAAATTGTATGCGGGAATGGCATAGCCGCCGGCCACCGCTTTCTTGAAGATCTCTCTGGAGTTGACGAGCCCCAGATCCTTATATGAAGTCATTTTCTGCTCCTTGGATTGGATAAATCTATCATGTGATTGTAGGGAGGGGTAAAGTTGATGTCAAGGGCGGGCTTGACCTGCAGGAGTCGGAACCGTAGAGTATTTTCATGCGGATCCGGCCTGTTCTTTTATCTCTGGGTTCATTTATTTTTCTCCTTGCCTGTTCACAGCCCTACCTTTTCATCAGTGACTCAGGTTTCGGGGAAATGGAGAAATCCAGGATTCAGGAATTTACTTCCCGCCGGATGGTTATCGAGGTTTTTTCCATAAAGCCGGGCCCCCGTGAGGTTCTGACAGCAGCCGTACGGAACAGAACGGATACCCTTGTTTTCAGTCCCCTCTATTATGATTTGGCGGAGAGCGTCCTGCAGGAAGATCCCGGCCTGTCTGTTTACGCGGTTGTACCACCGGGGTACCGGAAACCATCCGGAATCAAGGCTCTGGAGATGGAATCCCTGGGGGCAGCTGACACGATTATCGCGCTTCTGGAATCCCGCTTTCCCGGGGACGAGCCGGTGTATCTGACTCTTATGAAATATCCCGAAGAGAGCATATGGGACAGCATGGCCAGGAATCTTGCCCGGAGGAATGAGCGTTTTCGGCTTGAGATGCTTACTATCTCGCCGGAGAAGATTAAGCAGCGTGATTTCAGGTTGGTGACGCCAGAAAAAACCGATGTACTCCTTCTATTTTTAGGAGAATACAGCCCGGGAGTTGCAAAGGAATCCGATCCTGATTCAAGGGGAGAGCTTCCTGAGATGATTATCAGCGACCGTCCCGTTGATTCCGGAGGGAATATCAGGTCCTGGACCCTCGCTGTAGACTGGGAAAGGGTGTACAGGGCCCTTCTCGATGGATCCGAAGAGGCCGATCCATGGGTTCTGATTCCGGACAGCGAAAAGGAATAGGCGTATACGTCCGGGGTAATTGCAGGTTTTATCAGTAATTACCCTTTTTTCCTAAAAAGGGAAAAAGGTTTGACAAAGTATTTTGATAGAAATATAATTCAACTTGCTGACGGACCTGTGAGTTTTTCTATTACATAAAGGAGTTAAGAATGAAACGCGGTTTCCGTTTATTCTTTGTTTGCCTTTTATTGTTCATCCTGACCATACCGGTCTCTCTTTTTGCCGATAAAGCCACTGAGAATATTGTATCCGATGTTGTGGAAACCTTCGATGGAGAGGATTCTGCCTACGAATGGTATGTTCAGGGGAGCAAGTTTATCGCTGAAGATTACCCCAAATTCAAGCTTGTCGACGGTTTTCCCTTTGCCCTGTACGGAAGGGCCGGGGATGGGCAGGGACACCAGGTGCTTGGAATGCAGGCGGCCTTTGACCGCAAGGGATTCAACTACCTGGAAATCTTTCCGGTGGAAGAGGGCCCCGACGGTTTGGTGCCGGCGAAAATCTCTCTTCCGGGAAGGGTAAAAGAGCTGGATTTATGGGCCTGGGGATCCCAGTACAGATTTACCCTCGAGGTTCACGTTGAGGATTACAGGGGGTATGTCTATGTTCTGCCCATGGGCAGCCTGAACTATACCGGCTGGCAAAACCTGAGAATACGTATTCCCACCTACATCCCCCAAAGTCAGGTGTATATTCCTAATTACCGGAATCTCAAACTGATCAAGTTTGTTCTCCGCACCGAACCGGATGAAAACGTGGCGGGTTTTGACTTTTACATGGACCATGTAAAGGTACTTACGGACGTATTTGAGAGCCGCTTTGATGGTGACGAGTTTGTACGCCCTGAAACGCGTTCTCAGATCTGGCCCGAGGAAGAGGAATAGAAGTTATGAAGCTTGTGAAGAAGAAGAGTTTACTGCTGATTGTATGTCTGCTTGCCGTGGCTTCCCTGACAGCTCAGGAGTTTTCTGTTGGAGAACCCAATGCGGAAGAGATAGGTGTCGATTCCGCCCAGCAGAAGCTTAAAGAGGTCTCGGTAACGAAATACGAGGATGCCGGTTTCTGGAAGGCATCCATGGCTCTGGATAACGGTCTTATAAGCATCCGGCGGCTTCCCGGAGGTCCTCTGGACAAGGAGCCCATCCCGGACGAAGAAGAGATCGGTATTTCCCAGAGCGAAGTTGACAAGTACGTTCTTGGTGTGAAGGTTGAATACTTCAAGCGCGGGTTTCACGAATTTCTTGTAACCCCGGCAAGGCCGATGGCAATCGAGGGAATAACCAAGACTATCTCTGTCTGGGTCGTGGGACGAAACAATCGTCACACCCTCAAGTTGCTTATAAGTGATTATTTCGGCAATCGAGCGGAGATTACCATGGGCAGTCTGAATTTTACCGGGTGGAAGAAGATGACCGTCGCTATTCCTCCCCATATCATTCAGCGGGACTATCACCATGCGAACAGAATGGGTATCCGGGTGGACGGATTCAAGATCCTTTGCGATCCCGTGGATACCTATGGCGACTACTACATCTATTTTGATGACATGCGGGCTGTTACGGACCTCTATTCTGAAGAGAGCCGCGATGTAGATGATATGCAGGACAGCTGGTGACAAGCTTCCGGTTTTCCAAATAAACGCCATGAAACAGTGTCCTTTTATCCCCCGTTACCTGCGGGGGATTTTTTTATCAGCCATCTTCTGTCTTTTCCCCCTCTTTCTTCATTCCCAGGTCAGCCTTGGTGCTGCCTTTAACCCCGCCGCAGAGACACGTTACAGCATTGTTGAAAAGGAGAATATGCGCCAACGAATAAACGGTGCATATAAAGGCTTTGTGCATAATGAGGTCCGGGGAACCCTGGTTCGGGAAAGTGACCAAAGCGCGGAATACAGCGGGAATTTTTACGTTCTCCAATCAATGACAAGGGATCTTCGACATGTCGCCCGGCAGATTGACGATATTGTTCCGGTTAAGCTCTCTTTTTCTGCGACGGGAGAAATGCGTGTTTCACCGGATACTGCGTATCCGCTGCTGCGGGATTTTCCACGTTTTCCTACTGACATCGTCATGCGGGGAGACCGATGGCAATCGGCAGGCGTCCGGGTGGTCGACCCGCTGAGAAGAGGGGCTACGCGGATACCATTCCTGTGTGAATACGAATATATGGGGCTCGGCGATTACAATGGGAATGATGCCCATATTGTTCGGGCTCAGTACGCTCTTCGATACAGGCGGGGAACAGACCCTTACGGAGACCGGGAACTCAGCAGTCTGCAGGGACGTCATGTTGTTGATATTTACTATCCTGTAGATCAGGGATTCACACTATTTATGCGGGACGTGGTGGAGGAGATCTACCAGTATGCAGACGGCAGCACTGTTCATCGTGAGGGCTTTATTCTGACCTGGCTTGAGGATTTTCCCTCCATGAACAGAGAAGCTCTGAAGGATGATCTGGGACGCCTTGTACAGGAGGAACAGCTTGAGAATGTAAGCGTGGATGAGCGGGACGAAGGTATTTATATTACCCTGAAAAATCTTCAGTTTTACCCGGATTCGCCGCAACTCCTGCCGGGAGAAATGACCAAGCTCAAATCCATAGCAAAAGCCTTGAAACGGATTTCCGGGAGAAGTTTTTTGGTTACCGGTCACACCGCCGATGTGGGAAGCATGGAAAGTCAGTACGATTTGTCTGTTCAACGGGCAAAGGTGATAACTGATCTTCTTACAAAGGAAGGAATAGAGGCGGAGCGTTTCCTGTTTCGTGGTGTGGGCGGAACCGACCCTCTCGGGCCCAATCATACGGAAGAGGGCCGTGCCATGAATCGCCGGGTTGAGATTATGATTCTGGAAGATTAAAAAGCTCTTCCATGTTCTTCCGAACCGTATTGACAAGCGCTTCTGTTTCAATGTTCAGAAGTTCAGCTGCGGCCTGATAGGTAAATCTAACATTAGATGGCGTATTAGTTCTGCCCCTTCTGGGTTCAGGAGAAAGATAAGGGGCATCCGTCTCGAACAGGAGGGACTGCAGAGGTAAGTTTTTCAGAACATCCCGCAGTTCCGGAGCATTTCTGTAAGTCAGATTCCCGGCAAAGGAGATATGAAATCCAAGATCCACGCAGGCCGAAGCAAAGGGGTAGTCCCCGGAAAAACAGTGAATCACCCCACCGTATTCGGCCCGTGTATCCTTAAGAAGCCGTACAAGGTCCTCCTGGGCGTCTCTGCAGTGAACAATGACCGGCAGCTCAAGCTGGTTTGCAACATTGATCTGTCGCGAGAAGAGTTCCTTCTGCTTCTGTGGGGTGGCGTAGTTCCAGTGGTAATCGAGGCCGGCTTCGCCAATAGCAATAACCTTGCTGCTTTTCTGGGCCTGTTCAATGAGGTTCGCTTCCATATTGTCCGGAATAGATTTCGCCCAGCTTGGGTAAAAGCCTACGCTGAGGAAAAGACCCGGATAGGCCTGTGAAAAAGAGAGGCGTTTGTCGAACTCATCGGGGCCGGTGGCTATATCAATCCCCCGGGACATACCGGTAGTAAAAGCAGAATCCAGGACTTCCTGACGGGAGAGACCTTTTTTTAATGAGTGAAGGACATGAAAATGGGTATCCACGTATCCGTGTATATCGGGTGCTTCAGGTTTCTTCTTCATAAGCGACTGACCCGCGCATGGTAGCAGCGCTTGACTGATCGATGCAAGACAGGTAGTATCGTTTTTGCAAAATAGAACGCCGGAGTGGTGAAATTGGTAGACACCGGGGACTTAAAATCCCCCGGGCTTAATAAGCCCGTACCGGTTCAAGTCCGGTCTCCGGCAAAAAAAAGACAAAGAGCGCCGTGCGGCGCTCTTTGTGCATCCAGAGGGAGGCAAGGACTTGAACTTGTCCGAGAGAGTGCCGAAGGCACTCGCGGGGGCCGAAGCTTCCCGGAAGGGAAGCGAGGCTGAAGTCCGGTCTCCGGCAAAAAAAAGACAAAGAGCGCCGTGCGGCGCTCTTTGTGCATCCGTGGGGCTTATATTGTCCCTTTTTTTAGAAATAGCATTGTCGTAAATTGAATAGTGTATTAGTATATTAGCGAAAACTAATAAGCTATGGAGTATACAATAAACGGTATCAGAACAAAAGAGCAGGCCCGTATCCTGAAAATTCTCTCGGTGGAGAGCAGAATAAAGATTATCTACCTCTTGAAGAAGAAAACCCTGTGCGTAAATGCCCTGGCCTGCAATCTGGGAATAAGTCAGGGAGCGGTTTCTCAACACCTGAGAATCATGCGGGACGCGGGTCTGGTTATAGATGAAAAGCGGGGATTTCACGTTCATTACCGCCTGAATGATACTACCTTTGCTGAATGGAAAAAGTTGGTGGACAGGGTTTTCGATCCTGACAACGGGTTCGAACCCGAAAGTCTCAGGAAAGAATCATACTGCAGGGACTATTGAGAATGACACTGGGGTGCCGGGGCGGATTGTATCACCTAAATTAGTAACTACGAATATACTAATATAATATAGAGGCGTGAGTTTTCATCATAAGGGGGAAAACGAAGATGTCATGCTGTGTAGAAAGGGACAAGAGAAACGAAGAATGCAGCCGGCCGGAATTTCTGAAGGATAAGCCTGAGAACTGCGGGCCCGAACAGATATGCAGATGTCACGGTGATAGTGAAGCGAAACATTCCTGCTGTTGCGAAAAACACAAATAGGAAAAATCTATGGATGGACAAGGGACTGATGTTATCCGTGTCCGGAGCCTCTCGAAGAGCTTTGGAGAGGTGAAGGCTGTATGTAATGTAGAATTCTCGGTATCCAGGGGTGAGCTGTTCGGTTTCCTCGGTCCGAATGGTGCCGGAAAAACTACGACAATCAACATGCTGACCGGAATGGCCCGGCCGGATACTGGTGCGATACGGATTGGCGGTATCGACTGCTCCAGAAATCCGAAGGCAGCTCAGCATCTGATGGGCGTGGTTCCCGACGAGAGCAACCTTTACCCCGAATTATCCGGTTTCGAGAATCTCTGTTTCTGCGGAGCCCTGTACGGGATGAGGCGTAGTGATCGGGAAACGCGTGCTCGGGAGCTCCTGGAGTACTTCGGTTTGACGGCAGCAGCGGGGAGAAAGTTCGCCAGTTACTCCAAGGGCATGAAGCGTAAGCTCACCATAGCTGCCGGAATAATCCACTCACCGGAAATCCTTTTCCTCGATGAACCGACCAGTGGTATCGATGTGGCCAGTGCTCGGCAGCTGCGGCGCCTGATAGCCGATCTGAATGCCCGGGGAACTACCATCTTTCTGACCACGCATTACATAGAAGAGGCGGAGAAGCTCTGCAGCCGTATCGCCTTTATCGTATCCGGCAGGATTGAAACTATCGATACCGTCGGGCATCTTATGAGCGGGTACCAGGACAGGCAGATCATGCATTTCGAGCTCTCGGATACTGACGAAGAGCTCTGTTCCCGGCTCGCTGGAGAGTTTCCCGATCTTGACTGTCGCGTCGATTCGGAAAGGAAAATTCACGTTGAGTCCTCGAAAACTATCCAGGTGGGACCAATCGTTCGTTTTCTCGAAGACAGGGGAGTGGAGATTTACGAAGCCAGAAAGATTCGTCCTTCCCTCGAGGAGGTCTTCGTGAAGATTACCGGCATAGAGGCGGGAGAAATGAACAAAGAACAGGAAAAGAAGAGGAAGGGATAGATATGATGAAGAAATGGATTGCCTTCTGGAATATACTCGTCAAGGACATGCGCAGCTACTACCTTAAGCCCCCGAACATCAGTTGGGGTCTGGTTTTTCCCCTTGCCTGGACCGCCGCCTTTTTTGTCAGGTCCGGAAGCGGTTTCGAGAGCATCCTGTCTATACTCCCCGGTGTGATGGGCGTCTCGGTACTCTTCGGTACGACCAGCATGCTGGCGGTTACCGTCACCTTCGAGAAAAAAGGGCGTTCCTTCGAACGACTCCTGCTCGCTCCCATTTCTCTGGAGCTGCTGATGCTGGCAAAAACGGCCGGGGCGATCTTTTTCGGTGCGGTGAACGCCTTTGTCCCCGTACTTATCGCCTCTTTTATTACGGACCTGAGCGGGGTGGACTGGCTGAGTCTCGTTCCCGTGGTGATACTAATTGCAGTGAGTTCAACCTTCCTCGGTCTCTTTATTGCAGTGTCTGTCAGTGAGGTTTTCGAGGCGCAGACTTTCTCCAATTTTTTCCGCTTTCCCATGATCTTTCTCTGCGGCCTGTTCGTTCCTGTGGCGGCCCTGCCGTTCTGGCTGCAGCCCGTCTCGTACGCGCTGCCGTTGACCTACGGGGCCGATATTCTGCATCGTTCAATCGGCGGTTCCGGTACCATGCCGACGGCCCTGAACTTCGCCGTCCTTTCGGCATTCTGTCTTTTTCTTTTCGCCATCAGTCTTAGAAATATACGCCGCAAGTGGATAGTGTAAGGAAATCAGTGAAGATCGGTAGATTCGATTTTAATTTCCGCGGTCTCGCTTGACCGCCGGGCGACTTTGGTATCCTTTCTCTCCAGGATATCGGATACTTAAGTATTTATTTTGCCCGGCCTGCAGACTGAACCCGAGCTTCCTGAGTAATCCAGCGTTTGGATGCGGAGTTAAGAAAACGAACATCTTCTATGGAGTAAAAAGCGTTTCTGTCCAGGCCGTGGATTCGTTTTTCCACCTCAGGGATATCTTTCCTTGCAATCACGCTGAACAGAATGGTTACGGGTCCGTCCTTTCCTTCGGCATTTACCTGGGTTACGCCGTATCCAAAGCTGCGCAGGCTGCTGGCGATAGAACTCCCTGTATCTTTACAGACGATGCGGATCAAAACATCACCAAAGGCAAAGGCGTTTTCAAGTTTTATCCCCAGGTATGTACCGGCGGAGAAACCAAGAGCATACGCCAATACACTGGCAGGATTTGACATGTTGGACAGGACCTGCCGTGCGACTATGAGCCAGAGAAGAATCTCGAAGAACCCGATCAAAGGTGCGTATTTCTGGTTTCCCCGGGAAGCAAGAATGATTCTGAGAGTTCCCAAAGAAACATCGATTACCCTGCTGATAAAGATAACGAGGGGCAGAATAATCCAGTCTGTCATCCAGGCTTCGAGGGGCATCAGGATACAAAATCCCCGTTGGCCTCAGGCTGATAGAGAATTTCCAGGATCTTTACCTTAACTTCGCCGCCGGGGGCAATGTAGGTTACGGTTTCGCCCTGTCTGCATCCCAAAAGCGCTGCGCCCAGAGGAGCGAGGAGAGAGACCTTGCCCAGCTTGTAATCAGCTTCCTGAGGGAACACAAGAGTAATTTCCTCAGTTCCGCTAGAACTGGCGTTGTCTATGCGAATTAGGGAATTCATGGTGACAACGTCTCCGGGCATCTCTTCCGGATCGACTACATCTGCGTACGCCAGATCGTTTTTAAGGCGGATCAGTGATTTATATCGCTCGCCTTTTTTACTGTCCGTTGCCAGGTCCAGAAACCCACGTATGCGTTCTATATCGTGGGCATTGAAGGTGCGAAGGTTGTATTCCATATTCATAGGACCTTAGTCTCAGGCAGGAAAAGAAGCAACCATGCAAGAACCGGTAGAAACCTGGTAGCTACTACTACCAGGTTGGTGTAGCTATTTCTCCCTGAGGAAAACGGCAAGATTTACTTTTTTCCCGGCAATGCCCATTTTTTTTCGAATGTTGTAGCGGTGCTTTTCCACGGTCTGAATAGAAAGTCCCAAGAGAGAACAAATCTCTTTTGTACTCAGACCCCGCTTGATCATACCGCAGATCTCCATTTCCCTGGGGCTTAATGAAGCAGTCTCCCGATTGTCCTTGGTTGCAAAGGAAGCGCTTATATCACCCAGGGCATCTCCGGCAATCCTGGCGTATTCACGGATATCTGTATCGGTCTTTGGATTCTGAAGAATCCTGACGAGAGCAGGGAGTACAGATTCTTCTATCTGTTTCCGAATCGATCGTACATAATTTTCTCGTTCGCCCTGTATCTGATACAGAAGTTCCTTGAGGGCAATATTTTTATTTTCCAGCTGGATGGAGTTCTCCTTCAGCTGGTCCACTGCCTTGTGGAGGGACAGCTCCGCTTCCTTTTTTGAGATAACCATACCAATCTGATCTGCAATGGCGGAAAGCAGAGTCTGTTCCTCGACAAGGAAATTGTTGGCCTGGGGGTCCCTGTTTTTTTCTAGGAAATACACTTCTACACAACCTACTGTTATACGGTTAATACAAATCGGCTCCCGTATGACCTCATGCTCAGCATGAAAATTCCCGGTCACATATTCGCTGTCCTGGTAGATGATTCTCGCGCAGGTTTGCCTGGGTTTCTGGAAGGCTTGGGGCAGGATATCGACAATCTGGTTGAGAATTATAGGAAGATCTATATCGTGCTGGGCCAGGAGCTTTGATATTTTCAGAAGACAATTGAGCTCCTTGAGGCGTTCGATGAGGGTGCTGTCTGTTTCCTGATCGGTTTTCATCGAGCGATTTCCTTATTTCTTTCTCCGACAGTCTCATTATAATCTGAAACTGTGAATAATCCAGCACAGACAGAGATTGATATAAGTCTTGCCCCAAAGGGGGTGCAATGTATAACTTGACTTTGCCATGAATTCTGATAAAGACAATAAAGAAACACACCGGAGCAGTGTTTCCTATCCGGCGTTTTTGAAGGATGTATTGATCTGCTCCCTTGGGGCTTATGGAGGACCGGAGGCCCATTTGGGGGTTTTTCTGGACCGGATGGTGACAAAAAAGCGCTATTTGAAGGAGCAGGATCTTGTTGAACTGATGGCTTTGTGCAGCATTCTTCCAGGACCGACAAGTACGCAGACCATTGTTTCCATCGGCTACAGGATGGGGGGCAGAAAACTTGCCTTTTTTACGATGATTGTCTGGGCCCTGCCGGTTCTTTTTGCCATGGGTTTTCTCTCTTTCGGGTACCAGGTTTTGTCTTCCATGAATGTATCCCATTCCATTCTGCGATTTATCGGACCCATGGCGGTGGGGTTTATTATCGTTGCGGCTTTAAGGATCGGACGAAAGGTGGTTACCGATCTTTTGTCTCTGGGTTTATTGCTTAGCTCTGCTGTGCTTACCTTCTTTTTCAGGTCACCCTGGGTGTTCCCCCTTGTTCTGGCGGCCGGGGGACTGACAAATATCCTGGTAAAACGGGAAAAGGGAATGTGGAACCCTGTTCAGATTCGTCCGCCCTGGGGCTATCTTGTTCTCTTCGCAGCCCTTGCTGTGGGGGGAATAGCAGCTGTATCCCTGACTGACTTCAGGTTATTGGAGAACTTTGAGCGTTTTTACCGCTACGGATACCTGGTTTTCGGCGGCGGACAGGTAGTCGTTCCTGTCATGTACGGAGAACTGGTTGATATTCGGCAGTTCATGACAGGCGGGGAATTCCTGACCGGTTACGGTCTTGTCCAGGGACTCCCCGGACCGATGTTCAGTTTTGCCGCCTATGCCGGTGGAATGGCTTCCAGAGGGGAGGGGATTCTTATTCAGGCTCTGGGGGCTGCCGTTGGTGGAATCGGGATATTTCTTCCCGGACTTCTGCTGATCTATTTTGTCTATCCCCTGTGGGAGGACCTGAAGCAGATACGGGCGATTCGGCTTTCCCTGTCGGGGATAAACGCGGTTGCCGGCGGTCTTATCGCAGTAGCGGCGGTAATCCTGACTCTGTCCAGCGGTATCAGTCTAGAAAATTTGATGGTAACCGTAGCCTCCGCTCTATTGCTCGGGTTTACGAAAATTCCGCCCCCCCTGATTGTGCTTGCGGCCTTCGCTCTCGGGGTTATTTTTTAGGTAGTGTCCATAACCGTGGGGATGAGCTGAAGCAAACTCCTTGTTCCACTGGTATTTACCAGTAGACCCGTAAAAAAGGAGTTGCAGTCATGTTTCGTCCCCTCTTCTGTCCTAATAGTGAGTGCGGAAAACATTATTCTCACCTACCGTCTGGCGGCTGGTATGTAAAAAATGGTACCTATCAGTCCCGCCTCTTCGGCAGAATCCAGCGCTTCCGTTGCCGCCGCTGCGGTACAGGTTTCTCAG